>CAZEPB010000014.1:0-49121 GCA_964514055.1 uncultured Candidatus Bathyarchaeia archaeon | reverse complement strand
TGTAAAAGAAGTCGAAACAAAACGTTATTATTTTGTTAGCAACAAAATTCGTGAACCCCATAGCTTTTCTCAGATCATACATTCGCGTTGCTTGACACAGTTCTGCATCATTCTTTATCAGTGCGTCAAGCAAGCGGTTGACGTGTTTTACTTCATAAGTTCCGTCACCGTCAACCATAACTACCACGTCTCCTTTCGCATTTTTAATTCCTGTTCTAAGAGCAAGTCCGTAACCGCGTCTAGGTTCAACAATGAGCCTGCAAAACTTTGTGTCTTTAACAATTTCTTTTGTTCCGTCTGTTGAATCTCCGTCTACAACGATTATTTCGTTAGGATATGCTATTTCTTTCTTGATAGTTGTCAATGTTTCAAGAATGTTTCCTGCTTCGTTGAGTGTTGGAATCACTACCGAAACCATTTCTACTTTCGTCGTCATCGCCTGTAACTTCCCCCAGCGTTGAAAGCTATATAGTCTCTGACATATGCTTAAATAAGCTCTTCGTATATTTCGACAAGTTTTTCCACGTTCCTGTCCCAGCTATATTTTTGCTCAACCATTTTACGCAGGTCTTTTTTGATGACTGAAAAGTCCCTTTGAGAAAAATCTAATATTGCGTCAGCAAGAGACTCTGGAGAGTTAGGCGGCACCAGTTTTCCATAATCTTCATTCATAATTTCAGATATGCCTCCAACGTTTGTCGATATCACTGGCACTCCACAAGCCATGGCTTCAAGCGCAACCAAAGGCAAGCCTTCCCCAGATTTAGAGGGCAAAACGAAAAAGTCTGCTGCATTATAATAAAGTGGCAAGTCTTCATCTGAGACAAAACCTGTAAGCCTGAAATTTTTCTGAATTCCTAACTGCACTATTTTTTCTTTGACTTCCTCAAAATCTGGTCCTTTGCCGACTACAATAAAGACTAACCCCGGGTTCTGTTTGACAGCTTTTTTCGCGCTTTCAATTAGAGTGTCGATTCCATTCTTGTAGACAAGTCGCCTCACAGTTAAAACGACGTTCGAGCCCTCGGTGATGCCCAGTTTTCTTCTCATTTCATCTTTTATTCCAGTTAAAGGTCGGAAACGATTTAAATCAACACCGTTGTGAAGCACTTCTGTTTTTTCGGGGTTTGCTCCTAAACTCCAAACATAATTCTTTGTCGCATTACTTACAACGACTATTTTGTCAGCTTCTTTCAGAACCTGCTTTCCGATAGCATAGTCGTTTAGCCACTCAACGTGATCCCAAACGATGCCTGCGTACGCTATGAATGTGTTATGCTGAGTTAGCACCAACGGTTTGGAGTATCTTTTTGCGATTTTTGCCGCAATTAAGGATGATGGGTACGGGTGACCGTGCACGTGTATGAGGTCGCTGGATTTGATTGACTCCAAAAAGGTTTTGAGGCTGGTTATCTGCGGAATGGCGTACGGAATCCCAAGCCTGAAGCCGAGGTTCATCGAATCGTAACATCGGACTTTTATTCCGTCATAAACGTAATTCTTTTCCGTGTAATTTCTATGCGTCAAGACCATGGGTTCAAACTGTTTTTGCATCAACCGTTTGCACTGTTCGTAAACAACCCTTTCGATACCGCCTACGTGAGGCAGAAAGGTGTGGGTGACGATGCACAGGCTTGTTTGAACCATGGCATTCCAACTGTGTAATTTCCTCGACAAGCAACCTATTATAATCTTCTGGTAACCCAAGAAAAAAGCGATTTCGAAAAGATTATTTGATGAAGCGCCAGCCTATGTGCATATCTTTTTGTCGGCTTGATTTTTTTCAATTTAGAGGTAACGTTTTATAATGCGACTAGCTGACCCTATCATAGCCAATTAGTGATCAGCACGCTGAAGTGGGCAAGAATGGATATCATCGTTGGAGGCGGAAAATACGGGTGCATAGCTGTCGAATATCTTAGGAAGAATCGCCGAGGGTTCGTGGTGGTAGATAAAGACCCATCCTGCCTTGCCGTTAAGAGATATGGGCTTAAATCTGCTGCCCATGTTGGCACAGAAGGCGAACACTTCTTTGAAGGAGGCATTGCTAAAGTTTTAGAGCTAATAGAGCGCCTGAAACCTGAGTACGTGTTTCCCACCGCTCCTATACACATAGCGGCTGAACTGGCAAAGAGCAAGTTCCAGTTTGCGCCGTGGGATGAGGTGATAGACTGCATCCTCGCCAACTTGCCTCCATCAGTTGTCCTGCAAGCTGGAAAAGGCAGCCTCATCCTTAGCTACAACAGAGATAAAGAATGCTTGGAAAAGTGTGAGGCGCCAGAAGTTTGCCCGTCCACGCATAAAAGAAAACCGTGCACAATGGATAAACTAATGAAATTCGCGTATCCTGAAGGCATTATTCTAATTAGTTATCAGCTGGCTCCGGGCATGGGCGCTCTCAAAGGCAGTGAACTCCTAGAGTTTTTCGTTCAAGTTGAAAAGAAAGACAAGTTTGTAGTGGCTACAGCTTGTGATTGCCACGGTTTTTTCACTGCTTTAAAAAAAGCCACCTGATAAGGCTAAAAGGTAATTTATTTTGCGTTCCTAAAAGCTCGCGTGTAAACGTTAGATGATACACCAGCGACTAACCCGCCTATGGCGTCATTTGTGATTGGCCCCAGCTTCTTCAGGATTCCAGGTTTGGCTTGGTCAAACCGCGTGAATTCAAAAATCCCTTTTACTCCTGCGATGTAGTTGGCTATAGCTAATCCCAGCAACTCGTCAGCTACCAGTCCTGGGCGTCCCATAAACCGTTCTTTGGAAAGTCCTGGTATCAAACCGTTTTCGGCGTCTTCTTGTGCTCGGAAGCAAGCCACTTCTAGACAGGAAACATTCACGTCTGACAAGGCATCGAGAAATTCTTCTCGGAGCATTTCGGCAGCTTTTTCTTCTGTTTCTAAGCCAGGATGGGGAACAAACAGCTCAAGCGCCGTGTTTACGAGGTCTTTCAGGGATATGCCTTTTTTTTCCAGATACGCCAGTAAAGGAAGAGTTTCGGAGTTCATGTTAATCAGCACACTCTAACGGTGGGGTTTGTTTTAAATATTATGTGTTTGGAGAAACGTTTATTAGAACAGGTTGGATAAACCGTCCAAGGAGAAAGTAACACTTTGAACACCAAATACCTAATTGCAACAGTAGTCATCATCGTTTTAATCGCCTCAGCGGCGTTTATTTACGTCTACTATCAGGGACAGCCTTCTGGCGAAGAACTTGAGGCTTTGCAGAATTTGGTGGATGACCATGGTGACAAAACCAGCCTAACGGCTTATCCTGAAAAGATTATCTCGGTTGCGCCGAGTTGCACTGAGATCCTTTATGCGATAGGTGCAGGCGACAAAGTCGTGGGAGTTACAACCTACGATGATTATCCATATGATTTCGCGGCTTGGATCGCGGCAGGCAACATGAGCAGCGTTGGTGATTTTACGTCCCCGAATATGGAAGTGATTATTTCTCTTGATCCAGATTTGATTCTTGCGAGCGGTGGCGTCCAAGAGGATAATGTGAACACCTTACGCGATTATGGGTACAAGGTTTTAGTGTTAGACCCAACCAGTGTCGATGGTATTTTACATAATATTGAACTCGTTGGGAACGCAACAGGCAAACAGGCGGAGGCAGCCGCTCTCATAAACAATCTAACAAGCAGGATCAACGCTGTAGCTGAAACAGTGGCGAATGCTACGAAGCCGGAAGTTTACTATGAGACTTATTACGAAACCACTTCATCATGGACTATCGGCGCAGAAGCCTGGCAAAATGAACTCATAGAAAAAGCAGGTGGAACAAACATTTTCGGAGACCAGCCGACAGACTATTACCAGTATCAAGTTGAAGCGCTCATCGATCGAAACCCAGATGTCATTGTTTTGCCCGCTGAAGGCATGGGCACCGGGACTCAGGCAGCATTGGAAGATGTCAAGAAGCGACCAGGATGGGACACAATGAACGCTGTACAAAACGACAGGATTTACCAAATCAACCCTAACTTCATAGAAAGGGCAGGTCCCAGAGTCGTAGACGCAATAGAGCAAATGGCTGAGTTCTTTCATCCTGAACTCTTTTAAACTACCTCTCTTTTTTGTGTGGGTACAATGAGCAAGGACCAAGTTGAAAGCACCTTTTTTCGGCGTACTTCGCGATGGAAACTTATTGTGCTTCTTTTGGTTGCTGCTTTAATAATAATAGTCATAGTGTCTCTAAACTTTGGTTCAGAGCTAAGAACGCCCATTTCCTTTTCAGATATTCTCGCCATATTAGGCAAGCGAATTCCATTTTTGGGCGATTATATTGATTTGTCATCAATCACGCCCCAACAGGAAAACATAATCCTTATCTACCGTTTGCCAAGAGTAATAGCAGGCGTTATAATTGGCGCAGCTTTAGCAGCGGCAGGCGTCTTGTACCAAGGAGTATTCAAGAATCCTATGGCGGAATCATACGTACTGGGCGTGTCGGCTGGAGCAGCAGTCGGCGCTTCCATCGCTATACTTTCCGGCATAAGTTTCGCCTTTTTCGGATTGGGTCTTTTGCAGGTTGCGGCTTTCGTTGGTGCCCTTTTAGCTATGTTTCTGGTTTACAACATTTCACGCGTTGGCTCAAGGGTGCCAGTGGAAACGTTGTTGCTTAATGGAATAGCCGTTAACTTTTTCGGGTTTGCAATCGTCGGGCTTTTGGAGATATTAGCCGGCAATGAGCTTGCCAACATCGTCGGTTGGCTAATAGGGGGTTATTCAAACGTTCCCTGGCAAAGCATATGGTCGGTGCTGCCTATCATAGTATTAGGCATCGTGGCCTCGTATTTCTTCGCTCGTGATCTCAATGTGCTTTCTATGGGCGAGGAAACTGCTCATCACCTAGGGGTAAATGTTGAGAGATCGAAACAGATTCTTCTAGTGTTGGCTTCTTTAACAACAGCGGCAGCAGTCTCCATCTCCGGGCTTATAGGCTTCGTGGGTTTAATGATTCCCCACTTGACTAGACTGTTAATTGGGCCTGACCATCGCATCCTCTTGCCCACTTCAACTGTGGTTGGCGCGATATACTTGGTGATTTGTGATGATATCGCTCGGGTTATACAGACTCCATTTTTGTCAACCGGTGAATTCCCCGTTGGTATAATAACAATGCTTTTTGGTGGACCTTTTTTCATTTTCCTCTTAAGGAGGAAAAAAGGGGGCTATGCATCGTGAGAGGTTGGTGGCAAATTTGGTGTTGTTAACCGTTGACGGCGTCGAATGCCGCTACGGATCTGTCAAGGTTCTTGAAGACGTGAACCTTTCAGTTAAGGGCGGTGACTTCGTGGGGATTCTTGGACCTAATGGGTCTGGAAAAACTACTTTACTCAAAAGCATTAGCCGAAGTCTCAAACCCCATAAGGGCACTATCCTGCTCAATGAGACCGATATCTACTCTCTCAAAAGCGTGGATGTTGCAAAGCAGATGGCAGTTGTCCCACAGGAAACCAGCATCGGTTTTAACTTTTCCGCGTTGGACATAGTTCTTATGGGACGCAACCCCCACATGAAACGGTTCCAAATGGAAAGCGAGAAGGACATGGCTGTTGCACGAAAAGTCATGAACCTGACCAACATCTGGCATTTGGCAGAAAGACCCATAAACGAGTTAAGCGGAGGCGAGAAACAGCGCGTAATAATCGCCCGCGCTTTGGCTCAGGAACCCAAGATTTTGTTGCTGGATGAACCCTTGACGCATTTGGATATTATGAACCAATTGGAAATTATGGATCTCGTCAAAGACCTTTGCGTGAAAGAGAAGTTGGTGGTGTTGGCTGTTTTTCACGACTTCAACTTAGCTGCACGTTATTGTAACTCAGCTATTATGCTCAAGGATAGCAAGATTTTTGCCGCTGGAAGTCTGACTGATGTTCTGACGAGTGAGAACATAAAGAGCGTGTTTAATGTTGATGCTATAGTGCAAAAGCATCTCGTCACAAACTCTGTGTTTGTTGTTCCTCTTTCACCCCAAAAAGCTTCTCCAGTTAAAAAGTGCTCAATTCACCTGATATGCGGCGCTGGCACCGGAACAACGCTTATGAAGATTCTTTTGGACGAAGGTTACAGCGTTACTGCTGGGGTTCTTAACGTGTTAGACACGGACTTTGAGACGGCACAGTTTCTGAAAATCCCCGTCACCACTGAGGCGCCGTTTTCTCCAATAACCGAAAAAACTCACAAGGCTAATTTGGCGATGATAAGTGAAGCCAGCACAGTAGTGTTGACTTCTGTTCCGTTTGGAGATGGCAATCTAAAGAATTTAGAGGCTGCTCTAGCCGCTTTGGAGAGGGGCATCCCAACTTTCGTCATTGAAGAAGTGCCCATTGAAAAAAGGGATTTCACCGGAGGAAAAGCAAAAACGCTGCTTACCGAGTTGAAAAGCAACGGCGCCGAGTTTGTAAAGGACCAAAACGAGCTTTTATCTATGCTTAACGTATCTGTCGAAAATATAAAAATAGCCAAAGAAGAAAGAGACAGACTTCTCGATCACCTGAAACCTGAAAAAATTCCGAAAGAAACTAAAATAAAGGGTAAAGGTGAGAAAAGTTAAGGAGGAAAAAATTGTATGAAAATTGTTGCTTCGTGGAGTGGCGGCAAAGACAGCTGCTTTGCATGTTACAAGGCTATTCAAAAAGGTCATGACGTTTCGCAGCTTCTAATCATGATGTCCGACCCGAGCAAATCGAATTTCCACATGATCCGTTCTGACATGCTGGACGCCCAATCGCAGGCCATCGAGATTCCGATAGTGAAGTGGATGACTACGCCTGATACTTACGAGCAGGATTTCAAGAAGGCATTATTGCAGATGAAAGCGAAGGGCGTGGAAGGAATTGTGACGGGAGACGTGTACGACGTTGCCTTGCATGAGGCAGGTTGGCTAGACCGCGTCTGCAAAGAAGTGGAGTTAACACCAGTAAAGCCTCTTTGGCACCGTGACACACAACAGATCCTCAGCGAATTCATAAACTACGGTTTCAAAGCAACTGTGGTTAGAGTAAAAACGGATGTGCTGGGAATGGAATGGCTTGGAAGAGAGGTAAACAAGGAGTTTTTTGACGATTTGCTTAAGCTTGGCACGGTTGATCCCTGCGGCGAACGGGGTGAGTTCCACACGTTCGTAACAGATGGTCCATTGTTCAAGAAGCGCATAGAAATCCTTGAAAGCGAAAAGACAAAGCTGAACGGTCACGGTCGTTTAGTAATCAAACGCTTTGAGGTTAAGCCAAAAGGGAGTTAATTCAGGCAGATGAAAAAAGTCTTTGACGTGCTGTTAGCCCATAACGAATTCAAAGCAGAAGCCTTCGTCAAAGAGTTGGAAGGAAAGAAACCGCTCTTTGTGTGCACCATAGCCACGACAGAAACCGCCAAGATTCCAGGAATCTCTGCGGCTGGAAAACATCCTGAGTTCACTGATTACACGCCACCCGCGGACGCTGAACTGCTTCTTCTGGGCAAGTGCAAATGCATCAACGGTGTGCCCGTGACTCCCGATGGGATTCCTACGCCAGCTTTGATAACTATGTCGGCTTTGAGGCTTGCGGATATACCTGTGCTGGTTGCCAGCGGAGGATTGAAGGTGAAACCTCAGATTCCGTTTTTGGATTTGGGAGGAAAACTTGGAAGGGATATCCGAACTGGAAGCGCAGTTGATGACGTTGAAGAAGTCATCGAACGAGCGACTTTAGCTGGTGAACACTTGGCTAAAACTGCTGATTACCTTGTAATCGGCGAAAGCATCCCTGGGGGCACAACAACAGCGTTGGGCGTTCTGTCGGCTATGGGCGTAAACGCCGACGAAAAAGTCAGCAGCAGCATGCCTGATAATCCGCACGGGTTAAAAACCGAAACTGTCAAGGCAGGATTAGCGGCTTCAGGAGAGAGTTTCGGCAGTTTAGCTAAGAATCCGATTAAGGCAGTCTCCTGCTTGGGCGACCCTATGATGCCCGCGTTTGCAGGGTTAGTGATAGGTGCCGCTGCACAAGTTCCTGTTTTGATGGCTGGAGGGACCCAGATGAGCGCCGTATTAGCCGTTGTCAACGCGTTGAACTCGGATGTTCTGTGCAACGTGGCTATCGGCACAACAAGATGGGTGACAAGCGACCGCTCATCAGACCTTAGCGGCATAGTTTCGCAGTTCTCTGATGTGCCCATCTTAGCGGCTGACTTAGACTTTGCTCCATCTAGATTTTCGGGTCTACAGGCTTATGAAAAGGGCGTTGTGAAAGAAGGTGTTGGGGCTGGAGGCGCTGCCATAGCCGCGATGGCTAAAGTAGGCGGTGCCGTAACTAAGGATGTGCTGCTTAGAGAGATTGAGAGAAACTACGCGTTGCTAATGGGAACAAAGTGATGAGGCTGAATGCTTAAAGAGATAAAGAACCTTTTTTCTTTTCTCACCGCCATCCCAGTACGCATGGACGAAGATATGCTGACCGACGCTGCGAAAAGCATGTTTCTTTTTCCCTTGATAGGCGCCTTTATCGGATTGTTAGCTGGATTATTCGGTTGGGTGACTTCCCAGGTTCTCCCAAGTTTAGTGGTTGGCGCGTTAGTGCTTGGGGTTCTGTTACTTACCACTGGGCTTCATCACACCGATGGCTTGCTGGATTTCGGCGACGGGGTCATGGCTCATGGTTCTCCAGAAAGAAAAATCGAAATAATGCACGACCAATTGACTGGCGCTGGAGGCTTATCGTTGGGAATAATGACTTTCTTGATAACCGCCTTCTCTATAGCTGAACTAAACACGGGCGTAATCATCCAAGGCTTGGTAGTGGTTGAGGTTTCAGCAAAACTCTCCATGGTCGTCGGAGCTTGGGCTGGAAAAGCAGTTCACCAAGGAATGAGCTCCTCTTTCTTAGAAGCCATGCACGGAAAGAAAGGCGCTGCCCGCTTGATTGCTGCGTTGGCGATTTCTTTCGGATTCGCCGTACCGTTACTATGGCTCGCAGGTGTCGTAACTGTGTTAGCGGCTATTATAACGAGTCTCATTATGGTTGAAATTTCCCACAGGCACTTCAAGGGTGTAACAGGCGACGTGTTAGGTGCAACAAACGAGCTCACGCGTATGGTTTCGTTAATAACTTTGGTGGCGGTGATGGGATGGCTGTAACTGCGCTTGTCATGGCTGGCGGAAAAGGTGCTCGCATGGCGCTTTCGGAAGAGAAACCCTTGCTCCACGTGGGCGGCAAACCCGTCATCGAACACGTTCTTGTGGCGCTGAAAAACGCCAAAAAAGTCAGCGCTATCGTGGTGGCAGTTAGCGATTACACGCCCAAAACCGCTCAGCTTATGCGGCAGTTTCCAGTTTCCGTTATCAAAACACCGGGTAAAGAGTATGTCTATGACATGGGATACGCTATCAGAACCTTGGGGTTGCAAAACGTCTTGGCTATTGGGGCTGACCTTCCACTGATAACGGCTGAGGTCATCGATGCGATTGTGGAGTGTTATGAACGGTGCGGAAAACCTGCCTTGAGCGTGGTTGTGTCTATGGAAACAAAGGAGAAGCTCGGCTTAATCGGAAAGTACGGGTTTGAATTGGACGACAGGCGTGTAGTTCCGGCTGGGATAAACGTGATTGATGGTCGAAGGATTGACGAGGAGGAATTAGACGAGGAAATCTGCGTGTCAGACCGAAAAGAAGTTGCCGTGAACATCAACACTGTCCAGGAGCTAAGAATAGCTGAGACCTTTTTCAAAAAACCACTTAACGCGTAGACGTTCGAGAGCTACCCCCCTCCCTTATAAATAGCTTGAAAGCCAACTTCACATAGCAGAAAAAATGCGGCTGTTTTTGATTACGTCAGCCCAGTCACACGATTTTAAGTAAGCATTCCCAAGAGCAAAGTTATGGTGTAGACGCTATTAGCTCTGCGAAGTCTACTGGGGGCGTTCATAACTATTTTATATAAAGAAAAGGTTTTTAATCGAATCTTTTCCGAGAATTTACAAAGAAAAAGAGGCGTAGAAAATTCTGCTGGAAAAAATTGTTGAGTTTGAAACAGATTTCTTCAAGCATGTTTTTATGAAACGCTGAGAATATAATATGTGAGGGGGTAGCGTTGACATGGAGCTTGCTTTCAGTCGGTCGGTTAGGAAATGGGTCTCCCTCTTCGCGTTTATAGGATTCGCCGTCTTTCTTCTTTACCTCTATTTCTTCACTGACATCGTAAGTGTTGCGTCGGTAATAGTGAGGACAAATCTTTTCTTTTACAGCATGGCTTTCATCTGTGTTTTAGCAGGCGTCGCATTCAACGCTTTAGCATGGCATCGCTTGCTTGGCGCTCTCACAATAAAAGTTAACTACCGCTTGGTCTTCAACTTAAGTTGGGTTGGAATTTTCGTAGACGCCATTATCCCTGGAGGCTGGTCTGGCGACGCGTTCAAGGCTTATCTGCTCTCAAGGAACCCAAAGATAGATGGCGGAAGAACAGCGTCTTCAATAGTCATAAAAAACGTTCTTGAGCTGTTGATAGTTATAGGCTTGTCCATTTTTGGATTGCTTCTTCTAGCGATAAATTACACTTTAGACAGCGGAGTTTTAATAACAATTGGCACAGCGATGGCGCTCTTAACTTTGCCTTTGATAGTAATTATTTACTTGAGCATAAACCTCAACGCAACCAAGAAAATACTTAGAGCGTTCAAACGTTTGTACGCGTTCATACGACGACGCCCTGCCAACATTGGAGATTTCGAGAAAAGAATCGAGAAAATACTGAAAGAGTACCATGATGGAATAACAACCTTAAAGACAGATCCTAAAGCGTTATTCCAAACAGCATTTTTTCAAATGGTAGCGTGGAGTTTCGACATAATGGCGCTGTTCCTGATTTTTGTATCCATCAATTACATAGTGCCTGCCGACAAGGTCATAATCACCAACATTATCTCAATGAACCTGCAAACCCAAGGAGTAGCTCTTGCTGGATTCGCCCAAGTGGTTTCAAGCAGCGTTTACACGATTCTCGGCATTCCGCTGAGCTATAGCGCAGCGTCGACCGTGCTCGCAGGGTTTGCGTCATTCTGGTTCAAGACGATAATAGCTTTTTTCGCCTTTCAATTTGTAGTGTTTTCTCGTTGCGTTCCTCCTTTTTGCATGCGCCTAGGTGGTCTAAGAGGCAAAAGCCGCAAAGACGAAAAGCTGTTGGCTCAGAGCGACAGCGAACAGTAAGCGGTCTAGGCTTCATATTATGTTCCGCTTCGGATTAAATCTTATATTTGTCACATGTTATCTAACTAACATAGTGAGGGGAAAAACATGAAACTTGTAACCGTCCTGTTACCAGAAGCTTACCTGGAAGGGTTAGATGAACTTGTAAGAGCCAACATGTATCCAAGCAGAAGCTCGGTCATACGCTCAGCGGTCAGGGATTTGCTGAGAAAGGAACTCTGGGAAAAACGCGGAAGATAAAACCCGCACATCCAAAATCTTGCTTAAACACCCTCATCTAACGCGCTTTATTGACGCACAGAGCCTTTTAGCTACCGCGCTTGGATTTGTTGCGAGGGTTATTCCTCGTCCCACTATGAGATAGCGGGCACCTGCTTTAAACGCTGTTTCCACGGCTCCGCCTTGAACGCCTATCCCAGGCGAGTATATGGGCAAGTTTTCTCTTAGTATTTCGTGGATTTCCCTTATTTTTTCAGGGTAAGTGGCGCCAACCACCACGCCGTCCGCATCCCATTTTAGGGCTTTTTTTGCGAATGAAACATACTGTGCAGTTTTCGTGCCTGCTTCTTCGTCGTATATTGTCTGACCGTAGCCTTCGTTTGCTCCTTTGTGGCTCATGTACGCGAGGAGTATTACACCGCGTTGAAGCTTGCGCGCTATGCCAAAGATGGGTTTTAAGCCTTCTTCCCAGCCTACGAAAGGGTTAGCTATTAAAGCGTCAAAACCCGCGGCGTAATAGTACTCCGCTATAACTTGGTTGGTTGCACCGATGTCGTTTGCTTTGCAATCCATTATTGCAAGAAGCCCTTTCTCGTGGATTCGTGTTACGAGTCGTTGCACGCCATCGAACGTGCCAAGAGGAAGAACCAAATGATGATTGATTTTCACGGCGCACACGTACGGGTGAACTGCTTCCAGAATATCTTGGGCTTTGGCGAGAAGTTCTTCGCGGTTCTCTGGGTTGCGGAAAGGAAAATCAAGTGCCAAAACCACACGGGACTCTTTATTTTTTGCAGCCTCTTCCATTTTTGCTTTGAACGACATCTTCAATCCCCTTTCTTATTTAGGTGTGGAACCCATAACCTTTACTGTTTCGGAATTTTCACTGGCTAATTTTGATGCCTTGATTATCGAAAACACATGATCTTACACGAAACTTAAATTTCCGACGTGCCATTTTTGATTAAGAATTAAGTTTCGCTTCGCGACTTGAAAAGTCCCTAGGAGAAAAATGTATGAGCAAAACCTTGGCGGAGAAAGTCCTCGCGCAGCATCTCGTTGAAGGAAAAATGGAGACGGGTGAACAGGTCGGCTTGAGGATAGATCACACTCTCACGCAAGATTCCACTGGAACCTTGGCTTACTTGGAGTTTGAAGCCATGGGCGTTCCCCGTGTCAAGACGAAGTTAAGCCTAAGCTTCGTTGACCACAACATGCTGCAGAACGATTTCAGAAACGCTGATGACCACCGATACTTGCAGGATGTCGCAGCCAAATACGGCGTTGTTTTCTCGCGCCCCGGCAACGGCATCTGCCACCAGATTCATCTGGAACGTTTCGCCAGACCTGGCTACACGCTGCTTGGCAGCGACAGTCACACGCCCACCGCGGGAGGTGGGGGCATGATCGCAATAGGCGCTGGAGGGCTTGATGTTGCCGCTGCCATGGCTGGAGAACCCTTCTACCTGCAGATGCCAAGCATTATGGGCGTGAAGTTGACAGGCGCGCTTTCGCCTTTTGTTTCAGCAAAAGACGTGATACTGGAAGTTCTGAAAAAACTGACTGTGAAAGGCGGGGTTAACAAGATTTTGGAGTACTTCGGCTCTGGCGTTAAAACCTTGAGCGTTCCTGAACGGGGGACGATAGCAAACATGGGCACAGAAACGGGGGCGACAACGTCAATCTTTCCCTCGGATAAAGTTACAAAAGCGTTTCTGAGCAGTCAGGGAAGAGAGGACCAGTGGATTGAGCTTAAAGCTGACGACGACGCTGAGTACAGCGAAGTTGTTGACGTAAACCTCGGGGAAGTTGAACCCTTGATGGCGTTGCCTCACAGTCCAGACAACGTGAAAACAGTTCGTGATGTGGAAGGGACACCTGTGGACCAAGTCTGTATCGGCAGCTGCACCAACTCTTCATTTCGCGACCTGAAAACTGTTGCCGCGCTTTTGAAGGGAAAAAAAATCAGCGCCCGCGTAAGCCTCACCATCTCGCCGGGTTCCAGACAGGTTTTGGAGAATTTAGCCGCGAGCGGCGACCTCGTGGATATTATCCGCGCGGGAGCCAGAATATTGGAGAACGCGTGTGGTCCTTGTATCGGGGTTGGGCAGGCGCCTCAAACCGACGCGGTATCCATCAGAACCTTCAACCGCAACTTTAAGGGCAGGTCAGGAACGCAGAGCGCCCAAGTTTATTTGGCGAGTCCAGAGACGGCGGTTGCCTCGGCAATATACGGTGAGATAACTGACCCGAGAAAACTTGGGGAATACCCTGAGATAGGTCTGCCAGAGAAGGTCATAGTTGACGACAGCATGTTCATCTTTCCAGAAAGACCTTTCACTGGCGAAATCAGGCGAGGTCCAAACATAAAGCCGTTGCCCAATTTTCCGCCGATTCCAGATAAGCTCACGGGAGAAGTTTTGTTGAAGCTGGGCGATAACGTTTCAACCGATGATATTCTGCCGGGTGGTTCAGAAGTCATGTCGTTGCGAAGCAATATTCCCGAGATAAGCAAGCACACGTTCCGCTATGTTGACTCAAGTTTTGCAGACAGGACTCTGAAGAAGGGCGGTGGTTTCATTGTTGGCGGAGAAAACTACGGTCAGGGCTCTTCAAGGGAGCATGCGGCGTTAGCGCCTAAGTATCTCGGGGTTAAAGCTGTTATAGCTAAGTCGTTTGCGAGGATACATCTTGCAAACCTGGTTAATTTCGGGATTGTTCCCTTGGCTTTCGTGGATAAACAAGACTACGCGGGAGTTGCTCAAGGAGACACGCTAGAGTTAGAGGTTAAGGGTTTAAGGCGGAGTCTTTGCGTGAAGAGCGTCACGAAAGGCTCAGAGATTCAGGTTGAGCTTGACCTCAGCGACCGTGAAAAAAGCATGCTTAAAGCGGGCGGAAAACTATCCGCCATAAAAGCTAAGCGAATGAAAGAATAAGGTTTGAGGCGTTTCCACTTGAAGGGCGCTCGCGGCTTGTTGTGCACTTTTTGTTTCGTGCAGACGGCTGCCTTAACTCTCAGAAAACATGGTTTCAGTTTGGCAGTAACTCTTAACAGTCAAGTCGTTACTTAATTATCCTTAAAACAAGAAGGGTTCGTTCATGAGCTATCGACCTCAAATAAGTTCACGTCGCAACACTAGGCGAGGACGCAGAAAACTGCACCATGAGAAGGCGAAGCGGAAAGGACAGAAACATCGTTCTGGCGGCAAGTATCTGCTGGAAGAGAGTGAGGCTCCCACTTCCGAGGAGGCTGTGGAGAAAACTCTCGGCAGGCTGAACAGCCTTGGAGGTCAGATTTTTGCGTTTTATCCTTTCAGTAAGTATTTTGACGAATGGCTGTTGAGCCTGAAAAGCGTCCTTTCAGAGTTTGAGTCGAATCCAGCCGTAAAAGTGGATGAAGAATTCGTGAAGAAACACTCACAAATAATCGCTAACGTTGAACTCAAACTTTCCAAGAGACGACGCGAGGAAGCTGTTCTCGAAAAGACTACACGAAGGCTTGCGAAACAGAATAATCTCCTTGTTCAGAGCGACACGGAATATGACTTTGCAACCCAAAAACTAGCGTCAAAAAGAAACAGAGAAATCAAACGCTTAACCCGCAAAGTCCATGATTTCGAAGAAGAACTTGACGAGACAAGCCGCATGAAAACGGGCATCAATCCTTTCGCGAGAAGGGCTAAGTCGAATAAAATGGCAGAGTTGACGCGGAAACTGGATGCTGCTAAAAGTGAAGTTGAGTCTGTTGTGAAGGCTCTTGAGGTTGAGCAGGAAAAACTCCACGACGAGTATGAGAAAAAGAAACAAACCATCATCGAGCAGGTGCAGAATCTGGAGAAGAAAGTGGAGGACTTGGACACTGATGGCTCCGTGGAGGACAGACGAGTCGCATGCGAAGAACTCGTCAACGCTGTGAACGCGCTTCTCCAAAGGAAAACGTCTTCGCGGTCATAGCGTGAGCTTTTCGAAACTGAAGTTGTGAAAAAGGAAGCTGAGCAAGTTTTCTAGGGCTTTTGTTTGGTCATTTTGCTAGTTTTCTTGTTGCATTTGTCGCAGAGCACATATAGGTCCAAGCGCTGTCGTATTGGTGTCAAACCAGTTTCTGCAACTATTTGAGACCAGAATTTCTTGACGCTCGCAGCTTCATAGTCGTAGATTTTTCCGCATTTTGGACAGATGATGTTGATGTGTGGCGAGTTGTTTGGGTCGTACCTTGCGCTTCGGTCGCTGAATCCTAGTTCCTGCACGAGACCTAAATTCCTGAGCAGGTCTAATGTGAGGTAAACCGTGGCTAAACTGATGGTGGGGTACGTTTTCTTGACTTCGTGATAGATTTGTTCGGCTGATGGATGGTCCTTGCTTGAAAGTATAAGCTTGCAGATGGCTAATCGTTGCGGCGTGACTTTGTAGCCTTTGCTGTGAAGCTTTTTTATGAGCTGTTGGTCGTCCATAGTATCACGGGTTAAGGGTATATGCCATAAGGCTGTCGTTTAAATGATTTTCTAGCATGGCGTAACCCTTAAATAATAATGATTCTTATCTAATAACAGTTATTGTTTTTTAAAATAAACGATGAGACCTTAGAAGGGAGGTGACAACTTAATGGAAAAGAAATACTCAACCAATGTAGGCAGAGAAATGGTAGAAAAAGCCGGCGTCAATGTGGACGCTTTGATAGACAAACTGAAGAAAGCCGCTGCAGCCGAGTTCACAACTTATTATTATTACACTCTTCTGAGAATGCACTGCACAGGTCTCGACGGAGAAACAGTTAAGGAAATCGCTGAAGACGCAAGGCTCGAAGACAGGCTTCACTTTGAAACCCTCGCACCCCGAATCTACGAGTTGGGCGGGGAACTCTACCGAGACCTCAGAGAACTCCACGATGATGCCGCTTGTTCCGCCGCGTACCTTCCAAAAGACCCCAGCGACACCAAAGCAGTTCTAAAAGTCCTACTAGAAGCGGAACGATGCGCCGTCCGCGTTTACACGGAAATATGCAACATGACCTTCGGGAAGGACCCAAGGACCTATGATTTGTCATTAGCTATACTTAACGAAGAAGTAGAACATGAAGCATGGTTCCAAGAAATGCTCGAAGGAAGACCTTCAGGACACTTCAGACGAAGAACACCAGGAGAAGGCCCTTACACTCAAAAATTCCGCCACATCGAGTGAAGTACATAACAAAACAAAAACCGCTCCCATTTTTTGAGAGACTAAAATAATTAGTGGATGAAACACAATAAGAGTGCCGTGTGAGATTTATGGATGCGGAGATAATTTGGTATGGCTTAGTTGCCAGTCTGTTAGCTGGATTAGCAACAGGCGCAGGAGCCCTGCCAGTGCTGTTTACCAAACGAATTTCAGACAGGCTTCTGGACGTCATGCTCGGCTTTTCAGCAGGGGTCATGCTGGCAGCCACCGCTTTTAGCCTGATAGTCCCAGCCATCGACCTAAGCGGACCGCTTGTGGTCGTCTTCGGAATTATCTTAGGCGCGCTGGTTTTGCATCTGATCGACCGTTTCGTTCCGCATTTTCATCCTGCGTTAGGTGCAGAAGGACCCCCTTCAAAACTGTCAAAAGTGTGGCTTTTTGTTCTCGCCATAACGATTCACAATTTCCCCGAAGGCTTAGCTGTGGGCGTAAGCTTCGGGGGCGGAGACGTGGCGGCTGGTCTTGTGATAGCGCTGGCGATTGGATTGCAAAACATGCCTGAAGGGCTAGCGGTTGCTTTACCTTTGGTGAGAGAAGGTTACAGTCGGCGCAAATCTCTTCTGTATGGAACGATGACTGGACTCGTCGAGCCTCTAGGCGGTTTACTCGGCGTGGCTTTGATCACAATTTTTCAGCCAGTTCTGCCTTGGGGTCTTGCCTTTGCTGCTGGCGCCATGCTCTTCGTAGTAAGCGATGAGATTATCCCTGAAAGTCACAAGAAAGGATTTGAAAGGGAAGCCACGTTCGGTTTGATTGCGGGGTTTGTTGTTATGATGCTGTTAGATACCTTATTTGCTTAAACCGCTGTTCCTCAAGAATTAAATGAAAAAAAGGGTGAGTGATGTGGGTGAATACGTCAAAATCGCAGAAACTAAAGATGTTTCAAAGAATCAAATGCAGGTTTTCACCGTGAAAGAAAAAGAGATACTTGTAGTAAACGTTGAAGGCAAGTTTTATGCCTTTGATAATCATTGCCCTCACATGGGGTATCCGCTTTTCTTTGGAAGCCTCAAAGGCGATACGCTGATTTGCGGTTTTCACAGCGCCAAATTCAACGTGAGAACTGGGAAATCATTAGGACCAGTTACAAGTGAGTCTCTGAAAACTTTTCCTGTCAAAATCCAAAACTCCTCGGTATTTGTTGAAGTTTGAATTTTCAGAGCGCTTTTTGTCCTTCACAGTTTGTTATAGGAAGTCTTTTATTGCGTTTCTCTGCTTGTTTCTTGAGGTTTCAACAAGTGTCAAACCTTGTTTCTAAATGTGGCATAGATTGTGGTGCGTGTCCTTGGGGGCCTTACCCGCGGAAGGACATAACTGCTGAAGATTTTGAACAGTATAGAAACGAAGCCAAGAGAATTCTCGGGTACATGCCAATTAAGACGCCGTGCGCAACCTGCCAAACTCCAGACGCAGAAATCCCCAAAGAATCAAAGTTGCCTAACCGAAAATGTCTGATACGTCGATGCGTAGACAGAACTGGAGTGGCAAACTGTGCTTACTGCTCTTGTTTTCCATGTGACACGCTGAAAGCAACGGCGGGCGCTTGGAACCGTGAGAGCATTGAGGCGAAGCTTGGCGCGCCGATTTCTGAAGAGGAGTATCACTCATTTGTCGAACCTTTCGAGGGAATAAGTCGTTTAGAGTCTATTCGTGCTTCGCTGAAGCCAGACGAAATTGTGGAGCCTGCAAAACTTCCAGCATCTGAGTCAAGAATCGCTGCTTTTCCAGAGAATCTGCCCTTCTCCAAGGCGGAGATAGAATCTTTCAAAGCGGTTCACAGCTTGCTCGCAAACTTAGCACAGTCTTCTTTGGGACTACGGGACACTGACACATTTGCTCAACAGCACAAACTTGAAAACCAAAGAGCACATGTTTTGAGGTTTCTGTGGATACTTGGAAATTACGGCAAATTCGAGAACGCGAAGCCCCCCAGCCTTGTTGTTGACGCTGAAACCTATATTGCTAACCGAGGCAGAGAGAAGACGCTGGCGATTTGGTCTTTTGTTGAAGAAACTGTTTTCAAGGTTTTATCCGAATTTGGAGTTTGCTGCGAACGTGTTGCTTTAAAAGGAGTGAAGAATGAAGACCTAACGACTGGCACAGGGTATCTTCGAAAGAAGGGTTGGGTCATGAGGATGGCGTTCGAGGAAAAGATTGGCGGTGCTGCTGCTCTCAACGCACTGCAAACTTACGCGCGGAGATTAGCCGAAAAATACGGCAAAAAAGCAATAAAACACTTCTCAACAGCAGACATGCAAATTCTTACCGAAAAGTGATTTCTGAGAAAATGAAAACGCGAATGCGGGGGGTGGGATTTGAACCCACGAACGCCTACGCGACAGGGTCCTAAGCCCTGCTCCTTTGACCAGACTGGGAGACCCCCGCCGTCAAGCCGTTAAGATTTGAGAATACGTCTTCTCTTAAATATTTGTTTAACCCTCAAAAATCAGCCTGCGATACCCGCTTCCGAAGGCATCCAACAGTTTATTCGTGTTCTATGTAGGTTGTTTTTGCTGCTTCTGCTTTCATGTACTCTTTAAGTTTTTCTGCGGGTATGCATTCCTTAAATCCAGGGCAATACTTGTCTACGTGAAAAGCTAAAAGTTCAGATAGCGGCGCAATGACCTCTTTGTTCAAAGAGTAACGCTTCTTTTTTCCAGAACCCTCTGAGAGCACTATTGCACATTTCTCTAAAAGCTTAAGGTTGTGGGCGATGATGTTTTCCTCTTGTTCTAGAGCTGTTGAAATCTCCGCAAGGCTTTTGCGGTCTTTTCTTAGCACATCAACTATCGCTAAGCGTGTTCGATTTGCCAGTGTAGAGAAAAACATGTAATAAGCTTCGTTGCAGAATTCTTTCATTCACAAATCACCGTCAAGAATTATTACAACTTGAGATTAGGCTCATCGGTTATTTAAATTTGTTGAGGGGCATCCGCGTAGCGATTTTCTGAATAGCGCTGTCGTTCCGTGTCGTTGAGGTGTCATGTGTGAGGCTTCTTTTGTATTCGCTATTGTGGTTTTGGCTTGAGCAGGTCTAAACGTTTTCTGATTTCCGCTTTGACTTCCCAGTCCTCTTCTGCTCTTAACGCACGCCTCAACAGCTTCTTAGCCAAATCTAAACTGTTGTCTCCAAAGATTCTTTCAAACTTGGTGTTTTTTTTGCCGCTTACCTTGATGTTTTTAGGCAGTATGCAAACGAAATTAACTGGGTAATCTTTAGACTTGTCTAAGTCAACAACTACGAATCTGATGTAGCCTTTTTGTGAATAATCGTTTAATTCGTTTCTTTTGGATATGAACAGCCTTAACTTCAAGACATTACGCTCCGAATGTTGTATGAACATCTCTCTGGTTTTTTCAGCAGGTCTATCGGCGACGGTACCTGCCCATTCTGAATTGACCGATGTTTCTGCATAATTCTACACGTTTATGATATAACTTGCGGTTGCTAACTCTTGGACCTGCGGAGCTTTTTTTAGTTGCTGGTTCTATTTTAGGAGTTTGCATTCTAACTTTACCCGCTTTAGATAGCGAACCATGTGTAGGCACGATTTCACCTCCTCAATCACAGCCGTTTCAAGTTTCTGCTAAGCTTAAAACCCAAGTATTATAGCCTTAGCCGATAATTCTAAAAGGCAGTAAGCTCGATTAACTGTCCGTTCTACGGTTGGCATCTAATAAATGTTCGCAATTATCTTGGAAAAAATTACTCCTTGTTTCGGAAGTTCTCTTAGAAGAATTCTCCAAAAAAAAATAAAACTCCATTTTAAGACATAAAGATATATAAGTAGCCGCAAGTAACGCAAGAAAAACCTAAAAAGCAAGCTCTTTGGGATGAGATAGGCGCTTTCTATCAAAATTTTCTGCTTGTTTTTTATTTGGAGTCATTATCGTGAGTATTGAACAAACCGAAAATCTTACAACCTATCAAAAATCTATCGCGCAAAACGTGAGCAAACATACAACAGACGGCAATTGGAAAGACTACAAGTGGCAGTTAGAGCATTCAATAAGAGACATAGCTACTTTTGAAAAGTTGACCGGGATTGAATTTACTGAAAAGGAACGTGAAGAGCTTGAAATAACTGTCAGCAAGTTTCCAGTGAGTATTACCCCGTATTATGCATCTTTAATCGAGAAAGAAAATTTTCGTAATGACCCTGTTTTTAAGCAGGCGTTTCCTAATCCAGCTGAACTTAGAATTTCTAGATATGACATGTCCGATCCTTTGCATGAGGACAAAGATAGTCCTGTTGAAGGAATTACGCATCGGTATCCAGATAGGGTGCTTTTTTTGGTCAGTAACCGTTGTTCTATGTACTGCCGACATTGTACACGGAAAAGAAAGGTTGGTGATCCTGATCATATTCCTTCGAAGGAGCAAATACTGAAGGGCATTCGCTACATTAAAAGCCACCGTGAGGTCCGTGATGTTCTGCTTTCAGGTGGTGACCCTTTCATGTTGCCTGATGATTATCTGGATTGGATCTTGACGGAGTTAAGGAAAATTCCGCACGTTGAGATAATCCGAATTGGCTCAAGGATGCCCGTTGTTCTTCCTTATAGGATAACCGATGAGCTGGTGAATATGCTGAAAAAGCATCATCCGTTATGGTTGAACACTCATTTTAATCATCCGCGAGAGCTTACGCATTCAGCTCGAGAGGCACTTCGGAAGTTAGCGGATGCGGGGATTCCGTTGGGAAATCAATCTGTGTTGCTTGCTGGTGTAAACGATTGCCCACGAATTATGAAAAAGCTGAATCAAAAGCTCGTGCAAAACAGAGTGCGACCATATTACCTGTTTCAGTGTGACCTTTCTGAAGGGCTTTCTCATTTTCGAACGCCCATTGGAAAAGGTATTGAAATTGTAGAAAGCCTTGTAGGACACACCACTGGATTTGCCGTACCCACTTACGTCGTAGATGCTCCGGGTGGCGGTGGGAAAATTCCCATTATGCCGAATTACATTATTTCTTATTCCACAAACAAGGTAGTTTTAAGAAATTACGAAGGAGTCATCACCACGTACAAGGAGCCAGACAGCTATGAACCTATTTTCTGCGACAGAGACTGTGATGAATGTGCTTTGCAGCTGAAGTTAGATGAAGCTGACGAAACAAAGGCGATAGGTATTGAAAGATTGTTAACCGATGCTGATGATGAAATATCGCTTATACCGAATGGAAACACGCGGTTGGAGCGAAGAAACAACAAAAGTTAACTTGCTAAGTGTTTTAGATGTCTAAAAGCGAAGAGGGCTTGGATTTCAAGATCAGAAACGTGAAAGTGGAAGACATAAAGGAAGTTTACAAGCTGCTCGTAGCGAATAGACCTTATGTTGGATTAAACTCTCGATATACTTATTTTCTCCTCGCTAGAGATTTTTCAGATACTTGTGTCGTAGTCGAACATGAGGGCAAAATAATCGCGTTTTCTTCAGGCTATGTTCCGCCGTCTAGGGCTGACACCTTTTTCAATTGGGAAACCGTTGTTCACCGAGACTACCGAGGTTACAACCTGCAAAAACGAATGCTTTTACATCAAATCAAAATAGCAAACGCCAAATTCTTTGAAGGCACAGTTAATCCCTCCAATGAAGTGTCTAGAAGAAACTTCTGTGAATTAGCAGAATTGCTGAATACAAAATGCGAAAAAAAGACGCTTTTTAAAGAAGAAGATTTTGAAAACGACGGACATGAACCCGAAGTCTTATACAGAATCGGGCCGATCTCCCAAAATGAACTAAAACAATTAAGCTTCTAAGCGCTATCCCAAAAAGTGGGCAGTTTGTGGCGGTGCTGAACCCGTGAAACCGTAAGCTCTTTATTTCATATCACACGTTTTGTTCAGAGAGAATTCGCTGTGCCTCGGTGGCCTAGCCTGGTGGGGCGTTACCTTGGTAAGGTAATGGTCGCGGGATCAAAGCCCGCCCGAGGCTCCACTTCTGGATTAAGGCTTGGACTATTGAGTTTTGGAGCGTCTAGAAAACTTTACTAAAAAATGAAATAAAAAAGTAGGGATTAAAATAGTAGTCCCCATATTCCGATTAGTATTGCTATTACGCCAATGATTGTTTGGAAGCTACCTAACCATTTTACAGCTTTTGCTAAGTCTTTTCCTATGGCAGGTATGTTTGGCAGGAGACCCATAGCCAGTATTAATCCAGCTACTATTGCCACTATTCCTTGTAACCCGAAGTACAGTATTCCAATTATTATTGCTATGACTCCGATTATGGTTTGGAATCCGCCTAGCCATTTAGCCACTTTCTCTAAGCTTTTTCCCACAGCAGGAATGTTCGGTAAAATGCCCATTGCCAGTATTAGTCCAGCTACGATATTTGTTAATTCTACTATCATTATATTTCACCAGTGACTTTTTTGTAGCTATGAATTTATAAGACTTTCAAAGCTTTTTGGCTGAATTAATTCCAAAGTTTTATTATGTTGATAATTATGGCTAATGGTAATGGTCGCAGGATCAAAGCCCGCCCGAGCTCCAACCAAAGAGAATCAAGCGCTCAAGTTGAAGTTCAAGCTATGTTTTAATCTATATATAAGGGGGCTATAGTCTTTTCCGAGCACTAGAGAGCACATAGAATTTTTCATTCAAAAAGTTGACTAAACCTGACAGATTTCTATTCTATTTTTTGATCGTTTCTACTCTAGAAGGTGTTCCAATGTACGCAGTGTTTGCTAAGCCTATAAAAAGTCCTGTTTCCACCACGCCTGGAATCATTTTCAGCTTCTTTTCAAGCTTTGCAGCATCGTTTATGGGTCCAAAACTTGCGTCTATGATAATGTTGCCGTTGTCGGTTATCACAGGTCCAACCTTGCCCTTTCCTTCTCTCAAAACAGCCTTTCCGCCGAACTCCTCTATTCTATGCTTCACCAAAGCGATGGCGAAGGGTAAAACCTCAACTGGCACAGGATGCTCATTTTCGCCGAGCACCATTACTTTTTTTCTTTCGTCAGCTATGATAACGTTCATTTTCGACGCTGAAGCCACGATTTTCTCTCTGGCTAACGCTGCACCCATGCCTTTGATCAAGTTCAGCTTGGGATCTATCTGGTCTGCGCCATCTATGGTTACGTCAATCACATCGTGTTCTTCCAACGTGGTCACCGCAATCCCATGTTTGACCGCTAACAAGAACGCTTGATAAGACGTTGGAACACCAAGTATGCTCAGTTTCTCTTTTCGCTTTCTCTCTCCAAGGGCTTCTATGGCAATTGCAGCTGTGCTTCCGCTCCCCAAACCCACGATAAAACCGTCTTTAATGTGCTTTACAGCTTCCAAAGCCGCTTTTCTCTTTGCCGCTTCAACCCATTCCTGTTTAGGATTCAATTTCCATCTGCCCCAGCTTGTCTAAGACTTTTTCCACTTCGCTTCTGATCTCTTCGATTCTCTTCTCAGCTTCACTCTTCGGACTTGGTTTTGAAGGAGCTTTCTTCTTCCTTTTCGGTTTCGCTTTTTCCTCTTCTTCGCCAGCTTCCAACTCTTCAGGCATCTGCGTTTTCGGCATCTGCACAGGTATCTCCTTTACAGGTGTCACGTCGATTTTCGACCGCAACTCTTCCACTTTTGAGCTTAGGTCTCCGAAGCGTTCGCTGAAAAGCTTCATCAAGTCTTCCTGCATGCCTTCAAGCTCATGCAAAGCCACTATGGTTTCGTCTTTTGACATGGAATCTTTGACAGCCATCATGCGGCTTTTGTAGGAGCTTGCCAGTCTTTCCCGCTCTTGCTCACTGATTTTCCCTTCCGCGTGAGCTTCGTAAAGCCGTCTTATTGCGTCGCTTAAAATTTCCCGTTCCAACTCAAGAATGCGCAGCTCATCCTTCGCATGGGACGCATCGGTTGACTGCACGCTCTTCGTAACCTTAAAAGGTAAACCCCTGAACTCTGGTTCCAACTCAGATTTTCGAGGCGTTTCTGCAGGTGTTTTCCCAAGTTTTCTCATAGCGTAGATGACGATTACGATGGCGATGGTCACCACTATCACTATCGCTGTTATGGTTGCAGGGTCACCTAAAGCCATGTTATCCTCTGTACTTCATTGCTTTTTGTATATATATAAATTATATAGCGTGTTTCCGACCTGCGGTTCGCATGAAACCTGAAATGGAGAAAACGCAAATTACCAGTTGCCTCCCACGTTTGCCCTTGTTAACCTAAGTTTATTCCAGTTCGCTTCAAGTAGTGAATTATGACGTCAGCTAAAACAGTGCAGATTACCGCCTGTAACGTCAAATTCACCATTATCGGCACAACTATCGCCCAAGCCGTGGCTGAAGAGTTTCCCACGAAAAGCGTGAACCAAACGTAATCGGTTACTAAAACGTATGGCGCCTGAACCAGCCAAGCCAGCAAACCCGCAAAAACAGGCCTGACTTTTTTGGCAAACAATCCCACGCTGAAGCCTAATATGGCGATTCCGCCAACCACAAACGGGATTTTAGTTACGCTCATGTACAGGCTGCCGACAGCTCCGCTGAGCAAACCTGCGTAGGGACCAGCTAGGATGCCGCATAGGAAGATGGCTAGCTGGAAGAAGTGGACTGCTGATGTGTATCCGCCTATTTGGAGTGGGATGGCGAGTGGTGGCAGGGACATGACGTTGGCGAGTGCTGCCATGATTGCGATGAAGGCGATGGTTTTTGTTTTTTTCATTTTTCTGCCCTGCTTTTAGTGTTATATTTTTCTTGAAACGTAACACTGAATAGAGTTATACGCTTTTGCCCATTTAAACTTCAACAGTGAACGCAAAATGACTTCATCTAAGGGCGTAACACGATTCAGCGTTTCTCTTCCCCCATCACTAGTTAGAACCTTCGACGATTCTTGGAAAGCCATGGGCTACGAAAGCCGCTCAAAGGCTGCACACGACGTTTTTCGCAACTTCATAAGCGACTACAAATGGACTCGTACAGAAACAGGAAAAATCGCAGGCACCATCACACTGGTTTACTACCTGAATAAGCTGGCTTGCTGAATCAAATCGTTGAAGCCCAACACAAATTCGAAAACGTAGTAACTTCTACCATGCACCTGCACTTAACCAAGGACAAATGCATGGAAATAATCGCTGTCAAAGGTCAAGCCAACCACATCCGAAACCTAAGCCAAGAACTCACCACCAAGAAAGGCGTGAAAGAACTAAAATTCACAGCCATAACACTATAAGCGAACAAACACGCACTGTTATGCTTGGAACAGTCTATACCCCCCCTTTATATAGATTGAACTTTGGTGTAGACTTGTGTTTGAAACAACGTCTCGGATGAAACTGCGTAGACAGGCTTGTGTGTTTTCGAATCGCAAATCATAAATGCAGGTTGCGGTCAACCTCAAAGGTGTGGGGAGCATTACATGGTTAAGCGCGGACTTTACGTCGGAAGATTTCAGCCTTTTCATTTAGGACACCTTGAAGCCATAAAAGATGTTTTGAAGGAAGTTGAAGAACTCGCGATAGTCATAGGCAGCGCCCAGTACAGCCACAACATCCACAACCCCTTCACCGCAGGCGAACGGCTCGTTATGGTTCGTCGCGCGCTGGAAGAGGCAAAAGTGGAATATGCGAGACTTTGGGTTGTTCCCGTGCCAGATGTGCACCTGCACATGCTGTGGGTGTCAGCTCTTGAAGGTTACACGCCGCACTTCGACATAGTCTACTCTAACGAGCCCTTAACGCGCAGGCTCTTCATGGAAGCTGGATACAAAGTCAAGAGCATACGGTTCTTCCAAAGAAAACTTTACACGTCAACTCTTGTCCGAGAAAAAATGCTCAAAGGAGAAAGCTGGACAAAGCTTGTTCCCAAGAGCGTGGCTGATTTTATAAACGAAATAGACGGTGTCAACAGGCTTCGGGACTTGAACAGGACCGACAAAATCTAACCAGCCTATTTCAAGAATTCACACGGTTGAGCTAAACGACTATGGTTGCTGAGGTTCGTTGGTAAAGACGCCACGCCAAAAGATAGGTCGCAACCAAAACGGCTACCGCAGGTAAATACAAGAGGGAGGCGCCGAGCAGAGCAAACAGGTTGTTTGTTAAATGCAGCAAAACAGCGATGAGGTAAAACCGCAGAGGCTTCTTCTTAGCTATGCCATAAGCAGTTATGCCAGCGCTGGAGGCATGAAAAATTACGCCGGGGATTCTGGAAATGGGAGATGCGCCTAAGGTGAAAACGTAAAGTACAAACTCGGTGACGCCGAATCCTAATCCCGTCAGAATCGCCAAGGTCATGATGGACCTTTCTGTTTCGCCGTGGCGATAGTACAATGGGAAAACTTTGGCGAACTCTTCGATGAATGGCGCAACAATGACTGCGGAGCACACTTCTGCGTAAAACATCGGCAAAACTACGCAAAAGGAGTCTGCATAATTTGAGAAAAACAGGGTGAAAGGCACGCTCACCAGTAAGCCCGAGATTAAAAAGAAGATTTTTTCCTTAACGTCGGGTTTATGCACTGGCACGACTGCTTTTTGTTCGGTTGCCATTCCAAAAATGCCTTCTACGAGTACTAATCTCGTTTTCTTACTTATCAGCGTTACCACAAGCCACTGCGCACAGACTGTCCCACAAGACTAAAAGCCAGCCTTTATCGGATCACTCGGCTTCATTATCTCCCTGAGAAGCACGGTTGCGTATGAGCCACGCAACAACATGAAACTCAAGTCAGTTTGACGCTCTCTCTGATTGGCGGCATAGGCTAAAATGCCATTCATCTTGAAGTTCTTGATTGGAGCAACAACTGCGCGCAACCCGCCTCTTCCGCTGGTCTCAGGAATCGCGTCAACTCTGAATTTTTCCGTTTCTACATCTTCTTCCTCTATTATTTGCCTCTCTATTTGCCCCATAACCCCTTGCGAAGGTCTACGTTTTGTTCCGATGAGCGGCAATGCAACGCGCATTCTTCCCGCCTTGACCAGTTCGTTAGTCGCCTTGACGTTTTCTGCGCCAGCAACTTTAGCCACGTTGACCATAGGCAAGCCTGAACGCTCCACGTTCACCACGTAATCTCCAACTTCAGCCTTGCCCAAAGAAAAACCGTTTTTGATTCTCTCACTTAAGAAACGATTAAACAGGTACGACTGGTACGCTTGAACAAAAAGCGTCTGAAGCTTAACGGGCAATCGCCTAAAGGCGCCAACGAAATCAGCTGGTTTATCAACTAAATGGATGAGCATTAGTCGCTCATAGCGGAGTTGTTTGGGAAAGTTTTGCAGCGCCTGCTTGAAATTCTGTGTTGATTGTAGTTCTTTGCGGGCGTTTCTGGACGAAGGATGTTCGTGAACGCTTGGCTTAGCCAGAAAAAGCATTGCAGCTTCTTCAAAGTCTCCTTCAACAATGGCTTTCCCCACCAAATGCGTTATTGGGCGAGTTGTTCCGAAGCGTTGGTGCCCAAAAAAGTTCGGAATCCCGCCAACGGCGTCAAGGGCTCTGGCTGTTTCAGTTATTCGTTTTTCAATGGTTGATTCTGAAAGTTTAATCGCTTTGATTCTTATGGTAAAGCTGTTACCCAGAAGATAGTACGTCGAGAGTTTGTCACGGACGTATCCAACAGGGCGGACTTTGATGTCTTTAACGTTAACTTTTGCGATGTCTTCCATTGAAGCTTGTTCGATGGTGATGTGCTGAGCCGTGACAGCTTTTGCGTCTTTTATGCCCGCGATTTGAATCTGCCTCTGACTTACGCCTAGATGCTTCGCGATGTTTCTGAGGGCTATGAATGTGTCCCAATCACACTTAACCAAAACACACAGCAAGTACCGCTGCTTGGACGGTGACGCTCCCAAAACCTGTTTCTCCGCTTTTTCAATTGTGGCTTTGGAGCCGTCAACAAGAACCTCTTTAACCACAAAATCATCCACAGACTCCCGAATAACCCCGCCGATGCCAGCGGTTTCGGTGGCGTAAACGTCGATGCCAAGGGACTTGTCGATTCTCGGAACAGGCAATTCCATACGCCTTTTTACAATAAGGGAAGATCGCCAGTTAACCTGTCAACTTTTCCTGCGGGAGCGGGACCAATCCCCAAACACGTAACCGTGCCTGGAGGAACCTCCGTGAGACCCTTGTCAACAATCAGCGCGTTGGGCAAATCTAACTCTTTAGCTTGCTCTTCAAGCTCTAAAAGCTCTTTTTCATCCTTCACTTTAACCGCTACCTTGCGTTGCCCTTCGAAGAGCCACGCGTCCCACCAGCTTCTGTAGCGTTTGTGAGCTTCCTGCGCCGCGGAAACCGCAGCGTGTCCAGCTTGAGCAGCGATTTTTCCTTTACTAAGCTTCAAATCGCTACGAAATACTATGACTTGCTTGTACTCGAACTCGCTCATGTGCTTTTCCCGCCTTTCCCTAACAGGTTGTTCGCCTGAGATTTTAAGGATAGCGCTCGCTTTAGCCGTCTAAGCAACAGGTGTTTGCTCCAGATAAAAAAGTCTTATCTTTAAGCGGGCATCAATTGTAATTGAGGAGGGACTGTATTATGTTGAATGAAGTGAAGATTAGAGTTTTAAATGAAAATGACTTGGACGCAGTAGTGGAAATCGATAAAAAGGTATTGGGAAAAGAAAGGCGAGCCTTCTGGAAAAGAAAGATTGCGTATGCTGATGTATATCCTCGCCCTGCATTAGTTGCAGAGTTAGACGATAAGGTTGTTGGTTTCATAATGGGCTATGTAAGTGGATGGGAGTTTGGGGTGCCCGATACCATCGGGTGGATTGACACCTTGGGAGTCGATCCAGAATACCAACGCCGCGGCATTGGAAGAGCCTTGTTTAACGCGCTGATTGAAAATTTTAAGCATAGCGGAAGAGAAAGAATCCCAGGAGTAGCTGGAGCGGAAAAACCGACGATAGAAGGAGTGAACGTCGTTTACACCTTAGCAAACTGGAATGACTGGGACTTGATGCAATTCTACCATGCTATGGGTTTCAAAAAAGGGGAGATGCTTAACCTCAAACTAAAAATACGATAAATAACTGCGGTACAGTTTAGTGGGGTTGGGTTGTGAGAGCAGAATAGAAGAGAGCAGGGGCAAATAAGATAAGAGAACGTTAGAGCCAACCATTCAAGCCCAAGAGTGGCGTACGTTAATTTTTTTCGTGGATCCAAATATATTGAATTATTTCTGGAGAAAAAGGTATACAGACTTCAATGTACTAAGATATATGGAAAATTTGCTGTAGTTTTACTTATTTATTTAAGGGCTTTCTGACAAGTAAAGCTTAAGGAAGTAAGCCAAAGCGGCAAACATGGCAGGCTTAGTTAAGATTTTGAGAAGCAGCTGTCCCTGAAAATCTATCTCTTCCACGTTCGCCAACGTTTTATCCAAACCTATTCTGGCGCAGAACCGCAAAACCTCGTCAACCTTCTCATCAGAAAGAGCATCAAGAAACCGCCTAATCCTAAGCATCACGTTAAAGTCGAACCCCAGCGTGTCTGCACAACGTTTCTGGTACCGCTGCAGGAAATCTGAGGAAACCTCGCTTCTTCGCACTGCTTCATCGGCAACTTCCGCCGCTATTCCCGCGCACGTTAACCCGAAAACCACGCCGCCTCCCGTGGTTGGCTTCACCTGAGAAGCCGCATCGCCTACGGCTAGAAAACCACTTGTATAAGTTTTGGCGATTGGTCCGCCCAGCGTTATGGGGTGAAACGCCATGTGCATAATTTTCGCCTTGGCGAGCTGTTTCGAAGCCACTGGATGCTTGAGCATGAGCCGTTGCAAGAAATTTTTTGGATTTCCCGTTTTTGTAGCAAGCCCAACTTTTGCGGTTTCATCACGCCTCGGCATAAGCCACGCGTAAAATCCTGGTGCATAAGCTTTTCCCAGAAAAACCTCAACCGCGTCCAAATTCAGGTCTTTAACGTTTTCTACTTCTGCTTCCACTGCGTGAACAAGTCTTCCGCCGTTAAGCCCTGATAAGCCTGTTTGCCGTAGAAGCCTTGACGAAATTCCCTCAGCGTCAACCACGATTCTCGCGGGAAACCTCTCTTCCTCTTGGGCGTCTGGCTTCATCGTCACGCCCTTAACGACACCATTCTCCATCAGCAGGGATTGAACCCGCGAGTTTAGACAGTAGCGTGCTCCTGCGGCTTTTGCTTTGTCTGCGATGTGCCTGTCGAAGGCTTCACGGTTGACGGAGCAGGTGACTGGATTAGCAAGGTGTACAGAGAACGTGAAGCCTGTGGGCGAATGAAAGTTGGCTTGAGAATAGGTGTTTTCAACGATTTCCCTGGGAAGCGGATATAAACCCAAGTTTCTTAAGCTGCGGATGCTCATGTGCCCTGCGCAGTGCGACGGCTTACCAATCGCCTCATGCTCCTCAAAAACCGTGACTTCGGCGCCCAGTTTAGCCAATTTCCAAGCCGCAAAGGAACCAACAGGACCACCTCCGACAACTATGACATCTGGCATGTTTTTCATTGGCTGCACGCTGAGCAGGATTAACGTTAAGCCTATTGGACAAGCTCGACGCGTCTCTTTCCGCGGGACATGGAAGTGGTGCGAATTTTGCCGCTGACCTCCAGCCGCATCAGAATGTCGTTAAAGTCTTTGTACCCTAAATCCTCAAACTCCTCTTTCAACTGACCGAAGAGATCATCGTCAACCATGTCGCCTTTCTTGTTCAAGATTTCCAATAAAACAAAAAAGGCAGGACGCGTTTTCCAAGTCTTAACTGCGGGCATTAATCACGCTTCCTAAGCAACGGGCGTTGCCGGTTTCTGTACCTGCCGAACCTGCTGCATGAAGTTCTTGTACCATTTTTCCATGTCAGGCGAAACCGAAGGACCTACTTCCCTCATAGCGTCCTGAAAATCTTTCATAGTGACTTCTCTGGCGTTTATGTCTCTTCTAAGGGTGTGCATAGCGGCTTCCCTGCAGAGAGATTCAATGTCCGCACCTGAATAATATTTGGTTGCAGTGGCCAACGGATTCAAGTCCACATCTTTGGTTAGAGGCATGTCTTTCGTGTAGATTTTGAATATTTGAAGCCTGCTTTTTTCATCTGGTTCTGGCACGTAAATCAACCGGTCAAATCTTCCAGGTCTCAGGACCGCTGAGTCTACCATGTCTGGCCTGTTGGTGGCGGCGATGACAACTATGTCTTGCAGGGTTGTGATGCCGTCCATTTCTGTGAGCAGCTGGCTTATAACTCGCTCTGATACGCCGCTGTCAGAGAAGCCTAAACCACGCCTCGGAGTAAGCGAGTCCATCTCGTCTAAAAATATCACTGCAGGCGCTGCCATGCGGGCTTTTCTGAAGACTTCTCTTATGGCTTTTTCTGATTCGCCGACCCATTTGGAAAAGACTTCGGGTCCTTTGATGGATATGAAGTTAGCTTCGCTCTCGGTTGCCACCGCGCGGGCTAGCATGGTTTTGCCGCATCCAGGCGGACCATATAGTAGTATTCCTTTTGGCGGTTTTATTCCGAGTTTGCTGAAGATTTCTGGGTTTTTCAGCGGCCATTCGACGGCTTCTTTCAGGTGCTGTTTCACGTCGTCTAGTCCGCCTACGTCGTCCCAGTGGACTGTGGATACTTCTATGTACACTTCGCGCATGGCTGTGGGGGTGACTTCTTTGTAAGCGTTGAAGAAGTCGTCCATTTTCACTTCCATTTTTTCGAGCACGGCGGGTGGTACGCGTTCCTCTTCAAGGTTTATTTGAGGTAGGTATCTGCGGAGGGCTTTCATGGCGGTTTCTCTGCCTAACGCGGCTAAGTCTGCGCCTGTGTATCCGTGTGAAAGCTCTGAGAGTTTTTTGAGGTCAACGTCTTCGGCTAAGGGCATGCCTCTTGTGTGAATCTGGAGCACTTCGTATCTTCCCTGTTTGTCTGGAACGCCTATCTCAATTTCTCTGTCAAATCTTCCAGGTCTCCTTAACGCTGGGTCAAGAGCGCTGGGTCTGTTGGTGGCACCTATAACTATGACGTTTCCGCGTCCAGATAAACCGTCCATCAGCGCTAGGAGTTGTGCGACAACGCGTCTTTCAACTTCGCCAGTGACTTCCTCGCGCTTGGGGGCTATGGCGTCTAGTTCGTCAACGAATATTATGCTTGGCGAGTTCTGCTGAGCTTGTTGGAATATTTCTCGCAGTCTTGCTTCGGACTCGCCGTAGAATTTGCTCATGATTTCAGGGCCGTTTATTGAGTAGAAGTTTGCTTCTGACTCGTTGGCTACTGCTCTGGCTAAGAGGGTTTTGCCGCATCCAGGTGGACCGTGAAGCAGGACGCCTTTTGGGGGGTCTATTCCGAGTCTTTGGAAGAGTTCAGGGTGTCTCAGGGGGAGTTCGACCATTTCTCTGACGCGTTGGATTTCTTCGTGTAAGCCGCCTATGTCTTCGTATGTGGTTCTTGGCAGTCCTTTTGCTTCTGGTGCGGGTTCGTTTAGAATTGTGAGTCTTGTTTCCGCTGTTACTTTCACTATGCCGTGAGGACGGGTCTTGCTGACTGTGAAGGGTATAGCGTGTCCCAGCATCATGACCAAGGTTGTGTCGCCTTCAACGAGTGTTCGTTCCATGAGGCGGTTTTTAACGAAGTTTGTGAAGTCGTCGTCAACGTTTAGTCTCATGTCCACTGGCGCGAGCGTTATGCTCAGTGCGGTTTTGACTTTTGCTGGTCTTATGACGACGTATTCGTTTATGGCTACGCCAGCGTTCTTTCGTGTGAATCCGTCTATGCGTATGATGTCGCGGTTTTGGTCTTCGCTGTAGGCTGGCCAAGCTATGGCTGAGGTTGTTCTTTTGTTGCTGATTTCTATTACGTCGCCTGCGCTTATGCCTAGTTTCTGCATTGTTCTCTGGTCTATGCGGGCGATTCCTCTTCCGACATCTCTTTGGCGTGCGTCTCCCACGCGTAATTGAATTTCACTCACGTAGAATCCTCCTTGTAATGTGATTTTGAAGCGTGTTGAAACAGAGGTTTATTCCTATATAAACTTTAAAGCGTCTTCAAAAAGACGTGTATGGATGAGTTTTTGGAGTGGTGTGCTTTGTGAGGCTGTGGCTTGGTTATCTGCTGGTTCTTCGCACTATGACTGTTTGGACTTGGCTTACGCCTTTTATTTTTTCAAGCTCGGTTTCGAATTTGTCGACAACGCCTGTTTCGTCCTCTGGAAACCTCACTTGGACTAGGAGGGCTTTTAACCCGAATGCTATGGGTTCTTCGTCGTAGCCTTCAACAGAAGAAGATTCGGGAAGGCAGCTTTCCACCTTCTTTTTCAAGTCGCCAAAGCTTTCAACTATGTCTTCTGGAAAAATCTTGTAAACAACTTTTATGCTACCCATAATCAACCCTCTCTCAGGGTCCTACGAAACCGCATTTTGGACACTTGTAGGTGCGACCGAACTTTCGGCACTTGCCGCAGCGCTTTATCTGTATTTCTCCGCAGTTGGGGCAGAAGAACTTCGTGGCTTCTGTTCCCGGCTGGATGGGTTTGCCGCAGCTTGTGCAGGTGACTAAGGATAATGTTGTTCCTTCTGACATGACGTTATTCTCCGTGACGGTTCTCTAACGCAAGTCTTCCTTATATCTTATGTGCTCCGTTTTAGGGGTTATTTTGGTCTGTGCATAGCGTGTACTGTTGTGCTATTTTTTGTCTATACCCCCTTATATATAGAGTCAACCGGTTCTGTTTCGTCTTCGTCTGTTCTGAAAGGTGTTACCTTTCGTCTGCTGTAATTTGGCTCTCTCTCAAGCCATGCTTTCGCCTCGCTTTCAGTCAATCCGAACAAGATTAATTCTTGCAGGTTATCCTCGGATTCTTTAGAATTACTATCTAGCAACTTATCAAATTCAGCATTAAGTCGCTTAAGCTGGTCATCTATTGATTCATTCATTACTTCTTCACTTTTTTAAATTGCTTTTCTTGTTTGTCAATTTCATCAAGAAGCGGTTGGTAATGTTTAATCCATTCTTGTGTTTTAGTTAGAATATCAGTAATTTGCTTGTCTCTTTCTTCGAGACTGTTTTTTAGCTTTTCATTATCCGCCTTTAATTTTCTAACATCTAACCATAATGTGTTCACTATTGTTTCCAGAAAAGTTTTTTGCCATAGAATAAACTGTACATCCCACTCTTTCGTTTGAGGTCTTGTTTCCAAGACTTTGAGCGCTCCTAACCACTGTGAAAACCTATCTCTCTCCTGTGCAAGCCAATCTTCCCACCAGATTTCTCTATAAACTACTTTTTCGATTACTTTTTCTGGTGTTCTTTCACCCATTTTTCTATTGCCTCCTCCACAAGTTCCGAAACGGTTTTTCCCTCTTGGATTGCTTGTATTTTTGCGTCTTTCCAAACTGTTGGTTTGATTTTTATCGAGGTTGCGGTTCTTTTTTCTTCTTTTTGTGTTTCTGACATTTGAAATCCCAAATACCCTTAAGGGTAAAGTGGTATGTAACCTTAGTGGTAAATATTTATATAGGAGAGGTGTGTTATAATACTACTCGTGGTAAAGTGGTATGAGCAAACAACTAACAACAACCCGACAAGAACGCGGTCAACGAATAGCAAAGCTTGAAGGTCAAATCAAGCGAATAGACGCTAACACTTACAATGTAAAATTCCAATCGGGAAATGGTGTTTACGAAGTTTTGAACAGTTCTATCGGTTGGATGTGCCAATGCCCCGACCAAGTATAGAGGCGCAAAACACAAAACTAAGCCGCCAACAGAAAACTGAAACGCTGCTTTTTCGCAAGTTTATTATGGTAGTTTTTTCCCGTATAGTGTACGGTGTTCGTTTTGGGAGTGAACCTCCGCGGCATTGTCCCAAAAACGGTGGTCAAGCTAGAAGACTTAAGCGGAAAAGTCGTCGCCATAGACGCTTACAACACGCTTTACCAGTTTCTCGCCATAATTCGCCAGCCAGACGGCACTCCCCTAAAGGACAGCACTGGAAAAGTCACCAGCCACCTGAGCGGGTTGCTTTACAGGACGAGCAACCTTGTGGAGATGGGCATCAAGCCGATTTACGTTTTCGACGGTGCACCACCCAAATTTAAAGCAGTTGAGATTAAACGCCGCGCCAAAGTGAAACAAGAAGCAACCGCCGCCTACAAGAAGGCAGTAGCCAAAGGCGACATGGCAAAGGCACGCGTGTACGCGCAAGCCACTTCCCGCCTGAAAGATTACATGGAAGACGACAGCAAACGCCTCTTGGACCTGATGGGGCTGCCGTGGGTTGACGCGCCCAGCGAAGGCGAAGCCCAAGCCGCACACATGACACGACGCGGAGACGCGGATTACTGCGCCAGCCAAGACTACGACAGCCTCCTGTTCGGCGCGCCCACGCTGCTTAGAAACGTCACCGTCTCAGGCAGAAGAAAGCTCCCCAGCAAAAACGTCTACATCGACGTGGTTCCCGAATTGTTCGTGCTGGACAAAATTCTCAAAGAATGCGAAATCACCTACCCGCAACTCATCGACATCGGCATACTCATCGGCACCGACTTCAACCCCGACGGCATCAAAGGCTTAGGACCCAAAACCGCCTTAAAACTCATAAAAGAGCACGGAACCTTAGAAAAGGCTGTGCCGCACATAAAAAACCCCGAGTTTCCACATCCGCCAGAAGAAATACGCGAAATATTCCTGCACCCAAAAGTGCGCGACGATTACAAGCTGGAGTGGAAAGACCCGAACATAGACGGCGTCGTGGATTTTCTGGTCAGGGAAAAAGACTTCTCAGAAGCCCGAGTGAGAAAAACGTTAGAAAAAATGCAGGAAGGCACCAAGGAGCTTAAGGCTAAAACCACTCTAGAAAAATGGTTCGGATAAAAACTACCCCATTGGAGCTATAACCCACAACTCCCTCATTTTCTCTCCCTATTCAAGGTTTGGTTGAAGTGTACCAGAATCTTTTGCCATTAACAAAAGCATCTTTACCGTTTCTTTTAATATTTCGAAGGTTCTTCTTGTGGGCATCTCCATGAACTGGAGTTAGGAAATCCAGTTTTTCGCAGCACTCGAATTCTTCACACAACCAACATCCCTCTAGACCTTTCTTTTGAGAACACTTTCTAATTTTGCAGAAAGGAGAACCTCCGCCATTCTTACAGCCTTTTCTGCAACGGAATTTCACCATCGCACCGAGGACTTTGTAACACTCGTCATAGTTCTTAAAATCCTTGCCAAATGAAAACTCGGAGATAAACTCGGCGAATTTGTCGTATCTTGCTGTCCTGAGTTCCTTTCTTAAATCTCTTGCAAGGTCTGGAATTTTACCGTTAAAACCATGACAGTCTCCACAGTAAAGACCACAAAATCCAATCAAACTATCACTGGACTTCATTATTCATTCCTGTAAACAGCTTTTCAGTCTTTTCTTTATAACTTTAAGCCCTAAATTTTCACATGGGTGAGATGGGACTTGAAACTACCGACTTTTTCATGTTAATCATTTCTAGAAGGATCAGATTTGAAATAAGAAACTAAAACTTGTGTCCGTACTCCCCAGTTAAAGGAACAAAAGCCACTCCACCCAGGTTTTCCTTCTTGATTTTCCCGTCTGACCCTTTTGTGATTTTTATAAGGTTCTGGAACAGGGAAACGCTGCCGACTGGAATTAACATAATGCCGCTCGACTTTAACTGTTCTATAAGAGGCTCAGGCACCTTCGGGGCTGCAGCCGTAACCACAACACGGTCATACGGAGCCTTCTCAGCGTAACCCTTAGAACCGTCACCGCTGACAATTTTCACGCGGTCACCGTAACCAGCATCCATAATGTTTTTTCTCGCGTTCTCAGCCAAAGCCTTAACAATTTCCACCGTGAAAACACAGCCCCACTCGCTCCTAGGCGCATCACTAGGCGCAATCACCTCCGCTATCGTGACGGAGTGCCAGCCTGAACCAGCCCCAACTTCCAAAACTTTTTGGCCAACCTCCAATTGGAGGGCTTCATTCATTATTGAAACCATGTGTCGCCTAGTCCAGCGCTAAGCTGAGACTATGTGGCGCCGAAATTGTTTGGCCAAAACCAATCGGAAGCGGCGTGTCCACAGCACAGTACGATTGCACGTCTTGAGGCAGAAACTTGGCGCGAGGCACAGCGCGCATCGCCTTAATCACCTTGGGCGAGCGCAAAACGCCCTGTTTAATTAAGCCGTCAATGAGTTTTTCCCAGTCTTTCTTTTCCAAATCAAAGCACCGAGTAGAATATTGTAGGCTGGTCACTTTTTAACTATGTGTACCTTGAATAAGGAAAGTTGAAAAAGAAGTCACTTCACAGTGACCGACTTCGCTAGGTTCCTCGGCATGTCAGGGTCCTGTCCCCTCTCAAGCGTAATGTAATACGCCAAAAGCTGCAACGGAATCGCAAAAGGTATCGGCGACAAAACCTCAGGTATCCCTTTCGGCACTTCAACGTAATCATCCGCTAAAGCCTTAACCTCCTCGTCACCTTCCTCTACAATCGCGATTATCGAGGCACCTCGGGCTTTCATCTCCATTATGTTACCTATCAAAGTTTTATGAGTTCCATCCTTGGCGCAAATAAACACCACTGGAAAACCAGATTCAACTAGGCTAATCGGGCCATGTTTGCTTTCTCCTGCTGGAAAAGCGATTGACGGAATATAAGCTATCTCCATCAGTTTAAGCCGTCCTTCGTAGGCTGTGGCGGTGCTTATCCCTCGCCCCAAAAAGAAGAACATCCTGGCATCCTTGTATTTCTTGGCAACCTGCTTAACTTTTTCTTCCTGCGTCTGAATTATGGCCTCAACAATCTCGGGCAGCTTTTCCAGTCTCTCCGCAATATAATCCATCTCATCCTGCGAAATTTTACCCCGCTTCTTTGACAACCTCAACGCCAACTGCGCCAAAACAGAAAGCTGCGAAGTAAAAGTTTTGGTGGCTGCCACCCCGATTTCGGGACCTGACTGCTGACCTATGTAAACCCGAGAAACCCGCGTCAAAGTTGAGCCGATTGCATTGGTGAGACCAAGTATGGTTGCGGCGCGCTGCTGCGCACACGTAACAGCAGCTAACGTATCAGCCGTTTCTCCAGACTGACTTACCGCAAGAATCGTGCTGTCTATGTTGACCGATTTCCCATGCTGCTCCAAGAACTCAGAGGCGTAAACGGGATATGTTGGCAAGAACGCAAGCTTTGAGAACATGTAAGACGCAGCCAAGCAAGCGTGATAAGAAGTCCCGCAAGCCACCAAGAACACTTCCTGAGCGCGGTCAAGAAAAGTGGCCATCAAATCAAGATAATGCTCTTGCATTCTCAACGTGTTGCGAAGAGTCGCAGGCTGCTCATGAATCTCTTTCAGCATGAAATGCGGGTAACCCTGTTTAACCGCCATTTCAGGCGTCCAATAAACAACCTTCGGTTCTCGCCTGACAACGCTAGAATCCTTGAGCCTTTTGATTTCGTAGCCTGTAGCTGAAAGGCTTATGAGTTCACCGTCTTCCACAAAAACTGCCTTGTTGGTTACTGGCAGAAACGCTGGAATGTCAGATGCGAAGAAAACCCCGTTTTCACTGACCCCCAACACCAAGGGGCTTTCGTTTCTGGCACATATCACCTTGTCTGGCTCCATAGTCGATAAAACGGCAATGGCGTAAGATCCGTCAAGCCTTTTGACAGCCTCTTGGACAGCGTCGGTCAGGCTCAGTTGGGGATTTTTTTTGAGGTTCTCCTCGATGAGGTGAGCAATTACCTCAGTGTCAGTCCTTGAAACAAAAATGTGTCCGCTGTTTTCCAGTTCAAGTTTTAGCTCAGAAAAATTTTCTATGATTCCGTTGTGAACTACCACAAGGTTCCCCGTGCAATCCGCATGCGGATGCGCGTTGACTTTTAACGGTGCGCCATGTGTCGCCCATCGGGTATGTCCTATGCCTATGTTACCCGGCAAATCATCCAAATTTAAAATTTTATGAACGTCGTCAATTTTTCCCTGATCTTTTTTTACGTAGATTTTTCCATCTTGGATTGTTGCTACACCTACGGAATCATAACCGCGGTATTCAAGCCTTTTCAGTGAAGCATGTATTAAAGGCGCAGCGTTCCCTTCCTTAAGTATGCAGCCAAAAATTCCGCACATTCTTTGAACCTCGTTCTTTCATGGTTAAGACGTTCAAGTCCTATTCAAGTCTTTCTTTTCTTAATAAGAATTTTTTAGGAGAAAACAGGAGCGGTAAAAAGTTTTCATAAAGTTCTGCTAACCAATAGCTTTAAACGAAGTCCTTTTAACCTTGAAACAAGGTTCCCCTAATTACAATAACAAAAAACTGCGGTGTAGACCATTTCGCAACTGTTGTACGAGGTTTCGATTTGGAGGTTATGGAAAAAGTGGGCACCTCTGAGATGAAAGAAATCATTTTTGGGTATAGCCACAGGAATATTCAGGCGACACATAAGACTACGTTAGAATTCACAAAGGAGAAGCATTTATCAAAAAAAGGAGACTGCATAGTCACAGTAACCGCGGACAAGGCTTTAGCTGACCTAAGCGCTGAATTCAAGGAAAACCTGCGAAAACCCCAAGCGAAACTGACCGTGTTGATTGAAATTGGCGGTCTCATTGAGCAGGTGAATGCGTATGGCTCTCCTCAGCTAATTCTAACCCACCCAACAGACATGGTAATTAGAAAAAGCGATTACGTGTGCAACCGAACGCTGGCTATTCACGCTGACAAAGCCGCGCGAGATTTGCCCCGAGACTTCGTGGAAAAACTTAAAAATCCAAAGCAAAAAGTGAAAATTACACTCAAAGTACGTGTTTAGAGAATTTTTGCGTCCAAAACAACCTGCCACTCGTACGGTGCAGTCTCGCGGACAGGCTTTGCAGAAAGGAACGCATCCACTTTTCTGCCCGCTTTTTCCACCGCTTCAGAAAAACGCAGTTGCACGTTTTCTACGGAGTCAGGAAGGCGGACAAACGCGTAATAGTGAACAATGCCGCCTGAATGCTTTACCGCTCTGCAAGCAGCGTCAATGAATTCCATGGCTTTTTCAGGCAAATTCATAATCACTCGGTCTGCAACACCAAGAAGTCTCTCCTCAACAGCTTGGTTTGCGTCTCCCTGAATCGGGATAACACGGTTTTCCACTCTGTTGAGCCGGATGTTTCTCTTCAGAAATTCTGCTGCTTCGGGGTTTATGTCTACAGCGTAAACTTTTACATCTGGGTTTTTTTTGGCGATAAGCACGGAGAAAGGACCCACGCCAGCGAACAGGTCCACCACAGTTTCGCCTTTCTGAACAAGAGCCGCAATCCTGCTGTGTTCGTATGAAAGCCGCGGAGAAAAGTACGCCTTCGCAACGTCAACGTGATATTGGCACCCGTATTCCTTGTGGATGGTGGCGGTCTTGGGCTCGCCAGCAATGATTTCCAACTGGCGCAGGCGATATGTTCCGCTGACTGCACCGACCTTTGCAAGCACGGTTCGCACGTTTTTTTGTGTTGCCAAGATGGCTTCGCCGATGAGGCGTTCATGGGTTTTAAGCTCGGGTGGAATTTCAATTACTGCTATGTCGCCAATTACGTCCAGTGCTCGCGGCAAACTTGCCAGCAAGTTTGAAGGCAACTGGTTTTCAAGTGCTTGGACAAGGTTTTTTCTTTGCTGTCTCTTTTTCGTGAAAACGTTGGTTGCCAGTTCAAAATCAGGCACTTGCGTCTTCAGTTTTGCCAGCTCGTTTTCTTCTGGTTGCCGAATCAACGGCACATAGATGTGATTCATGTTCCTGTGAATGTTGAGTTCTCGATTGATTATTCCAAGCTTGTTAGCTGAGATGAGTGCTTTCTCGCCATGAATTTTCTTTACTTTTATGCAAAGTGAGGGTTCAGACATGCAATCAGCTGCTTTTTTCTATTTTAAAGAGGTTCTTCACTTTTTGAATGTTAAATCGTGCCTTAAGCATCTTTTCCGCAAGCCAAACATTCGTCTCCAAATGGTCAGAGACCTCTCGTGTCAACAAGTTTGAGGTGCCTTCTGCCAAAGCCATGTACGGAATCAGCATATCTGCCAGATGCATGTCAACGGTGGGTCTTCTGGAAATCTCTGCGTAAAGCTTTTCAGCCGCTTCTCTGCCAACAGTTTCGCTCGTTTTCTTCAACTCGCCTATGGCGTCTGCGCCGATTATTGCGCCTGTGTCGGTTTCAGCCCATAAGGTGATGGAGCTTCCCTTTTGAAAAGAGTTAGATTTGTCGTTGACGATTTGGATGTCAGCGGCATATCCCTTCTCAGCGAGACAGGTGCTTGCCGCTTTGGCTTGGCGCTCAGCAACTTTTCTATCCGCAAGGAAAGTGCAAACAGAAACACCCTTCACGCTTTTTAGCTTGCCAAACTCGTTTAGCCGAATCGGCTGCAGAGCGTCAGGAGGCTTCACCGTCATAGTTACTTCTCCCATTCCTTTCGGGTAATAGCCGTACCTGTGCACGGTTATGGCTACTTCGAGTCCCATCTGCTTCAGCGCTGGCAGGAACACGTTTCGCAGGTAATTTATGGTGGGTGAATGGGAAACGTCTGTTCCGCCTTTTGCCACGTGCAAACGCACCGAGGCTTCAGCAAATGTGCATATGGGCATCACTGCCGTCAGAAGTACGGGTATGCTTCCTGCGGTTCCGATTTCAGCCTCAAAGTTTCCCCCATTCACTTCTCTGGGTTTAAACCAGAGTTCTTTAGAGCCCAGCGTTGCACCTTTCACTTCGGCGTTGCAGAGTTTAGCCGCTGTCAACACGGCTTCCAGATGCTGGGGTTTCAAGCCCCGTTGCGGTCTGTTTTGCCTAATGTTGTAAATATGTAGGGATTCGCCTGTGGCGGCAGCTAAGGCTACTGAGAGTCTTAGAATTGTTCCGCTTCCGCTTTTTTGGCTTCCGTCGATTTCAAACAATTGGACTTCTCCCAAGCAATATTATTTGATTCGAGTTGAATGGAGGCTGCAAATAATTAATAAGCGCCCTTAAGTATTTTAGAATTTGAGGGAGAAGTGTTTATGAGCGGCGAAAAAGAGAATCTGGAAAAGCTCGTAGAGAGAATTGATGAACTTCTTGTGGTTTTGAACAGGATTTCGGAAGACCTGCGCACCGTGTCTGCGTCAGTAAAGTCGATGGCAGGTTCACAACCCACACAGCCAGCACCTCAAGTTACAGCACCTGTTTCTCATGAAATTCACGAAAAACAAAAATCCGTAGACGATGTCCGCGTGGCGTTTCCAGAGGATTTAGAAGCTCTTCTTAGTTTCCAAGAAAAGGGTGATTATATAATGGTGAAGCCTAGGCAGTTTCTTGGTTCTGAAAACTTCGCCAAAATCGCTTCGGCGGTGCGCGGGTTGGGAGGAGAGTACATAAGCGCTGGGAAAGACTCCCATTTTAGGGTGCCCAAGAAAGCTTAGCCGTACTTTATTTTGAACCTGTCGAATTCTCCTGTGTAGGTTTCCCACGTTAATTCAACGTTTGTAACTCTTGCGCCTGAGGGTCCGTGTTTACAGAATTCTATTAGCGTTTGCACAGCCTCTTTTTCACCTTCGAAAACTGCTTCCAGTCTGCCGTCTGGTAAATTGCGAACCCAACCTGTCACGTCGTGGCGGTCAGCGTTGTGTTTAGTTTGTGACCTGAAAAATATGCCTTGAACTCTGCCGTTTACAAACACGTGAGCACGGGCTTTCACAGTTTTCGCCTCCATGTTAAATTTGCTGCTTTTGGCGATTTAAGAACTTTCACTTTAACACACCTCTCTGCTGCGTGGACATGTCGTTTGTACACGTGTTTTAAAAGCGTTTTTCGCCTGTGAAATTATTGGTGAAGCCTGTGTTCAAAAACAATCCTGGAAAGTTGCTGGTGTACGCGTCAACGGATGCTCCTCGCAAAAAACGTTTAGCGTCTGTTAAAACTGCCACGGAAGAAACCGCCAAGCTTCTGAATTTGGATTTTGAGGTGGTTAGGTTTAACAACAGTTTTTCGCAGATTTACGTTTACTACGAGTGTGGCGACGGTGACGAGCCTATTCCGCTTTATTGTGATGAAGGCAAAGCTGGTGACCTGCAGGAAATCTGCGCAACTCTGCGAAAAATGGTGTTTGTGTTATCTTTTCATCCTAAGCATTCAGCGTTGAAGCAAGTGCGCGGTGCCATCATGAGAGCTTCTTGAATTTGATGCCTTGGTTTTCCAGCGCTACTTCGAAAACTTGGTTCACATCGAAGTCTATGCCTAGACTGTCGTATTCTTGTTCCGTCAAGAACAGCAGTATCTTCGGTATGGTTAGTTGTGTTCTCTGTTGCAGGAAAGGCATCTGTTGCTGTATGGCTTGGAGTAGGTCTTGAGCCATTTTTCCTTCTTCTGATTGCGGTCTGACCACGTAAGGCGAAACTGCCCGTTCTTCAACCAGTTCGATTCTTTTTCCAAGGTTACCGTCCAAGTCACGAGTGGATTCTATCTTGTTAACTCTTACTCGAAACACGTTCATTCACGCTCGCTAAAAGAATATTCAAATCACAGATTTAAACGTAAAACATAACTGTTGAGTTTTTAGGCTGGTAGAAAAGTTTTTCAGGTTATCAACTGTTTCGCTGTCGCGAGATTTACGTATTTGCCTCTGAATCCCTGCAGAGAGCCGAGAATGCTTCGGGTGGCTTCTGTGGTTTTCGGGTTTTCGATTTCCACGAAGTTCTTAAACCTCACAACAGTCATCATCGTTCTGCCCTGCGCGAAACTGCAGTACTCTTCGAACGTTTCGAAGCAGCTTTCTGCGCCGTATTTTCTCCACAATTCTCCGCTGTCGCCAGTTAATCGCTCAACAAAGTCTGCGATGCCTAGAACTTGCATGACGGGTTTTTTGACGTAAAACAATAGCTTCTGAGCGTTTTTAGGGGCTACTTTGCTTTTGCGAACGAACGCGTGAGTTCCGCTACGGGTTTTGTTGCGTTCGAGTAGCTTGTTCCAGTATTTTTTGTCGGCGATTAAGATGAAGGCGTAACGGTCACGTTTCATGCGTAATCTTCCTGCAGAGTAGAATGTTCAAGTTCTGAGATAACAGTTTCGGCAACCTCCGCGCTTCGCTGGACTCTAGTGCTCGGAAAGACTCCCCCTCCTTTTTATAAAGGCTGAATTAATGGTGGAACCAGTGTTTGACTGCGGAGCGCTTAGCCTGCTTTTGTCAAACCGAACCTCGCTGTTTGAGGTGTTAGCTAAAGAATTATATTGATGCTGGCGTAACCATGGGTTATGTCGGCTCCGAATTGTCCTTGCCCCGAAAAAGACTGTGAGCGCCACAGCGACTGTGAAGAATGCGTCAAACATCACAAGGAAAAGGACGAACTGCCATACTGCGCAAGATAATCAACCCAGATTCTGTTTTGGCAGATCCCACATCCAAATGCGCTGATATTGTACTTTAACTCCTCGCTTGCAATAATTTTTTTACTTAAAAAAGTACCATACTTAAAGTAACTAATTGGGTGCCAACTGTAAAATGAATAAAAAGAACTTGGGATTACTGGCGATTGGATCAGTCATTCTGGTCATATCATCAGGAATAACAGCATATTTCATTTTGACTGCTGGAAAAAAGCCCTCATCAGATTTGATTCGTGTTGCATGTGTCGGTGATAGCCTCACACAGTCAACTGAATATCCATATGACCTTTGGATGCTGCTTGGTACCGCGAACTACACGCTTGGTAACTTTGGTGTCAGCTCCACCACTGTTTCACTCAAGTCGGAGACGCCGTATATGAACACAAGCGTATTCCAAAGCGCTCTGAAATCCCAGCCTAACATAGTAATTATTATGCTGGGAACCAATGACGCTCAGCCAAATCTTCATCAATACAACACAAGTTTTGTGGACAACTACGTAAAGCTGGTTGCCGCGTTCCAAGGGCTTTCAAGTAAGCCACACATATGGATTGTGCGACCACCGCCAATATTCAGCAACCAATCTGGCAAAATAAGTCCCGAATATTTCAAGCTCACCGTAATTCCCTGCATCGAACAAGTGGCAAACGAGACTAATTTGCCAATAATTAATGTGTATTCGGCTTTGGCTAGCTACGCTGATTATTTTTCTGACGGAGTCCATCCTAATGGAGAAGGCGCAAAACTGATCGCTGACGAAGTATACAAGGCTATAATCTCGCAAAACACAGAAAGGTAGTACGGCAAGCGCCGTCTATTTTGATGTATGCTCTGCGTTATGGTTATATGCATCCAGCGTAAAACAGAAGGAGAGAAAGACTATGTCAGACACTGGAGTAACAGTAAAGAAAAACGAAGACTTCTCGGAATGGTACATCGAAGTCGTCCTCAAATCGGGAATGGCAGAGTACGCGCCGATTAAAGGCTGCATGATTCTCCGAGAGCACTCTTACGCCATATGGGAGAAAATCCAAGACGTATTCAACAGGAAAATAAGGGAAACCGGTCACAGAAACGTGTATTTCCCAATGTTTATCCCTGAGAGCTTCCTGAAAAAGGAGGCGGAGCACTTCGAGGGCTTCGTTCCAGAAGTAGCTTGGGTGACGCAAGGCGGAAACACTCCGCTGGAAGAAAAACTGGCTATTAGACCGACGTCTGAAACGATTATCTATTCTACTTTTGCCAAGTGGATTAGAAGTTGGCGTGACCTCCCCATCAAAATCAATCAGTGGTGCAACATCGTCAGGTGGGAAACCAAAGCCACCAAACCCTTCCTCAGAACCCGAGAATTCCTCTGGCAAGAAGGTCACACAGCCCACGCAACAAGCGAAGAAGCCGACAAAGAAGTGATGGACATCCTCAACGAGTACAAGGACGTTATGGAAAGCTACTTGGCGATTCCAGTGCTTGTGGGAGTGAAAACCGAGAGCGAAAAGTTCGCCGGAGCACTTTACACCACGACGCTGGAAGCCATGATGCCCGACGGAAAAGCGCTGCAGATGGGCACTAGCCACAACCTCGGCCAAAACTTCGCTAAGGTTTTCGACATAAAATTCATCGGAGAAGACGAGAAGGAACATCAAGTTTGGCAAACCTCATGGGGCATATCCACACGGCTGATAGGCGCGTTGGTTATGGTTCACGGCGACGACAGAGGATTAGTTATGCCCCCCCAAGTCGCTCCAGTGCAAGCAGTCATAGTTCCCATAACCTACAAGGACGCGGACTCCAGCGCCATACTGGCGAAAGCCAAAGAAATCTTGGAAAAACTCAAAGAGAAATGCATCGCAGCCGTCTTAGACGACCGAACAGAGTACACACCAGGCTGGAAATTCAACGAGTGGGAACTGAAAGGCGTGCCCGTCCGGATAGAAATAGGTCCCCGAGACCTCAAACAAAACCAAGTAACCTTAGCAAGACGAGACACCTACCAGAAAACCACTGCTAAAATGACCGAAGCGGTGCAAGCCACAATGAAGCTTCTTGAAGAAATCCAAAACACCCTTTACGCTAAAGCCAAAAAAGCCTTAGAAGAAAAAACAACGACGGCGCAGAAATACGATGACTTCAAAAAAACGCTTAAAAACAAAGGCGGATTCATCAGAGCTCCATGGTGTGGCAACTCAAAATGCGAAGAAAAAATAAAGGAAGAAACCGGAGCTACAATTAGGTTGAGACCTTTCGAAAAGGAAAAAACCGTAGCCAACTGCATCTGCTGCGGGGAGAAAGCTGTGGAAATTGTGTACTTCGCCAAGTCGTACTGAGATGCTTGCTTCTAATCGGTTAGTTTTATGTATTCGCCAAGTTGCTTAGCTACGTCTGACAACCCGAGCTTTTTCAGCGTTGTCTTCTTAGGTATTCCTCTCGCGTCCCAGCCTCTCTTCTTGTAATACTTCTTCAGCATGTTATTGTATTTCATTGGATCAAGCATAGCGCCTTTCAGTGGTCCTTCGGTTAGAGGGCGCTTAAACCACCTAATGGGTGGAGAATCCATTTCTCTTGTCCAGTTGTTTGCGTACTCACGTATCCAAAAGGCACGAATCAAGTTTAATATTTTATCAGCGGCGTAGATTAAAGTGTTGAAGGGCAGTTCTCTTCCTGTTGCCGCGTGAAGGTACTTTGTGTACCATTCAAGTTCGAAGCCGAGCTCAGCATAAGGGAAACGGCAAACGGTGAGCGATTCGAAAACGCCGCCTCGAAGGCGCTGCATCTCTATGACCTTGTTAATTTTCTCTTCAGCGTAGCTTTCGCGTCCAAACTTGACCTCCCAAGAAATCACCCACGCGTCCTTGTGATGGGCACCAATCGAGCTTGTAGCATAAGATAAAGCCATAGCAGGTGCCGCGTGACAATCATAAGCGCTTATCTCCAAACCTTTAACGTGCATAGCCCAATCAGTTGATCCATGACCTATTTTGGCAGCAGCTGCTTGGACCCCATCAGCGAGAACATCACCAAAACCGCGCCTGTAAGCTATGTCATCAATCAACGCCTTGGTCTCTTTGAATTTCCCCCAGCGAATTTCTTCAGGAATCAGACCTTTTTCGGAAGTTTCCATGGCGAAGCCCAACACGTTCCCAAGCGAAATGGCGTCCAAGCCAAGCTCGTCTGCAACACGGTTTAAAGCCGCAACCTGTCTAAGATTGCCTAAGCCGATGTTTGAGCCCAGCATTACAATGTTTTCGTAATCAAGCTCAGATTCCTTCCTATCAGAGTCTTTAACCACGTTACCACAAGTCATGTTGCACTGTGGACAGCCGCGGTTATCAACTTTGATTTTTTCCATGGCAAACCCGCCTATCTTGTCTGCTTTGCCGAAAACACCTTCACGGAAATTAAAAGAGGGAAGCGCACTGTTTTCCTGGCTCCACTCCACCGTAGACATCGTTCCCTGCCGTTTCCAAAAGGCATAATTGGGTTTAGTCATGACTTCCCTGTAGCCTGCGGCGCTCAGCTCTTTCATGTCCTTCGGATAGGCAGCAGGAATCTCGTTGTTACCTTCGAAAACTACCGCCTTCAAATTCTTGGAACCCATAACAGCGCCCATTCCAGGTCTTCCGCCAGCACGACCTTCTTGAGAAATAACAGTGGCAAACTTTACGAGGTTTTCTCCCGCTGGACCAATGGAGACAATGCCTGCAGTGCGCTCGTAGATGGCCTTCAGTTGAGCCTCAGTCTCGAACGAATTCAAGCCCCAGAAATCTTGAGCGTCTATAAACTCGGCGACATCGTTTCTAATGTGAAGAACAACAGGCGTCTCTGCTTTGCCTTCGATGATAACCGCGTCGTAGCCAGCCTTGCGCATCTGAACCGCCGCCCAAGTCCCAATGTTGCCGTCGCCGTAGCCGCCAGTCAAAGGACTCTTGGCTGCCACGACTAATTTGCCGCTGTTCGGCAAGCCGAAACCAGTCAATGGACCAGCAGCAAAAATAAGCTTGTTTCCAGGTGATAACGGATCGAGTCCAGGCATTAGACTGTCCCAGAGAATTTTGGCTGCGAAGCCTCTGCCGCCGATAAAATTCAAAGCCATGCTATGATCGTGTGATTCTGCAACTGCCTTATTCCTGTTTAAGTCAACATTCAGAAAGACTCCAGTCCAACCAAACACTCACATACACCT
>CAZEPB010000013.1:0-49670 GCA_964514055.1 uncultured Candidatus Bathyarchaeia archaeon | reverse complement strand
ACTCCTGTAGCTACTCCCACTCCTACTCCTTCTCCTACTCCTGTAGCTACTCCCACTCCTACGCCCTCCCAAGAACCAACTTCACCAACGCCTGAACCTCCACAATCAGACCTCTTTCCAATAGCGCTATTGACAGCTGGCGCTATCTCAGCAGCTGTTATTGGCGCAGGTCTACTGATATACTTCAAGAAACGCAAGCGATAAGCTGAACGCTATTTTAACCTGATATATGTTAGAGTTTTATTTGCCTAGACAACTCGAAGTTTTAAACACGCTAATCTCAATGCTCAACGCACTCTTCCAAAAACCTCGCCAGAATCTTTCCGACCACGTCCATGACAATGTTTCAATGCTTCGGCGCAGTCCGCAATAAAGCAGCTGAACTGCAAAAAAACCCTCGACTACTATCCATACAGCTTAGAACATTCGGGCATTGGGGCGGAACGATGATAGCTACACTATAGTATTCCTAAACCATGGAGTACGTGGATGACTATTATTAGGTATAATGTCACAGCTGCACCAGTGTGCAAAAATCTGTATGTTTGAGGTTTAATCTTTCGGATAAGATGGAACCTTTGAGCAATTCCCGTTCCAACCAACAAAATTAGAGCAATGTACAAAGCTAAACCTGTCCCGAGATTTGGGTAATATTCTGCTGGTCTGCTAATTTGGCTCGCAAAGTGAACTGATATCAACATAAAAGCAAACAAGTTGCCAAACATGTGAAGGCGGTGTAGGGACATTGCTCTGTATGGGTGGCGGCGTTTTAAGGTGGAGATTGCAGGTACAGCAAAGATAATGTAAACTGTTCCTATTAAAACAAACCAATGATTTAGGCGAAAAGGACCAATGAAGAAACTAAAACTGGCTAGACCGAAAATATCGACGATAATTAGAAAAACGGTTGCAGTTAATATTAGCGCACATACCCAGAAGTCTTTTTCTTTTGCAACCTCAGTGAGTAAGTTCACCTCCTTATAATTATAACACTGTTATATAAGTAAGAACCAGCGTATTAACTTTTCCTCACCAACAACCTCATTGAACCAACACAACTCAAGTTTACTCAAAATTTCTTGACAAACGACAAATTTGCAATCTATCAGCAATTCAACGAAAAACCCAGCGGGAGGTTTTTTTCAGAACCGATACATTTTCTTTATATAAGGGGGCTATAGACTTGTGAGAGCACTAGTCCCTCAGAGAATATTTATATTGGGCTTAATGACTTTACTGCAAGGAAAACCAGAAGGAACCAAACATCTTGACAACTCCATATGACGTTCCAGCAGCCCAATTCATCGAAAAACTAGCCAAATACCTACGCGAGAACCTTGACGAAGTGCAACCTCCAGCATGGGCAAGCTCGGCTAAAACTGGCACCCACGTGCAAAAGCAGCCTCAGAACTCCAACTGGTGGTACACACGCAGCGCTTCCATACTGCGCAAGGTCTACGTTCACGGTCCCATAGGGTTGGAGCGACTTCGAGCGGATTATGGAGGGAGAAAAGACTTCGGTGTCAAACCAGAGCACGCGGTTAAAGCAGGCGGAAGCAGCATCAGAAAAATCCTTCAGCAGCTAGAAGCGGCAGGATTAATTCAAACCGAGGCTTCTCAAGGAAGAAAAATGTCCCCTAAAGGACGGAAGCTTCTTCAGGAAGTTGCTGAAGACTTGCAGAAGGAACTGGTGAAAACGGTTCCCGAGCTCAAGAAATATCAAGGCGAATAAGGATGTCGGATGAAGAGCTTGAGGAGATCCGCAGAAGAAAGCTTTTAGCCATGCAACAGCGAATGGATGACGAGCAGAAACAGGCTCAAGCAGAGCGGCAGATGGAAGCTCAGAAGCAAGCGTTGCTGAGGCAGATACTTTCGCCTGAGGCTAGGCAAAGACTGACAAACCTGAAAATGGTCAAACCGCAATTCACGGAACAGTTGGAACTCCAACTGATACAGTTGGCGCAAGCGGGCAAATTGCCCATACCATTGCCTGACGCTCAACTGAAACGAATATTAATTCAGCTTCAATCTCGGAAGCGAGAACCAAAAATAAGAAGGATATGAGTATGGCGCGAACTAAACCTCCAGCCAAAAAACGCAGGTTAGCCAAAGCTAACAAACAGAAAAAGGCTGTTCCAACATGGGTTATAGTGCGGACAGATGGAAAGGTTAGGACGAACCCTAAGCGAAGAAGAAATTGGAGAACAGGGAAAATAAAGGCTTAGGAGAAATGATAATCAATGGAAAAAGAAGACAAAGAGGAAGAGCAGGTTTCTGAAGAAGCACAGGCTGAAGAACCAGCAGAAGCAGAAGAAGAGGTTAGCGAAGAAAAAACTGCTGAAGAAATCGAAGAAATTTTGGCGGAAGAAGAACCAGCAGAGGAAACTGTTGAGGCTGAAGAGGAAGCTGCAGCAGCGGAAGAAGAGGAAGTCAAACCTCGGCGAAAGAAAAAGAAGGAAGAGGAAGAAGCGTTCGTTGAGGAAAGAATCTACACCATCCCCTTGGGAAAAGCATGGGTTAGACCACCAAAGAAGAGAGCTCCCAGAGCAATGCACATGGTTAAAGCCTTTGTAACTAAACACATGAAGCTGGCAATGCGCGTTGAAGAGGAAGAGGAAAAAGAAGAATTACCCAAGCTTATAATAAGCAACGACGTTAACGAAAAGGTTTGGAGTAGAGGCATAGAAAAGCCTCCGCGTAAGATTCGAGTGCGCGCCGCCAAAGACACAGATGGAAACGTCACGGTTTTCTTGGCTGAAGGAGAATAATCCTTGGCCGTTTACTTATCGAGCATCGTTGGAAGCGCAAGCATAGGCGTTTACTCGCTTGCCAACGACAGGTTTGTTGTGATTCCCCCGATGGTTCCGCTGAAAAAAGCCGAGAGAACGGCTGAATGGTTGAAGGTGAAGCTCGTTCACACCTCCATAAGCGGCTCCGTGCTGGCTGGCGCATTGGCCTGCGCCAACTCCAATGGAATTCTGCTTCCCAACTCGGTCAGAGAAGAAGAACTAGCTGTCATCAAAGCGTCGTTCGAAGGCAACATCACGGTCATGGAGACAAAAAAGACGGCTTACGGCAACCTGGTTTTGGCAAACGACCATGGAGCGGTTGTTGACCCCCGTTTCAAGGAACATGAAATAAGGCAAATCTCCGAAACCTTGGGTGTTGACGCTGTTTCAGGCGAGATTGCCGGCTTGCCATACGTGGGTTCGTTGGCTGTGGCTACAAACAAAGGCGTTTTGGCTCACCCACTGTTGAAGGATGAGGAAAAGAAACTTTTGGAAAGCATGTTCAAGGTTCCCGTTGACGTGGGCACAGTTAACTGTGGAATCCCCTACGTAGGCACAGGCTTACTAGGGAATTCGCATGCGGCTGTGGCTGGTTCTATGACTACGGGACCCGAGATGTTTATAATTGGGAATGCACTGGATGTTGTGCAGGAAGATGATTTAGATTGAAGGTTTTCAGAGTAACCGGCGAGATTAACAAGCCAAACTTGCAGACGTCATTTGCAAAAGAAGTTGTGGCGGCTAAACCTGAGCATGCCGTAGAGAAGGTTTATGCGGAAATCGGCAGCCAACACCGCGTTAAAAGGTTTCACATCAAAATATCAGGTGTCGAAGAAATTTCACCTGAAGAGATTGAGAATCCTATTTTGAAGAAAATCGTTGCTGGGGAATAAGAAGTGGCAAAAGTAAGCAAAGAGGAAGAAGAACTCCGCAAGCTCAGCGTTGAAATGCGCTTTTTGGAGCAGACCGCTCAAACCCTGCAACAGCGAATTAACATGGTGAACGCAGCCATGACCGACTTGACCTACGCCAACATGACTTTGGAGGGCATGGAGAAAGAAAAAGAGAACGCGGAACTTCTCGTTCCGATAGGTGGCGGCTCCTACATGAAAATGAAACTTGCCAGCCCTGACAAGGTGGTTGTTGGAATGGGTGCAGGCGTATCCATTGAAAAAACGTTGCCAGAAGCAAAGGCAATCGTGAAGGAGCGCTTAGACGAATTGGAAAAAACCCTGCATTCTGCGCAGCAGCAGTTTGCGCAGGTTGCCCAGAGAATTAACGCGGGCAGAAGCAGGGTTGAAAGTTTGCTTGCCGCTGTGAGAGAAGGGAAAGCTTAACGCGATGTTTGAGAAGCTCAAGTCAGGCTTTAAAGGGCTTGTAACCAAAGTCACCACAACCGAGCTTAAGCCTGAAAACCTGCAGCCTATTCTCTCAGATTTTAAAATGAATCTTGCGGAAAATGATGTGGCTTTTCCAGTGGCAGACCGCATATGCGACGAGCTGGAAAAACGTTTAGTGGGCGTGCAGGTCAAGCGTTTGGAAGACCGCAAAAAAATTGTGGAAGAAAACCTGCGGCAAGTGCTTCTTGAAGTTATGCTCACCAACACCAAAATCGACCTGCTGAGTGAAGTTGAAGAGAAACGAAAGACGTCTGAGCCTTATGTTGTGCTTTTCGTTGGCATAAACGGCACGGGAAAAACCACGACCATAGCTAAGGTGGCACAGTTCCTTCGGGATAAGGGCTACTCGGTGGTGCTTGCAGGCAGCGACACCTACCGTGCAGGGTCAATTGAACAGTTGGAGGAGCACGCTCGGCGCTTGGGCATGCGTGTCATCAAGCACAGTTATGGCGCGGACCCTGCGGCGGTGGCGTACGACGCGATTAGCCACGCGAAGGCGCATGGGATAAACGTGGTGTTGATTGACACGGCTGGGCGGATGCAGACGAACCAGAACTTGATGAACGAGCTTGTGAAGGTGAAGCGGGTTGTCTCGCCTGACTTGACGGTTTTGACCTTGGATTCGCTTATTGGCAACGACGCGGTTATGCAGGCTGAAGAGTTTCACAAGTCAATAGGCGTAGACGCCACAATACTGACGAAAGTAGACGCTGACGTGAAGGGCGGTTCCGCTTTAAGCGTGACGTACGTGACGCAGAAGCCCATCCTTTTTATCGGCGTGGGGCAGACGTACAAGGATTTGGAACTGTTTAATCCAGAAAAGTTTGTCAATATGGTCCTGAGATAAACGGTTAGACTGGGTTCAGCGCAGGTTTAGGTTTTCTTCTTTTCCGAATATAGACGACAAGACATGTGCCAGCGACAGCTACTGTGGCTACAGCAGCTAATGCGTACACGAATTCCGTTGGCACGCCTAACAAGGCATCGGAAGGTGATGAACTTGAATTCCAAAAAAGCAGTTCACTGTATCCATGCATGTTGTTTGGGTCCAATCCTTCATCGTAGATTATGTCCAGCCGTGGTCCATATTCTTCGAGGAATTTGCCGAGAGTTTTGCAGATTTGGTCGGTAAGAGCGTCGGCTTCCCATAGTCCCCAAATTTTGTCATCTGGACCGCGAAAACCATACCCATAATCCTTGGGAAGAACGTAAGCTACTCTGTCGCTGGTTGCACTGTTTTCTCTAGGATTGTTTTCCATGTAATCCCAGAACTGGTTTAATGCTTCCCGATGCTCTTTTTCCAAGATTCCCTGAGTGTAATTCTTGTTTGAGTCAAAGACCACAATGTATTTCGCTCCGTTTTCGTAAGCCAAAACCAAATCATTGTAAAGTTCCTCTCCCGATTCGATGTACGGTGGCTCAGTGTATGTCCATGCGATTATGACTCCCCAATCCTTTTGTTGCATCGTTGCTGCGCCTCTGCAGAGTGCTATATTCAATTGTCTGCTGTAATTCCAGCCCAACTGTGCAAGCAGTACGTCGTATCCTGCTTTGTAATTGAACCAGTAAAGGGCGTAATCCGAAATAAACAAGGAAGGAACTGCTGGGTCAGTGTAATTCATGAAGTTCAAGCTGAGCCTCAATGCGTTAACAAATTGGTTGCTTGCATCAGTATAGTTATCTGCCTCCACAACAGCCTTGTATTCAAAGTGGTCCATCTGTTTTCCACCATTCTCATCCCAAAAATAGAATCCTAAAAAGCGTTCGCCCCATCTGTTTTTGGCATATTCAAGCCATTGGTGCCAAAGAGGCGCTTCGGTGTAAACTATAAACGATAAGCCTTTGTCGTAAACATACTGGCAAACATCATTGAGTCTCGTAAGGTTATATGTTATACCAGTGCAACCAATCACGAAAAGATTTGTGTACGCACTTATTTCGTTGATTAGCGCTTTGATTTCAGTTACATTTTCGTAAGCCACATCCACACCAAAAAACACGTCGGAAGGCTGATTCTCTGTTTGAGCGTGGGCAGGGAAAGGGACGTTTAGGAAAATCTGAAGGGCAAGGAGAGAAATCAGGAAAATAACCAAACATTTGGTTTTCATTTTCACCTAAATTTAAGCAGCCCCTTCGAAATAAGAATTTCTCAGAATCGGTTAATTTGCGAGTTTTTTCTGAGGTGTGCAAGGATTGCGAATTAGATATATTTCGTAATGGCGAATTAATCTATTTGAGGATGTTTGGTTTTGGAACTTGTAAAATTGCCTAGAATGACTAAAGCTGAAATAGACAATTTGGTACGTGAGCAGATTTTATGCCGCATCGCTTTTGGAAGGAAAACTGCCCCTTATATTGCGCCGTTTCAGTATGTTTTCATCGGCGGGCACCTCTATTTTCACTTCACGAATTATGGCAGAAAAATGGGTCTTCTCGAAGAGGGACAGCCAGTTTGTGTTGAAATAGAAAAGTACAAGCAGGACTTGAGCGAGTACAGTTTCATCGTTTTAGTGGGCAAGTTGCAAATCGTCACTGACCAGCAAGAAAGGGCTAAAGCTATAGCTAAAATGGTTGAAACCGCCAAGGCGAAGCGGTTGTCAATCAATTTCCTTCAAGCGCATGGCATTCCAAAAGAGGAAGGATGGTCCGCTTTGTCTGAGGATAAGCCTTTGGTTATCGTGAAACTTGTGGAAGTGACTGAGATAACAGGGCTCAAGTCGCCATAAATGACGGATGGATGGTTTCGTAAACTCTCTCATAACCAATCCATTAACCATGAACTAATACTGAAGCTCAGGTTCAATCTAGCATTCATCCTTTATATAAGGGGGGCTATAGATTTTTTTCACAGCAGTTCTAGCAGTCTCAGCGATGTTGTTGATGGTAAGGTTAAATAGAGTTCACTGGGATAAAACTAAAAACCAAACAAGTCGCATCTAAAGCTAAGAAGGAAAGTTAAAATGAAGATTATTCTCGGTCCTGCCTCGAAAGAGTTAGGCGAAAAAACAGCAGCGCTGGCAAATTTAGAAACAGTGCAGGTTGCGCACAAAACGTTTCCAGACGGAGAATCCTACGTCCGATTGGAAAGCCCAGTTCAAAACGACCACGCAGTGATTTTACAGACCACAAGCCCTCCACAAGACAGCAGACTCATGCAGTTAGCCTTCTTGGCTGACGCTGCCAAACGAAACGGAGCCAGCAAAGTCACCGCTGCAGTGCCTTACTTGGGTTACGCACGTCAAGACAAAATGTTCCTGCAAGGCGAAGGCGTAAGCATCGAAACCGTAGCGCGCATGCTCAACGCAGCTGGTGTTGACGCTTTAGTCACAGTGAACATCCACGCGGAAAACGCGCTGAAAAAATTCCCGTTCCCAGCCAAAACCCTATCCGCCATCCCCCTGCTAGCCGAATACTTCGTCCAGAAAGGCTGCAAAAAAGCGTTCGCGCTGGCACCAGACAAAGGCGCCATGTACATAGCAGAACAGGCACAACGCGTCTTAGGTGGCGAAGCTGGATACCTCGACAAGCAGCGCGACAGGCACACGGGACAAACAACCCAAACCGCCAAGCACCTCAACGTTAAGGGTAAAACGGTCATAATCTTCGACGACATCATCAGCACAGGCGGCACAATCGTCGGCGCAGCAAACATCCTCAAAGAACTAGGCGCAGCCAAAATCTTCACGGCTTGCGTTCATCCACTTCTGATAGGTGACGCCGAAAACCGCATTCTCGACGCAGGAGTTGAAGAAATCGTGGGCACCGACAGCGTTCCCAGTCACGTCAGCAAAGTCTCCCTTGCACCGTTAATCGCCAAGGCTTTGAAGGCGCAAGAAAGTGGCTAAACTCTTCTTCTTGCTGTCAGGCGAAAACGAGACTTTGCCTGCTGCCGAGTTAAAAGCCATCCTAAAAGCTGAAGAATACTCATACAACATCACTGAAAAACTCGACCAACTTGTAAGGCTCGAAGCAGACCTAAACAGCGTGAAAGCGGTTCACCGCAGGTCAGCCTACACCATGACAAGCGCTCTCGAACTTTTCACGTGCCAAGCACAAGACAAAGCCATAAACCAAGCGGCTGACGCCACAAACTTCAAAAACGCCATAAACAAAGGAGAAAGCTTCGCAGTCCGCATCAAACGCGTCAAAGAATACTCCGCGAAAAGCGACACCATGAACCTTGAAAGAAAACTCGGCAAACACATACTCCAAAACACAACAGCCACGAAAGTCAACCTGAAAAAACCCGACAAAACCTTTTTCGGGGTCTTAACCAGCAACAAACTCGTTTTCGGCATAAAACTCACAGAAATAACACCTAAAACCTTCTCCGAACGGCGACCACGAAAAAAACCGTTTTTCCACCCGTCAGCCATGCCTTCAAAGCTTGCAAGATGCATGGTGAACTTGGCGCGAGCAAAAACTGGCGAGTTGGTGTTGGACCCTTTCTGCGGCACTGGAAGCGTGATGATTGAAGCCGCTTTCGTCGGCTGTCGCGTTTTAGGTTTTGATGTTCAACGGCGCATGGCAGAAGGCACCCGAAGAAACCTCAAGCATTTCGGCATAGAGCCTGAAGGCTTGGTGATTGCCGATTCAAGAAAATTGCCCTTGACGCAAATCGACCATGTCGTTACTGATCCGCCTTATGGAAAGTCAGCGACAACCATGAAGTCCACAACCAAACAACTCGTTGAAGGCGTTCTGGATTCAACGCGTGCTTCGCTGCGTGAAGGGCAACTGATTTGTATAGCTTCGCCCAAAACATTAAACATCGCGAGTTTAGGCGTGAAATTAGGGTACAAACATGTGGAATCCCACTTCGCCTACGTTCACCGAACTCTGACACGAGAAATAGCCGTGTTCGAAAAAACATAAGGTGCAGCCTCATGAATATACACGTGATATTCTTGGGAACCGCTGGCAGCGTTCCAACTCCCACAAGAAGTTTGCCAGCTGTGCTCATAAAACGCCAAAACGAACAATTAATGTTCGACTGCGGTGAAGGCGTCCAAAGACAGATGGTAAAAGCCAAGCTGGGCTTCCACAAAAAAACCAAAATTTTCATCTCCCACATGCACGGCGACCACGTTCTGGGATTGCCTGGACTATTTCAGACCATGGCTTTGATGGACAGACAGAAGAAACTTGAGATTTACGGTCCAGAGGGCATAAAACAATTTTTAGAATGCGTCCGAGAAACCTTGCAGTTCGGTTTGACGTTTCCAGTTGAAATCCACGAGATTTACGGTGCTGGTGTCGTATGCGAAGAGAAAGAGTACATCGTTGAAGCCGTGAAGTCAAACCATATGGTTTCAAGTCTAGCATACGCATTTGTAGAAAAGCCTCGACCGGGAAAATTTTATCCTGAAAAAGCCAGAGCCTTAGGTGTTCCTGAAGGCGAGTTGTGGTCGAAACTTCAACACGGCGACACAGTTACGCTGTCAAACGGGAAAGTCATAAGCCCTGACAAAGTGATGGGCACACCGAGAAAGGGGCGAAAAATCGTTTACACGGGAGACACGAGACCTTTCAAAGGTTTTGTCAAATTCGCTGTTGACGCGGATTTGGTGATTCACGAAGCCACTTTTGATGACACGCTTAGCGAAAAAGCCGAGTTAGATGGGCACTCAACTCCTAGTCAAGCAGCCAAAGAGGCCAAGAAGGCGAAAGCGAAGAAACTGGTCTTAACGCATATCAGCGCCAGATACCCAGACTCACAGCTGCTTTTGGAGCAAGCACAGAAAGTTTTCAGAAACACGGTGGTAGCCGAAGATTTTATGGAGTTGGAACTGCCGCTTCCAGAAAGTTAAGCCAGCAGCTGCCGTAGTTTTTTCAGGCTCTCTGCCACGTGTTCCACAGACTCAACCATTACCGTTTTGTCGTAGGCTATTTCGCGCAGGTTTTCTGCGAACCGTTGCCAGTCGATTTTGCCGTAGCCTATTCCTAAGTGCTTGTCGTTTTCTCCCATGTTGTCGCTGACGTGTATGTGCGCAATCTTGTCTGGTAGCTTTCTCAAGAACTGTTCTGTTTGTCCTTCAAGGTTTGCGTGTCCAACGTCTAAAACAATGCCTACATCGTTTAAGCCTGTTTCCCTGTAGAGCTTGGTGAAGTCTTCTGGGGTTTTCATGATGAACCCGTATTTTTCAGGCAGGTTTTCTATGGCAGTGTTCAATCCGTGTTCTTCTGCGGTTTCATGCAACAGGCGTATGCTTTTGATGTTTTGTTTCCAGTCTTCGCCTGGATAGAACATGCTGATGCCTGTTTTGTTGCCTGGATGGAAAACCCAGAGCTTAGCGTCTAAATCGCTGGCGTAAGCCATGGACTCTTTTAGCCGCTTAACTGCTGCGGTTAGCATGGGTTTTGACGGTGAAGCTATGTTGATGTCAGCGAAAGGCGCATGCACCGTGAACTGGATGCCGCGGGATTTGGCAACCTGATTAAGTGCGGCAACTCTTTTCTTGTTGAGCGCGTGGAGACCCTCATCGAGAACTTCAACGTAGCGGGTTTTAACTTTGTCTAGGCGTTTGAGCATTTTGCTGAATGGTTCCCCTAAGCAATACAGCATTGAAAGACCAATTTTCGGCTTAGACATGGGCACTATTCTCTTTTTGTTTAGAGGTTTTACTGTCGAATTCGAGCTTAATAACTTCATCTGGAGGCATTAGCGTTTTCGGAAGGACTGATATGCTCACGGCAGTCTATAGCCCCCTTATATAAAGGCTGAATTTTCGTGTAGACCGTGTGCTTGACTGTTAGAGTAGGTCCCATCGGTCCTTGTAGCTGAGAACCAGTTGCCTAAACTCGTGGTCCTTTGGAAATCTCTGTGACCACCAATGACCGCTATTCGCGTATTGACTAGTCTTTCTTTTTTCTTTAACAAAAGGCGAGTTGTATAAGACGGTAACTGGTATAATGCATGTTGGCCCCTTTGCGCGAGAATAATCGTAGATTATAGCGTAGTAATCTTTCCATTCTTCTCTCCATAATATTCGCACGTAACGCTTGAATTCGGAGGAATGCACAACGCGCACCTTTTTTTCTCCCTTAATCCACAGACGGCGTTCAAGGTTATTGCGTTGAAATAGACGGTATCCAAGCGACGCCAATTTTTCCTCAACCATACCCATTCTCATGTCACCTTAACAGATTATTAGTGTGTACTTTAAAGGTCTATTTTAGCCTTTTACTTAAAAAGTCGACTGTGCATTAGATGGCTATATTAATGCAGGAAATCCTTTTCCCGCAAAACTCAGGCAACGCGAAAAACCTTACACTTTTAGTGGTAAAGATTTTATTTGTTGGAGATGATGTTACCGTGTGGGGGATGATGTCTCCGTCCCAGCCTTAGGGCAAACTAATTTTCTACTTTCTCTTTTTGGCTGGTTTTTCATTTTGAATTCCTCTGCAACAGTGTTAGTGTATCTAGATTTAAGGTTTTTGATATTGCTCAAAAAGTATTGATTTCGGTGTTCTGAAAGAAAAAGGAAAAAATAGGAGTTAGTTTTTGTTGGGTTATTTCACTACCACAATTTTGTAATTGCCATCAAATCTGTAGATTGTGGAATTCGTATACGCGCCTTCAAAGATATCGTAGCCTTCTGCGTAGTTTTTGTATTGAAGAAAGACATATCCTTCGTTGTACATCACATGCACTGCTCCTCCCGTAACAGGACCATACCATTTCCACATTTCAATAGGTGCTGTAACATTCTCAATGCTAACAAAGGTGGTTTTTATGAATACTTGCACTGAAGGCATATCAGCTAACGTTAACTGTGAAACAGTAATTCTTTTCCAATGTTCCTCGTTATAGTAGTAATGGTCACCGTCAGTTTGGTTATTATATTTGATTAGGTCGCCGTCTTCTGTCACGTTAAACCAGCCTTCTATCACATACCTTGTGGCGTTGCCAGGTGGTCCCTCAGGTCCAGTTGCGCCTGTTTCTCCAGTGTCTCCTTTGTCGCCTTTTTCTCCTTGAGGTCCCGTTGCTCCTGTAGGTCCCTGAGGTCCAGTATCACCAGTATCCCCTTTCAGTCCTTGTATTCCTTGTTCGCCTTGAGGTCCCTCAGGTCCAACTCCTAACATCGTTGAAGCACCAATAGAAATAGCGCTCGAAGCCAAAATCGCAATTAGAATTAAAGCCACTATTTTACCCATTGATAGAGTAACTGTTGCCATTTGTCTCACTTTAAAACATAATATTCATTTTATGTTAAAAACAGTTTTTGTAAAGATTTCTTGACTCAAGAAATATGTACTATCTATTTTCTAGTCGATATTTCTGACTTACCTTTTTCAAAATCTTAGTCCGCGCTTCTATCATCACATAGTTTCTCCAAGGACGTGCAGCACCGTTTTGGAGGTGTCTGCGTACTGCGTAGCGAAATGCTTGCATTTGGTCAAAAATAAATTTAGTGCTGTGCCTTTGACTGCGTTGCCCTTCGATTTAAGATGGGCATAAGTGGTCTGTTTTAAGGGCGCAAGGGTGCGTGTTTTTCTTGCGCGCTGAGTGTTTTCTGGACAGCGTTTGTGTGAGTAAAATTTAGTATTGGTTTTTTTTGTTCTTGACTTACTAAGAATACCATTCGACTAGGGCAGGCGCTAAATATGTGTTCAGGTCTTCTGTAAGACTGATTATTTGGTCGCTACTCAATTGGCTTTTTGCGAATAGGACAAAGCATTGTCGAGCCATGTTTCCATTAATGGCTATTGCATCCATGAGCAGAGTTAGGTTGCCAGTGAAGCCTTCATTGGGGACATACATGTTAACAGCTACAAGTTGCGGATACTTTAAAACCAAAGGTTGAAGAGCACGTTCAGCAGGGACGCTAATTCCACTTACAGGGTTCAAGCTTGTCATCGTCAAGTTCCAAGAATAGTAAAGAGATTGCTCAGGAATGCTTGGGAAGCCTGCTAGACCTTCGGGAACAGTGTTCTCACCGTGGTATGTTATAAGAACTGGTGGTGGAGGAGGCGGTTGAGAAATAAAGTAATAGATTAAGACGCCTATGCATATGATTAGGCTCAAGGAAAAAGCTACTGCAACAACTTTCTTATTTATTTTCATCAGATGAAATCTCTGCAAGTTAGCTCTTAAATTTTTGCTTCCTTTTACTAAAAAGAAGGTTCTTTGCTACTAGGTCGCGACCTCTTCAAACGTTTGAGCACGTGCGCTTAGTCCCCCTTTTCAAATAGTAAATAGTGCTTTACATCTGTACCATACCCAGTAGCTTGGTATGCGTGAAGACGCCAACCTTGGTTCTGCATGTCAGCAATTGCCGAAGGCACGTCTTTGTGGTGATTAACTTGTATGCAAGCATATTCTTTCAATTTCACCGCTCACCTCCTTGTCCAACGTTGTAAATGATAGCGCGCGCTATGGGTTGGTTGCTTATTGTGTTGTTGTCTTGGCAGTTCGGGTTTCTATTTGCTTTTTCTTGCTTTTATGAGAATATATATTGCGATTATAACGAAAGTAACGCCTGTTATGCCTTTAACATCATTGCTAGATAACGGTATGCCAGCTTGGCCGAAGGTTACCAGAAGAGCATCTACAGCCAAGATAATAGCGAACATCAAGACAAGCAATCCGATTACGAGATCCGGAACGGGTATTGTGCTGCCCATCAGTACTGTACCTTGACTCATCTTAACGGCTTCTAATTTGCTAAGAACTTTCATGAATGGCATTTTTCGCCGTTTTGCCTTATAATTTTTTTCTCTTCGCGATTTGTGCGCGCGCTTGCGCGGTGTCGTCTGGAACGTTCGAGGCGAAGCGAAAGCGACACCGAGTGCCTTAGAATTGTAAAAAAAAGAAGGGTTATTTGCGTTTTCTTAATAGTATTTTCTGCTCTTTTTTATGATGGAATTGTAGTCTGGTTTGATTCGTTGGCTGGTTTCTTTTTCATCTCATAGCTTATCCACCAGATGACGCCTATGGCTGCAGGAATTCCAAAGATTATTGCTACCCAGATTAGTATTGAAATCATTGATTCCACTACATAGTCCAAATTCCAAGAGGCGATAGCGACATCCCAGTTTCCATCAATGAAAACTTTGATGCAGAAAGCAATGAAGAAAAGTATTGATACTCCTCCGCCGCCTCCAGTTGTTCGTGAGCTACTTCCAAAGAAATGATATTCCTTCTTTTCTTCATCAGGTAGTCTTTTCCACCATTGCCACCCACCTACTGCAGCTATGCCTACTGGAATTCCGATTAAGACAAGTTCCCAGAAAATCAAATGTAAAATGAACGTCACCACATTGCCCATTGTCCAAAGATCTAAAGTTGTTGGCACCATACCTGTTGATTGAGCATCTCCTACAAACCACAGAAAGACTAGAACTGAAGCGACTAATGCCAAAACAGCGCCGACCACAAATAAAGCAGCTATCTTCCAATGCCTTCTCAAGAATGCTTTCCAACCCTTGTCACCATTTTCTGACATTATATCTCCTCTCCCTTCAATTTACAAATATCATAATTGGTATTTGTTCTAAGTTTATAAAACAATTTGCAAGGTATCTATAGTGCGGGTCATGTCCAATTTTCCTGCGTAACGTTTGGCTTTTGCGTTTCGTTTCATCCACAGCATTACGTTGACAATATTCATATTAGACTGGGATGCTGTTTTATCTACGGGGGATGATGTCGCCGTCCCAGTCTGATCGGGAAAGATGACGAATTGAGATGGACAGACCCCTTCAAGACAAAACGGTTTACATGTGGTTTCTTCTAGGACAATATCGAATGCTGAGGATTGTTCTAAAAATGCAGATTAGTTCTCAGGATCACAGGTTGACCAGAAAAAAACGGTGAAAATTGTGGTTTAGTAGGACATGCACTCGATCATCTTGCTGCACGTCAAGCACTCTTCGGGTATGGGCGTGTCTTTCGGACGCCGCTTCAAGTATCCTAAACTGTGCATGCAAGCCACGTTTTCTTCCAACGTGTCTTTAACCTCCATCTTCAGAGGTTCCTCTTCTTTTTCCTCTTCCTCCACCTCGTCAACTTCAACGCTTTTTTGGCGTTCAACACTGCCCACCTTTGAAAGGCACTTAGGACACGCGTAATATTCCTCTACTAAAAGGCCTGAGGAAACCATTGCTAAAAGCGGTGTTTCGTACTCTTCCCCGCAAGTGCTGCATCTGGAGCGCGCTTGGGTGGCGGAGAGTGTAGGATTTTCAATTCCAAATTTTAATGAACTTATGTTTCGTTCCATTGTTTACTCCCTCTGTAGGGACTTCTTCAGAATATCTCAAATAGTGATATTTAATAAACCTTTTTGCTCACACGTACAACAAAACAACACCAGAAATGGGCCGGGCCGGATTTGAACCGGCGATCTTCGCCGCGTGAGGGCGACGTCCTAGCCAGCTAGACTACCGGCCCAATTGCACCTTCTGAATTCCAAATACTGATCTTTCCTTCATAAAACCTTTCCCCAAAATAAAACAACAAAGGGGTTCAGAGGTGTACAATCTTGGACAGTTCAGAAAAAGCCGAAAAACTTGAAAAAAGCTACAATAACGAAGGGTTTCTGCTGTTTTTATGCTTCTTAATCAGCGCGTTAATAGGGTACTTCCTCACGCATCAAGTAGCCTTATTTGGCGCTTAATAATCCCTAACAGCAACGTTTTTTATCTCTTTTACCCAAGGCGCAGGCACAGCTTCTTCCTTGAACCACTTGAGCAGTTCTTCCGCAATCGCGCCGTTTGATTTTTCAACGCTCTCGTCAACAAGCTCAACGGTGATGATTGCCGTTTTTCCCATTATGATTTAACCTCCAAGTAGGGACAGAATGGGTGTTGGTTATTAAAGGGATGTTTCCTTTTCCAAATTATAAACACTTCAGAATCCGAATAGAACCCACCAAGGTACCTCTTCAGCGCCACCGTCGCAACCCCCATCAGAAAACTTTAAAACACTTCACCTCATCTTGAAAAGGTAACGCACGCTCCGCCGAGGTAGCTCAGCCTGGGAGAGCGCTCGGCTGAAGACCGAGTTGTCGCCGGTTCAAACCCGGCCCTCGGCATTCGACTTTCTTTTAAAAAAACTCAGGCTTATTATAGACTTAGGAATTAGTGCGCACGCTAATGGGAAGCACATTTAACAAGGATTCATTTTTCAGATTCACAAGAGCTATTACAATTAACCGACAAAAATACGGGGGCTGTTAACCTTGACTGAAACAGTCAGTGCTGAACCAGTGGTAATCTCAGCCGAAACTCCTTCCACCAAAGAAAAAATTGTTAGAAGAAAGACTATTGTTTATAAAACACTTGTCGATCCAGAGCTGATAAAGGTTGCTTGCGAAAAACTCAAGAAACAACTTTTCACCAAATTTGCTTTTTACTGGTTTCAGCCAAAGTTAGAAGATATTCAGTTTGTTTCGTTGGAAAAGTATTATGAACCGTACATAATCATAAGTGGAAAATACTTCATCGACTATCTCCGCAAACGCACTTACAAAGTCAAAGTACCCGAAGGAGTTAGGGAAGTTATTCTGCGCCCCAATAAGTACGTGCCTGAAACTTCCAAGTCAAACAGAATCGTCAAGCTACATGCGGAAGAGCGCCTGATTAACGAGGCAAAAGCGTTTCTAATTCTGGACAAGAACGGTCAAGATTATACTGATGAGAATATGCCTTTTGCGCCTTCAGAGAAGAAACCTAAAAAGGTAATCGCGGAATTTAGGATAGAAGAAATTCCTGAAAATGCAGATGTAAACTTCGTCAGGGACAGAATAGCTAAGCGTCCAAAAGACATAAGCACAATTGTTGAAGAAATTTTTGAGGTAACCGAGCGCTCAGTAATTTACTGCCCTAGATACAAGCTTTTGTTCAGATGGGTGAAAACGGGAGAAGAAAAAACATTAGTGCTTGATGCTATAACAGCAGAGAAAGTAAAACAGTTTTGAAAACGTTTAACCGCGTGCGCCCCAGCAATTTGATGACGTGAAGTATTTTTTTGTCCTGTGATATTCCATCTTTGCGAACCAATATTCAATGCTTGGTACGTGAATTTGTGCCGCAGGAGCCTTAAAGGTTAACCTTCAATCTGGAAGAAAGGGAAAGAAGGGAAAAATTGATGGATATCTCCATTTTGTAGGCGTAAATTTCAACTCCTTCTGCAGCAGCGTTTCGCAGAGCTTTTCCAAATTTCGGATCGGTTTCATCGTCGGGAGCAAATGAGTAGGCATCAGTTCTTTGAACAAGAAAAAGTACGCATGCTCTGTACCCTTCTTTTTTGGCTTTCACCAAATCGTTTACGTGTCTTTTTCCCCTCTCGGTCACGGCGTCAGGAAACATGGCTACACCGTCTTTTACCAAGGTGGCTGACTTTACTTCTAACAAGCAGCTTTCGCGTTCGTTGGTCAAGAAGAAGTCGAATCTAGTATGTCCATAGCCGTATTCTGGCTTTATTACGCTGTATTCTGAAAGTTCTTTTATGTCTTGTTTTCTCAGGGCTTCTAAAACCAGTTTGTTGGGCACCCGAGAATCAACAGACACCCACTGACCGTTATGAGAGACTCCGATCAAATCATAATTAGTTTTTCTGGTGTCTTTCAATACCTCTCTAAGAATAACTTCGGTTCCTGGAATCAAGAGTTCGTGCATTCTACCCGGGTTAGGCAAAAAAGTTAACAAAATCTTGTCTTTGACTTTTACGAGGGCTGAGAAACGGTTTGGTCTCTCTTGAAAAACGCCCCTAAGGGTTCTTCCTTCTATTTTTATGAAGCTAACCAAATTCTTTCTTTCCCAGCCGCACAAACAGCGGTTCATATAATGGAAATAAAGGTAGGCTAAAAAGTATGTCCCACATTTCAGGCGTAGAAAGCACAAGCAAAAGTGGATTTTGCGGGTGGTATCTCCATTCGTCTCGGGTTCAAACCTGCCCCTCGGCACATTAGCCATAATTGTGGTGGTTCTTTAGTTGTTACAGGGAGATTAGTTTTCTGTTTTTGATTGCTTGTTCAACAACTTTTCGGATTCTTTTCTGTCTTGTTTCGGCGGTCTTTGCGCCGTTAACCCAGCCAACGTACATGTTTCTGTAGCTGTTGGCGAATTTCTGAAAGTTTTCCCAAGCTCTCTTTTCCGTTTTAAGTGCTTGCTCTAAATCAGCAGGAATTTCATCCATGATTTTGTTCGTGTAAGCCTTGTCCCACCAGCCAGATTTCTTTGCCGCTTCAATCTTAACTAATCCAGCGTCAGTCATTCTTCCAGATTTAATCAGTCTCTCAGCTCTTTCTTTGTTAATCTTCGACCAAACGCTGTTCATCTTTCGCGGAGAAAACCTGAGAATAAATTTTTCAGCGTTAATGCTCTTCAGCTTACTATCTATCCAGCCGAAGCACATGGCTTCCTCCACAGCTTCTTCCAAAGTTATTCCTTTTTTTCCAGAACCCTTCTTATAAAGCGCTAACCAAACATGACTTTCTTTATCATAATTCTTTTCAAGCCAACTTCTCCATTCTTTTCTATCTTTAAAATAGAGGGCATTATCCATAATGACATATTGACGGTTTAGGCTATAAATTTAGCACGAAAAAACATCACAAAAAAATGAAACGACAGTGTGAAGCTACCCCTCGGCATTTTTGAATAATAGACAAAAGTAAATTTATGCGGGTTCTCCTTTTGCCCTGTATCGAGACTGTAACATTAGCGTGATAGTCACAAGGTTTAGTTATGAGGACAACAAATCCATCGTAAACAGGAAAATGAAGAGAGGTAGACATCTGTGAAGCGAGAAAATGAAACTGTTGCGGTTGAGGAAACACTTGACCCCGACGACTGGAAAGCTATGCGAAAGCTAGGTCACAAAATGCTTGACGACATGCTGGATTATATGAAAGCAGTTCGAGAACGCCCTGTCTGGCAGCACGTCCCAGAACGAACCAAAGCTCACTTCAGCAGCCCTGTTCCACATGACCCTCAGCCACCAGAAGAGATTTACGACGAGTTTGTGGAAAACGTGTTGCCCTATCCCATGGGGAACATTCACCCTCGTTTCTGGGGTTGGATACTGGGAACGGGAACTGTAATGGGTGCCTTCGCCGAACTGCTGGCAGCCACCATGAACACAAACACGGGTGGTGGCGCTAATCACGTTGCTAACCACGTTGAGAAACAGGTGATTGACTGGATCAAAGAAATGTTAGGGTATCCCGCATTAGCTAGTGGCGTGTTGACCAGTGGTTGCTCAGCTGCAAACATAATAGGATTAACGGTCGCCCGAAACGCAAAAGCCGATTGCAACATTCGCCGCAACGGTCTCCAATCTACACCTCAAAAAATGGTGCTTTACGCGTCCCAAGAAGCTCACAGCTCAATCCAGAAGGCAGTTGAATTACTTGGACTGGGCAGCGAGGCGCTCCGCCTTTTGCCTGTCAACGATTACTTTCAAATTGACTTGCAAGCGTTGAAAGCAGCCATCGACAACGACCGTGAAGACGACTATTTGCCCTTCTGCGTCGTTGGAGAGGTGGGAACAACTAACACAGGAGGCATCGACGACTTGGATGCGCTTGCTAATCTTTGTCAGCAGGAAAATCTCTGGCTGCATGTTGACGGAGCGTTCGGTGCATGGGCTGCCTTATCGCCTAAAGCAAGGAACAAAGTAGTTGGATTAGAAAAAGCTGACTCGCTGGCGCTAGACTTACACAAGTGGATGTACATGCCATACGAAATCGGCTGCATACTTGTGCGACACGAAGCGCAGCATCGTAAAGCTTTCTCTTTAACACCTGATTACCTTGCTCACGGAGAAGGTGAGCGCGGCTTGAGCGGGGTTGATTTGCCTTGGTTCAGCGATTATAGCTTCCAGCTTTCACGTGGTTTTCGAGCGCTTAAAGCTTGGATGTCCATCAAAGAGCATGGCAGCCGTAAGTATGCGCGGGTGATTCAAAAGAATATCGACCAAGCTGTTTACTTAGGTGAACTGGTGACTGCTTCGCCAGAACTGGAACTTTCTGCTCCAGTCACGCTTAATGTTGTATGCTTCCGTTATGTTGCCCCCGAAGTGGATGATGCAGCAATGGATAAAATTAACAAGAACATTGTCGTTGAGTTGCAGGAGCAAGGCGTAGCTGTTTTAAGTGGGACTGTCATTAAGGGCAAGTATGTTTTGCGTGCAGCAAATACCAATCACCGTAGTTGCCGTGAAGACTTTGACATTCTGGTAAGAGAAGTAATACGCATAGGAAAAGAGTTGACAGCAGACCGCCAGCCATAACCTCTAAATCTACCTGCTTCTCGACACATTCGTGGGCTTCTGAAAGGGTGCTTGGGACGGCTAAAGCTTGGATATGTCTTTTGGAGGTAATATATCGATTTTTGGAATATATCGAAAGGTAAAACAAGCTATATATTAAATCTTGCGACGTAAGATGTAGTCAAGTAATACAAATCAACAGTTATACACAACTACACAAAGGTCGAAACAAATGACAAACGCAGCAAAACGAAACACAACCTGCACACTGCAACTTAGCAGAAAAAAACAACCAACCGAAGATAAATTCCATGTCGCCATAATTGAAGCCGTCGAAGAAAGCTTATCTTCATTTAACAACTTGGACACGGAAGCCGTTTACCTCCACTTAGAAAACGCTTTCAAGATCAAAAAACAAGAAATCCCAGACAAAATCGCGGGCTTCTCAGATGCAATTAAGCAGATGTTCGGAGTCGGGGCAAAACTGATCGAAATCAGGATAATCAAAGCGCTCCACAATAGGATTCGGGAATTCGTGTTCTTCCCTAAAAAAGGCGACGTTGATTTTAAGGAGTACGTAGTCAGCCTGCGCGCTTTCCTGCAACAGACTTTATAAGTGAAGTCACCACTTTTCCGTGAAAATACCAGTTTTTGGTATATGTGTTGAACAGTTGTTTTGCGACGGTTGTTAACGGGCAAAATATGGCTTTATTTATGATGTTGCATGTTGTAGTCTGCGTTTAGTGTTGCCCTGTCTTTCTTGTGTACACGTGGATATGCCTATGGTATGCATGAACCTTTATATCACGGTTTATGTTGTATAAAGACTCGAGATACAGCGCCTCAAACTGTTGAACACAAAAAGGAATGAAAAAAAATGGGCAATATACAAAAAGAAGTTCAAGCCAAACTGGCAAAAGGACTACTGGATCTTATTGTTCTGCAGTTTCTTAATGGTCAGCCTATGCACGGCTATCAGATCATCACGAAGATACGCAAAAGCTTCGGCGTCTATTTTGGTCCGAGCACGATTTATCCGTTGTTAGCGTCGCTTGAGAAGAAGGGCTATGTCAACAGCGAATGGAACATGAAAACGGAGAGGCCGAGAAAAGTCTACAAACTCACAACCGAAGGGCAAACAATGCTGAACTTCACCGAAAACTCACTGAACCTGTTATGCCAGAAAATCGGGACACGCACTGCACCACACATTAACGTCGAAGCAGGATCAATACAATTCCAAAAGAAAACACGGTTCATGCCGACGCTGGCAAAGTAACCTACTCTTTTCCCACCATTTTGTTATCCATCACAAAAGGGTAATTTCTGTCAAACCCGCAAACACTGGTTGGTTTCCAACACGTCTTTTAACGTGTTTTTGAAAGTCTTGGTTATGTCTTCAATATAGATAGCCCTGCTTCGGATGCCTTTTTGAACCGCGCCAGCAGCTATGAAACACGCGCCTATGGTTTCGCTTATCGGTGTAGGTTCTGGAAAAACTATCAAAGACACTCCGATTTTTATGAGCCTCGACTTGTTGCCTTCTCGCCACAGTTTTTTTGCAGCCTCAGCCGCGTTTGTAGTCCCTTTTACTGCGCCAAGCAGGTCGACGTAGCTTTCACTTAGTTCGTTCAATGCTTTAGCTGCGATTTTTGCTTGTTCTGGCTTCATTAGACATAACCTTACTCTGGATATAATGATTTGATAGCACAAAAGCTTTCGTGTGCCAAAGGACGTTGCCTCAGCGTTTTTTCTCTCTTGCAAAAGGGCGTTTTTTATTAAACCACCTGAAATTCGGAGACGTTGCTGTGGACGCTTTCGCAGCAAATTGTCAATTTCGCGGCTGGTTTTAGACCTGAGAAAAACTCAGCCGTTAGTGTCCTTGTATTGTATGATTGAGAACACGTCGTATTTGTCTCCGATGGCTTTTCTCCCGTCAAGATAGCCGAGTTCTATAAGAAAGCCTATGCCTGCTACTTCTCCGCCCAGCTTCTCAACCAAGTCAATGTTCGCCTTGATGGTGCCGCCTGTCGCCAGCAAATCGTCAATTAACAAAACTTTTTGACCTTGCTCAATGGCGTCTTCGTGAATCTCTATCGTGTCGCACTCATACTCCTTCTTGTAAGTCAAGTCCACACACTTGAAAGGCAGTTTCCCCTTCTTCCTTACTGGAACAAACCCGACCCCGAGCTCATAGGCTAATGCGGCGCCTACGATGAAGCCTCTAGCCTCATTCGACACTATAACGTCTATGTCCTTACCTCTGTAATGGTCAGCCATTAATCTGATGCATTCTCTGAAGCATTTTTTGTCCTTCAGAAGCGGGGTGATGTCCCAGAAAACCACGCCTTTAAACTCGGGTATTCTTCGTATTTTCGATTTTAGATCTAATTTGCACTTTTCAACTTCGCCCATTTTTCACTTCTCCTATAAGAAAGCGCCCTTCAAAGCGCCTTTGCATGCACAACCGCGGTCTTTCGGCAAACGCTCTACTGCTTCCAAGATTATGCGCTTGACTTTTTCAACGCTTGCCTTCATGGTTGCTACAACCTCGTCCGCGCAGACTGGATGGTCTTTCCACACGTCATAATCCGTAACGGTTGATATGGAAGCGTAGCACAATTCGGCTTCGCGTGCCAGAACACACTCGGGAACAAGCGTCATGCCTATTATGTCTGCATCCCAACTCCTGAAAAGTTTCGACTCGGCTTTAGTTGAAAAGCGTGGTCCTTCAATGCAAACGTAAGTTCCCGTGTCGTGAGCGCGGATGCCTATGTCTTTGGCTATGGCGATAAGCGTCTGCCTCAGTTCGGGACACATCGGCTCAGCCACTGATATGTGACACACTTCCTTGCCCGTGTAAAACGACTGCTCCCGCTTGGTGGTTCGGTCAATAAACTGATCGACAAACACGACATCGCCTGGCTTGTAATCTTCCTTTAAAGAGCCGACGGCTGAAGGCGCAAGAATCCTCTGAACGCCCAGCTTCTTCAAAGCGAAGACGTTAGCTCGCGAATTAACATCCGTTGGTCTTATGGTGTGCTTCTTTCCGTGCCGCGGCAAAAACGCCACACGCCTACCCGCCAACTCGCCTACTGTAATCGCGTCGGAAGGCGCACCATACGGCGTGTCCACCGTTACTTCTTCAACGTTCTTGAGCAGTTCCGGGTCGTAAAGACCTGTTCCACCGATTATCCCGATTTCAGCTTGCATGGAAACTTACTTCGAGGATTCCGCTTATAAAAATACCGACATCCCAGCGTTCGTGGAGAGATCGTGTTGGCTTTTGAGTTTGGCTTCCTATCGTGTCATCCATTTTTGGCTTTTCATAGTGAACAAGCCGTATATGCAAAGCGGGGTTAGTATGAACGTTCCCCATAGCACATATAACGGTAATATTTCAATTTCTTTCCAATTGCTCCGAAGATGCGGTGTCTGTCTTAATCCTATACTAATTATGGCACCCAACATACTTGCAAGCGCTGCTGCCACGAATGTTTGAAGAGCGGTTCCCTGTACAATCATTATGAGGTCATAGGCAATAATCAGGTTCAAAAACATGTTTAAGATTGTTATTGCGAAAAAGATGGGGATTAAAATGTCGGATAGGAATATCAGTGGCAGAATAACGGGCTTTTTAACCATCCATTTCAAGTTTGCTATGGTTTCCCTTCTTGTTGAACGTATCCATCTTAACTGTTGTTTAATATAGAGTCTCCATGATTTGGGCACGTCTGTTAACACTTTTGCTGTTGACTGGTAAACTGTTTTGAATCCATGGCGGAGGACGATGTTAGTTAAACAGCGATCGTCACCTGTTTCGCAGCGTACTCCACGGAACCTTTCATTTAAAAATTCTGTGTCTATATGTGGCAATATTGTTTCTTTTCGAAACGCAATACATCTGCCCGGTAAACAACCCACAACACCTTTCACGCTCATCGCTGGAAATGATAGTAAGCAGCGCATATTTTCCATCCAATCACTAAACCTTTTTCTTAGGTCATTGTGCGGGTTCATGTTTATTCTTTGGGCAGTGGTTACACCGCCAACCCCTGGGTCTTTGAAGGGCTTAATCAACTCTGTGATGGTGCTGGGATCAGAGAGAACGGTGTCCGAATCCATTATCACAACAATTTCTCCTTTGGCTTTTTTAATTCCAACAGCCTCCGCAGCACGTTTACCCTTTTGTTTTATTTCTATCGCGTGCAGTTTAGAGAAGCTTTTTTCATAATTTCTGAGAAACTGAAGATTTTTTTCGTCTCTGCTATCAACAGCAATGATTAATTCTTCTATGCTTTCACTGTTAGTTCTTATTGATTCAAGAACTCTCGTCAAAACCGCTTGCGGTTCATTATACTCAGGTATTATGATGCTTACAGAAGCCGCATAGGCTTCTTTGTATGGCTTATACTTTCGAGCGTAGTGTAGTTTTATGAGAAAAAAAACCCAGACGTAAATGAAAAACAGCAGGAACAAATGTAACTTGTAATATAATATCAAGTCCAGAAGCTGTATCATCGTGGGTGCCTTTTCAGTTTCTCATTAAGTTTTTCTACGGCTTCGAACAGAATCGGATTTGAGTCGTTTCCTCTGTAAGCTCTGATTAGGTTTCTCAGGTCTTTTGGCAGACATTTTCCTTCAAAAGGTTCGCCGAATTTCGATGTCCCATGCACCGACATCCTACTATCTGCACATACTAACTTGGCAACTTCGCCAATATTCAATCCAAGCTTTTCTGCAAGCTCGTTTGCCTCGTTCCAAAAAGTTATCAAAGTAGCCAGGTAAGAGTTAGAAAGAAGTTTAACGGCTTCGCTTGTAGTGGTATCGGTGACAAAGATCGGTTTATTCATTGGCGCGTAAAGGGCAACTAGTTTTTCTGTATGCTCTTTGCAACATTGTCCTATTATTATTCGATCTGGATTTACCGCGTCTTCGTTCGCATGGTCCTCCCTTAGAAATTCTGGGTTATGCGCTATGTGAACACCGTATTTTTTCATTAACTCTTCAGTTATGCCAACTGAGGTCGTACTTTTAATAACATACAATCCTTTCACGTGTTCTCTGATGAGATTCTGCAGGACTTCATCCACAGCGTGCTCGGGCGTGCAAACAAACGTCAAGTCCACATTTTTCTCTGGACGTTTAACGGTGGGAAAAAGGTACGGATCAAAATTGAAAACCTCGTGTTTCAACCATTGCAATAAGAAAGTTTGAGCTTTACCCACGGTGCCGTATCCGATAACGTTTATTCTCATTTCCCCTCTCTCACCAACCCTTTTCGGGAAGTTACTGGGATTCGATGTGGCATCATATGATCTGGAGATGCCATTTTGTTATCCCATTTCACGATAGTGGCTTTAGATTATCATAACTATTATTAAAACTATTTTCAAAATCATCCGTCTAATAGTCTCTGTAGTTGGCTATATAGCCAAAAAATGAAAATACAAGTGCATTTTGCGGACGCTTAATAAAAGAGGTTTATGCCAATTATCATTAATCGGAGAATGGTTTTGTGCGAGGCGAACCCAAAAGAGAAAGGAAACCAAATAGACTAATTCACGAAAAGAGCCCTTACTTGCTTCAGCACGCTTACAACCCCGTAGATTGGTATCCATGGCGCGAAGAGGCTTTTGAGAAGGCTAAAGCCCAAGACAAGCCAGTTTTCGTTTCTATAGGCTATTCATCATGCCACTGGTGCCACGTCATGGAGAAGGAAAGCTTCGACGACGAAGAAGTGGCCAGATTAATGAACGAAGCGTTCATCTGCATAAAAGTTGACAGGGAAGAAAGACCCGACCTTGACAGCGCTTATATGGCAGTGTGCCAAGCAATGGGGCGAAGTTGCGGCTGGCCACTTAACATCATCATGTCGCCCGACAAAAAACCGTTTTTCGCCGCCAGCTACATCCCAAAAAACGGTAGATTCGGTCTTATAGGAATAATCGACCTCATTAGCCAGATAAAGGAAATCTGGAGAACGCGCAGGTCTGACTTGGAAAATCTGGGAAACGACATCAAACGCAGAATAGAAACCTTCGAGAAAAGAACTCCAGGAAAAGAGCTGGGAAAAGACGTTTTGGATGATGCCTACGAGAAGTTCGTACTGAACTTTGACGAACACAACGGCGGATTTGGCCAATCACCCAAGTTTCCTACACCGCATAACCTGCTTTTCCTGTTGAGATACTGGAACCTAACCAAGGAGAACACCGCTTTGACAATGGTTGAAAAGACCTTGCGAGCAATGCGCCTCGGCGGTATTTTTGATCAAGTAGGCTTTGGTTTCCACCGTTACTCAACAGATGCAAAGTGGCTGGTTCCGCATTTTGAAAAAATGCTGTATGACCAAGCGTTGTTGGTGCTGGCTTATACGGAAGCGTACCAAGCCACGGGCGCTGGAAAGTTCAAGCTAACAGCCAAAGAAGTTTTGGAGTACGTGCTGAGAGACTTGGCTTCGCCAGAGGGCGGCTTCTACGCGGCTGAAGATGCAGACAGCGAGGGCAAGGAAGGCAAGTTCTACCTTTGGACCGAAGAGGAAATCCGAAAAGCACTGTCGCCTGAAGATGCTGATTTGGCGGTTAGACTTTTCGGCGTCGAAGCCGCTGGTAACTTTGCTGAAGCAGGTCTAAGGCGAAACGGCGAAAACATACTTCACCTTGAAAGACCGCTAGAGCAAGTTGCGTCAGAATTACACCTGACTCTGGATGAACTTATTCTAAGGCTTGGCAGAATTCGAAACTTACTTTTTGAAAAAAGGAAAAAACGGGTTCACCCAGCAAAGGATGATAAGGTTCTAGTGGACTGGAACGGGTTGATGATTGCCGCTTTGGCAAGAGCCAGCCAAGTTTTCAGTGAACCGCGATACCTGCAAGCCGCGGTGAAAGCCGCTGGTTTCATCTTGGAGAAAATGAAGAGTGAAAACGGAACGCTCTATCATCGTTACGCAAAAGGCGAAAAGGCGATAGACGGTTTTCTAGATGACTACGCCTTTCTCGCGTGGGGGCTCTTGGAAATTTACGAAACGTGTTTTGAAGAGGCGTACTTACAGGCAGCGTTGGAATTGACCAAGACGATGACCTCGCGGTTTTGGGACGCAAAGGATGGCGGCTTCTACTTCACGGCAAAAGGCTCGGAAAACGCTGTGCCCAGAAGAAAGCAGGTATACGATGGCGCGCTTCCTTCGGGTAATTCCGTGGCGCTGTTGAATTTGTTGCGTTTGGCTCTTTTGACTGGAGACTCAGCGTATGAAGACATGGCTAGCCGCCTGCTGAAGGTGTTTTCTGAGGATGTGCAGAGAGCGCCTGCAGCGCATACGTTTCTGCTTGTTGGAGTGGACTTTGCTGTTGGACCAGCCTACAACGTCATTTTAGTCGGCGCCGCTGATGAGGACGGCGTGCAGAGTATGCTTGAAGCCTTGAAAGCGGGTTATCTGCCGAATGTGGTGGTTTCGTTGCGGCAGCCCAGTAAGGCTGGTTTGGGCTACGAGAAAATTGAGGGCAAGGCTACTGCCTACGTGTGCCGTGGTCAGACATGCATGCCTCCGACAAATGAGGCTGAAAAGATGCTGGCGCTTCTTGGATTGGTGTCGGTCGAGAAAGAATAATAAGTCTTCAACGGTACTGGTTCAGCATGAAAAAGAAAGCTTTCATTTCGGGTCCAATTCTGGGCATGGAACACAACCAAGGCTACAGGGAAACGATTACCGAGATCTGCTTGAAGCTGGGTTTAGACGTGATTGACCCGTGGCGCCGCGAAAAAATCCTCTACAAGGGCAAAGAACGGTGCTGGTGGCCTAACGTTCCTGCCTCTGGTTTTGTTCAAAGAGACTTGGATGATGCCGAACGCTGCGACATCATGATCGTTTATTTGCCCAAGCTTTCCGCAGGGGCATGTATGGAGCTGTTTTACGCCAAGCGCAAAGGAAAGAAGGTTGTAGTGGTTTCGGAAATGGAGTGTTTAAGCCCATGGATTTTAATACACTCAGACGCAATTGTGAAGCGGTTCGAAGAGCTTGAGGACACGTTAAAACGTGTGCTGTAGCTTTTTGGAGAATGTTTATCAGTTCAAAATGTTATGTGGCTAGCAGAGGTGGTTGTTTTGGCTAAAGGTCATAGAATGGTCAAGAAGAATTTTGAGGCGGAGATGTGGGTTGACGGGCAAAAGATGCCGTTGAACCATTTTGTGCAGGAAACCATAGCGAATGTCCTGTGGGGTTTTTCGAAAACGCTTAAGGGGCTGGAGTCGACACCAGAAAAGATTGAAGTGAAAATCGCGAAACTTGCCAAACCAGTGGAAGTGGACGCGCACACGTACCCTTGACGTAGTCGTCATTCTGAAAATGAGCTGTTGAAGAGGTTGAAGGGCGTCTACGTTTTAATAATCCAGGTAGACAAGGATGCCGACGTAAATGTAGGCGCTTTGGGCAAGTTAATGTTCGAAAAGGGCTTGTACGCTTACGTTGGCTCCGCGCAGACTAATCTGGAAAAGCGAATAAGGCGTCACTTCAGAAGTGAGAAACGTAAGTTCTGGCACGTTGATTACTTGCTTGATGATGCCGCAGCAAAAATCGCCACAGTGTTCTTCAAAAGCGCGGGCAAGTCTGAAGAATGCAAGACTGCTAAAGTCATTGGCGAAAGAGGCAGGGCTATAAGCGGTTTCGGCTGCTCGGACTGCAACTGCAAAAGCCACCTGTTCCAAATAGGCGATTACGGGTTTTTGCAAGAAACTATGCAAGTGTTCACCTCAGAAACATAACGCTTTTTAAGAGATGACCGCGAAGAGTATGTAGTCCATTCGGGAGCGGTCGTAGTCTAGTCTGGTTTAGGACATCAGCCTGCCACGTTGACGACCCGGGTTCAAATCCCGGCGACCGCACCAAAAAGCCTTCAGGGGATTCCTCATATTTTTCAGGTCGAAAACGTTTGTTTAAAATCAAGTTTAAAGTGATAAGACACCCATTTGCTCCACTCGGAAGTTCAACCCCTATTCTAATCTATATAAAGGGGGGCTATAGACTGTTCCAAGCACTAGAGAAGAAGCACTTACACAGAAATTGTTGCGCGTTTAGAGCTCTTGGATTTCGCATTTGAGCTTCTTGATGATTTCATCCGCGTTTATGGGTTCCACTTTCAAAGTGTAGAGCTTGTTCGGCGTGCGAAGCTTCAGCTTCACAGTTTCTTTAAGCCTTTTAACTTGGCAGTATCTGGCGTTGTCGCTCATCGCCACGAACTTTTCAACGTCAAAGATTTCAGACGGCATATGTGATCCTCACGTTAGATGCTGTCATGGACGCGAAGCGAGTTTTTATCTGTTTTGGTTCACCCGCAGAATATAGAACAACTTAAATCTGAAACTGCCTAAACTAAGCATTGAGGCTGAAAAACGTGAGTAAAGATAACGTGTTGGTTTCGATAACTGCAAGCAGAGAAAAAGGAGAAATCGTTTATCGAGTCGATTGCTCCAGCGACCTGTCGAATGAAGAGTTTGAGTACTACCTTAGCGGGATAATTGACGGCATATGCAAGTGGAAAAAGAGTATCTGTGAAGAAAACGTCAGAAGCTTCAAAGGACCCATCAAAGAAAATAAAAAGTGAAGCGCTCATCATTTTTGAAGGAAAAAAACGTTGGGTGCTTTGGCTTACTTTTCCTGTTTCTTAGCTTTTGGCTTAATGCCCAGCTTCACCGAGATTTCAACCGTGTACTCTTCTTCCGTTTTTCCAACCGCGAAATTCCAGTCTTTAACGTTTACTTCCATATCCTTGAAATGTTCAACTATAGTGTCCTTGTATTCTTGAACGGTTTGACCGATTTTCTGCAGTCTCTCGGTGATGTTAACCTCTGATTCAGACATTCATGGCACACCTCCTAAAACACATAAGTTGAATACTACTGCACGGTAAATGTTTTTAAGAATATGTGACTGTGCAACCACAACAGCAGTTGAGTGCCCTGCGCTCCGAGCGCAATTAGTTAAATACAGCGAGGAAAATGGCTTTATCAGGTGAACACAATGCCCGAAGGAATCGGAGATGCATTCCAGAAAAGCACAAAACACTCCCGAGAGAGACTTCTCGGTGGCTACTTGGACTGGACAAACAAGCCAGAGACCTACAAGAAATATCCGTCAGCCAAAACAATCCCACTATCCAAAGAGTTTCCCGCCAAATCTCTGCCTATAGTTGACGTGTTAAAAAAGCGTAGAAGCATGCGTTTTTTCTCGCCTCAACCGTTGTCGCTGGATATTTTGTCTTTTCTTTTGTGGGCTTCTACGGGTGTTCAGAGAAAGGAGCAAGGTTACGATTTCCGCACAGTTCCGTCAGCTGGAGCTCTGTATCCGATTGAAACCTACCTTATCGCCAACAACGTAGAAGACTTGGAGAAAGCGTTGTATCACTACAACATACAAGCGCATGCACTAGAAAAATTGAAGGCTGGAGATTTCGCAGAGAAAATGGCTCAAGCTGCTTTAGGACAGACGATGTGCATTAAAGCGCCAGTTGTGCTTGTCTGGACAGCTGTTTTTGCACGGTCAAAATGGAAATACGCTCAAAGGGCTTACAGATACGTGTATTTAGAAGCTGGACACATTGGACAAAACCTTGCCTTAACTGCAACAGGCATCGGCTTGGGATCCTGCCAAATCGGCGCTTTCTTTGACGACGAAATCAACCAAATCATAGGAGTAGACGGTAAAGACGAAAGTGTGCTGTACCTCAGCGTTGTCGGTCATCCACGAAAATAATTTGGTAAAAAACATGCAGCTTACCAAAATTGCGGCGTATCCCGTTTTCCATAATGAAACAGGCATGCGCTTTCTAGAACTGTTGTGCTCACGGCAGACTACCCCCTCCCTTTTATATACATTGAAGGTTAGAGTGAACCTTTAGTTAATTTTCAAAATTTGGAACGCCGTCTCAGGTCTTGTTGTGGTGGGCCGGACCGGATTTGAACCGGTGACCTTCTGCACGTCAAGCAGATGTCCTAACCGAGCTAGACTACCGGCCCTTCTGTTTCTAAAAATGGGATTTGATTCTTTAAGTTTACGGTCATGTATTCTAACTGTTGACTTTTGTAACGTAAAAATCGGTGAATAATAGGACGCTGTAACATAAAACTATTAGAACGGCACTTCACATAAATTACCCATATCTACTCAGGTGTGTCACAAATGACTCCACTTTTCAATTTAAAGGAAGCAATTGTTGAAGCATTAACTACTCTTGGCGGTTCTGGCACAGCCTCTCAAGTAAATGAATACATAAAGTCGAAGTATGGAAAAGACTGGAAAGACATTGAAACCGTTATGAATGATTTATGCGCAGAAAGTAAATCTTCTTTTTTCCCTCCAGAAGACAGAGTTCTAAAGCATATAGAACAAGGGAAATACTCGCTGAAAGAAGCAGTAATCCCAGAACTTCCTGAAACAAAGGTCCTACCTGAAAAGCCCCAACCAAGTGCTTCAGACGCAACCCACACCCAGCTTGAAAGCACTGTTGCTGTGTATTCTGAAAAACTCAAACAGATTCTGAATCAGCCAGTTTACAGATTCGCCACCGTTACATCAAGAAGAGTTCCCACAGAACCAGGAGTTTACATTATCCATGATGACTGTGCTAAGCAGATAATTTATGCTGGTAGAAGCAGCAACCTTAGAACACTTTTGCTTCAGCAACACAGACAAGGTGACATAAAAGGTAGCCATTTCAGAAAGGCACTGGGACAAAAATATAGCTTGGGTAGTGAAGCAGAGGTTTCAGATTACATAAGAGACAACTGTAGCTTCCAGTTCTTGCCTGTTGAAAACTTTGAAGAAATGGTTAGACTTGAACATTTTGCAACAGCCATTATGGCTCCTATTCTAAACACAGAACTCAAACAATGATTCTTTTCACTCACCTTAGAATGTTTGTGAAGTGAAAAAAGCATTAATTTCAGCAAGTTTGATAGCAAGCGACACTGAAAAATACTTCGAGTGGTATAATTATTATGAGGAATTGTTATGCCAATGGCTTTTGTTTTTATAACTACTGAACCTGCATCAATGCTCAAAGTGTTCAAAGCATTAAAGAAGATTAAGGGCGTGAAAGAAGTTGAAATGGTTTATGGGCTCTATGATATTGTTGCAAAGGTGGAAGAAGATTCCATTAGCAGTCTTAAGAATATAATAACTAAGCGCATCAGGGCAATCAATAAAGTTGCAACAACTACCACCATGATGGCTGTTAAAGCATAGCAGCTAAAAAATTGGTCAGATATTGGAAAATATGGCTGGCAGAAAACAACTGAGTAGTAAAGAAGCTTAATTTACAATTATGCATGAAAGGAAAAAAGTTATAGCTGCACTGGAAAGAATTCATCTAAAATTACTTTTAATTTAGTTTTGAATTATTTGTGAATATTGTGTAATTCGGAATTTCACTAATAAGTCACCTTATTCCAATTTAATGATGAGAGGGGAGTTCCATCAAGTTGAGGGCTGAAAGTGGTTTAATTAGCCTTTCAATAGCTATTTTTATCACAGCTATGTTAATTAACGGCTTACTTTTTTTCCCAATACTCGCTTCAAATCTAAGAACTCAGATACAAACTTTTACTGTCTACGCATTCACCACAAGCCTGATCTTACTGGCTGTCGTTGTAGTAACTAGGGTCTTCAAGAGTAAGTTCTAAGTCTGCATTCTAAGATGCCCCATTTGCTTCTCTTTGGAATGTTTGTGAAGTGTAAGGTATTATTTTAATTCCAAAGATAGGGTATTCACAAAAGTAAAGCTACATGAATACAAGTTCTCTTATTGTTCCAGTTTGATACATGGCTTTGATTTACTAGCTCTCTTGCAACAACCTCTTTTGTTGTTGAACTCTGGGCAGTTATAACAAGTAGTAACTTTTTGGTTCTCAATCAAATTCTGCCTTCACCATTGATTCCCTTAATATATAATAGAAAACTTGGTATTTAAGAAAATAAGACACCAAATAAGAAAGGTATTTTGGATTAAGTTTTAATTCCAAACCCGAATCAATGTTTACTCCATTTTTTTTGCAACCAGTCTATCAATTCTTCTTTTGTCCTCGAATTGGTGGAATCCATGAGGTTTTTTATTAGGATGGCTCTTTCATCAGGGGTCTTGGGAATACCGAGAGAATTCATTACTCCGTGGTTGAAATGGGTTTGAAACTCCATTGGTATTCGTTTAGCAACAGCCCCTCTTGCGGTTTTCAAGATAGAAGCCTGAGCAAAGTAATCTTCTGGAAAACGTCCGTTCTCGATTTGCTCCCAAGCAAGGAATGCGCATCTGCTTCCAAACTCGTATGCTTGTAACACATGTCCATCCGTTGCATCGGAAACCCAGTTTCTCTCCTGTTGAACGTAGTTGGGCACCAGCTTCTTTACTTCGTTTTCAAGTCCTGATTCTACTATGTCTCGATTTTGCTCGTCGCTGTATTCAAATCTAATCCTTAATTCATCTGGCTCGTTTGAGTTCGGCGAATCCTGATAATAATGATTGAATGCAAAACCGACTATTAGTTGGTCACTTTCGAGTTGCTGTATCCATCTCCTCAGTTTTCGAATGACTTCTTTCTGCTTGTCAAAATCTGCTGGAATTGGATATTCATGCCACACTTCTTTTTCCCTCTTAATTTGGTAAACCTTTGTGTTCTTGCTATTTGAATCATTGCTCTGTTTCACTTTGGTATCGTGATTTTGATTTCATCAGAAACTCTTCAAGCAACAAGATTCCCTTGTATGCATAGCAGATAACAAAGTCATTAGTTATAGCTTCAAATAATACGATGCACTTCTCATTAGGACGTAGGACCTATTTTCGCTGTGTCCACGGCATAATCGTCAACAAAAATAGTCGCCGGATCCACGTTCTGTTGGTACAGCACAACTCCTGCTCTAACCTCAGTTATCCAATGACACCAATTAGTGTAAGTGTCGCCTATGTACGTTAATCCTGTGACTTCTTGATCATCTACCCAAACACGAAATTCTCCGTCGCTTGCATCTATGTCCAGCATCATCTCTATACAATACCATCTTCCAGTTTCAAAGCTTCTGCTTGCGACTTTTTCGTAAGTCGTGCTTTGCTTACCTAATTGAAGCGTCATAGAACCAGCGGTAATTGTAATCCTTGCAACGTAATCTCCTGCTCCAGACTCTTGTTGATCCTCAGTATGATCGCTCCAAAACCTCATGACCTGAATGTATCCGCTCCAAGATTCAATGTAGAAATATGCCCGGGCATAAAGCCTCGTCGTCGGTTCGACAATGACGTTGAGCCGGCATCTTCCTGATGGACCTCCGTCAACGCTGTAGCATCTGGCGCTCCATAACCCAGTGTGAGCCTGCTCTTGAGAGCCAGTTACAACTCCCCACGTGTATTCGTCTTGTGGATAGCTTGGCGGAGGTGTAACTTCTACGTAGCTAACTTCACTGGCTGGGTCACCTGATTCAAAACTGGTGCTGAACGTGCTATTTGGAAGAACTATCGTGCCAGTGCTGCTAATGGTGAAGGTGGATGAAAGTAAGCCGGAAATCCAATGCACGTTTACCCAAATTAGGCATAAAACCAAGATCGTTCCGACTATTTTCACTGCTTTCCTCGACTTTAGAAAACCCCTGCCGCCTGCGCGCATTAGTTTCACGTCCTAGTCTTAGTCAAACTGCTATAAAATGTTTAAGAAGTATTACTCAATCAAAGCGCAGTCAAGAACCAGCTTTAAATGGTGTTAACCAACAGCGGAATCTGGTATTAAGAGACCTTGCTTAAACTGTGTTTTTCGCCATTCAAGTTATCTATGAGTTTTGCACGCCGTTCGCGGCATAGGCTACAGCGCTGGCTTGTTAGTTCGGTTTGAGAATATGTCGTGACTCGCAGTTCAATACTTAAATCCGCACGTCCCAATATAGAATAGCCTGAGAAGGAGAAGGAGGAGGCAAACATACTCAGAATACGAGCAGTCCCAAGCCTAACGCTCGTTCTGATGGGCTCCATGGATTGGTTAACAACAATCATCGGAATCGTCTACTTCGGAGCAGTTGAAGGCAACCCGTTCCTAGCGGACATAGTCAGAACAAGCTTGCCAGCGTTTACGGCTATAAAACTCTCCACAACCATAATCATCGGCTTACTGTTCTACAATGCAGAGAAAATGCTGCAAAGAACTCCAGACAAGAACACCCGATCATTCCGATGCGCGCGTATAGTGCTCCGTGTCGCATATATAGTAGCAATGGCACTCCTCTTAGCCGCAGTCGTGAACAACCTTCTCGTCGTCGTCAAAGCCATATAAAGCAGAAAGAAGCCAAACACTTTTAATTTCGACAGCGCATTTCTGCTCTACATAAAATAGCAGTTGGGACACACATTGCAAGGCAACTTTAAACCGCGAATCGTATGGCTGATTCTTAATGGACAAGCGGAAAAAGCCCTTGATCTGCTCGCGAAAAAATACAAGGTAAGCACGCCAAAACTGAAAGTGGGTTTGCCTAAAGGTCGCAAGGCAACGGCTTTTGGCTGTTACACGCCCAAAGACGCGACGATATCAGTGCTGAACAGCGACGTAATTGTAAACCCCTTCGTTATTCTACACGAATTCTACCATCACCTGCGCACGTCCATTGACAAGCAGCACAAGGGCACAGAAAAAAACGCTGACAAATTCGCCAAGGAATTCATCGAAGCATACAAAGCCGCAAGCGCCTTTGGCAGTTAATAGCTTGCACTCGCTTATTCTTCAGTTACCTGTAGCTGCAGCCTTTCTCCTTTCGAGTCGTAAACCGCAACGTTCTGTGCACTGGCGAAGGGGAAGCCTACTATCATGAGTACGCGCCCGAAAAAATGGTTAAGGTCTACGCTTGAAGGGTTTATGTTTCCTGAAGGATGAGAATGCACTGTGCCGACCATGGAAAAATCCATGGGTAACATGTGAAACGGAAGATTGGCGAAGCCGTACCCGTAAACCGCCAAGGGAGGAACAACAAGCTCCGACACGCGAACCTCATTCTTGCTTTTTTTGCCGCGGAGAAGCAGAAAAGTTTCTTTCGGGTAAAGCCTTTTTGCTCCTTCAAAAATCGAGTCCAGCAACTCAGCACTAATAGAAACTGTCAGGTTGTTTCCCATATGAACGCCCAATGGCTTGGCGGTTAATTACCTTTACTGAGCGGCGTTTGCTTTCGGGAACGGAAAACAGAAATAAACAGGTAGCTCATTAGACAGAGGTGCCGGGATGGCAGAGTGGATAACGCGCGGGCCTTGAGAGCCCGTGGACCTTACGGTCCGCATGGGTTCGAATCCCATTCCCGGCGCCACTTACCCCAAGCCAAACAGTTTCATATTGCAGCGGTGAATACGCAAGCTACTTTGCATTTTTCATTTTCTTCAGGAAAGGTCTTACTTCATTTTGGGTTTTAAACCTTAATTTAGCTCTCGAAGGTGCCAAGCCAACCTTAAGCGAATACGCAAAATCTGGAAGTTCTCTGAAAAGATCTTCATCTGTTACATCGTCTCCGACCGCTAAGATGAAATCCCATTTTTTCTTGGAAATCCATTTCATAGCCGCGGTACCTTTGTTTATGCCCGCGTTTTTCACTTCCACAATTTTGTTTCCTTCAGCAACGTCAAGCTTAAGATTGGCAGTTAGGAAATAAAGCGTGTCCTTCAACTCTGCAACCCTGACGGAAGATAATTCTGGGTCTGCTCTCCGATAATGCCACACCAACGAAAAATCTTTCTCTTCAACCAAAGCACCTGGAGTTCTACGCTTGAAACGGTCAAGAATCGGTCTCACCTTCTCTTTCCAATCCGTGTTATAGTCTCCTGTTGTCGCCCATTTGCCTCTGTTATCTCTAATCCACGCACCATGCTCAGCCACCAACCCAATGTTAATGTCCTCAAAAAATTTTTCTAAAGACTCTTTGTTCCGTCCACTTATTATCACAACTTGGTTCTTAACGTCTTCAGCGAGAGAAACCAGCAGATTTTGAAGTTCAGCATCCGGTTTTGCCGCTTCAGGTGAAGATGCAAACGGCACTAGAGTTCCATCATAATCTAGAAAAATCAATCGACTCTTGCTTCTGAGGTAAGCATCAATAATTTCAGTTTTTATTTCACTGCCCACCTCTTTAGCGCTTAATTCCTTCTGTTCCTTCTTAACTTGTGACAAACTATTCATGAAGTCATGCGCCCAAAATTTGATGTCGTAATTGCGGAGCCTTTCCTGCATTGTTCTATTCCGCCATACCTGCTCATCTTCAGACATGGACAGCGCCTTCTTCAACGCTTCCGCAATTTCTTCGATGCTATTTGGGTTAACTATTATAGCCTCTCTTAGTTCTTCAACAGCCCCCGCCATTTCGCTAAGAATCAGAACGCCCCTACCATCAGTTTTTGTTGCCACATACTCCTTGGCAATCAAGTTCATGCCGTCTCTTAAAGGCGTAATCATGGCAACGTCCGAAATCCTATACAACGCTAGCAAACTGTGAAACGGCAAAGAACGGTAAATATACTGAATAGGCGTCCAGCCTAAAGTGCCATGGTCCCCGTTGATTTTACCTATAAGCTCGTCCACATTTCTCTTTAGAGATTGATAACGTTTAACTTTCGTACGTGAAGGAACAGCCACGAGCACCAAAGTAACCTTTCCCTTGTACTCAGGATAATTGTTAAGGAAAAAGTCAAAACCCTTCAGCCGGTGAAGTACTCCTTTTGTGTAGTCTAAACGATCTATCGACAAAATATTCCTAGTTTTTCCCAATTTTCTGCTCAATTTTTTGATGCTTGCCTGAACTTTGGGTCTAGTCTCTGCATGGGCAAACCGTGGGTAATCGATTCCAATGGGGAAAGAATCCACTTTCGTCAGGTGATCGCCAACGATTATTTTTCCTAACGTGTGATTGAGACTTAACAGTCGGCTCACGGTCATGAGAAAATTGTGCACGTAATTGTAGGTGTGGAACCCTACGAGGTCTGCCTCCAACAGACCATGAAGTATTTCTTCTCGCCATGGAAGTAAACGAAAAATGTCTGAGCTCGGAAAAGGCGTGTGCAAAAAGAACCCTATTGTCATGTTCGGGTGTCCTTCCCTAAGGAGACGCGGAAGAAGCATCAAATGATAGTCATGCACCCAAACCATGTCTTCGGTTTCTGCTATTTCTAAAATGCAATTGGCGAAAATCTCGTTCACTTTTTCATAAGCTTTCCACGAGTTCTTGTCATATGTTACGTACTGTGTGAAGCCATGAAGGAGCGGCCACAGAGTTTTGTTACAGAACTCACTGTAATATAGTTCAATGTTTCTCTTTGACAAAAAGACTGGATGACTAGAAAATTTTTTCTCTAATGTGATTTCAATGTTTTCCTTTTCGTTCGAGTCGATTTTTTCTGATGGGATTCCGCACCAACCTACCCACATGCTGTTGAAGGATTTATAGAAGGAACCTAGACCAGTGGCTAAGCCTCCAACACTTGGGTTGAAATGCAATTTTCCCTTCTTTTTCTGAACGGTCACAGGTAATCGATTCGATACAATTAGCAGCCTATTCATAATCACAACTCAATTTCATTTGGCATGTTCAGACAATAACTTGTTCATTAGGTACAGCCAGTCAAGCATCAACCTCGTAATCAGGAAATTGTTTTTCACATGCTCTTTTCCTGCCTTTCCCATAGTGGCCCTCAGTTTTTCATCTTTCAACAGCTTAATCACGCTATCGCTGAAACCCTTAAGGTCATGTGGGCTATGCAGAAAACCGTTCTCGCCGTCTATAACTTGAAGAGGGATTCCGCCGACCTTAGACGCTACGACTGGAGTCCCCTTGTATAAGGCTTCGGTAACTGTTAGTCCGAATCCTTCTTTCAAGGACTTTTGGATAACAACACATGAGGCTCTCTGCAAACAGTTGACTAAGAACGCGTTATCTACTACAAGCAGTTTTATGTCGTTTTTGAATTTGCATTTGTCCACTTTCTTTTGAAGAGATAGTAGTATCTTGTGTCCTTCAGGATCATCGGTCGCAAATTGCCCCAAGAGAACAAGCTGGCAATCCATTTTTTTCCTTACCCGCTCAAAGATTTTCACCACTCCAATCGGGTCTTTCCAAGGGTCAAACCTGGAGACTTGTGAGATTATGGGTTTTTTTCTGTCTATTCCAAACTTGGCTAGGTATTTGGAGATCTTGGTTTCGGAAACAGGTTTGTTTTTTGCGGTCAGTGGGTCTATGGCAGGGTGGATAACACTCTGAGGGATATTAAGGTCATCCTTTTTGTATTCTGGTAGTGAAACTACGAAGTGGTCGTATTTCTGGATGAAACCTTGTAGGTAGTTCCAAACTTCTTTGTTAGGGTGGGAAATGTCAATGTGACATCGAAATATCCAAGGTTGGGTCTTCTTGTAAAACGTGATTAACGGTAATGGTTGGGGGTCATGTATGATGACTAAATCGTGATCGATATGTGTAAAAGTGGAAAATCTTCTGTTGGTTTCGTAGTAAATGTCCTTTTTTCTTTGGGAAAGATTGATTTTGTTTCCTTGAAGCCCATTATGGAACTTCTTGGTTATGGTGAAGAAATCGGGAGTACCATGCAAAATCCGCCAGCCAAAATCTACCCCAACTTGGTCGAACAAGGGCACTAAGCTATTGAGAATCTCTGCAACTCCGCCTCCTTGATAAGTAGAGTTAATACAAGTAATGTGTTTCCCTGATAGTTTCTTAGCTTCAGCGTGAATTTTATCTAGCTCTGGCTTCCCAACAATTCGCGCGTAACTTGATAAGTTATTAATTTTCATACTACTGTCTAACTCGAACCTTTGATAAATATTTTTCAAACCGAAGTGTTTACCGTTTCTTGAGATAAAACTCTACATAACCACAGTTTTTACAGGCACACTCAAAATTTTTTTGGCTTCACGTCTCTAGTTAATCACCTGCTAAGCAGTCTGATTTTACTTCTTGGGCAGGATATTTTACTTTGAGCAACCACAGCCAATATTTCTTGTTGTATTCAAAATCGTCTTTCGTTTTGGACCATTGGTCTAGCCAACTTTCGACTTTAGAAAAGCCGCTTTTACCTGCAACTTTGCCTAATATAGGGGAAAACTTCCAGTATCCCCAATGCCCGTTGTAGAAACATTCAACAACAACTTTCCGACTTTTTTCTACTCGGCAATATTTTGGCATGTTCTCGGCGAGATATTTTGAAGAAAGTTTGTAGATGTCTTCTTCGAATTCTTTATTCTTGAGAATGTAACACTCTGAAGTTTGCTCGTCTGGTTTTCCCGTTTGGATGCTTTTCGCAAGTTGGGAAAAAACGTCTTCTAATTCAATGCGAATTTCAGGTATAGGGTGTTGTTTTTCCATTTTTTTTATCTCTAGTTTGCCGTTCTTTTGGGCGCTAATAAATCTTGGCTTTTTCACCGTAATTTTATTTATTTTTCATTTTTTTACGGTTATAGTCCATCATAAACTGTAAAAAATTCAAAAAACCCGTGTTTTTTTAGAAAATCGGTTCTCTCAAAGTGAAGCACCCACTCTCGAAGCTTTTTGCCTTCTTTCTTGTTCTCTTCTCTAAGAAACCAGAAGACGTACCTCAACGAAAGGGAGATGCAAAAATGCTTTATGTACGCACTGCCCTAAAGTAAGCAGGGTCTGTTCTTGGCGAAAGTGTTAATCAAACAGTTAACCAAGCGATTCGGCAAAGTAGTGGCTGCAGACAAAGTCGATTTGGAAGTGCAGGACAAAGAGTTCGTTGTCCTCTTGGGGCCTTCAGGTTGTGGAAAGACAACAATTCTCAGGTGCATCGCAGGGCTGGAGACACCCGAAGAGGGAGAGATGTACATTGGAGACCGACTGGTCAATGGACTTGAGCCCAAAGAAAGGGACATCGCCATGGTTTTTCAGACCTATGCGCTTTACCCTCACATGACAGTCTTCCAAAACCTCGCTTTTCCACTGGAAAACGCCAACGTTCCAAAGGCGCAGATAAAAGAAAAAGTCGAGGCAACGGCGAAATTGTTGAAAATAGAAAACCTGTTGGAAAGGCGACCTAAGCAGTTGAGCGGAGGACAACGGCAAAGAGTAGCCTTAGGAAGGGCTATGGTGCGGGAGCCTCACGTGTTCCTGATGGATGAGCCTCTGAGCAATTTGGACGCTAAATTAAGGGTTTACATGCGTGCTGAGCTTAAGAAACTGCAGAAGGAACTTGGAGTAACCACCATTTACGTCACTCACGACCAAGTTGAAGCCATGACCATGGGCGACAGAGTCGCCATACTCAATAAAGGCGCCCTTCAACAGTTTGGAAAGGCAAGCGACATATATTTTCATCCCGTAAACGTTTTTGTCGCTGGCTTCATCGGCACCCCTCCCGCGAACTTCTTTGATTGCACCCTAATCAAAGAGGACAATTACGTTTTCGATGCTGGACCATTCAAGTATCCTGTTCCTGAGCCTATGAGAAAAAAAGCCAAAGAATGGCCCTCCTCCTTGGTTCTCGGCGTCAGGCCTCAAGATGTAATGGTTCACGCGAAAGCCCAGGCTGCATCAACCAGAAAGAAGGAGGTTGCAGAGGCACCTCAGTTACTAATAATTGCTACATTGGAGATAGATGAGCCCTTAGGAGACCGCCAAGTGTTAGACTTAAGGGTTGGAGATTACCTGGTTAAGACACTGGTATCGCCCGATTTCAAGGCTGAGCTAGGCGATAAACTGTGGATAGAGTTTCCAAGCGACAAGATACACGTGTTCGATAAGAAAACAGGGCAAACGCTGCTTTAAGCCGCATTCAGCCTTTAACTGCACCTGCCGTTAAACCCCGCACGTAGTATCTCTGCAGCGCCACATAAATGGCAACAGGTATTATCATAACTAGGATGGAACCTGCAGCTAAAAGGCTGAAATTCAACTCGTATCTGCCAATTAGCAGCGGTATTATTTGGGGCGCAAGTTTCGCGGCTGGATCTAGAATTGTCGCTAGTGCAAAGAAGAAGTCGTTCCAAACAAACACGAACTGCAGCGAGACTAAAGAAGCCAACGCAGGCAGCGTTAACGGAAGAACTATGCGGCGGAAGATTTTGAAATGGGATGCTCCATCCACTAAGGCGGCTTCTTCGATCTCTATCGGCAGGGTCGAAAAGAAGTTTCTGAGAAAAAGTATTTGCCACGGAAGCCCAAAAGCCGTGTGAAGCAATATCAATCCAACGTAGTTATTTATAAGATTCAAGTTTCTGAAAAGAGTGAAAATAGGCACAATTACCATCTGTTGCGGAATAGTCTGCAAAAGAACCAAAACGAGAAACAAGATGTCTTTCGTTCGAGATCTAAACCGTGCAAAGGAGTATGCTGCCAAGGCTGAAACAAGTATCGGTAGGAACGTGGCTGGAATCGTTACAAGCAAAGAATTGAACATTGCATTGCTGAGCGGAGATGCTGTCTGACCAACAAATGCATCAACGTAATTGCTAAAATCTAAGGTGAAGGGCTGAAGATTCCACCAGCCAAATCGCACTTCACTGAAAGGACGTATAGATGCAATAAATACGCCTAGAAAAGGTATTAACCAAAGGGTGGCAATAAGCCACGCTATCACATGTGCGAGTACAGTTGACAATGTTATCTTGGGCTTTTTTGTCGGAAGTTTGATCTTGTTGAAAAATGCAAGAACGCCTTTTTTCATCCTTTTGAGGAAGGCGCGTATGGTTGCTGTCAAGCTTTCGACATCCTGTTAACCAGATATGCTGCAACGCCAAACGTCATCAAAGTTAGTATTACTGCTATGGCTGCTCCCGTGCCCAAATCATTTGCTTGAAATGCCTCATTATACATGTCGAAAGCCAAAACGCTGCTTGCACCGCCAGGTCCTCCTCGAGTCGCGACATAAACTATGTCAAAAATCTTCAATTCCCACAGAATAGTCAATGTAACCACAACTAACGTTGTAGACCGTAACATCGGAACGGTTATGCGCCAAAAAGTTTTCCATCGTGATGCCCCATCAATTGCAGCTGCCTCGTACATTTCCCTGGGAATCCCTTCAAGACCTGCGGAATATACTATCATGGCGAAACCTGTCCATATCCAAACTGACCCCAGTATAACACTGAACAATGAGGTGTCACGAAATTGCGTGAAGTCCCTTGCATAATCTCCCAAGCCTATACCTCGAAGAGCGGCGTTCACTACTCCAGCGTCTTTATCATAAACGTAGCGAAAAAGGACGCCGCCTACTACCAGCGGGACTACGACGCCCAAGAACACGATGGCTTTTATTATTGTGCCTCCCTTTACGTCCCGTAGTAGAACAGCAAAGAAGAGACCGAACAGAATCGTAAGCGGTAGGTGAATTCCAATCCATATGAGATTGTGGATCAGCGCACCCATTGGGAAAACGCCTTGAGGTATGTTGGCGGTGTTTATGAGAGGATTAACTTTTTGAAAAAGAACGTAATTGTAGTTTTCAAGACCTACAAAGTTCCCTGTTCCTCGAGAGAGGAAGCTCACGTAGATTGTATCAACTATCGGATACAAAACGAATATTACCAGCAAGAAGAACGCGGGGATTAGAAAGAGGCGAGAAACAGTGAAAAAACGGCGCAATAGAAAAAAGAAAGGAGGATTTTTTCGTTTTCTCCTTTTCACCCGCTGACACCATTTTTATGTGTGTTTACGTGCTTTCTTGCTGAATTGCGGCTGCTTCAAGTGCATTGAGTACGCTGTTCATGGTTGTCGTGCTTGGATCTGTCCACAGGAGTTTAAGCTGATCCCAGAATGTTGTTTGCCATTGACCGCCTATTGTGTCATCCAAGTCTGGGACAATAGTTATGCCTGACTGCCCCATGAAATCCACAACTTTCTTGTCGATTGCTGTATATGCAGATGATGGAACTCCAGTGTTAGTTGCCAAGAAACCGCCTTGCCCAACCATTATTTCTTGAGCGTCTGCTCCAGCCAAGTACTGCACCAGCTGCTTAGCTTCGTTCACGTGTGGTGCTTCCTTTGTAACTACAGCGTAGTCAACAGCTCCCACGACTCCATCAGTGCCCGGAAATCCGAAGAAATCTAGGTCAGTCACATTCAGCACCTCAGGCAGAGTAGTAATGAAACTGCCTTGCCAGTATAAGCCATACTGTCCGTCCCAAAGCTTCGCGATTTGCGGTTCCCATTCAGCAGGTGTGCTGAAGTAGCCGTCTTCAAGCAACCCTGTCAACTCTTCAAAAACAGATACGACTTCCGTGTCTGTCCAGTTGACGACGCTTGGACCAGCTTCCAAATCTAATTGAAGCTGAGCGCCACCAAGACCCATTATGAAGCCTTCTGTTGTGTCGGATAGTGGCCAGCCTACTGTGTCTCCGCTGGCTATTGCCGCTTCAACGCCTGATATATCTTGGATGGCAGGTAGGAGAGTGTTTTTGAACTCGTCGTAAGTCGTGGGTACGCTTAGACTATTGTCTGTAAAGAAGGATTTTCGGTACCAGAAGCCAGGTTTGCCAGAGAGCTTGAAAGGCGCAGCCCACAAATCGTCGTTTTCATCCTTCACTGGAGAGATTATGTTCGACGGAAAATCCGATTCTGTGACAACGTCGTTTACCGTTGTTAAGTATGGCGAATTGTCCGAAATCCAGTAGGGCCAAGGAGCTATTATGACATCTACGTCGTATGGTGGCGATTGCAGTTGCAATGGCACACTTATCAAAAGGTCTTCGGTTGTAAACTCAACGTATGTAACGTTTATCCCCGTATTTTCTGTGAAGTTACCTAAAACTTGAAGGAAATTGTCTTTCTCGCTTCCACCCCAAAGTGCATAAACAGTAAGGGTTGGCTTTGGCAATGTCGACGCGTAGTAGACGTAAATGAGGACGCCAGCGACTACGATTATGATGATGAGCACTATAGCAGCTATTGTTTTAGAAATTCCAGAAAGTCTATTAGACATTTTCTTTAGCCTCGTTACTTTTTATATGCGAAGTCCTTTTAAATTTATGTGTCTGACTGAACACAGCAACAATCTATTCTGAAAAAATCGTTTTTCACGCTATTTTTTCTGAAAACTGAATAATTCGTTGAGTAAACCTCGAAATTTTCACTTGAAATCCAATGGGCTTAGGCTATAGAATGAATTGAAGTTGTTTTATTACGGGATCGATGAGGTTGAAGACGATTTGTGGATACAAGCCTAAAATGATTATCGCGGCTACGAGGATGAAGATGGGGATAAGGAATCTTTTCGGTTCTTTTATTACGCTTTCGTCTTTAGGATTTTTCGCGTACATGTAATTCACCAACCTAAACAAGTATGCTGCTTGAAGAACGCTTGTCAGAACGCCTATGACCGCCAGCCAGCTTAAGTTAGCTTGTATCGCTGCGGTAAAAACTAAGTATTTAGCCATGAAGCCGCCGAAAGGTGGAACTCCCGCAAAAGAGAGTCCCGCAATAACTAAAGCTAAACTCACAAAGGGCATCTTTTTGCCTAAGCCAGCGAAGTCTTCTACCGTTTTGAAGCCATGGTGGTTGATGACGCCGATAGCCATGAAGGAAAGCGCTGTGGTGATGCCACCCATAAGGAAGAAGTAGAGGTTGCCTGTTAGCCCCAGCGCGGTTACGCTGGTTATGCCCACCAAGTTGTAGCCGACGTCCGCCACACAAATGTTCGCTATTAAGCGCTTCACGTTATCCTGAATCAACGCGAACAGGTTACCGACAATCATGGTTAACGCTGCCATGACCGCCAGCATGAACGTCCAGTTCAGCACGCTGGGCGGCGTTAGGATGAACAGGAGAACTCGTATCAGAACATAGTAGCTTCCTTGGTCTATTAACGCGGAGAGAAAGGCTGCCGAGGAAGAAGGTGCCGCAGTGTAGGCGTCGGGTAGCCAGAAGTGGAAGGGCACAATCGCTGCCTCAATTGCGTAGCCTGTGGCTATTAAAATGAAAGCTATTAAGAGCAGATTCTTGTCTGCTAAAACCATCAACGCTTCTCTCACAGCCCAGAAACTCAAGCTGCCCGTTAAACCGTAAACTATTGAGAGTCCGAAGACAATGAAGGCTGAAGCAATGATTATCATAACCAGATATTTCAGCGTAGAATTCAAGGACACAGGGTCTTTCTTGTAAATCATCAGAAAACTGGAGCCAGCGGCTGCAGCCTCCCAAAAAATGAAAAGCGTAAGGAGGTCGCCAGAAAATACGGCGCCCATAACGGCTGCGGTAAGGACCAGCATAATCGCGAAGTATCTTTCTGAAGGTCTCTTGCTGGGGTCCACGTAGAAAATGCTGTAGAACACGACGACCGCGCTTACCGCAACGAACATTATCGCCATGTAAACCGAAATCCCATCTATCATAAAAGCGCTGGAAAAATCAGCTAACGGCGTGTCTGTTAACGTAATGTTGAGAAACGGTTGCGGTGATGCTAGGCTGTAATATTGTGCAGCCAAGTTGGCTACAGCAGCGCCTGAGACTATGAAAGCTGTTGAGAACCAAATCAAAGTTAAAGCGGTTTTATGCTGGCTTTTGCGTATGACCCTGAACACTGGAAGCGTCAAGATTGCAAAGGCAACCAAACTGATTATTGGTAAAACAACGTCAACTATCCCAACCATAAGCAAGTCATGCCTCAAATGAACGTTACCGTGTTAATCAAGTGTACAAAGAACGTAGGATAAATGCCGAGAACAATCACGAGAATTACCAAGATAGCCATCGCCGCTTTCATGTAGTTGGGAACATCCAGAATCGGTTTTTTGCCTTCGCTTTTTGCGTGTCCCAGAAAAACGTGAGACAGATACCTCAGTGAATAAGCAAGCGAGATGACTGTGGCTATGAGCATGAGGGCCGTTGGCAGCAGAAAGAAGCCGTCAGTTTTTATCACTTCGAACGCACCCACAAATATCAGAAACTCGCTGATGAAGCACGCGAAAGGCGGCGTTCCCGCTATGCTCAACGCGGCTGTGGTTGACGCAACGGCTGTGAAAGGCATCTTTCCAGCGAGCCCGCCCATTTCGCGGATGTCTCTGATTTCAGTCTGGTGCATGATGGCTCCTGCTGAAAGGAAGAAAAGCCCTTTGCTTACTGCGTGGTTTACGAGGTGAAGCACCGTTCCAGTTATGGCTGCCGTGATAACGAGTGTTCCGACTATGGCTGAGGAGGGAAAGAGCGAGAGCCCGAACATGACGTAGCCCATGTGGGCGATGCTGGAATACGCGATTATTCGTTTTATGTCGGTTTCAACCAGCGCGATAAGCGAACCGAAAAACGCTGAAATCACGCCGAAAACTGTCAACCCATGCAGGAAATCGATGCCGAAAGTGGTTCCGGCAACCGCTGGAAAAACTGTTCCCAACGACAAACGCAGAATAGCGTAAGCGCCAGCGCTGATTATGACTCCGCTTAGAAGTGCGGACATGGGCGACGGGGCTTCAGAATGCGCGTCAGGTAGCCACATGTGAACTGGAACCACAGCCATCTTAACCGCAAAGCCTGCCGTAAGAGAAAGCAGTATCCACCGCACAAGGTCGGGGCTGACGGACATCAGTGCGGCTTGCGCTGCGAACATGTCTGTGGTGCCTGTAACCATGTAAATGGCGCCTATGCCCAATAGTACGAAAACGGCGCCTGCATGCGTGAATATGAAGAATTTGAACGCTGCGCGGTATGGGTCTCTGTAGCCCCATCCGCCGATGATGAAGTACGCGGGGACAAGCATCAGTTCCCAGCAGAAGTAGAAGAGCAGAAGGTTAGACGTTATGAAGACGCCGACGAGGCCTATGGAAAGCAGGGTTAAAAGGGTGTAATAAACGGCCAAGTTCTTTTTTTCTTTCATGTAATTGACTGAGAAGAGCGCGGCTACGATTATGAGCACTGTGGTGATGATTGCCAGTGACACGCTGATGCCGTCCACAAAGAGCGTGAATTCAGATTCTAATATTGGAATCCAATCGTAGGGTTCTATGTACTCGTGGTTTGCGCTGTTGAGGATTGTAGGAACAGTGGTGAAAAGCAACAGCATGTTAACGAGCGCGATTAAAGCAACTAGAATCGCTGCTGCTCGTGGAGATTTTTTTCCAGTCAAGTAGACGAACGGAACGCCCAAGGTGGGCAGAAGAAAAACTAACAAGAGAGCAAATCCCATTTCTATATCCCTACCGTGAGTATTATTAGAATCAAAATCAAGATGAAACCAAGTAACGCAGCGGCTATGTAATGCTGCAGAGAGGATGAAGGCACTTTCTTCATGTGTGATGCGCCTCGCATTGTTCGATGTGCTATTATGCTTAACAGGTCATCTGCTAAAACGTCAAGGTATTTTTTAACGCCGTGGGCTACTTTGACAATTGAGCTAGCTATAGCTTGAGGGCCCTTCTCAGAGAACGTTGCCTCAAAGTTTCGGGTGCGATTGGCTAAATTCAAAATTCCGCTCGCTGGTTTCCCGACTCCATCCATCACGACTTCGTTTGCGCGGCGGATGCGCTCGGCTATGTTTAATATGCCTTTTGCGGGTTTCCCGACTCCGTCCATTACAGTTTTGTTTGCGCGGTGAATTCCGTCTGATAGAGTCATCACGCCTTTGCCTGTAATCCTCTCGTAAACGTCATCGAAGAAGTAACCGTGCTTCAAGACAGACATTAAAGGATTCGAGCTGCTTCTGAATTTCATCATGACTTCTGACTGTTTGTAGTAAGTTAGATATATAATTAAGCCAGCTGGAACCAGAATGGCGAAGAAAATAGGGGTTTCCAAGCTGAAAAAGGCTCCCAGCAGACTCACTTCAGCTTCAACGTGCATAAAGTGGCTCAGCCAAGGTCCAACGAAACCCCAAGCAACACATAAGACGGCAAGTATTGCCGCGGGGTACAGCATCAGTTTTGGTGCTTCATGCGGGTGCAACTTCTTTAAGTGTTCTGACTCCTCACCCATGAAGGTAAGCTTCATGAAACGAAGACTGTAAGCAAAAGTGAGGGCAGTTGTAATGTAAATCAAAACCACCTGTAAGATGTTACCTGTTTCCGTCAGGCTCGTGATTATCAAGCCTTTGCTGAAAAAGGCTGCGAAAGGTGGTAACCCGCTGGTGGTTAAAATCATTATTATGCTCAATGCAAAGGTGATTGGCATGGCTTTTTTCAAGCCTCCCATCAGCCTCATGTCACGGGTTCCAAGCGCGTGGATTATGCCGCCTGCTAATAGGAAGCCCAGTCCTTCGAAGAATGCGTGGCTCATCATGTGGAATAAACTGGCGAACCAGCCTAAGGACGAGTGAAGTG
>CAZEPB010000012.1:0-51851 GCA_964514055.1 uncultured Candidatus Bathyarchaeia archaeon | reverse complement strand
ATGGTAAAAAGTAAAGTGGGCGTTTATATGTTTCCCTCCGAAATCGACAGGTAGCGCATGTAGGCTTTGCCAAATCCTTAAAACAGGCAAACTCGAAAATAAGAGCCACAAGCAAAACCAATCTACAGGGGAGAGTTGCCAATCGTTTGAAGGCTTTCAGTTTCGTCCACGCCTCAGACCTGCACTTAGGCTATTCGCAGTACGGTCTAGAAGATAGACGCCAGGACTTCGACAAAGCCTTCGCAGAAATAGTGGAAAAAACCATCGAGTTAAAACCAGACTTCATGATTATCGCAGGCGACTTGTTCCATCATGCACGTCCCTCAAACGTCACGCTGGAAAACGCTGTAAAAAGCTTTAAGCGCCTCAGGGACGCGGAAATTCCAGTTTTAACAGTTGACGGCTCGCATGACTCAGCGCCCAACACCATAACGGGCACAATCCTGCACCCGCTGGACAGCGCTGGCTTAATCTATCACCTGCCCAGACACAAGGGCGCGTGCTGGCGTAAACCTGACTGTTGCTACGTGTATGGCGTGCCAAACTTTCGCACTAGGCTTAAGACGGAAGAGGCGCTTCCCGTTTTTATGGAGCTAAACCCGCCTTCGCCTGACCCTGCAGTTAGCAACATTTTCGTTTTTCACATGGCCGTGGATTTGCCAAGCGTGAAGCCGCCTTACATGGAAGCTGAAGCCCCACCTGAACTTCTGCCTGACGGTTTCGATTATTACGCTGCGGGTCACGTTCACAAGCGGTTCACGGGCAAGTTTAAAACTGGGCTTTTGGCGTACAGCGGGTGCACAGAAACTGTCAGCTACGACGAGGCTGAACAGAAAAAAGGCTTCTTTCATGTCAAAGTGAACGAAAAAGGCAAACTCTCGCAGGAATTCGTGGAACTCAGTTCTCCCCGCAAGTTCACGATTCTGGAACAGGAATTTTCAGGCATGACCTCAGCGAAAATCACCGACATGGCGGTTCAGCTTGTCAAGGGTGCAGACGAGGAAAGCGCCGTGATAATTCCAGTTTTGAAGGGCGTGCTGCCCGCTGAAGCCAGCCGCGCAGAAGTGGATATAGCTCGAATCAGAAGCGCCGCTGAAAAAGCCCTGCTGGTGCACCCGGTTGTCCTTCTCAAGGAAAGCGCGGTTTCCGACGAAATCGTGCGTTCCATCTTCGAGAGCGAGTTTAAGGATTTGAAGACGAAGGCGTTTGAGTATTTTCTGCAGATTTTCAGCGAGCGGTACAGCCGTGAAGAAGCGGAGAAAATAGCGCGTTCCGCCCTCAGCCTCATAGAGCCGTTGACGAAGAAGCAGGATGAAAAGGTCAAGCAGACCATAGAGGAGCTTCTACCATGAAAATCGAAATAGTACAGCTGGAAAACATCCGCTCGCACGTCAAGTCCACGGTGCCTTTCACAAGAGGTTTCAACTGTCTCGTCGGCGGCTTAGGCACTGGAAAATCAAGCGTCTTGTATGCTGTGGACTTCGCCTTGTTTGGCGACCCAATCGGCAGAAGCTTCGAGTACCTGCTCCGCGAAGGCGCAGACTCCGCCAAAGTCACAGTCCAGTTCACCCAGAACGGGCGAACTTACAAGCTTGTTCGCGGGCTCAAAAGGCGTGGAAAAGGCATAGGTCAAGACTTCGAGGAGCTCAAGCTCTTTGAGGATGAAACGCTTTTGGCGAGCATGAAAACTGACGCCGTAGCTGAACAGTTTCAGGCTATTACGGGTTTGGATAAGGACCTTTTCCGCGAGATAGTGTGGGTTAGACAGGAGCATTTGAAGGAGCTGCTGGACGCTAGACCCCGCGATAGGCAGCGGCGTTTGGACGAGCTGTTTGGCTTGTCTGATTATGAGACGGCGTGGAGCAACATCGCTGTTTACAAACGCGATTATGAAACGGAAAAAAGAGTTTACGAGAAGGACCCCGATGTGGTGGGGCTGGAAAAGCTCAGCGCCGAATACAACCGCGTAACCGAAGAGTTCACGCTTTTAGAGATGGAACTGCAAGACGCATTAGGCAAACTGGCTGGAGCCAAAAGAGCGCTCGAAGACGCCGATTTGAAGCTGAAAAAGCTGGAAGAAAAGAAGCAGCGGATTGAAGAGCTCAAAAGAAAAGAAGCCAAGATTCAAGCAAACATCTCAAGCATGCAGGACACTTTGGCATCGCTGAATCAGCGGATTGAAGGCAAAAAAACCATAATTGACAACCTGAAGCAGCGGCAAAACTCATTGGATTCGCAGGTGTCCGCTCACAAGAAGACGCTTGAAGAAGCTGGAGTGCCTGCAAACCAACCGGTTGAAGCGTTACGTGGGCAGCTGGCGGCTTTTGATGACAAGCTCTCCAGCCTGAAAGCTGAACAGGAAGCTACTATGCGGAACTTGCAGACGGACCAGAAGAGAACCGCGTCGTTGTCTACGGAGAGTCGCTGTCCCCTTTGTCTGCAATCTTTGAACGACGAGTACAAGAACGGCTTAATGCAACGTATTCAGCAGGAAAACATGGACAGGCAGAACACGATAAAACAGTTGAAAGTTGAAATCGAGGAAATGCAGCGAACTAAAGCCGTAGCGACCGAAGCGTTTTCGAACCTGCAAACGCTCACGTTGAGAGCGGGAGATTTGAAGACGCGAATGAGCGAAGAGGAGAAGAATCTTGGCGACTTGGTATCTGAGGTTGAGGCGAAGCGGCAGCTTGACACGGAATTGGGTGGGCAGCTTGAGGCGCTGCGCTTGGAGATAGGCAGGTTCGAGATGTCGGATTTGGAAGCCGCACGCGTGCAGCGGGAGCAAGCTTTTACGCAATATTACCGTGTGGAAGCTGAGTTGCGCACTAAGGAAAACCGCAAAAAAGACCTGCTGACACGATTGGATGAAACCAAAGAGCGCATCGACCACGCACAGGAAAAGCTTGAGCGCATGCAGAAAATCGCTCGAACCGTTGAAGTCTTAGGAGCCATCCGCGACGCGTACAGGAGCATTCAGCCTAAACTGCGCAGCGAATTCGTCAAAGTGCTCCGCAACTTTGTGCAGCAAGTGCTCGACGGCTTGGTCGGCGGCGAAGCTACCCTGCTGAACGTGATTGTTGACGAGACGTACACGCCTTACGTTAAGAGCGAAAGAGGCGCCGACAGGGACGTCTCGAACCTGTCTGGCGGAGAACGGACGCTGCTGGCTTTTGCCTATCGCCTTGGGCTAGGCCAACTCATCATGCAGTCGCGGACTGGTCACGGCTTAAGCATGTTACTGCTTGACGAACCCACGGAAAGCCTCGGCAGAGAAGACGGCAGCATCGACCGTTTAGCCGAAGCCATTTCACGATTCAAGGCGATAGAGCAGATAATTGCGGTGACGCATAGCGAGGCGTTTGCGGAAAAGGCTGAGCATGTGATAATTCTTGAAAAAGAGGCTGGAATAAGCAAAATATCCCTCGAAAGATAAGTGTATTAACGTTGAACATATCTGCAACAAGACTTAAATTGTGGACTTCATATCGTAAATCTTAATAAGAAATACTTGTGGGAAAACGATGAACTGGTTAATTCTTATTTCGAACAGTACATTTGCCTTGATTGCCGCCCTCCTATCCATGCTGGGCGTTGGCACTCTTAAAACCATTAGACACCTGAATACGGGAAAAACATTCTGGATACCAGTTTTTGCGTCTGGTCTCCTCTTCTCAATCGGTTCCATAATCACGATTTTCAATGAAGTAGGTCTTTCGCTACCAAACACTGAAGAAATAGTGCCGATCACTCAACTCATAGCTCTCTGCTTTCTGTCAGGCGGCATTTACAGCTATTCTAGAATGATCAGAAAAAACATACCAGAAAAATACCTTATCCCAGAGAAAAGTCCCACACAGAATGACAAAATGAACGCCGATGTTTCCCCCACGCGATCCGCCGACGAGAGGACAATGACCTCAAACAACTTGAGAATAGAACCTGTTTCCAGATGCAACCACCAGTTAGGGTATCTGCGAACTTTACCCACTAATGCTTCCATCCCTGAAGAGTGCTTGCGCTGTGATCAAATAATAAATTGCAAGCATTCTTAAGTGAGTCATGTGAAACGAAAAAAGAGTTTAAAGACCATGAACCTAAAACAAGTTAAGTTGGGCAAAAACGTTGAGTTGAAGCATATACCTTTTTCAGAACTTGCCATCCCATGTGCTATATACACTGACTCAACTACACGAAGAAACAATGGCCACCAATATAAACAACTAAATGTTTCCAAAAATGACACATCAACTAAAAGTATGAGAAAATCAAAGAAGTTAAGGCGTGACGATTTAGAGGTCCTGAAACATTCGATAGGGCGATTTGGTTTGTTAAAACCGTTTCAAATCGCAGAAATACCTAAATCTTTGAGGTTCTTTTATGGCAAAGGAAAATATTTCATCATTGATGGATGTAGACGATATCTTGCAATAAGAGAACTGCTCAAGCTGCCCACAGAAAAAGAAGAAAGAGTTCGAACAGACAGTTTACGGACACATTCAAGCCATTACGCAATTGAGAGAGCGGAAATTCAAGCACAAGAAAAATTTGCCAGTCTAAGTATACTGGACTATGTACTGATTCCTTGTTTGGTTTATCCTTACAATACATATCTGCAGATCCTTAGACACAGAATAGAAGGTAAAAAACATGGCGTAAAGCCTTCAAAAAGCGACCTTAAACTTGCTGAGAAAATGCGGCAGGAAGGGGTCAGAGATCTAGAACTGGAAGATCTAAGTCAACTCTGGGAGACAAGTCGAAACCTTGAGGAAGAGAAGGGGGATGTGGAGAAGACACTTCAACAGATTCGAAACAGAATTAAAGAGTCTTATACCAAACAAGTTTCTTCACTTTAGCTGAAAACGTCCTTTCTAAAAACTTCGGTCTCTTTGATAAGGGAAAAAATAGGCGTTTTTGAAGTCGTTTTTAGTCTTCTTCGTAGAGTCTTCGTTCTTTCACTTTCAAAGTGTCTTCGTCGCCGCTTATAACTCTATAATACTCTTTCAGCTCTTGCTTATGCAGGAACTTCTTCACGAGCACTCGCAGGTACTTCTTGGAAACAGCTTTGCCTTCGCCTTTCACTGTTACCTTGTTTGATTCCTCAGTGACTTCAGCGCCTGTCTTTTCCTTCATGAAGTCGGCAAGCGCTTGGATTACTTGTTTTCCTTCATCTTTGAGTTCTGAAGCGTCAACTATCATCTCCATATCGTTCACCTCGTTTCGCGCTTACAATTGCGTTTTACCTGTGTTTCACGCCTTTTCTGCTGATAAATTTTCCGCAATAGAAAATACTTGTTTAACAGTTAAGCTTTTCTAATTACAAGTGAATATTTACTATTAATTATTAATGGTGAGTTGAAATGTCCAGTTCAACGGAAGAAACGTACTCAGCCATGTTTAGTTCTTTGAGGCATCCAGCGCGTCGTAAGATCCTCAGGATGCTCTCGGAAAGAGAGATGACCTTTTCGCAAATGCTTGAAGAACTTGAAATCCCTGGTTCACATCTGACATATCACTTGGAAAACCTCGGGGAACTTGTAGTCAAAATGGAGGATGGAAAATACAAGCTATCTGGTGTTGGAGAAGCAGCTTGTTCCATTATGAGAGGGGCAGAAGAAGTACCTAACTCCCAGTCAAATAAGTTCTCTTTGTTACCTTTTAGATGGAAAACACTTGTTACAGGTTTCATCATAGGCATTGTTATATTGGCGAGCATATCCTGTGTTCAATATTACTCTTTCAACCAGTTGTCTAATGATTATACACTCCTGAAAGCCGACCTTGAAAAAGCAAGATCACAGGGTCAACAAATAATATCATGGAGTTCCGCAGAAAGAGCACTGAACATCATTAGGGACGTTGTCCAAATTGACACCACAAAGTATCAAACAACCCTGCTGAGAGATACTGTAGAAAACCGCTCAGACTTAGACGATACCGTTGAGGAGATACTCACATATTCACTTACAACCAGCGAAAGCAAAATTGACTTGGTTTTAAGGTTTAGAAACGATCACTTTTCCCTTTGTCGAATATCCCTAATCGAAGGCATACCCCCATTCGACCCAATCTACATTGAGCCTCAACCAACAGGCGTTCTGGCGGCTGCCAGAGGTATAATTGAGAGATATGAATCTGTTTCAAGTGACCCTTACTTGGAAGAGATGCTCAGCCTCCTAGCCTCAGCTAATGAAGTCAATGCTGAGCAAACTTTGGGCAACGTCAAGTTGAAAGCGACAGTTTACGGAGACAATGCAGAAGTAATACTGATGTACACTGCTAACGGATTTGACTACTCGACCAAAAGCATACGGCTGGTATTTCAGAATCACGTACTGCAAGAGCTAAGTGATGATTGGTTTCTCTACAGGGTTAGCGACGCACCAGTAAGCGTTTCCAGAGAACAAGCTATACAAATTGCGAGAAACGCTGCACAAAACTTCGAGTGGACTGCAGACGGAGTGCAAGTAACCGACTTCAACATACTTGCAGACTCAGCGGTGTTCGTCCCTCATCCCAGAACAGAATCATTGACCTTGGTTCCTTACTGGTACGTAACATTATATCTCGACAAAGAGTATCCAGGCGGAGTCAACAGCATAACCGTCGGAGTTTGGGCAGACACTGGAAAAGCCGCAAACATCCAAGCGATGAGCAGTCAAGCAGGCACATAGAAGTATCCAAAACAGGATTTGCCCCTAGCACACGATAGGAGCAAGACATTATGTGAGACTATGTGGGGGCGGGCGTTCAATGCACAGCGAGTCTTTTTCTCTGCATAAAGAGTAAGGAAGAGCGATAAGGATTATCGGTGTCATGATCACAGCTGAAGCTATAAGTGCCGAGTACAAGTCCAGTGTAATCAATCCCGAGATAAGCAAAACGTATTGCACAATGAGACCTGTGCTAAATCTTACGCTGAGCCCCAAACCCAAAAGCAAAGAGTGCTTTCTTCCAAGCAACTTCCGAAACAGCAAAAAAGCGCCAGACAATTTTGCGCCAAGTGTCGAAACCAATATAACCACCATCAGCAACGGGTAAACAAAAATTGAGGCAAACGACATGCTTGCGCCTACACTTAAGAAAAACATGGGCGACAAGACAATGTACCCTAAGAAGTTAACGACTTTTTCGTCACTCTGAAAGTTCTCTGTGGGCAGCAAGCTTCTGGCAACGATACCCCCGAAAATCGCGCTGATAGCTGCCAAACTTTCGAAAACGAAACTACCCACAACCACAAAAGAAAAGAATATGAACATGATCATGAGAGGACGAATAAAACCGAAATTCACGTTGTTACTTAAGACGTTTTTTATCTTCGACGCAATTTTTACCAAAACAAGGGTGAGAATGAAAATGCCGATCAAATCTAACACAACAAACGCGGGATCTGGGAACCCTTGAATGTTAAGTGTTGGAAGAAATATCGGTAGGAACGGAATCATTATCAGAGTCAACACTTCTAAGATGTCATCTAAAGTCCCAATTCCCAATGTAAGTTGACCAAATCTGGTTTTAAGCAGGCTAAATTTTGCTAAGATGGGTAAAAGAACGGCTTCTCCAACAGTGGCGAAAGAGAGCGCTACAACGATTGCAACTAACGGTGAGTCGCCTATCTGGGCAGGAAACAGGAAAAAAAGAATCGCCCCGACGATGCCAGCTTCAAGACTCACAATCAGAATGGCGCCCTTCAGAATATCTTTTCCAAAGCGTCTCATCTGCCCGATTTCCAGATTAAAGCCTATCATAAAAAGCAGGAATAACATGCCCATCGTGGACAACACGTTGAAAGTTTCATCTTGGATTGTTGTCTGAAAGAGACCAAATGACGAGAAAATAATGCCTAAGAACAACGCCGAGAACATCCAAGGCATCCTCAGATATTTCTCCAATAAGTAACCCAGCCCCAAGGAGAAAGCGAAAGTTACACCTATCAAAAGAAAAACATAATCCACGACTAGAAACCTCCAGATGCCAGGCTTTGCGGATAATGCTGGGATGAATGAATAATGTTCGTTTTCGTTTGTTGCGCCTTCTAGTTATCTCTCAAGGAGAGAGAAGTGGCGCTTATAACTTTTCTCTTCACAAATTATGGAATATAACATTGTTAATTATTACAAATTATGTCTGGGTGCTCTCTAATAGGAAAGCCCATGTGTGAATGGTTGTAAGTCTGTTTTTCGCCAAGCTGAAACCTGCGAAATTAAGATTTTGTCAGTTCGCCCGCAATGTCTAGAAAAAGTGGCCGTATTGTCACATAGGGCTATATATGAAACGTCATAGAACAAGTGCCGCCACATTTAGCATGCAACGTAATTGGGTGCTTCTAATCTACGGGCAAATTCGAAGTTTCACAATGGAAGAACAAGTATTTGAAGTTCATCATGTCTAATAGAGTACACTTTCGGTAAGATTTGATTAAAAAGACAGCAACTCAGGAGGAGAATTTACTACTGAAAAGTTAATTTATGCGTAAGCTATTTTTATTTCTTCAATAAGGGACTGTTCATTTGCAATGTTAAGGTCTCAATCATCGCATTCAGGGCAATTCGACTCCAGTCGGTCGGTTAGTAATGAGTTCTATTTTCAATGGCATGTTACCAACAAATGCAATTTAAGATGTGCTCATTGTTACCAAAATGATTATGCAGACCCATCAGAACTCTCGCTTGAAGGGCTCAAAGAAATAGGGAAAAAAATTGATTACACACTTGCGAGATGGGGGAAGGACGGGCGAATAGCCGTTACGGGCGGAGAACCTTTTATCCGCAAAGATTTTTTTGATTTTCTAAGTTTTTTGGAAGAGCAATCGCATGTCAAGAAAATTGGTATCCTGTCTAATGGTACGTTAATCAAGGACGCAGATTTTCTGAAGAAGCTTAACAAGTTACACTATGTCCAGCTTTCTCTGGAAGGAATGCGTGAAGTAAATGATGAAATTAGAGGAAGCGGTGTTTTTGACAGGGTTATTGAATCCACTAGACTCTTGAGAAAAAGTAGTATTTCTGTTAGATGGATGATCACGATACATAGAAAGAATGCTGCAGAGGTTTCTGACATTATTGATTTGGCACTCGCAAACAACGTGGATACTCTTACTTTTGAAAGGTTTATTCCTATGGGTGCGGGGGCGTCTTTTGCTGAGTACGTCCTATCCCCTGAAGAACTTGAAAAAACGTTTACCTATATTGTTGAGCGTTCCAATGAAGAGTTATCCAAGGGTTCGCATTTGACAATTCTCAAGCTTCGTACACTTTGGGTTTTATGTGATCCACAAAGAGCTGAAAAACCTGACATGCCTCTTGAAACGGAGGTAGGTGCGTCTTGTTCAGTTGGAATCGATAGTCTGTGTATTCTTCCGGATGCGACAGTGTTACCTTGCAGAAGGTTACCTATTCCCATTGGGAACCTAAAAAACGACAGTATTTTTAAGATATGGTATACGTCCAAGGTGCTTTGGGATATAAGAAATAAAAACAATTTAAAAGGAAAATGCCATGGCTGTGAATTTATCCCAAGATGTGGTGGCTGTAGAGCAACAGCTTATGCAGTAACAGGAGATTATTTAGCAGAGGACCCACAATGCTGGAAAAAAATTATGGAATCAACTCAATAATTACACTCGCAGAAAACCACTTTCTCTACAAGTTAGATGATTCGTTGATGTGGCTTTTTAATACAGAAAGTGGGGAGCAGTACAATTTGAATGAACAATCATATTTTGCTTTATCACTTTTTGATGGAAAAAGAACGGTGGGTGAAATTCGCCAACTTTATGTTGAACGTTATTCAAAGAGCGATGTAAGCGAAGACGTGATAATAGAAGATTTTAATAGTTTATTGGACCAATTGATAAATGCTAGTGTGTTAACTTTAAAAAATAAGTAGTGTAATAATAAGGTGGGGGGCAGTAGAATAAACGATGGAAAATAGTTCCATTATCAAAAACAAAGAAAAGAAGGTTCACTACCAAAAACCTCTGTTTGAAAAACAGGAAAAAATGATTTTCCCTATTGAAATTATGACAAAGTTCAATGGCAAGGGTTTCTGCTTACAATGTAGTTCTTGTCACGGTTGCAGATAGTTTAGGCGGGAGGAGAGGTGGACATTAGTACAAGTAAATTCCACCCGTTTTTGACCATGCCTGAAGATGAAATTTACGTAGTGTCCATCCAGAAAGGAATAGCTGCCTTGCTCAATATATTGCAAGAATTTTTGCGCAAAGGCATTGAATTGGAGAGAATCTGTAAAGTCGCTGTGCTTTTATGTGAAAGCGGGGTTAATAAGAACAATTTACTGTTTAAGAAAATTTCCGAACGCTGTTTGGTTGAACAGAAAAGGGATGGAGGGTGGGTAGGAGTTGAGGACAGTATGTGGTGTGTCTCTTTACTGAAAAAATTTGAGGCGTATAATGAGGCGTATTCTAAGGGATTGAGTTGGCTTGAAGGGAAGCGATTGAAAGACGGTGGATGGGGAAAGACAGTTCGAGATAGAGGGAGAATACCAATTACGGGTGTTTTGCTTTATCTGTTGCCTGACCTATCAAGCTTAGATAGTTGTAGGTGGCTAGAAAACGAGTGGGGTAGAGAGTTCAATTCCGATCCAAAATTAACCTATAAATGTGCTTTCACCCTTATGGGGCTTAAGAGGAACAGCCATCAATTTGTTTACAACATTCTTGATGACTCTGTGAATTGGTTAGTTTCTCAACAAAATGAGGACCACGGTTTTGGTCCTTGGAAGGGACATTCAGTAGGAAGTGACCCTTGGTGCACTGGCATCGCCACAATAGGGCTTCTCCAATATCCGAATCAAGTGCCAAAGAAGACGATAGCTAATAGTTTGAAATGGCTAAAGGAAAAACAACTTGAGACTGGTCTCTGGCCTCACCATTATGTCGATGAAGGCAGCGTATGGGCTTTATATGCTCTCGTCAAAGGCCATGATTTTTTGAAAGGGGCATTATTTTGATCAGAGAATTAGAAGAGATAATTATCCAGAATATCAAGGAAATTCCTAAAGTTCCATTGGCACTATTACTATCAGGGGGCATAGATTCTTCATTGGTGCTAGCGCTACTTAAAAAAGAATACTTTGATGTTCCGATTCGCACTTTCACTTTGGCTAGAAGTGAGCATTACCCAGACATAGCATCTGCACGCAAAGTGGCTAAATTATTTGGTACTGATCATCATGAAATAATATTATCCGATTCTGAAATTGATAAATTCAAAACAGAATATGATAAGGTTAAGAAGTATGGCTTCAGAGGTGATGTGAATGTATATATCCTCTGTTCCATCGCCAGTAGATACTCTGAAGTACTTGTTACTGGAGACGGCGGAGATGAGAGCTTTGGCGGATATTGGCTTCACAAATATCCTTTGGGTCACAAGGAAACAGGGATAATAAAATCCTTCGAAGAAGTAGATTCCAAAGCAAGAAAATATCTGAAAGAAATGGTCAGCTTAGGATTTAGAGATTTCTTGTTTAAAGAAAAATCAAAAGAAGAAGACTATACTGCTGTATGGGAGTATTTTGTAAGTGTCATGGCTCCTCAACATCTCGCGCCTTTGCTGCATACTGCCAAAGTCTTAAATATCAATGTATATGTTCCACTTTTTTCTGAAAATTTGACGTTTTTTTTGAGAACTATTCCATACACAGAACGGGTTGGGAGAAAAATAGAAAAAGAATTAGCCATGAGTTATTTACCTAAGGCAATAATCGAGAGAAAAAGTATTGGATTTGATGTTGCTTTGGATGAATAAGGATTATAAAGTGATGTGAATGCAGTGAAAACGGAAAATGAAGAATATTCGCGTGAAGAGATGATTTCATGGATTAAAAAATACTTTGGCGATCAAGGCTATGATATAGTTCCATATTCTCCTGATTTTCTCCCTGCAAGGGTGGCGCTTCATGGCAAAAGAGAGCATGAAAATAGAACAGATGAAATAGTTGTCGAGTTAACAAATGACAAAATTATAACAATAGACATTTTCCTTCCTGAGGTTACAATTAATGGAGTAACGATATTAGAAGCTTCACCTATTAGATTTTACCAATATTATTTCATTAATGCGGAAGTGTATTTTGCATACCCAGATTATGTTAAAGAGGATCAAGAATTCAAATCTTTTACGAAACTTTGTAAGAAGTTGGGCATAGGTTTACTAAAAACATCAAAAACAAAAATTGAAGAAATAGTCAAACCGTGTTCAATATATGATCAAATTTGCAACAAACTTGGATTTCCAACGGATAAGACGAAAATGGATAAAGAAACGGAAAACAAAATGGACAAAATAGAATACCATTTGCGGAATTGTTTGCACTATTTTGTATACTACCCTGCGCCGGTATTTAAAAACAGAGCAATTAGAGGCCGGGCCATAGAAAAAATTAGTTTTGATTTATTAGACAAATTATGTAATGTTGAAAATATTAGCTATAACGAAGAGCTTAAAAAATATGCTTTGGACTATCGTCAGGGAAAGGGAGAAGACGATTACGCCCTAGTACAAGAGTATGTCACTCTTCTTTGGGAAAAATATCTCGGGTTAACTTATCCGAATATTCAGAGTAGAGTGGAAAATATACTGCAAAAAGACAAAAAATATAGAGAGCATTTTGTTCACCAATTTAACGTATTTTTGATTGGCGCCTATATTATAGACTCGTTTTTTCCTAAAATTTCTGCGAAATTTTCTGAAGATTACAAAAGCAAGATTGAAGAAGTTTGGTTATGCGCTGCTACTTTTCATGATTTCAGTTATGGGCTACAAAATTTTGACACCTGGCTAATGGACTTTTTTGTTGAAACGTTGAGAATCAAATACAGTCAGACCAAAGAAACCCTAAATGTATTGAATTTGGATGCTGCCATGTTTAGAGAAGCATTATATGATAACATAATAAAAATCGTTAATAAACTTAAGAATGACTTGACGGAGGAACAAAAAGAAAAATTAATTCGATTTTTTTATGAAAAGGCTGTGAGAGACAGAAATCACGGCGTTTTGAGTGCAATATCGCTCCTGAAATTACATCAAACTGAAAAGAATGAAGTGAAAATAAATGAATTAGGAATGTTGAAAGCTGCAGTAGGTATATGTTGTCACGACCCAGATATTTGGGAAGCGTTATGTGGGTGCCATGGATATCGCAGAACGTCTAGAAAGCTACCAACAACCGCAGAAAAATGTGTAGAAGATTGCCATAGAGAGGTATGGCCTACAAAACGAAGTAGAATTAATAGAGAAAAGATTTCTATTAACCCCTCTGAACGAAATGTGGAAAGATACAAATGTGAACAATGGGAAAAAGATTTGATGGATCAAAGAGTGATGAACAAAATCACTTTTGAAGAGAACCCTATCCTTTTTCTCTTAATATACTGTGATCATATTCAAGATGAAGGAAGAGTAACAAGTTCGTCAGAGGATATTTCTCAGGATCGTTCTTCTCTAAAAGATGTAATCATCGAAGAAAAGGATGGCAAAAGTGTGATTTGTGCAAATCTTGAAAGCAAAGAACAAAGCGTAAAAGAGGCTGAAATAGAACGAGTGGCTTGGTGCTTAAAAGATGATAGATTTATTATAAGAATCGGTGAAAAAACGATAATAATGAATGGAAAGGGAGGATAATGAGAATTTGTTTTATCAGCAAATATCCACCGATCGAAGGTGGAATTTCCTCAGCAACATACTGGTTAGCTAAAAGATTGGGGGAAGGCGGCATTGAGATTCATGTTGTAACTAACGCTTTTGAGGTAGAAAATGAATTTCGTGAAAAACTGAATCCTGATGACCCAGAGTTCACTCATGAAAATGTTAAGGTTCACAGTACAAGCCCATTACCATCTCTAAAGGCAAATCCTAGTCATATTCCTTTTTCGAGGATGTATTGTGAGAAACTTGCTAGTTTAGCTATTGAGGTAATTGAAGAGAATGACATCCAAGTTATCGATTCCTGGTACCTAATCCCTTACTGTGTTTCGGGTTATTTAGCGAAATCCTTCACCGATATCCCGCAAATCATTCGGCACGCAGGAAGTGACCTGCAACGATTATATCCATCACCGTATTTGCAGAGATTACTCAGGAAGGTCATAAAAAGTGCTGATGGAATAATTACTAATCAATTAACTGCAAACTTTTTTAAGAATCTTGGCGTTTCCTCATCGAAGATTTTCCATACGCAACCACTATATGTTGATACGACCGCATTTAACCCCGATGTCGCACCCTTTAACTTGGAACCATGTATAACCAATCAGAACTATTATCCAGGCATTCCCATAATTGCCTATATCGGCAAGATAACCCATCATTTCGAAACAAAAGGCTTACCTGAACTTCTAAAGGCTTGCAGCATAATCAAAGAAGAGTTTTTGCTGTTATTTGTCTCAAACGGTAAAAAATTAGCTGAGTTCAAAACGTTAGTAGAAAAGGCAAATTTAAAGGAAAAAACTTGTTTCTTACCATTTCTTCCACCATGGCAAATTCCGTCATTGCTGAGGGCTTGCACTTGCATAGTAGCTTTAGAAAATAAAAGTTCCCCGACTTTAAGGTATCATGTTCCAAATGTTCCCGCAGAGGCAATGGCTACCGGGAGATGTGTTCTTATGAGTGAAGAATTACATGAAAAAGAAACTTACAAAAAACTAGAAAGTGGCAAAGAGGTTTTAGTTGTCAAAGCCACTAACATCAACAAAATCAAAGAAACTTTAGAGCAGATAATAAAAAATTATTCGCTTGCTGATGAAATAGGGAAAAACGCCCATGAGGCTATTCTTCAAAATAAGTCACTTCAGAAACACTACGATGATACTATAGGCTTTTACAAATCACTATTAGCCCTCAATAGAGTTAGCAAATTTAACCTCGCCTAAAGCCATTTCAAAAGTTAAAATCTCCGCTGTTATCCGCTCTTTATTGGAAAAGAAACTAACGAAGTGAAATTAGACAGCATTCAAAGCCGATCCAAAAGCGCTATTTTTGAATCGCCTGTGCTAGGCTACTCTTTGCCCATATGATACTATTTGTGACAGTATGCTTTTCGAGGCATCATTCACGTGTGACAGTATACATACTAATATGTGACAGTACGGCCCCAGTGAGACCCGCCAATCCCATCTATGTGACAGTACACCCGCTTTTACATGTCAGTTCGCCCGTCGAGTCTTATCACCGCACGTATGGCTCTTGACTCTCAAGCTCATCATCCAAGCTTATGAAAGCGCACATGAGACTTAAGGCTTTTCCGCTCCGCAAGGTAGAGCAGCAAACGTGAATTGCTAATAGGAAAAGTTTAAAAGCGTCATTCTCATTCCCATCTGACTTCAACAGGCATATATTGCCTATTAAGATAATAGGAGGCGAACTGAAACTGCTATCAAGAGACTGCGATGGTTGCTCTCAAATGAAAGCGTGCAGCAGACGCTATTGCGTCGTCGGAAAAGGCGACAAAGTCTACTGCCCTGACGGAACAGCCCATCTAGTTGATGGACTGTAAAGCAAATTTTTATTCACATTTAACACCTTGTCATTGTCAAGATGAAATTTTAATACTGTACTCTGCGGTATATTCTGTGAGGTTTACCTGTTGGATTACGCCGTAATCGCCGATGCCTACGAGAAAATCGAAGCCACTACAAAACGGCTTGAAATGACCGACCTTCTGGTTGACCTGCTGAAAAAAACCCCGAAAAGCGTCATCGCCAAAGTTGTCTATTTGACTCAGGGCAAAATATACCCTGACTTCGTGGGCTTAGAAATAGGCGTGGCTGAAAAGCTCGCTGTAAAAGCTTTGGCGCGGGCTTCTGGCAGAGGGCAAAGCGAAATTGAGGAAGACCTGCAGAAAAGCGGGGACATCGGTGAAACCGCGCAGAAACTCATAGCAAAAAAGAAGCAGTCTACCTTTTTCCAGAAAAAGCTTACAGCTGAAAGGGTTTACGAGACTCTGGACAAGATGGCGAAAACCACGGGTTCTGGTGCTGTGGGTTCAAAAATGGCTCTTTTAGCTGGGCTGCTGTCAGATGCTTCACCGAAAGAAGCTAAATATATTATGCGCACGGTTACGGGCAGCCTAAGATTAGGCATTGCCGACATGACTGTGTTGGACGCGTTGGCGATAGCGTACGGCGGAGGCAAGGAATCCCGTGACCTCGTGGAACGCGCCTACAACATTTCTTCTGATTTGGGCAGGGTCGCAAACGTGGTGGCTGAGAAAGGCTTGGCGGGTGTTAAGAAGTTTCAGGTGGTGGTTTTCGAGCCGATTAGGCCGATGTTGGCGGAGAGGCTTTCGTCTCCTGAAGAAATCTTGGAGAAGCTAGGCGGCAAGTGCGTGGCTGAATACAAGTACGACGGCGAACGCGTGCAGGCGCATAAGAAAGGCAGAGAAGTTGTGCTGTACTCGAGGCGTTTGGAGAACATTTCCAGTCAATATCCGGACGCGGTTGAACTTGTCAAGGAGAACGTAAAAGCTGAAGATGCCATTTTGGAGGCTGAATGTGTGGCTGTTGATGTTGCGACGGGTGAGTTGCTTCCTTTTCAGGAGTTAATGCATCGAAGGCGCAAGTACGGTGTTAAAGAAGCTATGGAGCAGTATCCAGTGTCGCTTTTTATGTTTGACGCGCTTTACGTTGACGGCAAGGACTTGACGCTTGAAGCTTATCCGTTGCGGCGGCAACAGCTGGAGAAAGCCATAAAAGAAAATGACCGTGTCAGAGCGGCTAAGCAGATAAAAACGGGCAGCGTGAAGGCGCTGGAGGAGTTTTTTGAGGAAGCCATAGCGGACGGCTGCGAAGGGTTAATCTGCAAGTCTGTTGGGAAGGATTCGGTTTATCAGGCTGGTGCCCGAGGCTGGCAGTGGATAAAATACAAGCGAGATTACAAGAGTGAGATGACGGACACGGTGGACCTTGTGGTTGTGGGCGCTTTTCATGGCAGGGGAAAACGTGCAGGAACGTATGGCGCGTTGCTTCTTGCAGCGTACAACAAGGAGGCGGACACGTTTGAGACGGTTACAAAGCTGGGCACGGGCTTCACGGATGAAGACTTGAAGAAGCTGCCTGAACTGCTGCAGAAGCATTTGGTTCCGCGTAAGCATTCGCGTGTGCAATCGAAGTTGGAGGCTGACGTTTGGTTTGAGCCTAAGGTGGTTTTAGAGGTTTTGGGTGCCGAGATAACGTTGAGCCCCATCCACGTGTGCGCCTTGAATGCTGTGCGGAAGGGTAGCGGTTTGGCTGTTCGGTTTCCGCGGTTTACGGGAAATTACAGGACTGACAAAGCGGCTGAGGACGCCACGGCTTCCGCGGAGATTGTGGAGATGTATCGCAATCAGCTTAAGCAAATCAGCGCCATTTGAAGAAGGGCAAAGAATTGATAAAGCCTAACTGCATAAGATAGTGCCCGTGTGAAGTTTATGTCGCAGGATTCCGAGAAGCTGAAGGCGCTTGTTAATCTTAAGAAGAAGCTTGAAAAGCAGATTGAAGAGTTAGACGCTGAAATGAAAGAAGCAACCGCCACTTTGGAGGCGGTGAATTCGATTTTGCTTGAGAAGGGCTTCAAACGCGGGGACATGAAAGAGGTGAAGGAGGTGCCGAAAGAGGAAGCGCCGCCTGAGGTGTACGTCACGGTTAAAGAAGAGGCGCCAAGCACGCCGCGTGCCGCAGAACCCGAGAACGTTATTCCGTTGAAGACGATGGATGACGAGCCGTTGGCGATAATTTACGTTGACAAAGAAGCGTTGCACGTTTTGCCTGATGAGAGCAAGAATTTCAGTGTTAGCACACCGCCTTTTCAGGCGTTTCTCGTGGAGAGGGTGCTGGCGAAGATGCAGGAAAAAGACAGTGAACTCGTAAGAACGGAGCAGTTGACGCCTGACAAGATGTTTGCTTACAACATCGTCCGTGAAGGCGACTTGATTCGAGAGATTGTAATTAGAAACGTTGATGAAGACCGCTTGCGAGAGCTCAAGTCCAGCATTCGATGGACGCTTGAAAAGATGTATGAGAAAACGAAAAGCTAACTTCTCGGCGTCTATAGGTGTTTCTGCAACAGGTCTGCTATGCTGTTTTTGGCGCAGAGACCCACGAGCCTTTCAACTTCGCAGCCGTCTTTGAACACGATCAGTGTTGGTATGCTGTAAACGTGGAAGCATTCAGCCGTCTTAGGGTTTTCGTCCACATCGAGTTTGCCGACAAAAGCTTTTCCGTCGAAGTCGCGGGCTACCTCTTCGATTGTGGGCGCTAACGCGCGGCATGGACCGCACCAGCCAGCCCAGAAATCTATCAGCGCTACTTTGTTGTTTTTAAGTGTCTCATCGAAGTCCGCGTCCGTTACATGAACCGGTTCATTACCCATACTGCCATACTCCTAAAGGATACATAATCTTCAGCTTGCTCGGATATAAACAGTTCGCGCAGAACCCACTCCATTTACTTGCAAGCTTTGAAGGATGCTTGCAACGCCTTGAACGCCGCATACGCCTTTTCAGGGTCGGATATGTCTGCCGCAGCTTTTTCGAAAGGGCAAACGCCGCTTCGGTTCAAGTCAAGAATTTTATCTACCAGCCTCTTCCATTCGCATGGGATTCCGTTTTCCTCAAAGACGGCTTTGGCTTTTCTGCTCAAAACCTCAGCGTACACATCACGTATACCTGCGTAGACGCAAAGGAGCGCTACTGCCTTCCCCACCACACGGTCGGCAACTGAAGCACCTTCAAGCCTAACGCCAAGCTGCTCAATGGCGCCTAAAAACCCCGAAATTCTGTGAGAACCCGTCTCAAAAAGCCCTTCACCGTTCTTCACTATCACAAGAGTGAAACCTTCCCCGTAAAGCCTGTTTTTGGCAGTATCCAAGTCGCTCATACCAGTTTCATAAACTAAACTGCAACACTTCTAAAAATACTATTTCATTTGAACGCAATAAATTATGTAAAAGACTTCGTTTTGTCTTCAACAGGCAACGGTCAAGCTCGAATTCTACCTTGGTTTAAATCTATATAAAGGGGGGCTATAGACTTTTCCGAGCACTATTCTCCACTTTTACTTGTGGTTTTTCAGCTTGAACAGTGTTTTCACTCTTTTTCAGGGGTTTCCTCATATATCCCCGCATCATAGTATTATGTGCGGAGTAGATTGCCTTGCGCTCGAAGCATGCACTCAAATTGATTGCCAGTATAGCTTTGATTTTGGTCACTATCTCCGCGTTGATACTGGCTGCCAACTCAGCCACAGTTCAACAAACCACGCAGGCATCGGACAAAACACAAGATTTGTTTTCGCTTCTCCAAGAATCAAACAGCACCGTGGCGAAAATTTTCCGTCAGTTCGAAGCGGATGGCAAGATCATACCACAAGCAAGCCTCGATGAATATGATCAGGCGCTTGTTCTCGCCGAAGAATCACGAAGCCTGTTGCAGGCAGGAAACTATTCCGAAGCAAACGTCAAAATCATACAAGCACTCCAAAAATTGAAAGAAGCGTTAAGAATTGTCTACACGACAATCCCCGAGCAGCCAACTGAAACAGAAGTCAACGTGGAAAAGGCTGTTCAGTTAAAAAGCTCCATAAACCGGTATCAGGAACAACTGGAGCGGATAGAGAATCTAACACGCCTTGTTGCCACTGTGGGGTACAACACCACCAAGATAGAAGACAACATACAAACTATCAAATCCCTGCTTGACAGAGCATTAAACAACATAGATCAAAGACATTTTGAAGCAGCCTTAGCTAACCTTGCTGAAGCAAAAACACTTGGTGAACGACTATTAAATTCCCTCAACAACATCGCATCTGACCTGAAAATCCAGAGAATAGCAACTTACATAAACCAAACAGAAACACGCCTTGCTACAATAAGAGAAAAAGCCGAATCGCTCTCAAATACCGATTCACTCGAAGCCCTGAACAACGCCGAAACCAGCCTTGACAACGCCAAAGAATATTTAGAAAGCCAAAGGATAAACGACACCTTAAGCGAACTCGCGAACTCCAAAGAAAGCGAAGAAGAAGCTGTTGAATACCTCAAACCTACAGCGTCTTCGTTGGACTCCACTTCAAACGCACTTCAGCCTCCATAAAGACTCAAAGGCGCAAAAACAATCTTGATTGATTGTGCATAAACTAAAAAACATCAAACGCAGCTTAGATAATAATCCAAATCGGGTGTATTCAGGAAGGGTGACATGATTGAGTAGAAGAGCAGGAGCAATCTTGGTAACTCTGCTCTTACTGCTAACTGCTTCACAGTTTTCCTCCACCTCAGTCTTGGCAAACGGTGCAATAGCCTCAGAATCTCTTACGCTTACAGTATACCTTGACGGTTTTGTTCTGGTTAACCACGAATTAGAGCTTAACCAAACTTTTCCTTCAGTCAACGTTACCCTTTTGGGTGAAGCGTTTGAAGAGTTGCTGATTGTTGATGAACAGAATTTTCCATTAGACTATGCGCTAATCGATGGCGAAGCAATCGTTTACAGTCTCGGCGCTAGCCAACTTAAAACATCATATTTCACCCCAGATCTAACATCCAAAACGGGCAAATACTGGACCCTGAGCACCGAAGTTTCCACAAACGCCACAGTCTTACTGCCAGCGAACACATCGATAATAAGCCTCAACAACGTACCCGAACTTATCGAAAGTTCTAACGACCAAGTTTCCCTAGTGATGCCTGCAGGAACAATAGAGATCACCTACATTGCGGAGCATAGTCTTCACCAACAGACCCAAAGCGATGAAAAATGGCAACTAATAATAATAGTATCATTTCCAATTATAGGGTCCATAATTTTCGCCCTCTGGTTTCTAAGACGGAAAAAACAGTCACCACCAGAAAAAGTTGAAAGTGAGGTAGATGTCGACAAACTGCTTGAAAAAGAAAAGCACTTGAGACCTGAAGAAGTACAGGTGATCCGATTTCTCGCAGAAAAAAACGGAACCGCGTTTGAGGCAGAGATTTACGAAAAACTGAACCTTCCGAGAACAAGCACTTGGCGCCTTCTAAAACGACTAGAAAAAATGGCTATAGTTGACATACGTAAGTCGAGGAGACAGAACATAGTCTCGATTAGAAAGAAGTACATGAAAAAGTAGCCGCTTCCGTTTAAGCCTAAATTCAGGTTTATTTCAGATTTGGAACAATTTTTTCACCTTTTTTCACGGATTTCCTAAAGTAACACCAGCAACTAACTTAGCTACGAGGATAAAAAATGCACAAAAAAATTAAAATCTCAATAGCTGCAGTCGCTGCGCTAATGCTTGCAATTTTGATGGTAAACCTTGCGATGGCCGCAACATCTGCTGTAAACACTTCTATCTCTGCTGCAAACTCGGTAAAAATAACAAACCAAGATGACAGCGTCGTAATCTCACCGGAACAGGCAGAAGATACAAAACAACTGAAAGAATTAGTCCCTGAAACGATAGAGGAAGCAGAGAGAAGCATCTATCCAATAAGACACCGTTTTCTAATGTGGACCAGTGACGGAGTGCACATAATGTGGGGAGTTTACGGTAACGGCAGATTCGTAGGCACTGACAATTTGGGTAAGCGCTGCTGGGGCATATATGGAAAAGGTGTCTTCGCTGGATTCTATGATGGTAATTTCTTCTGGGGTAGATACCGCAATGGTTCATGGAAGGCAGAATACCTGTTCGGCTTAGAAAACTCCCGTGGAAGCTACGTGCTGTTTCCATCACCTGCAATAACAAGTGAAGACACAGCATCTCCGTAAGGGTGAAAATCCCTACTCCTTTTCTTTTTTTGGATTTCTGCTGTTAATATTCCTGCGGAAAAAGTATTGTTTATATTTTTCAGCGCAGTGAATATTTAGGCAGTGGCAGATAATGAATCACTGGGAAATGGAAAACGCGGTCCATCTCGGTGTCGCGTTGAAAGAAGCTGACTTTCAGGTTTCCCAGATATGCTGTTCACGTCCAAGCTGCTTCGATTTCGCAGCAAGGAAGAATGATAAAACTATTTTGGTGAAAGTTAACTCTGACGTGGACACTTTTTCCGCTCAGAGCGCTCGAGAACTTAAAGTGATAGCTGGCTGTGTTTCCGCCGCTTCCTTGGTGATTAGCCAGCAAACGCATGGGAAGCCGTTGGAAGATGATACGGTGTATTCGCGAAACGGGCTTTTCGTGGTAACCGAGAAAACCATCAGGAACATAGCGCTTCAAACGGCGAATCCGCTGGTTTACGCTGGTCCAGGCGGTTATTCAGTTGAAGTTTATGGTGAACTTGTTGAAAAGCGAAGAAAAGAGCTAGGGCTTTCCATCGGCAAACTCGCTGCTATGATAGGTGTTTCCCGCAGAACCCTTTACGGCTACGAAAGAGGCATGGCTAAAGCATCGGTGAAATCAGCCTACAAGCTAGCTGAAACGTTGGGGGTTCCAGTGGCGAAGCCTATAAACGTTCTTAAAAGAATACGTAAGCAACGTCAATGTCTCCTTATAAAAGCACGACATGCAATCGTTTGCAGAGGTCTTCTTCGAAAAGTTTTCAGGAAGTTTGCTTTTTGCGATATTTCTCCTGTGTGTAGGGCTCCTTTCGATTTTATCATGAACGTTCCAAATGGGAAACGTGTGATTGTAGGTGGTGTTGCCGTGCATGGCGAAAGGAATTTGGAAAAGAGAATGGAGGAAATCGTAAGCGTTTGCAGTGTGATTGATGCTCGTCCAGTTTTGATAGCTGAAAAACCGAAGTTCGCCAGTAAGGACTTGTCTTGCATCTCCATGGATGAATTATCTGGGATGCGCATGCCAGAAGACTTGATTACCGCTGTTTAGACGAGCTGTTTTTGCACTGTGCCCTTTTCGTTTTTGGCTTGTTTTGCGGGTTTCCAGGATTTCCTCACGCAGTCAGGATATTCATCATGAGTTTGCAGCCACTGCTTCAGGAAACGCATGGTTTTCGGGTCGGTTAGGTATCCACTGCCGAAGTCACCGTACATGGCTCTTAAAGCCGCGATTTCGTTGTCGCGTTCCACTTTGGCGATGATGGAAGCTGCTGAGACAACAGGGTAAATCTTGTCGGCTTTGTGTCTCGAAGTGATTTTTGCTTTAACTGTTAAGACTTCTTGGATGTGGTGTTTGAAGCGGTTTTCAATCACGTCGGCAGCGTCCACGTAAGCTTCGTTTGGCTTTAGCGTGTTTATTATTTGCGCCATGGTTTGTGCTTCCAGCCTGTTTAGTTTGTGCAGTTTTCTTTTGCTTTCCACTGCGCAGTCAATTTCTTTGGGTGCCAGTTTCATGACGTGGTGTTTTTCTGCTACGCGGATGATTTCTGTGGATAGGGCTTCGCGTTTTTTTGGTGAGAGAAGTTTTGAGTCTTTTACGCCTAACTGGACTAGAATTGGCAGGTTTTCTTCTTTAATCAAGAAGCCTGCTATGACTAGTGGTCCGATTACGCAACCTCTTCCTGCTTCGTCAACGCCAGCGATCAACATTTGTAAACTTACCTCAGAAGGGGCTAATTGGGATGGTGAGCTATAAAACTTTAGAGGGCTCGTTTAGTGCTGTTACTGCGGCTTTTATTTTGGCGACGGATTTTTCGAAACGCGCCTTTGATTCGGGTGAAAGCTTGAGTTCTACGATTTTTTCTACGCCGTTTTTTCCCAAAACCACTGGAACGCCTATTGAATAGTCTGAGCAGCCGTATTCGCCGCTTGGGCACGTTGAGACGCTCATTACGCGGTTTCTGTTGTTGATTACTGCGTCTGCCATCATGGCGATGACTGCTGCTGGCGCGTAGATGGTGCTGCCTTTGAGTTTTATTACGTCTGCGCCTGAATTGATGGTTTGCTGGACGATTTTGTCAATTTGTTCTTTGGTAAGTAGGGTGGTGATTGGGATTCCTGTAACGCTTGCGTACTCGACGAGTGGGACCATGCTGTCTCCGTGTTCGCCTATTACAAGCGCGTTTACGTCCTGTCTGGAAACGTTGAGTTCCTGCGCGATGTAACTGCGGAATCGCAGGGTGTCAAGTATGTTGCCCATGCCGAACACGCGGTTTGAAGGCAAACCAGATTCTCTGCGGGCTATGTAGGTCATGATGTCAACTGGGTTGGTGACTATCATGAGTTTGCAGTCTGGCGCGTGTTTGGCGACTTCTTTGACTATGCTGCGGATGATTTTGGCGTTGTTGTTCATGAGGTCTATGCGTGTCATGCCAGGCTTTCTGCCTTGACCAGCTATGACGATGACGAGTTCGCTGCCTTGCATCATGCGGTAGTCGCTGGTTCCGCGGATTTTTCCGTCAAACTCGATGGCTGGAGCAGCTTGCATCATATCTAATGCTTCGCCTTTCGCCAGATTCTCAGCGATGTCAATGAGGGTTACGTCGCTTATTTTGTACCTCAGAATTTCAAAAGCAGCTGAAGCTCCTACTTTTCCTGCACCAATAATGGTTATCATAACAATCAAGAACTATTTGTTCATTTGACTGATAAAACTACCGTGTTCTCTAGCGCGTGAAAAAAGACTATAGCCCCCTTTTATATAGCTTGAAGCTTAGAGTGAACTTCGACTTCTTTAACTTCGGTTCAATGGTGGGGGTCGTTTTTGGGCGTATTGGTATCTGCGTGGTTTTCCTTCTCGGTTTAGTATGCCGTCTTTCACCAAATCGATCAGCGCGTGGGCTACGGCTGTGCGGTCGTAGTGGAAGCCTCGTCGTGCCATTTCGCTGTGGACTTCGCTTAAGCCTCTTGGGTGAGCAAACCAGTTTTCTTCCCAGAGTTTTTGGATGACGCCTTTGCATGTTTCGGCTCTGGGCGGCGGTGCTGTGCGCTCGGTTAAGCGTGTGTCTTTTAGCCTTTCGGTGACGGTGGAGAGTATCTGGTCTACGGCGGATTGCAATTGGTCTTCTTGGGATTCGATTTCGAATTCTATGTCGCCTATTTTCATTTTTACCTTGATTGGTGGTTTTTGCGGTTTTTCTGTCAAGTTGTCACCTGTTGTTTATTGTATTGTGCAAGATGCACATGCACAACACTTAAATATTTCCACCAAACCATATTGGCTATTGGTGAATCTTGGTGATTGAACAATACACTATAACAACAACCCCGAAATATAATTTTCCACAACCCACCATCGACACAACATTACCCCAACGCTTCCTAGAACAAAGCCTCCTCTCGCTGAAACAAGTGCACGCACACCAGCCTTTTCAACTAAATCAACAACCCTTTCAACAATTCCACACCCCACAACAATACCCATCAACCCTACGCCTCAAACACACACCTGTAGCGCTCAAGCCCAACCACCAAGAAACCACAATCACCGCAGTAGACACCTCAACCATAAAAATCGGCGAAACAAACACAGGCATCATAATCGCCATCCGAGGCGCAACCACCTGGAAACAAGGCACTTATCGCTACACACGCCTCGGACCATACATATTCCACATCACGGAAGAAAACAAAAAAGAAGTCTACAACACCCTCGAAAGAGCCTACTTCAACACGCAGTACTCCAGCAACCGCCAAGCATCACCCCACCTCATGCAAATGCCAACCCGCCTCGCAAGCCTCCTCGAACGATGGCTACAAACCATGCTAACAAAAACAGTAGCCAACGGGCTAATCCTGTTCGACGGCTCCTTAACCTCAGGAACCTACGACACCCCAACGCAACGCATGAAAGACATCCTCAGCAACGCAAGAAGAAACCGAAGCACCGTGCTCGCGTTTTCCAAGATGACCACCCTCAGAGTCAACGGCCACCTCATAACCGAACACCTGCCCAAACATGAGCCACCCTACCTTCTGGAAACCACGGGCTTACGATGCAAACCACCCATGATTCCGCTGGGCGACGTTTACGTGGCAAGACTGAACAAGGCAAAATACGCTTTCCGTTTGGACATCGACAGGGAAATCCCACTTCCGCACAGAGCTGAGGCGGTTGAAAAACTCTTAGGAAACGACCTCACCACACAAGGCTACCCCGAAACCCTGCGGCTATCGCACATACTGTGCACCTTCACAGCCAACGAAGTCCTAGCCATCAAGCACTTCATCACCAGAAAACACGGCATACAAATCATCAACCGACCCGACATGCACCGCCTTCTGTTCGGACCCTTCGGCAAAGGAGAAATCTACTCATGAAACTCTACAAAAAAGAAGGCAACATACTCCAAATCCTAAGTTTCCCAACCGAGAACGCCGAAAAAGGCGACTACCTACTGGTGGAAGACCCAGACGCCAGAAAAGCCCTAATCGCCCAGGTGATTGACGTGCAGTTCGCCAGCATCCCCGGCGTACTCGAAGAGTTGCTGCGCACGCTCCCAGACGGCGGTGTACCCCTACAAGGCGAAGACATCGACCCCTTGGAAATCGCCCCGCACATCACGTACATCCAAGACGCCAGCCTCCTCATCTGCAAAATAAGAGCAACGTTTGAAAACCAAAGGTTAAGCCCCAGCAGCAGCTGGCTGCCCTCGCGCTCCCAGTCCAACATCAAAAAACTGTCCATTCCCATGCTGCTGAAAATCGCCCAAGTCGAAGGAAAACTCCCCATAATTCTCGGCGGCACCAAAGACTCGTCCCTCCTAACCATAGACGCCTCAGACGTAGACGGCACATTAAACATCATAACTGGCAAGAAAGGCTGCGGCAAATCCCACCTGTCCAAGCTCTTGATGGCGAGCTTAATTGGCTACAAGGCAACCGTGGTCATCTTCGACCTGAACGGCGAATACACAAGCATAGGCATGACCCATGACGGAAAAAGAAACATGTACTACAACAAAATCCACGCGTTAACCCCCTCACAAAACTTCAAAGTAGCCCTCGACCAGCTACACCTAAACGTGGTAATGGGCATACTAATCCACGCCTTGCACCTGCCAGGAACTTCCTCCCGCGAATTCAGACGCACCTGGAAATCATTGAAAGACCAAGGTAAACTCACGCTGCACGAGCTTGGCGAGGCAATACGCGACCTGAAATGCAACCAGCACGTACGTGACGCCCTGTCTTCCCGCTATCACGCCTTGGTTAACTCGGGCTTTTTCACCGACAACCCCGCAGAATCAACACTTCTAGACGAGTGCCTGCTAAAATCTAAGGAAGAAGGCGGCGCCATCGTCATAAACCTCCGCAACACCAGCACCATCGACCGCCAAATAGTAGTCGAGTACGTCCTCGGCAAACTCGTTGACGCCCTGCAAAGCTGGAAACTCAAAGCCGTTTTCCTCTTCGCTGAAGAAGCGCACCTGTACCTCCGCGAGACCTACTGGGACGACATAGTCACGCGCATGCGCCACTTCGGAATCTTCACCACTTTCATAACCAACCAGCCAGACACCGTAAGAGACAGCATCTACCGCCAAGCAGACAACATCTTCCTCTTCAACTTCACCAACGAACACGATTTAGACGTGGTGTCCCGAGCCGCCCGCGTGGACGCCGAAACCGTCCGCTCCATCGCACGAGACCTCCCGCCGCATCACTGCCTCACATTGGGAAAAGTTGTGCGGGATTTTCCAATAGTCACTCGAGTCAGAGCCCTAGACATAAAAACAATGGGCGAAACACGGCTATTCTTCAAAGATAGAAACTAGGGTTCCCCAGCTTCTGCCTATTCCGCCTAAAGAACAAACGGAAGGATTCTGTTAAATCGTATTCCTCCACCTCGTTGAATGGAACCCACTTCAAAGCGTCCGCGTCGCTTGCCGCTTTAGGATTTCCGCTCTTCACGGTTACGAGATAGTCGAGAATTACGTAATGGTATATCACTCCGCCTTTTTCACCGAGGCTGACATAATTTACCACGTCAACAAGCCGTGGCTCATACACTTCCAAGCCTGTCTCCTCTTTCACTTCACGAATAACAGCTTCCTCAACTTCCTCGCCCAGCTCTACTAAGCCGCCTGGAACAGCCCATTTGCCTTTGCCCGGAGAGTTCTTTCTTTTTTCAAGCAGAATCCTGTCTCCCTCAAGTATTACGGCGCCTACGCCTACAACGGGTCTTTTAGGGTACTGCCTCGTCAACACGTAAACCTCAGCTTGAATAATATGGGCTACTCGCATCTTAAAGCTTCTACGGGTTCAAGCTTTGAAGCCCACCAAGCCGGCTAGATCGAAGAGGCTGCTGACGCTTACGCCGAAACCCAAAGCGAGCAGGAGCAGCGTCGAGAGCGGCGTTAACCGAATTCTTTGGCAAGTTGAAAGCGCGTTTCTTTGGGAAGTCCTTGCATTTATAGATTCGAAGTACCCTTTGAGGTTCTATGCGGCATCTTTTTCGAGCATTCTTGCGCCTGAGTCGGGGAGCCAATTGAAAGAAAGGGCATTTTGAACAAAGAGTACTCAAGTTTACTTCCCCTTCAATTGAGTTATTTTGAAACGGGTCTGCAACAGCTCATATTTGTTCCAAGTCATTTGCATTTTTCCCACTCTTGTTCGTCATTTTCTCGGCTTTTACCTAGTCATCATTCTCCTGAACACTGGCACCGCAATCGCCGTCATCACAACTCCGAACACAATCAGCACAATCAACTCGGTCGATATGGCAGGTACATCAGCCCCTAACACCATGACCTTCCGAAGCGCGTCCGCCGCGTACGTGAGTGGCAGGAACTTAGCGATACTTTGCATGAACCAAGGCATCTGCTGTATCGGGAACAATACGCCGCTGAGAAACATCATTGGGAACATCAATGTCGTCATCATCATCTGCGCTGTCTCCTGATCCTTGGCAAATGACGTTATCACGACGCCTAAGCCTACGAATGAGAATACACCCAGTAGGAGTAAACCGAACACGAGCAGGAGGTTCCCGTGAATTGCGACGCCGAACAAACCTACGGACAATGCTAGTATAATGACCCCTTGGAGTAAGCCCCGGGCAGTCTGGCCCAAAGTTTTCCCTAATATGATAGACAACCTGTTAATTGGGGCAACCATCATGCCATCCATGGTGCCTATTTCCTTTTCTTGAGATATCGCCACAGGAAGCCCAGTCATGACGCTCATCATAACTGTCATAGCCATTATACCTGGGGCAATGAAGTCAAAGTAGCTGGGGTTTCCAGAGACGACACCCTCAGTTTCAACAGTGTAAGGCTTTACGATAGCGAGGGCGTTCTTTGCAGTAACTGTTGAATTTAAAGTCTGAACATTCTGAAGCGCAAGTAATGTACCCATCTGGTCAAACGTGGCTGTCAAGGCTGCCTGCATGGTTGCAGATATGGTCGGGTTAGACTGATCAGTTACGATAATTAGGGTTCCTTGTTCTCCAGACATTATGCTATCAGAGAAATTGCTAGGTATAACTATTCCACCGTTTAACTCACCCTTCTGAACTTTATCTTTGATTTCAGCCATGTTTGAAGCATTCGAAAGAGTGAGCATGTGTGTCTGATCATTAATCTGCTGTAAACCCATAATGAAAGCTTGGCTTGGGATAGTGGAATTGCCAAAACCTGAATCTTCATTCACCAAGGCAACAGGCAGATCTGTTACCGTGGCGCCATTTGAAGGATAGATAAAGCCAATCATAGCCATCATGAACAGAGGCATAATTATAAGCAAAACCAACCCTAGCCGGTTTCTGTAGAGCTCAGTCAGGTCCTTCCAAGCGATTCTGAAACTGTGTGAAAGAAGAGTTTTCGCTCCCATAGTGTTCACCTTATCCTCGCTCGTGGACGAGCAAAAGATCCACGGTGCATATCCACAGGTATTTTTTGGTCAGCGCTGTCGCGTACTTGGTGACCTGTTAAATGTAAAAACACATCTTCTAGGGAAGGTTGAAGGTTCTCCATAGAATTTATCTTCCCATTTCTCCCTCTTATTGCGTCGATTATAGAGTCGAACGCCTCCTCGCCATGAACAAGAACCTTCAAATGCGTCGAGTCCTCCTGAGTAACAGAATCGGCACATTTGAGTGCCCGAATTGTTTCAACAAGCTTTGGGTTGAGGTTTACGATTTCTAGTTTAATAATTGTTGTATTGGCTCCATTGAGTTGTTTTTTCAAATTTGCTGAAGTGTCAAGGGCGACAATTTTTCCGTGGTCTATAATGGCTATGCGGTCACACATTAAATCAGCGTCAACCATCATGTGGGTGGTTACAATAATGGTTGTGCCGTTTTCCCGATTAAGCTTCTTTATAAACTCCCTAATCTCAACTGATGATTGAGGGTCCAAACCTAGTGTTGGTTCATCCAAAAAAAGCACTTGGGGCGTGTTAAGCAGCGCTCGCACTACATTCATTCTTTGACGCATGCCTGTGGAGAAAGTGCCTACTTGCGCATCTTTGAACTTAGTGAGTTGAACAAGCTCTAGCAACTCGTCAATCCTTTCTATAAGGACATCTTTTGGTATGTTGAAGAGGCTGCCGAAAAACCACAAATTCTCTTTGGCAGTCAAACGATTGTACATTATCATTTTTTCAGAGACAATGCCTATTAGTTTCCGCACTTCGTTATCGTTCTTGACTATGTCATAGCCGCCAATTGTGGCGGTTCCGCTGGTGGGTTTTGCTAGCGTGGAAAGCATTCGCAGTGTAGTGCTTTTGCCTGCGCCGTTGGGGCCTAGCAACCCGAATATTTCACTTTTCTTCACGTTGAAGCTGATGTTGTCCACAGCGGTGAATTTGTTGAACATTTTTGTCAGGTTTGTGACTTCAATTACGGAATTTTTCTCCATTATGAATCATCTCGAATGCAATATTATTCACTGCAATATATCGCGGTAAAATATAAATATTGCTGCCAAGTACTGTATAGACTGAAGGGCTTATGCCAGTAAACACTGAAGAGAAAATAACTGCAAACTGGATGAAAGAAGCCCAAAAAGGCTACATACGCGTAGCTGTGCTCATACTGCTCAACAATAAGCCTTCCCACGGCTACGAAATCATGAAAAAAATCAAAGATAAAACCAGAGGCTTTTACAAACCCACCCCTGGTGGCGTATACCCCATCTTAAGAGACCTAGAAAAAACAGGATACATCAAAGGCAAATGGCATAAACAAAACAACAGAAACATAAAAACATACAGAATAACCGAAAAAGGCAAAATCATACTAAGAAACGCTATTGTAAAACAAAGCGAAATTGCAAACAACATGAATGCTCTTTTTCAAGAATTCGCAAGAGATGTACTAAACATAGAATCTTCAACAGTTGCAATGCCAGTCATGCCTAGTCCCTTCGCAGCGTTCCTTGAAGAAGAAAATAAGAAAACAACAGATATTGAAGAACTGGAGCACCAAAAAAGACAGCTCAAACAGCACATTAGAGTTATTCAGGAAAAGCTAAAATCAATAGAAAAAGAATTGGCAGAGGAAAAAGCAAAAAAGAAATAGGATTTTTATCCTCAAGGTATGCTCTACTTACTCGTACCTTAAAGCTTCCACAGGCTTTAGTTTGGACGCACGCCATGCTGGATACAACGCGAAGATGACGCTGACGCCTACACCGAACCCGAACGCGCCGAGGAACACCATGGGAGTCAAGACGGGCGTAATGCTCAGCAGACCGCCGTCTGCTCCAGGGCCTCCTCCGGTTCCAACAGTTATGGCGCCGCTGCTCAAGACTGTTGCAACAACGTTCGCTAGCAGCCAGCCTAACACTATGCCTATGACCGCGCCGATTACTCCGATTATCACCGATTCACCCAAGAAAATCGTCAAAACTGTCCGGCTCTTCATGCCTAATGCTTTCAAGATGCCTATCTCGCGTGTGCGTTCGATTAGAGAAACGATCATGATGTTCATTATTCCGATGCCTGCCACAAGGAGCGAAATGGCTGCGATACCTACGAGGAACAACTCAATTATTGAAAAGACGCTTCCGAGGAGGTTCAAAACTGCAGTTGAAGATATTACTGACACCTCTCCAGCGAATTCATCCACTATCTTCTTGGAGACGGCGTCAATTGTGGATTGGTCACTGTTCGCCAGTTTCACGATTATTGTTTCGCACTCCGAAGTGTTGAAAAACTCTTGCGCTGTTGAAATCGGAATGTACACGTTACTGTCAGAGGGACCGCCGAACGCGAAGCCACCGACTTCTTGCAGAACCGCAGCCACATGCCCCGTATAGCTTTCGTTCTGGGGTGGACGTGCTGTGGCGTTGGTCCATAGGATCTGCACATCTTCTCCCGCGGTGAAAAGAACCGTGCCATTTTGGCGCTCGTTCACGCGTTTTCCAATGATAATCGTGTTGTTGTCGGGGTTGTCTGGGATTTCTCCACTTTCTGACACAAAGGTGGTGCTGTAAAGGTTCTTGTATTCCGCGAAGTCCACGCCGACAATTGTTGTCACGCGCTCATGTTCCGTGGAGTTAATATAGCCTGAACGCTGGATCACAGCTATTGACGTAAGAATGTCAGTTGATAAGCCGTTTATCGTTTGTGTGTCGTTTATGAGCAGCCTGAATCCGGAGTCACTTCCTCCAAACGTGCCGCCGAAGCCGCCACCGCCTTGTCCTCCACTTAAGAGGCCTCCTCCAGGTGCGACGATTACTGTGTCGGTTGCCAGTCCTGTTTCGAGTTGCGCGGTTATGGTGTCTTGCAGACCCGTAGTGATTGAGAGTAAGGCAACTATGGCGGCGATGCCGATGACCACACCGAGGGTTGTTAAGCCTGCGCGGAGCTTCCGCAGTTTTATGGCGCTGAAAGAATAGCTGAAAACGTCTCTTGCTCTCATGTCGGTTCCCCATTCGCTACATCCGACGTTATTACGCCGTCAAACATCTGAACCGTGCGTTTTGCTTCTCTCGCTAGATGCTGGTCATGCGTCACCATGATAATTGTCACGCCTCTCTCGTTAAGATTCTTAACCAGCTTAATTATTTCTCGCGCCGTTTTCGAATCGATGTTTCCCGTCGGCTCATCCATCAACAGGAAACGCGGATTGTTCGCCAAGGCTCTGGCGATGGCTACCCTTTGCTGTTGACCACCGCTCAGCTCGGCTGGCTTGTGGTTGATGCGGTCTTTCAAACCTACCGTTTCCAGAAGTTCTTCTGCTCGTTTTTTTCTTTCAGCTCGGCCGATGCCAGCGATTGACAGGGACAATTCAACGTTGTCTCTTGCCGTGAACCGTGGGATGAGATTGAAGAATTGGAATACGAAGCCTACGCGGCTTCTAAGATCGGACAGGTGGTTGTCGCTGAGCTTGGAAACGTCAACGCCGTCAATCAGCAATGTCCCTGCGGTCGGTTTGTCCAGCGCTCCAATCAGGTTCAGCATGGTTGATTTGCCGCTTCCTGAGGGGCCTAGAATGGCGAGGAAGTCGCCGCTTTCAACTTTAAGATTTACACCACGTAGTGCTTCCACTGGGATTTTTCCAAGCATGTAGGTTTTCTTCAGGTCGATTGCTTCAACAACCGTTTTCTTCATTACATCTTCATTCATTCTTTTCACCTTGGAGTTTAATTTATTTTCTAAGGTTACTTGAAGCTCAAGCGTTACTAGCACAAACCAGCTGACGCCATTCCGTTTGTTTTATAACATTGCTACTCCCTATAAAAGGCGAACTCATTCTGAGGGAGTTCGTTGATTGCGGCTCAGAAACTAGGTTCTTGGGCGCAGCCTGGGAAACCTGAGTTGACCTACGTACTTCATTATCCATCGCACAAGTTCATCATAAGCGTCAGTTCCCTCTTTTGTCAGCTTAACGTTCCCATCACCGTTGATCTCAACGAATTTTCGTTCAGACATCCAACCTAAATAATTTACAAGCTTATCATAGGCAAGCCCGGTAGAAGTTGCGAGGGCCGTCCTGTTCATCCGATTTTTCTCTTTCAGAACCTTGATTATCCTGGCGATGACGTACAGGTCAGGTTTCGAACTCGGCTCTCCTGAACTCAAAGCTAAACCACCGCAACTCCATAAGGAGCATATCTAGCGCAAGTAGCTCCTTGTAACGCCTCAAAAGATCATTTCCTAAAATTAATAACACTATTAAAAGGGCAAGTGCTCCCGATTGTGCCAATGCGCCAAAAAATTCTGGGCGTTGTAGAATCAAGAAAACAATAGTGTTTGCTAGAAAATTCAATGCAAAAAAAGTAACAAGCCAGTAGCCCGCTGTTTTCAATAGTGCATATAGAGCATAGCTGATTTTTCCCATCGAGATTTCATCAAATGTCTTTTCCCAATCCAACTCCAGCAGCATCTTTAACGCCGATGGAAAACCCTGCGATAGCTCTTCTCTCCACTCCCCTACTGGGACAGAGTTTACCCTCCTTTTCACGAACAGGACACCTGCTAAGACTCCTGTAACAGGAATAAGAAACAAGAGAATTGCTATTATAAAAAAGACAGGCTTGTCGAGTACAAGCCTCAGGTCTAAAAACTCAAACACTCCAGCGAGTATAACGAAAACCGTCATGGAGCTCACGATGAAAAGGGCGAACTTTTTCAAAGAACTGGCGAAAGCATTATACCTCTTAACAACATCGAGCGTCTCCATAAGCTCTTCGATTTTAGAGACAACGCTTTCTTCTGTAATCATATACCTTTCACATCGGCTATTGTAGTTGGTTCTCCATCACAGTAAGAGAGTTTGTAACTTCTGCTTTAAATAAGCTAAAGCATGCATGTGCATATTACGAATATAAGTTAACCTCCCTCCGAATGAGTAGATTACTGGTTTCTAGATCCCTCTATAACTTCATCCCGAATCTGAGTCAGCAAACCGTTGCTTGCTTGGAGAGTTCCGTGAAATGCTTCAACTCTATCTTATTTGTTCAGGAATCGCCAAGAGAGCACTATGCCTATTGTTGTCAGCACCGCGGCAAATATGCCAACATACGCGTATTGAATTGCGAGTTGCGAGTAATCGATGGTAGGGTTGATCAGGAGTTGTCTCATACCGTTCATTGTGTAAGACAAAGGATTCACGTTAGCCACCGCCTGCAACCAACCCGGCATTCTGTCGATTGGGAAAAAGGCGCTGCTGGCAAAGGTCAACGGCAGGTTCAGCAGGTTCATGACCGCCATTGGAGTCTCGATTCTTGTTGATCTTATGTTGATGGCTATGAAAAGCGAAGACAAGCCCATGCAGATTAGGAAAAGGAAAGCGAACACGCCGAGTATGTTAATCGGTGTGAAGGCGGCGCCGAATTGGAAGCCGAGTGGTAAAGCGATAATCAGTATTATTGCAGCTTGGAACATTGACCGCAATGTTGCTGAAAGTACCTTAGACACTATTATTACTGCACGGGATACGGGTGTACTCAGCACTTTGTTGAGGAAGCCTAATCGTCGGTCCCACACAACGGACATACCGCTGAACATCGTTGTGAAGAGCGCCGTGAAAGCTATCATGCCCACAGCCATAAACGAAATGTAACTTGAAGTTCCGAAAATCGACTGCAAAACGCTGCTAGGGTCCACTCCAGGAATATTGCTGGGAACGAGTGCACCTAGGTTCAGTGCGTTTCCCAGTAAGCCGAGCCAAATGACAGGCTGTATCAGTGTGAGGATGAAAACTGCGGGGGCTTTGTACCATTTTTTCAGTTCTCGGTTGGTTAGCGCCCAGAGTCCGTGCAGTTTGCTTTTTGAAATGTTGTTCATTTCACTCAATGTCTTCGCCTCGCTTTCAGCATTCTTTTTGCATGAAGCGCCTCGCCTGACTCTTCAGCATCGCGCATTGACCTGCCCGTGTACTGTAAATAAACCTCATTTAAAGTTGGCTTCGTAAGCGAGAGCCGCGTGACAACGTGACCTGCTTTGCGCAGTGCTTCAATTATTAACGGCGCTGTTACTTCGCCGTTTTCAGACTTTATCATGTACGTGCCATTCTCCTTTTTGACCTCTTTCACGTGTTCGATTTTCTCGACAAGCCCCGTTATATCCACGTCCTTTTTGATAGCCACAGAAATTATGTCGCCGCCTAAGCTGTCTTTCAGCTCCGTAGGAGTTCCGACAACGATTATTTTTCCATTGTCGATTATGGCGACGCGGTCGCAGAGGGCGTCAGCTTCCTCCAGATAATGCGTTGTCATGAAAAGGGTCATTCCGAACTCCTTCTTTAATGTTCGAATATAATTCCAAGTGGCTGCTCTGGTTTGAACGTCCAAGCCCAAAGTCGGCTCATCTAAGAAAAGCACTTTAGGCCTGTTGATTAAGCCGCAAGCAAGTTCCAGCCTTCGGCGCATGCCACCCGAAAAAGTTTGAACTTTCTTGTCTTTGAAATCAGTTAACTCGACTAGTTGTAAAAGGTCTGTGGCTCGCTTTTTGGAGACATCGCGGGAAATTCCGTATAGGTCGGCGCATAAAAGTATGTTTTCGTAGCCTGTTAGGTCTTCGTCAGCAGTGTACTCTTGCGGCACAACGCCTATGGAGTATCTGACTTGATTATTTTGTTTGGCGATGTCGTAGCCTAAAATTTCTGCTTTGCCTTCTGTTGGCTTCAAAACGGTTATCAGCATGTTTATGGTTGTGGTTTTTCCCGCGCCGTTGGGGCCTAGGAAACCGAAAATTTCGCCGTTCTTAACGCTGAAATCTATGTGGTCAACGGCTACTAAGCTTCCGTTGAAGACTTTGGTTAAGCCTTCAGCTTTAATTGCTTCTTCTTCACTCATGTTTTTCACCTTTGAATTTCTTGTTTATTTCCTCAAACTTTCTTGAAGCCTCATCTACAACGCTTAGAGCTTCATTTAAGGCTTTCTCAGAGAAATTTTCCTGAAGAGCGCTACCCAAATGAAAGAACGCGATTGCCAAGCGTTTAACGGCTTCACGGATTTCAGCGGTTTTTTCTGGCGGTATTTTAATGAGAAAACTGTCAAAAAAGGGCGCAGGTAAAAAGCCGACTTCTTCTCTGACGTGTTCCCGTATCTTCTTTTGCTCGTCAAGCAGTGCTTTTCCGCTCTCGGTTAATTCGTAACGTTTCAGCCCGTTTTCCACTGGTAGTTCCTTGATGTAGCTGCTATCCTGCAACCAAGACAACAGCGGATAAATAGAACCTGGACTGGGCTTCCAGAACCCGCCTGTGTGCCTTTTAATGTCACCCATTAGTTCTGACCCTGACATGGGCTTCTGACTTAGCGCTTCGAGAACGTGGTAGCGTATGAAGCCTTTGGGCACCATGGCGGTGTGGCGTAGCCATTTTTTGTGGGTAAACATGCTTATCACTATTGACCTCAAATGTGATATCAAATATGATATTTAAACCTGTCGCCATAACAAAATAAGATAACAACATAAGAGACAAGTTATTCGACTACTGTCCCAACTTTTTCGCCTTGAACAGCCGCCAAAATATTCTCAGGCTTAAACCCGTTCACAACAATCAACTTCACGCGCTCACGCTTCAGAACCTTGACTGCTTCAGGGTCGATAATCTGATGCATCCCCGCTTTATGCGTGTTCTCCTCAAAAATTCGGGGCAAATCATCAAAAGACAAACGGTCAAGCTTAACTGCATCCGCGTGCTTCCGCGGGTCCTTGTCGTAAACGCCATCTTGATCCGTGCCTTTAACCAGCAAATCAGCCTTCACATGCTCAGCAACTAAGGCTGCAACCGCGTCCGTGGTGATTCCAGGCTTCAAACCGCCCATAAACATGATTTTGCCTTCACCTAAGCATTCCGCTGCGTCATCAAGCGTCAAAGCCACTTTGCTGCAACTCATCTCACCGAGTTTCTTGAGGAAAAGCTGAGCAAAAAGCCGTGAAACAGAAATGGCAACTTCGTCCTGAGCTTGCTCATTAAGTCCCAATTTCTTTGCTATAGCAATGAACTCTCTGGCTAGCGAGCCGCCGCCAACCACCACCGCAACCTCGTGCCCTTGCTCTTTTAGAGCTCGCACAATTTCGGCGTACTTGCTCATCAACTCTGCGTTGACTGGAGACGCCACAACCGAACCACCTATCCGCAACACCACGCGCATGACCGAATCCATCCTTCGCGTATTAATACGCCAAGTTCAAGTTAAAATCCTTTAGGAAAACCATACGATACAAGTGCGCGTTATGGCGTATTCGGAAGCGGCTGAGAAACGTTTTTAGCAGTTTATAGCTCTTAATGGATGAAACACAATGATCTACACTGAAAAGCTAACGCTTGCTGCTTTGCCCCCGTTCCGTTTTGACTTAAGCTCCGAAATCTTCGCTAATGGTGATAAGCAAATTCGCAGCTACGAAAAGGGCAGGTTTTGGCAAGTGATACGCATCAACGGCAAACTCGTTCTCGCGGTTGTAGAATCTATCGGTACCGTTGGCGAACCAAAAGTAGCTGTTGAACTCAAATCAGATACTGCCATAACAAACGAAGACACGAAAAAAGCTGAAGACATGGTCACCGCCCTTTTCAGCTTGGATTATGACCTAAAACCCTTCTATGAAACGGCAAAAACCGACAAAATAATGGCGCATTTAACTCGCGAGCTCTGGGGACTAAAAAATCCAACGACACCCACTGTTTTTGAAGCATTGGTGGATTCAATCGTTGAGCAACAGATTTCGCTGAAAGTAGCCAACAGCTTGGAAATCAGGATTATCAAAAAGTTCGGTGAGTCTCTGGATTTGGAAGGCGCTGTCTACTTTGCGTATCCGACGCCGCAACAATTAGCTTCTGTCAGCATTGAGGAATTTCGCCAGTGTGGCTTGAGTTTTCGAAAGGGCGAGTACATCAAAGGAGCTTCCACGCTTATAGCGGAGGGAAAACTGAACTTGGAAGAACTCAAAAACTATGAGAGTTCGGAACAGATAATCAGGGAACTGGACAATATAAGAGGAATCGGCGTCTGGACCGCCGAGCTTACAATGCTGCGGGGAATGCAGCGGCTAGAAGCGTTGCCAGCTGACGATTTAGGTTTAAGACGGGTTATTTCACGTTACTACCGTGACGGAAAAGCTATTTCAAGTGCAGAGGCACGGCAAATCGCCGAAAGCTGGGGCGAATGGAAAGGGTTAGCCTCTTACTATCTCGTTGTAGCGGACATGAAAGACATCGAGATTTAGCAGCAACCATCACTATCCTTCAGGGATTAGTTCAATCTCAAAAAGCTGCGACCACCTTTTTCCAGTTACAAAGAGCCTGTCACTTGTTGCATCGTAGGCAATCCCGTTGAGTACATCGTTCGGGTCTTGGTTTTCCATATTGTAGAGGCCATTCAGATTTATCCATCCTTCGACTTGTCCAGTTTGAGGATTAATTATCGCTATTTTTTCTTCCAGCCAGATGTTTGCGTAAATCTTCCCTTGGATGTATTCAAGTTCATTCAGGTTCTCCACAGTACCATTGTCGTGTACCTCAACTTGCCCAATTTTCTGAAAGGTTTCTGGGTCTAGGAAATACAAGGTTGATGTTCCATCGCTCATTATAAGTCGGCTACCATCAGTTGTGATTCCCCACCCTTCAGTTGAATAGTTAAATTCCTGAAGTAAATCAAAAGACTCTTTGTCATAGACGAAACCCTTGTGCGACAGCCATGTTAACTGAATGATTTCATCATCAAAAATTGTGATGCCTTCACCGAAATACTGAGATGGCAGAGCATAAAGCTGCAAAACTTCGCCAGTCTCTAATTCAACGCGGCGAAGCGAAGAGTTACCATAGAGTCCAGTGCCTTCAAACATAATCCCATTGTCGATAACCAAGCCTTGTGTGAAAGCAGTTTCGTCATGCGGATACACGTTGACGACGTGATACGAGTAGTTTACTGGTTCAGAATTCACAGGTTCAGCAGTTAGCAAAACCAGCAAAACAGCACTAACCACAAGAACCGTTGAAGCTGCCAGTAAGCTTAGCAACTGCCGCTTTTTCATGAATACCATCTACATCGCCATTATTTCATAAATCTAAAACTGTAACGCTTAAATCATTATCTGACGTTTGCCTATTTGAATTGCAGTCAGAGAACCAAACCAAAAAATTTCACTTCATGGAAATCGACTGGCTAGTTTACTTTCCGAAATATGGAAACAAGGGAAAATACCTCAACTACAGCGTAATGCTCATAGACAGGAAAAAAGCAGACCAATCTGGAAAACTTGTGAAAATCGAAGAAATCGTGGAAAATCCTGAGTTTGAAAAGCAATATCCGCACACGGTAGGTTTCTACAAGGAGTTTTCTGGAGAAGGCACAGAATTCAAACCGGAATATTTGGAAATACGAAGAATAAGCACTGTTGAAGAGTTCTGGCTGTTTTTAAACGCCGTGGATATATAGAATCGAACTTTCTATTTTGCTCTCTTACGAACAAACGTTAACAAGGCAACTAATACCACAGCGACTGCTGACACCGCTATTATGTAGATGGCTTCCGTAGGCAAGGAAAAACCTTCAGATGGCTGTGGAGTTGGCGTGGACTGGTCGAAAGGCGCAGGTGAGGTAGGCGGCTGAGAAGGAAGCGGCGATGGTGAGGCTGTAGGCGGGGGAGTGGAAGATGAGGAAGTACTGTTACTCTTGGTTAATCGTGGTATATCTCCGACTATTCCTCCTGAGCCTGCCGACGTGTCCGCTACGTCAGAGTATCCCCTGCTCTCCCAAAAACCTAGAAAGTTGGAATCAAAAAGTCTAATTTGGGTAACTTGGCTTATCCACTTGTAACCCCACTTGCCCAGCACAACCAAACGTAAATCGTTAAGAGGTGCACCATCCAGTTCGTAGGCTAAAATTACATCGTCACGCATAGCTGTCTCCAGAGTCAGGTCTGTTGAATAACCATCGGCGGCGAAAAAACCGACCTTAATTGCCCCAGATAAAGGCACCGCCTCTTCTAACAAAACCCGAAGTTTGATGCCAGTCCAATTGCCTTGCTCAAGAATGGTGGCAGGTGCATCTACACAGATAAGTGCAGCGTTCACGGTGCTGTTAGGCATGGCAACCATCTCTGCCCAGCTTAAGTTAAAAGGATTCCCTACAAGACCCGTTACAGTTAGCTGCCATTCTTCAGTGTCAGCGGGTGCGCCGTTGGCTAGAGGCATTAAATTATATGCAAAGCTAGTGAAAATAACCAATATGGTTATCGTTGTTGCAATTTCTGCAAAAGTTTTTTCAATTGGATGCCAACTGTGTTAGCTTATAAAGAGAAATATGACACGCGTCATATTTAAAATTGCCGCCATACACAAAGACGCTTACGCGACCTAAACCGCCGCTCAACACACAAAGGTCACTAAAAAAGATAAAAAATAACGAAAAAGACGCAATTTTACTCGTCGTCCTCTACAAGCTCCATGGGCTGCCCACAGCAAACAAGCCTTCCAGCACCAGCCACAACAACCTCAACCGCGTTCCCACATATTTTGCAAACATAAAGCTCTCCAACATTAGTCATTCTTCCACCTCCAACCAATTTTCATGAAACCGGTTTTAGTAGCCTATTACTCTGCTTTTTCAAGCTTTTAACTATAGCTGGAACAGCTTGCTATTTTCGCCCATTAATCTTCAAATTCTGGAGAAACTTTCTCGTTATTTGATTAGCCTCTTTTTCATCAAGTTTATGCTCAGCACGAAAAAGAAGAGCGTGACCGCGACTATCCACGCCAAGCTAAGCAGCAGAAAAACGTCGGTTCTGCCTAGAACTACTCCTCTTGTAATGTTTACTACGTGAGTTAAAGGTAGAAAAATCTGGGCTAATGTCTGCACGATAGGTGGCAATTGTGAGAGTGGAAAGAAGGTTCCGCTGAGCAGAAACATGGGCGTTACGAACAGGAATGAGGGGTAGTTGAAAAAGTCGATGTTGGGAGCTATGGCTGTGAAGCACATGGCTATGGAGGCGAACATTAACCCGCCTAGAAAAGCAAGCAGCGGCACCAAGAGGAACAGCGGGCTGGAAATCAAGCCGAAAGCCGCAATAACAACAAGCACCATCGTAGAGTTTATGGTGGCACGAGTGGCACCCCACACAAGCTCGCCAGCGATGACCTCTTCCACGCTTACGGGAGTAGCTATTATGGCGTCGAAGGTTTTCTGGAAGTACATGCGCACAAACGAGGCGAAGGTGCACTCGAAGAAGGCTCCGTTCATTATGGAAATAGACACTAACGCGGGCGCTATGAAGTTAATGTAGGGCACTCCGTCAACGGATTGGATGAAACCTCCCAAGCCTAAGCCCAGAGCTAACAGGTAAAGAATCGGCTCCAACAAGGAGGGAAGAAAGTTGGTTCTTATGGTTTTTAGGAAGACATCGAAATTTCTCTGCCAAACCTTCCAAACTCTACGCGTTAGCCGTGGCAAAGTGAAATGTGTGGGAGAGTTATCGAGTTTAGTCAATCACGCAGTCCCCTGCCAGTCAGTTTGAGAAAAACATCTTCTAAATTGGCGTTTCGTATAGTTACATTCGTGACCTGATTCTTTTCTAGAAAGCGTTCAAAGACGCCATGTGGCTGCGCGGTGAAAACGTGAAGGCGGTCGCCGAAGACCTCAAAACGGGCATCAGGAAACTCTGCCTTAAGGGCCTGCAACAGCTTTTCGTCGTTGTCCACTTCTAACACATCCTCGCCAACATGTTTCTTAACGAGCTCCGCTGGCTTGCCTTGCTCAATGATTTTGCCGTTATCCATGATTAAGATTCTATCACAGAGCGCCGCAGCCTCCTCCATGTAATGCGTGGTTATGATTATGGTGACACCCTGTTTTCTCAGGCTTCGCACTTCATCCCAAACTATATGACGTGCTTGAGGATCCAAGCCCGTGGTAGGCTCGTCGAGAAGCAGAATCTGCGGCTCGTTAATAAGGGCTCTAGCCAAGATTAAGCGGCGTTTCATACCAGTGGACAATTCGGATATAAGCACGCTCTGTTTTTCCTCAAGCTGAAAAAACTTCAGCTGTTCCTTGGCTCGTTTTACAGCTTCAGCTTTTGAAATGTCAAAGTAACGGGCGTAAACCTGAAGGTTTTTTATGACAGTGAAGTCTGGGTCTAAGTTGTCCTCTTGAGGCGCCACGCCCACCATGCTTTTTATCTCGCGTGCCCGCTCAACGACGCTCATTCCTGCAACTGACAATTCGCCTTCTGTCAGGGGCAAAAAACAGTATATCATTCGCACCGTGGTGGTTTTTCCCGCACCGTTAGGTCCCAAGAAGCCGACGCACTCGCCCTTGTAGACTTCGAAGTCTATATGGTCCACTGCAGTGAAGCTGCCAAACTTCTTTGTCAAGCCACGCGCTTTAATGAGAACTTTTTGGGAATCCATCCGCCAGCCTTTCTTACGCGGCTTTAAGTTGTTTTCCGCATTTAAAGCAGAAAACCGCGTTGCTAGGGTTTTTCTCTCCGCAATTAGAACAGACTATTTTCTCTTTTTTAAGAGACTTTTGAATGTTTTCACTCGCGGTTTGAAATGCATCGTTTATTTCTTTGGCAGCTACAGAGAAAGCCTTCTCAAGCTCTCGGCTCATCTTGGAAAACGCGTCTCTTAACTCATCTGATGGACTGGGAACATTTGCCTCCGCACCTTTCAGTGTTTTGGTGCCGCATTTCGGGCAAAAGAGAGCATCGTCGGGAAGTTTTTCACCGCAATTTGAACAATACGTCATAGGCATTCCACATATCAAGCAGATTAAAACAGGAAATTTAAACTTTATCCAAGGCGCTTCGCCTAACCTCTTAGAGTGCAAGTTTGGCAGTGCTGTCTACCATAATTCCGATAAGCTTTAACTATTAGGTATCAGACGCTGGGAATAGGTTTTGAGTTTAATTTTGAAAAACTTTTAATAGCATTTTGTCGGTGAAAAACAACACGATCAGAAAGGGAGAGTGGCAGCGATAAACAAAATCAAGATCACAGGTTTGTTACTGACGGAATCCATTATATCGAGAGGTCAAACCCACCTGAGGGAGATTCAAAGAGGACGGATGTATTCTCCTCGACTAATGCTTAGATTTTTATACATAAACTTGCCAACTAAAACGCAGGTGTAGAAATGCCAGACGAAAATGAACAAAAAAAGGAGCGGTCAAAAATTTCAATACGAATAGGCGATGCTCAAGTTGAATTGGAAGGGACTAATGAAAACATCAAGAAGTTAATGGGCAAAGAATTAATCGATTTCACAAGAGGATTAGAAGAAACTACAAAACAGTTGCCACCTTCAACCGAAATTACTCCAAAAACTCCAGAAGCTACTCCAAGAGAAAAACCCATGCCTCCACCCACTAAGCCTTCAACCATGACCCCAAAAGAAAACTCAGCCAAATCGCCGCCAACATCTGCTATAGGAAAAGTGACTAAAAAATTTGGCAAAAAGATGAGCAGAAACGCAGCTATTGCGTTGGTACTGGTGCTTGTGCTTTTAGCCAGCTTGGTTAGTGTAATTGCGATTTATGTTCCGATGGTAAATGATTTGAATTCTCAGATAGCAGAAAAAGACGACACGATTGGATCGTTAACCTCGCAAGTTGCAGCCGTTCAAAGTGTGCTCAATCAGCTCACCGTTAATCTGACAGACAAGGATAATCAAATAGCTGATTTAACTTCACAGTTAAGTTCAATAGCCGCGGAATACAACAGCATAATTTCAGACTATAACGCCATAATCGCATTAGGAAAAAGCGGGTATTTGTTGAGCGGTTACCCAGTAAGCCAGGACCAGAATTCGTCTACAGTTATTTGGAACGATGCCCTTCAATATGCAGGGTACATTACTGTTGAAGTTCAATCGACAAGCAACACCACGTACGCTGAAGTGGCTTACTCCTCTTACGGCGTTGAATACTACAATAACGTTACGCTGGGAGAAAGCGGAGGAGCGGCTTTTCCAATCTTACCTGGGGAGGTCTTGATTGGCATCGGCAACACAGATATTGACGTCGGCGATTCTGTCAATGCAACTGTGACAGTTAACTACATCTACTGATTGCCTCTCTGCTAACTGTGGGGCATTCCGCTTTTTCTATTGCTTTTCTAAATAACCAATCAATACAGAAACCTGTAGAGGGTTTATCTTCGTTCAATGTTGCCACCGATATAAAAGGGAGGGGGTAGTTCTCCGTGAGCACAACAGAACAAACGGTTGCTGTGGTTTTCTGACAAAGCTGCGACTGAAAAATAATGAGTTTGTTTATTCTGGAACTTTGGGGTTTTTCGGTGCTATCACTTTCCCGAGTATAAAGGTTGCTAGCAGAACCATGAAGGTTCCGAAGACACCTGCCAGTAAAGTGGAAACGTAAGGGTCAGAAATTGCCGCGATTGCGTAATCTGACATTAATCCGTTCCAGAATGGCGCATGCTCTTCTACCCCGAGATTTTCAACCACGCGCTCTAAGCCATCAGGGCTGCTTGAGGCAAGTGGAATGAAAACCGCGAGAAAAACCATGATGGCTGCTATTACGGCAAGATGCTTGTTCATAGCTTCGTCTTCTCCTTTAGAAGCGTCAAACCGCCCATTATCGCAGGCTGCATCCGCTGAATCGACGAGATTAGCACCGCTGTTATTGCGCCTTCACCCAAGCCGATTATGGCGTGGTAAAACAGCATCGAAGGCACCGTAACCATAACACCGCCAGCGAAAGCAGGGCTAACCTCCAAAGCGGCAAGCAAAGCGCCAACCATCACGGAAAGCCAAGACGCCACAAAAACGCTTGGTATGAAACGCCTGCTGCCAGCCGAACCTCTCGTGAGCAGCTTTACCAGGAAGAAGCTTAACCCGCCGATAACCGCCATGTTAAACGCGTTCATGCCGAACGCGAGTATGCCACCGTCCGCAAAGATAAACGCCTGCATCAACAAGACAATGGTCATGCTGAGCATAGCAGCGTATGGCCCCAAAAGCACCGCTAAGAAAGTGCCACCGACAAGATGTCCGCTGGTGCCGAATGCTATGGGAAAATTGATCATCTGCGCCGCAAACACGAAAGCGCTTGAAATCGCCAGCAACGCCGTTATGCTGCGTGAATATGTGGTTTTCGCCTTTTTCCATGACCACGCCAGAAACGTTATGGATATTATCCACATGCCTACGGCTATTGCCACGCTTGAAGGTTCGTTAGTTGCGATTAATCCGTCAGGAATGTGCATTTTTCGTTTTGCACCAGCGTCTCGGTAACACTTTTAAAGTTGTGAGTGTTACTGCTATTAAAGGTTTCCCGCTGACCACTCGGAAATTAACTCTAGAACTGCTAAGACTGGATTTACCGCGGCATCATGTAAGAGAAAAAAGGAGAAAAACAAATCGAAGTTAGTGTTGGGTGCCTACGCGTTTACACGTGTTTTCTTTTGTATATCACGCCTTTCGGGTCTTTAAGCAATAAAGCGCCCTCCCACACTCCAAGTGCCACAATCAGCATGACAACGCCGAGAACAGCTGCTTCTGTTGTCATTTCAAAGAACTCTCCGCCACCTTCCATTAAAAAGGGTAAGACATGATCAACCAATACCATTATCGTTGTGCCCCAGAGCATTAAACTAAGTAACCTCAGCAGGTACTTGTCATCCTCAGCTTTGAGATACCATATTGCAGTAGCAATTGTTGCGGCAAATGCGAGAATTACCAGCCACATCTCCGTTTACCTCCGTCATGCTTATTAGTTAGTGTTACTATATTTAAATTTAGTGTTACTGGAGGAAGATGGAATGGCTTGTTTCATAGTCCCAATGGTTCTGGCAATAGTAACAACAGGTATACAACTATCTGCACGCAGTCTAGCTCAAAAACTAAAACTAAGTCTACTGAATGCGCTGCTGTGGGGAGGTGTAATTTTGCTTGCTGCTGAACACATCTGGCATGGCGAAGTAACCGCTTGGCCACCATACCTAACCGCTATGGCTACTCCCGCCGACACTGCTATAATGTTATCTGAGATGGCTACGATCGGCACATCAATGGCTGTCGCTATATCCCTTACGTGGCTTACAACACTTGCAGTGACCACGCTGATGACAAAGAAAGTCTCAGTCACAGATGAGTTAAGTCCACTTAGTAAGCCACTAACGTCACGAAAATAGCAGAAAACGTCAGAAAATGAAAGACGGTTCAAACCACTTTTTTCTTTTTTAATAGTGAACAATTTACATGCAAAGCTTAAATAAACCGTAACACTATTTTTGTAAATCGTGCTACCGTGGTGTGGAAATGACAGAAAACAACAACACTTGGTTCGAAGGCGTAGAACTAAAAGAAAAAGAACTAACGAAAATTTTCGAGAACATCAAAGAAGAACTTGCACTAATAACCGCAAGCGCAAAATTCAATTTCGCAATCCAAAAGACAAACGAAGACAGCTTGAAAATTGTACTTGCCTACATAGAGGATACGAAGAAACTCGCTGAGCTATTAAAAACTCGAATGACCCTTCTGTCAAAAGCGACAAGCTAGAGTACACCACAATCCACACTATTTCTGAATTTGGTAAAACAGGCGGCAATCACAGCAGCTATCGCAGCCTCCAATTTCAAATCCATGTTGACCACAACCAAGCCTGCGTGATTTAGGAACTCAGATAGCGGGATAACCAAACTATTTCTTTTACACACAAAACTTGAATTTACAAAAGTTTTTAGGTTAAATATTCACAATTTATCCATGTGACACTGTTATGACAAAAATCACACGTGTAGGCGTAACATTCCCACCAGAACTCCTCAAAGAATTCGACCAAATCACTCAAAACATGGGCTACGAAAGCCGCAGCAAAGCCATCCAAGACGCCGTAAGACTGTTCGTCTCCGAAAGAAAATGGCGCAAAGAAGAAAAAGCAGACCAAACAGGCGTGCTGCTAATGGTTTACGACCACGAAGCCAAAGGACTCGAAAGCGAACTAACCGAGACCCAGCACCACCACACCGACCTGATCTCAGCTACCATGCACATCCACCTAGGCGAAAGAGACTGTTTAGAAGCCGTAGCGGTGAAAGGCAAAGCCTCCGAAATTCGACATTTAAGCGACGAATTAGCCACGAAAAAAGGAGTAAAAATCCTCAAAACCATGATCGTTTCCGTGTAAGCTACGACTTCACCTTAAACATCCTTTCCAACGCGGTTCTAGCCTTCCCAGCAACAGGCTCAGGAACCTTAACCACATGCTTTTCCTCTTTCAACGCCGTGTAAAGCCTGTCAAGCGTAGTCAGCTTCATGTTGGGACAAACCGCATCCTTATACGCAATGATAAACTGCTTATCCGGGTTTTCTTTGCGCAGACGATGCAGAAGCCCTTCTTCGGTGCCCACTATAACGGTTTTGGCAGGGGTTTCCCGCGCGTAACGGCACATCTTAGAGGTGCTTCCCACAAAATCGGCTACTTTGCGCATTTCCGCGCTGCATTCTGGATGCACCATGACAACAGCGTCTGGATACTGCTGTTTCAGTATGGTCACATCTTCAGGCTGGAAAAGCAGATGCGTCGGACAGAAACCCCACTCAGGAATCGGAATCAAGGTTTTACCCGTTTTCTCAGCCGCATACTCAGCCAAGTTGCGGTCTGGACCGAAAAGCACGGTGTCCGCATCAAGCGAGTTAATCACTTCCACGGCATTCGCACTTGTGCAGCAGATGTCGCAGTAAGCTTTTGACGAAGCAAGCGTGTTCACGTAAAGAACCACTGGAGCATGCGGATAATGCACTTTAGCACGCTTTATCTCATCCGCAGTAAGCATCTGCGCCATCGGACAACGCGCACCCAAAGAAGGCAACAACACTTTCTTCGCAGGGTTCAGAACAGCAGCAGATTCCGCCATAAAATCAACCGCTGAAAACACAATTATCTCTGCATCCTGCTCCAGCATAGCTTTACGGCTAAGCTCTATGCTGTCGCCCACGTAATCCGCAATATCCTGAATCTCAGGTCTCTGATAGTTATGAGCTAGAATTACAGCTTTCTTCTCTTTCTTGAGATTCTGGATTCTTTCTGTTAAGTTCATGATTTCGCCTTGAATGTGAGCAGTTAAAAGACAAATTAAGAAATATATGTTTTTACCCAGTTTTGCAATTTTTCATTCATAGGGTTTGCGGTGTTGATGCTCTCGGAGACTATAGCCCCTCCCTTTTATAAAGGAAGAAAACTTGGGTTTGGCGCCTTGTCTATGTAGATAGATTGACTCTGATTGAAGCTCTCCTTACCGTTTTAGTAGTTTCAGCCGATCAGTTTCATTACGAAGGGTATCTTCTTTAGGGGATAAATAATGGCAACTGTTAACACAAAAGTAACGAGAGCGAGTAACGGCACATCCACTAGGAGGTTGTGTGTGTAGGGGAAAGAAAAACCTAAAAGCCCAAGCTGAAGCGACTCCAAAACAATAACGTGAACCAAATAAATCGGCAAAGTATTATGTTCAATCCACCGAATCAAGCGGTTGATGGTGCTGTTGCCGCTGGCAATTCTGTTACGAGGAATTCTGATTAAGATCAGGAAAAGGGCAGCTGAAGCGATTATCATGTTAAAGCTCAAGTAGCCATGGAAATAACCTGTGAACTGTTCACCCATGGATGCTGTAAGGAACCAGTCGCCTACAATTGCCACCGCCAATCCAAAGATTAAGCCAATATACGCTAAAGTTGAATGTATTTTTGTTTCCGTTAGGTAGATGCCTAAGAGGAAAAATCCTACCCAATCAGTGATGACAAACATCACAGGGTTATAGTTGAAATTGGTGAAAGTGTGGACTAAGGGAACTAAAGTAGTACCCACAAACCATATGACGAGCAAAAGTTTGAATTTTTTGCGGTTGATATGCTTCACCAAAGTGCGCAGAATCGGGGTAATCAAGTACAGTCCGACAAGCAAGTAAAGAAACCACAAAATTGGATATGAGCCAGAAATCAACCCCAGCCCAATGTTTAAAAGCGTAACAGGCTTCCCCCAAACGTTAAAGCTCCAAATAAAATACACCACAGTCCAAAAAATAAGCGGCAAACCAATACGATTGAACCTTTTCTTGAAGAACACTTCCATCGGCTCATCAGCCTTAGCGGGGTTTAATAGCAGGGCACCGCTTAACATTACAAACAGGGGAACGCCCAGATACCCGATGGCGCCGAAAACGTCGGCTGTAAACCAATTCACTATGACAGTAGGGGTTATTTCACCAGGGATTTTGTAGGGAAAGAATGAGGCGTGAACAAGAATAACCATTAATATTGCGATGGTGCGGATTAAGTCAACCGGATAATTTACGTCGGCTGGTTTGGACTGCAAAGTTGCCTCGACTCGTTAGATTAACTCCTCGCGTTTAGTAACGAAGAGCCAACATCATACAAGACTAAGTTAAAAAAGTTAGGGTTGTAGATTAAAGACTCAAATGTCTCCACACAGCGAAAAGAAGCTGTTAGGTTCTAAAACTGATTTGTGTGCGCGTGCGCGCGTGGTGTGTGAAAGAGCGCAAACGTATATGCGTGAACGTTTGGGATTAAAAACTAATCCTAAAAACCACGAGACTGTTATTTATTGCTGCCTACTGGCTTCTGGCGCTTCCGCAATTATTTCGACGTCTTTGACGCTTAACCGCTTGTTGGTTGCCTTCAAAACCAAACGCGCCCGCCACCCACACTCTTCACACTCAAACTTCGGCGAAAGCAATCCCAAGTGACTCCACAAATCACCGCTCATCGTTTTCACTCTGCGCACTCGTGGGCTCTTGCACTTCGGGCAAACCTGAATCTCAACGAGTTTTCCTTCTTTCTCCAGTTCCTCCAGAGCCTTAACCAGCTCGGCAAGTTCTGGGCTCTCCTCTTTCTGCTCTTCCAGAACAAGAAATTGTCGTTTCTTCCGTTTCTTTTTCCGTTTTTCAGGTTCACCCATCTTGCAATCACTCACAGCTCACAAATAGAAAGTAGCAGCGTACAAAAAGTCTTGTGGTACATTGCTTTACATAAACCACTCGACTATCTCGCTGATACGCCTAAAAAAGCACGCTCGTTCGTCCAGTCTCTGATGCTTCACCATAAGAGGGCGGTTTTGACGTTGCTGGCAGCGGTGGTTTAAGTTCGTTCAAGCGCATTTTCACTATCCGTATTATCTCGTTCCTAAGAGCTTCACCCTGTATGCCAAGGCGTATCCTACCTATTCTCCCCAGTCTAAGAGCCAACTCGACATCTCCGAAGACCTCACGTATCCACTTCTCAAAGTCTTTACGTGCATAATGAAAATTAACCGACCGCACATCAACAGCCTCCATTTTCTCGACGAAATCCGCCAAGCTAAACGCGGTCTCTCCAGTTGGCTCTCCAATAGCCAAGTAAAAATGAAAACCTTCCTGCTCAGGAACACTTCTCAAAATCTTGGAAACAAACTCTTTATCCAAAACTGACCTTGTAGATGCAGATCCAGTCGCACTTGGGTTGTTTGCCAAAACTAAACCCTCCTAAGTAGTTGAAAAGTCGAATGTATAAAAACTTTGCGCACTTGAAAAAAACGGCTTATTAATGCTGCCGAAACTTCAAAAGAACCTTGATTCTTGTGTTTATCAGCAGCCAAAGAAATGAAGCGGAGGCACTTTCAAATATAAATTGAAGTTGTGACCTACAGGACACAGCTACAAAAACTTAAATGTGTAGTCAAATGGATGTTTTACTGGATGATAAAATGGGCGTTAAAGTTCATGATAATGAAGAAAACCTGAAAATGTGCTCATGCCCAGATTGCCCGACCTTCAAAAACTCGAAGTTAAAAGTTGGGCTTTTCTGTGCAAAAGGAAAAGCCACGGAAAAAGAGGAAGATATCTTGGAAGCTGGTTGTTTGTGTTGGGATTGCATGGTATTTGACAAGTATAATTTGGAGCTGGAATACTATTGTGTAAGAGGAAAATCTGAAGAAATTCCACCATAATCACACGCCTCCCAACAAAACTTGTTTGTTAATGAACGAAAACGTTGATGGGTTTTGAAGAAAATTGAAGTAACCGTAACAGACAGTGAAGCGAGAAAACGTTCAGCTTACTCAACATCATTCTTGCTCTGCTTCTCGTAATCCTCAGTCTGATAGTAATCCTCTCACCG
>CAZEPB010000011.1:0-54777 GCA_964514055.1 uncultured Candidatus Bathyarchaeia archaeon | reverse complement strand
TAACAAGGTGGCCGTAGGGGAACCTGCGGCCGGATCACCTCCTAAGAAACGATTTTGCCTTTCTGGAGGAGCAAGGAGAGCATTAGCGGAAACGTCAAAGCCCACTTAACTAGTTTTAGAAGTTATGTGTATTGGAAAAGCAAATGGGTATATTTTTCTGAGCAATGATTCTGTTAAGTTTCCCAACATAATTAGGCTTTTGATTGTGACAGCCTGAAATTTTAGACGTTATTTTTTGCCGTAAGACTGTGGAATCTGCCGTACAGTAACTTTATAAGTAACTTCTGCAGTAACTATGTATAGTTGAGGCGTGAGAAATGGGAAAGATTGGTCGATATTATTATCCTGACCTTCAATTGAACGAAGCACATAAAATAGTTAAAATGATTTACGATTTTCCTCAGCACTCTATGAGTGTAAAAATGATGGCAGAGAAACTTGGGATTTCGGCAAGAGGCGGGTGGACAGGAATGATAATAGCCTCTATGAAAAATTATGGTCTTACGGATGGCAGAGGTACACTCAGAACGACTAGTTTGGGAGAGAAGCTAGTTAATCCTAAGAATCAGCAAGAACTGATTGAAGCAAAAGAAGAGATTTTTAACAAAATAAAACTTTGGACTAAGATAAGAAAAGACTATGAAGAAAAGGCACTACCTAGTGATTTCTGGCCATATCTTGCCGAAAAACTCCCTGTCGATAGAACAATAGCACAAAAGAAGTCTGAAAAGATAGCCAAACTATATGCCGAGGCGGTGGCATTTTGTTTTCCGCCTGTATCTTCAATCCATATAGGTGAAGAAGGTAGGGGGTCGGAAAATATAATGACAGAAGAAACTCAACCAGAAACAAAACCCAATGTACCTAGTGGGGTTGCTACATATGGTGCATCTGGAGATTACGGTATATGGGTCAAGAAAGACATTGCCTCAATTGAGTTTACTGAGACTCAAATCGAGGCGATAAAAGGATGGCTTAAACATGAAAAAGCCAAGCTTCAACCAGAAAATGCGTCTTAGTCATTCCATGACGGGAGTGACCGTTGGGGTAACAATGTACCCTTAGGAGCCTTCGCCTACATTGTTATCCCAACGCCCCTGCCGAGATTGCATACTGGATAGTGCGAAGCCCCACTAAGGCTAAGGTCGGGGGGGTTCAAATCCCCTTCTCGGCGCTAGGTAACTTCTAGCTATATTCCAGTATATCTAGATTGTGGTTTTAATGCATTTCTGGTATCTTCCAGATATACCCATAACGGAAGAGGAATATTAGAAAAGAATCAAAACTAAAGTTAGAATCAAATAAAGCAGAACTCATTAAAGTCTAAAGCTTGTTCTTTCGTCAACGAGTTTAAACAATTCTGGGAACCTGCCACGAAGATAAGCCTCTGTTTCTATAACGTCATAAATTGGGAAAGGTATCTCCGCTTGGGGGTCTCTTTTATGATAAAACGCTTCTGCCTTTACTCTTTTTTTAGGAATGTTGGAAACAAGTATCGGTGCATAGTTTGAACGCGAATATAAAGTGTCGCTTATGACGAATACGCTCTCATCAATCGATAGGTTGTTTATAGAAGATCGGTCTACGACATATATTGAGTTACGCAGGATTTCTACGGTTTCTATTTGTTTAGCTGAAGGCTCATCTCCATGGAATCTAAAAGCAAAATCATCGAATACTTTCTTTGATGTAATTGCGAATGAGGAACTTTCTGGAAGTTCTGCTTGTTTTTCGATTATAAAATTTGCAACAAAACGTGAAGCACTCCAAATCTTGAACTTCATTGCATCTACTGGTCTTTGAACTCTAAAAGCGTCGTTAAAGAATGAATGACATAAAACCAATATTATCTCTGGTGTATAAACGTTTGAATCGCCCATGAATGAAAACACCCGATTAAATTCGCTATACTACGTCGTGGCACGTTTGAGCAAGTATGAAACTGGGTCGCCCTCTATCTTCTCAATACAGTATTCTGGTGGAGAGTTTACACTAGTTGTCACAATGACTAGGTCTTCAGGTTTTAGTCCCTTCTTCTCTGCCTCTTTTTTTGCTCTGCCTTGCAACACCTTAACCTTCCTAATCCTAATATCCATTGACATATGATTACACATTCCTTTAATTACATATAGTCCCTAATGGCTGGTGCGTGGTTAGTCGCTGATTCTTCATTGGTATAACTACGATTTAAGCATTGTGTCTATAGAATCAATAAATCGACCTGTAAAACAGTTGCACTTTTTTGCCTTAACACTCTCGTATATCGCTCTCTATTATGCTCTCGGCAACCTTTTTTATGTTGGGTAACTTAACAGAATCCTGAGCAATAGAGTTGAACTTCAGTGAAGTTCTAGTTGACTCTATATATAAGACAACTACGGAAAGAGCGCACTAAATTACAGAGGTTCGAAGGGTTAACGGTGAAACCGTAAAAGTAGAGAGTAGCTTGTTTTTCACGGTTTAGAGATATTCTAAGCGTCTCAATTGCGCTGTTTACTGAGTACATGCTTATTCTCCTATGAGTATTGAAGGCGTCTCAGGTGTCAGCACATCGAAGATAGTTTCTAAGATTCCTTTGCGTTTCTTCTGCTTTTTCGGTTCAACAAACGGCATTGGCTTAATGTTGCTCTGGAATTCGCTTAACTTCCACACTTTGAGTTTTTCGTTTATGTAGTACAAGCAGAACCCGACATCCAAATCTTTGCACACCATTGTGTAGTCTTTGCCGTAATAGGCGTTAAAGCGTCTCTTTGCGTTGGGTTCATTTCCGAGTCTAAAGTGGTATCGTTGACCTGTCAAACGGATAAAGGCACAGTCGATAAGGCTAAGGTCAGGTGTGATTCCGAGACAGCGTATTTTATGGTTCGCTCCAACTGACATGGTTCTTAAGATTGACTGTGAGACGTTACCGCGTACATTCTTAGCGTAAAGCTGAAATTCTTCGAACACAACCAAAAGCCACTTTGTAGGTTTTGAGACTACTCGTTTCTGCCAAATGTCGTTTAAGATTCCTTCCACTACTTCTTTTTGATAGCTCGGCAAAAGAAGGCTAATGTCATAGATTATCGATTGCTCGGTTAAGATGTACTTCATTGTAGTTTCGGATATTCGGAAGTAATACGGAATACTGCTTTTCTCTTTCCAGTGCCCTACGTTATCGAAAACTACGATTTGCCATTCTTCATTTTTGAGAAGGTCAGAAATTGCCATTGCCGCTAAAGTTTTTCCTTGTTGGTTGGTGCCGCTTATGAGAATATTGCTTTTCTTTGCTTCGCTGAGGTCAAAAGGCATATTATGTTTTGCAATGTGCTCATTTGTGGTAGCGCTCACTGTTTGCTCGCGCGTTTCTTTCGTTTTTACCATGGGTATTCTAATGGCGTGGCGCCTTAAATAGTGCCCGATTCGAGCTTCTTCGACGGAAAGGCGCCGAAAACAAGCCTTTTTCCACATAAAAAATGCACATAAGAGACTTTTAAGGCAAAAACAATTTTGATTGAAAGCAGAAATGCAAGTTGGTTAAGTTGTGGTTGAATGAGCATAAGTATTCAGAACGAATTTGTCATTTCTGAACCCTGCTACCACAGCCTAACCATGTTAAACAAAAATCAAGCCAATAATAAAAAAATATTTGCACTTTATAGCGCATTAACACAAGAAATTCACGGTTTTTGGAAATAGGAAAATGTCTAAAGGGTAGGGGAGTGATTTTTAGGAGTGCCTTAGGAAAAACCAATTAAACTTAATATAAACTGTGAAACGAAAAAAGCAAGCAAAAACAACCCGCCGATTATTCCCCCTGAAATAAGACCTCTAAGCGCACCTGTTTTTAATTTTCCTTGACCAGTCACTTCTCTTATTATAAAGTTAATTTTGTATTTTCTAATTGTTATTATGAGAAGCCCTGCAAACAAGCCAAATAACGCAGTGGCTACAATAAGCACAAAAAATGGCTTAATTATGCCCCAATACGCCGAAAAAAGATAGTAGCCAATAGCAAATATGTATATTTGGAAAAACATCTCAAAAACAGTTATGCTCAAGGACGCTTCTTCATTTCTTGGGAAACCAAACCATAGTTGAATATCAAGAATAAGCATAATAACGAAAGATAGAATGGATAAATACTCAGCATCTTGAAGCCTTGTAAAAAGAGCGGCTAAACCACCCATAACTCCAATTACGGTGAACAATTTATGATTTTCCTCAATGAATTGTTTCAGAGAGACTTCCTTTTTTGATTTTGTTTTCAACTGCTTCTCTTCTGTTTTAGAACTCTTTTCATTGATTTTTTGATTTTTGTTTTCTTCTCTTTCCATGTTAAGGCTCTTTTTATGCGATGCAGATTTAAAATTTGTGACATCTCTATTTTGGCTTGAATCATTTTTTTCTCGAAGTTCAAACAGTCTCAGAAAAAGGTCAATGCTCAATAGTAACGAAAGCGCAACTGCGGCAAAACTTAGAGCAGTATTAATTTTGTTGGATTTTGCCTGTTGAAAATCACTGTAACCAATGACATACACGGGGAAATCGGGATATTCTTGGAAAAAGTTTTCACCAGTGTGTTTATCCTGAATTGCTACCACAGGATTATAGGCGCCTTGCACATTCCAAACGATAGTAACTGTCTTATTTGTTAGAAGAAAACGCCCTTCTTCGTCAACACGGTCTATTGTGAGTACCGCTCCCGAAAACCATGGACCATAACTTGAGCTTCCGTTGTCATATGGAACAGCACCTCTAAATTCTACAAAAACCCTGTCTGTTTTATTTGCCATGGGTTGGGTCATAAATCCGCTAACTGTTAGATTTACTGGTTGTCTTTCAGCTATTGCATCGCCAATATAGTTTAGCTCAATGTTGAGATTTACGTATTCAGTGGTGTTAATCGGGAGTTCAGGGAACAAAACGCTTTCCGATGGATAAAGTAGAATGAACGATAAAGTCTTTGGTTTTTCTGGTGGATTCAACAAAAAAATTTGAGTATCTGTGAAAATAGCGAAAACGTAAATTCCAATAACAATTACAAAAATAAGTGTAAGTACAAGGGCACCAGCAAGTATTTTTTTGCTTTTCATTTTTGTCTTCTCGATATTGATGTTTCAGCTTTTAGTTTTTGCGTTGAACTTTCCAGAATTGGCATCATAAAGATAATAGAAAATTTAAAAAAATAAAAGCACATAATATTAAGAATAGATTCACATGACTGAGAAAAAGGACAAAACCGAGAAAGTCGAAAAAACTCTAAGTATTACGTATAAGGTGAAACCCGTCAACAGAGTAAGAATGGCGTTAGAGTTCTTGCTCGCTTTCCTTGTGGCTATTGTCTTGGTATATGTTATTTTCTTTTTAGCTTATTTCACGGTAAGAGCTTTTCCTGATTATGTGCCTATTTCAAATGCAAATGACTTGTTAGACATCTTAATTAGAGTAGATGGGATTCTATTAGGATTTGTCGGAATCGTTTTTGCCCAACTAATGTCTTCAATCTGGGACCAACAAAACATTATTTTCAAGAGTTTACTTGATGAACCTAAAAACCCTTCTGATAGAATCGAAGCTTCAAAATACCTCGAAGTTAGAAGATATATTCTGTCAGCGGTTGCAGTTGGTACGTTTGGTTCTTTATTGGCTTCCATATTTGTCGCTATGACAAATATTGCAAAGAATTCTAAACTTCTTCCAACAGATACGTATGCACCTTTCGGATTTTTGTTCTCACCTCTTGTTTACACAATAATTGCAGTTGTGCTCTTAGCCCTTTCAATGACAATACTTCCTATTAGAACGCCATTGGAAGAAGAAACGGAAAAGGCTTAATTTGTGGTACAAATTCAAAATTTTAGATACACACACCTTTTTTCTGTGCGCTAAGGTAATAACAAACTAATAACAAACCTTAATAACAAACCTTAATAACAAACCTTAATAACAAACCTTAATAACAAACTTAATAGTGTCCTCTAAAATACTGGTCGAAATTTTGAAAGGTTAATCCGTTAATTGGAACGAATTATTGACCAGTTGCAGTGATTGCCTTTTGAGAGACTTTGCTTCTCTTATCCGTCACTGACTTTTGAGACTCAATCGTGCTTAACGAATGATAAAGTTCCTTCAAGTCAGTTGGATTTGTGTAAGTGTGCGGTTGTATTCTCTGTGAGTTTTCCATGATTTTGGTGTATTCTGCTTTAATCAGTGGCATGTTAAGAAGGTAGAGGCTGCTTCGGTTGACTGTTGGTGTTGCTGAGCTAAGGCGTATGAATCCTTCGAATTCAAGTAGGTCTATTGCATCGTAAGCGGTTAATCGAGCGCATTTTAAGGCGCCTTTCACGTTTACCATTAAATTCTTTCGTGTGCATGGCGTCTGAGCGTAATCTGGGAAGCTTTCGTGGTTTTCCCTATAGAATTTGTCATATTCAATTAAAGCACTAAGTAGTCTTAGCAATTTCTGAATCTGTCTCATTTACGCTTTCCTGTTCAGCTATGAGGCTAAAAATAGCCTTTGTGAACATGTAAACTACCGCAAAGCTTATATATAAGAATTATTCCGAATGTTAGAAATGTATCACATATTTTGTTAACTATTTCTAACATTTTGGCTTTTCTCTCTGCTCATAAGAGGTTAAAAATTGAATAGGAAAGCGGAGCGTTTCAGTGGAAAATGATTGGTAAGGCTTTGTGTCCTAAACGCTCAAACGAACACTACTCAATAAAGGGTAGCTACTCAAATATAAGTGTTTTGGTTAAAATAAGCTCAATTCGTGCTTAACGGCTCTCGAAAAGCTCAATTCTGCCTTGTCATCACGTGATGAAATGGCATTAAATCGAGTTGCGCGGGCGATTTCCAGAAACGATTTTCGAATGGAATCCTTTAAAGTTTTGGCGCCTTTTCCATGCTTTTATCAGAAAAATAAGCGTTTTCTGGGCTTTTCGGCATAACTTTTATATATAAGTGCTGATATATTTACATACAGAAAACCTCAAAAACAAGAGGATTTAACAAACGGTGAATAGAAATGAAAGGTTACAACGGAATAAGCGTGTTTGAAGCCGATTTCGACAGATACACTGTAATCTGTAGCTTACTCGGTAAAGAGAAATCTCAGTTTTTCCACGACTTAATGACCTCACTCGAAGAAACTATGAAACGAAGCGTTCAGCATCATGGTGAACTTTGCTTCAATTGGCAGATGTCAACGAAACAAACAGGGAATAAGCTGGAAGTCATGTTTTTGCCAAAACTCAAAGTTGTTTCTGAGCGTGTCGATATGGATAGCCCAGAACCGAGCGTCTCAGAAATCGCTAAGAAAACAGGTGTTGAAAAATGACTGATTTAGAAATTGACGCAAACAACGCTAAACAGCTAAAGAAGGCAAAAGAGTTAATCGACGCAAAATTAGACCAAATAGACCCTGATTCTGGAAATAGCTCTGAAACCGAGCGCTTACGCATGGAACGGGATGATGCTGTAGCAAAGCTTGAATTAGCGGCAGAAGCGGCATTTAACAAAGCCAAAAAAGAGGCTGGCGCTCCAGATTCAATCAACACACCAGAAGCGTTAGAAGGCTGGAAACTCGCAAAAGGTGAAGAAACCCATCAAAACCCAGATTTGAATCCAGAATTAGGTAGTGGCGGTTCTGGAAAAGCGCCTTTGAGTGGTGAACCGAGCGGTCAAATAAGCCATGTTAAGGAATACGATAGCGTTGCAGATATGATGGAAGATTTACGGCAAAGGACACATAGCGAAATTCCAGAAGTCAGAGCAGAAGCGGAAGAAATCCAGAAGAAACTCTTAGAGAAGATGGCAAAAGAGAGGAAAAGCCACAACTTCGAATTTGAGCTTGACCTTCACAAATTAATGAATGAAAAAGTTGAAAAACGGAAAAAATCTGGAAATATAAATTGGGATGTTGAATAAAAATGGTTGTTTCAAGTTTTGGAATTGACAAAGCCGAAAAAGACTTCTATTTGGTTGACCAAGCGAAGGTAATCTATGAGGATGAAGAACCCATCAAATTGCCGAGTGGTAAAGTTGTCAAGCGCAAAGTCAAACGAGAGTACACACCTGAACCAATAAAGAAAACTCCAGAAGAAATGGGTTGGGCTAAAACCGTAAAGTTTGAAGATATTATCTTGATTTCCGTTGCGAACCCGCGCAACCACGGCAAACTTGAGAAGCGATTGTTCCATCAAATATTCGAAGTTGATGTCAAGAAATACGTTGCGCATCATCCGTGCAATATTTGTGCTCACAACAATTGCGGTTCAAATCATCATTACTTCAGAGCGATGCCGAGCGGAATTTTTACAATCTGCTGGGTTATGGCGTGCAAGTATGGCAGAAGCGCTTCAGGTCCGATACAGACTCATGCCGACCGTGAAGGCAATGTTTCCCCGTGGGTAAAGTTAGTTTCAGAAAAGAAAGTCACTAAGAAGAAAGCAATTCAAATTCTCAAGCGGTTAGGTCGTGTAGGTTCTATGGACGTAGCGCTTTACCTTAAAGGCTTTGAGGTAGTTTAGCTATGCAAGAATACAAAACACTTGAAATCGACGTATCAGATGACACGAAGCTTTCAGATGTTTTGGAGCGGCTATTGACAAAGGTTAGCCTTAAACGCACAGATGACCCTATGAAGTGGAAAGTCACTTTTCCATACAGAGACTTAGTTAATTTGAAACCGAAAGAGCGCTTAGAGCTAATTGTCTATTTGATGTGGTATTTCCGATTGACCCTTGACGCTGGAGAAGCAATTAAAGGCGCTAAAACCGACAAAACACCATCATATACAGTCTAATCAAAGTCACGGTTTAGAGCGGTAAGCCATGTGGTAACGCATGGCAAGGTGCTTCTTACCTTCCATAAATCCGCTCTTTTCCCTGACACTTTCACAGTCGCAAGACACTTGAGCCGTGTGAACGACGGTTAGAATCCGTGGCTAAGTTCGCTTTCCTTGTGGATGCGAGATGCACTAACCATGCGGCTCATTTCAAAGGTACAGAAGTACCATGGGCTGGTGCCATTGCTCCATGGATAATAAAGGTTGTCTAAGCCGCAACCAATCCAACCCATTTCAAATTTAAGGCGATAAACATGGCGAAAACCAAAAAAGAACGGCTTGAAATGCTCAGAAAACAATTGTTTATTCGAAAAAGTATAGTGGAAGCTAACGGTCGTTTTTGCCGTGAAATCAAAGCTGAAATAGAGGCGCTGGAACATGGTTCCTAAGCTGTATATTTTCAAAAGGCAGAGGCATAGAGGAAAGCGAAAATATACTGAGTTTCATTTTGTCGTGGTTGACGCTGAAAAAGAAGCGCCTTATCCGATAGGTTATGTGTGTACTCTGCCTGTTGACTTGAAACACAGCAAGAGGTTCCTTAAATTTTTTGGAGAAAACAAAGAGTTAGCTCTCAAGTTGCTCCGTGACGCCTTAACTGAATACGGCAATGATGCTGAAATAAAAGCTGAGATTGAAAGAAGAATCGCCATTTTAACAGCTAAACCTAAGCCTAAACCTGTAAATTTTGGGTTAGGACGGAAGCGCAAAAAAGCGCCTAAACTCAGAGAACCGCATGGAGCATTAAGGTTTAAGCCAAAACATGAGAATCGACTTGGAAGCTACAGCGTGAAACTTAAGGATTTGGTGAGGTGAAAAAGCGTGAATGCGGAAAGTTTCAGAGACAAAAAATTCCATGACAGAGCACACTATAAAGAAATACGAATCATGGTTGACCGTGACCTATGCGATTTTGTTGACGGATTCCACAACTTCGAGAAGTTCAACAGCTACAACGAATATGTAAGCGTGCTTCTTGAAAGAGCACTCACAGAGCTACATGAAAAAGCTAAGGCAAAAGAAATCACAGTCTTAGAATAAGCGTCTCACTGTGTTAGGGCTATGCCTTAGCAATCGAACTCAGATTAATGCTTAAATCGGTAGGGGAGTGAATTTTTCGCTTTTTTTGCCATATTAATCTGTTTTTATTGGTTGTTTTCAATCGAAGCATGGCTTTTGCCAAAAATAACCGTATTCCCTCAATCGAGAGACTACGGAAAGACCGTTAACTTTGTGGTTTTTCTATGAAAAAACGAATAATTTTTTGCCTTAGTAAAAATTCTAACATCCATACAGATTAACCGTTACAATGGATATGGGCTATGCTCTGGGTAATTGTGTCAATCCTATATGTGTAAAGAATAATTGAGAAAAAGGTTTGAGATAAGAAAAGAAGGGAATTATAGGGTTCTTTTGTAGAGTTCTAAGAGTTCTTTATCGCTAAGTTTCTTGATGTCGAATTTGCCATAGTCGCCTGTCATGTGCACTTTTGCCGTGACTAATTCTTCAAGTTTCTCTCTGCTAATCAGTGACAGCAAAATGTCTCTTAAAACTTGAATTTCTCTGTTCTGAGCGGTTACTTGTGAACGCATAGTTTCAATGTCTTTTCTCGCTTGTGTGCCGTGGTTAACGGTCATAAATTGGAAAGCTGTGTTATAGGCGTCTATGATTGTGGCTTGAGAAACCGCGTATTTGCTTCTTGCACCTTTGCGTTTGTGACCGAAAAGAGTATCTTTGATTTCTTGAGTTAATTTAGCTCTCAGTAAGGCGTCATTGTAGGCATCTCTAAGGCTTTTGGTTTTGAACTTCTCCGCTTGTTCTTCTCCGTAAGTCTTTTCAACCATGGTTTTAATGGCGTCATTTATGAATCGCACAGTAAGACGCTTTCCCTTTTGGCTTATGAATAAGGCGCCTTTTGTTGGGTTGCCTCTTTCCTCGAGCATGGCTTTGATGTCGTGCACACACTCTTCGCTTATGCATGTTCTCTGCAAAACATTGGTTTTTTCACGGTACATCGTTATAGGATAATGTCCTTCTGTTTCTGTGATTTTCGGCAAATCTTCAATGTTTAAACTGCTTACATCGGTTTCGCTGAATCCGCTTTGATATAGCACAAGTAAGAGCGCTCGGTCTCTCGCGTCACCATGCTGATAGATTTGTTTCATTTGTTGGTTGTCGGGAATCCACTCTTTGACAACCTTATCCTCTGCTTTCACTTCGACTTTCAACTCTCCACGTTTGAACCGTAAAGGCACTCTGTGCGCACTGAAAAAGCTTAACACTGGTGTTAGAGTACATTGAACCGTTGAGGCTTTATAGTTTTGAGCAACTAAGGCGTTTTTGAATTCAACGACCTTATCTTCAAAGAATCCTCTTACTTTCGGGTTTGTGCTCTGCAAGTCTTTAACTCTTTTCTGGAATTGCTCTGTTGGTGACATCTGAATGAAGGCTAACCATTTTGGATAGCGTTCTTTGTAATTTTTCTGAGTGCGCTTTCCGACCTTCGAAAGCCACTCAATAACGAAAGGGTCTTTTTGCCATTCTTTGTTAGTCATGTAATCTTCACTCTCCTATTGTTTATTTAACTCTCTAAAACTTTCGGTCATACCGTAGAACCCCTTAGTTTCTGCAAAGCGCTCTAACCGTATGCTCCATATAAGGGGGGTATAGAAAAAAATCACACAAAACCGCTCCGCTCAAGTTTCCCTGCGTAAAAAATCACCAATATCAGAAACGTTCTTAACGGCAACTTCAGTCGCAGCTGCCTTGTCTAAGCTGCTGATTATTTTGCCGAAGCCCAAACACTCATCAAACTCGTTCAGCACTAACGTGTGGTCACCTTTCTTTCGCGAGCCACGCACAGCCAGTATTCCTTTTCGGAAGATGTCTCTGCCGCAGATAAACAGCCAAGCTGCTTTCTTGTCAACAACAATTTTGTTAGCTTCGCCCTTTGCAAGCATCATTAGCAAGTTAAAACTCGGAAAGAATTTTCCGTTCTTGACTTTGCCCAGATAGGTTCCTGCATAATAGAAGTTCTTACGGATAATCCGCTGCAGATTCGCGTTCAAAAGAAAATAGCGCCCACGCTTTTGCACTATCAAGTTAGGGTTTAAAGAAATCTTTGCTCTCAGCTGAAACGCAAATTTAATCAGTTTTCGCATCTTTATGCGCTCCTTTTGAGTTTGCAAACGAAAAACCCCTGAGTTTCACCAGGCCAAATCCGCCTACACCATTCCACTGACGCATCCAATCGTTTCCCGAAAACTTCAGTTAACCCTTTTTGACCATGACAGTCAACCTCTTCCGTTTGAAGGTTCAAGTGTTTTACAGCCCAATCCATGTTAACTTCGTTTTCTTCAGGCTCCAGCGAACATGTGGAATAAACAATTTCCCCGTCAGCACGCAAGCACGCTGCAGCTTCCGCTAAAATTTGCCTCTGCAGTTTCGCGTTTCGCTTCACATCCGCCATGGTTCTTCGCTTAAACCAGTCTCTTTCCCCAACGAAATTTCCCGAACACGGAACATCCAACAGAATCCTGTCGAACTTCAAGTTCAGCCGCGAAACTTTCCTCGCATCAAAATCGTAAACAACTACGTTGCTGACATGGCACCGTTCCAAGTGGTTTGACAAGGCAGCCAATCGCCTTTTTTTAACATCCAAAGCCACCAGCACACCAGTGTTCCCCATCAAATCCGCCAACTGCACGGTTTTCCCGCCTGGAGCAGCACAGGCATCTAGCACGGTCTTGCCTTTAAAGTCGGTGAAAAGCGTAGCGGGAATCTGCGCTGCAGCCTCCTGAATCGAGTATAACCCTAACAGGTATTCGGCAGTGGCGCCTACAGAAACTTTGCTGCTGCGAACCCAGAAGCCCGTTTCGAGAAAAGGAATCTTTTCAAGTTGGATGCCTATGGTTTGCAAGCGTTCTTCAAAGTTTTTACCTTTAGTGTTGGTAACGTTTATCCTGATGGCTTGTCTGGATTGAACATCCCTGAATTCCCAGCCTAACTGCCTGTAACGGTCTACAAAAAATTCTTTGCCAGACATCAACCGTAAATAACTTGCCGCGAATAAAAACCTTTCAAAACGCTTCAAGCTATCTTCAGTCAGTTTTGGGCTTTGCCTTCTCCGCTACGGTTTTTAAGCTCAGCATTTCAGTGTGCGCTTTTCTAATCAGATCGGCTATGGTCTCTTTTGTGGGAACTACCGCGTTTAACGAAAGCACAAAAGCCTTCTGATGAGCAGTTTGCAAGAGCATGACGATGTTTTCAGGTGTCGGATAGGCTATGCTTAGGGACAAGGCAAAAGCGTCACTGTGGCTTTGTTCGACGTTTTTGCGTGTGGCTTCCAAATCGACTTTTAGCAGGTCTCCAGTGATTATGAGTCCTTCGTCTAGGACTGCTGTCATGGATAAGCCTGCTTCTACGGCTTTGATTCCGAGTTTTGAGAGTACTGCGGCTAGTCTTTCGGAGATGGTTTCGCCTTTTCTGACTACTAATGTGTCTTTGCTTACCCATACGCTTCCTGATTCGATTCTAGTGGGCAAGCCAACCGCGTTTAGTTGGCTGATTATTGGTCCAGGTGGTTGTCCTGTGTTTCCTTCGGGGATGAGAACGTCCATGGCGGCGGTGTCTCCTGATTTGGCTGTGGTTTTAATTTTGCCGCGTTCTAAGAGAAGTGCGAGTTTGAATGGGTTTAGGTCTGTGAAAAGCCAGAGGTTTGAGCCTTCTAGGTGGTCTTCCAGTTTTTTCAGGTCGTCTTTTTTTAACTCGTCGATGGCGAATTTGAGCAGTGTGTTTTTTAAAACTCTCATGTAAACCTTGCCAGTCAGGTTCTTTTTCAATTCTTGAAGTTGGGCAGCGCGAACCTTGTGGAGGCTGGCGATTCCTATGTAGTTGTATCTTGTAAGCAGTTCTTTTATTTCTTCAACTTCGCTGATTTTTTGTTCGAGTACTTGCTGGGACGGCATTTCAGTCATCTCGTGTCAAGGTTTGATTTTCACGGGCTTACCCATGGATGTCTTGATGAAAGCGTATTTGACGTTTTTTAGCCCTCGTTTAAGTTTTCCTTCGGCAAGCCTGAGGATAGCTTGAATGTTATCAACTAAGTCTTCTTCTTTCATGTCTGCTGTGCCGACTGCGCATTGGATTATGGGTTGGTTGCGCATTCTCACCACAACTGTCTTGCGGTGCTTCGTCATTAAAGGTGCTATGTCGGCGGTGGGTGGAACAGGCACAGGCAGTTTTCCTCGTGGACCTAATGCTGGACCTAAAATCTTGCCGACAAGAGGCATTAGCGGCGCTTCAGAGAGGAACACGTCGTAGCTGTTCGCCAGCTTCCGAAGTTCTTTCTTCTTGCCAGCGTACGCTTCTAGGTCGGCTTTTTCGATGACTCTGTCCGCTTTTGCCTTTTTGGCTTTCAGCGCTAGTTCGCCAGTGGCAATGACCAGAATCTTGTTCGGTTTACCTGTGACGTGGGGAAGGTCTACGACAGCTTGGATTTTTCCTTCTGGAGATTTCATGTCAATCTCTTTAATGTCCAGAATCAGCTCTACTGTCTGGTTAAACTTTTTTTCTCCAGCCTTCGCCTTTGCCTCTTTAACCGCATCTAACAGCGTCTTCTTATCTAAGGGCATCTTGAAGCCTCATGCCAATGAGGAGTTGGAACCCAATTATAAAAATATTCGCTTATACATGTTTGGTTTCGCTGTTGAATTTTGGCAGGTTTTGCGTTTCACTCTAGTGCTCGGAACAGTCTATAGCCCCCCTTTATATAGAAACTTTAAATAGTTCTGAAGGAGAACCGCTCTTGCTGGTTTCTGCATTGAACTGCTATTGGGCTCCAAAAATGCTGGAACTCCCCTGAGTGTTTGAATGCATGCGGCGTCCTGAATCATGAGACCCTTTCCATTTAAGTGTCCTTCAATACGTTGTTTTGAGAGCTTGTGAAGTTTTTCATAGAAACTTGTCTGAAGTGGCACTTTTTACAAATGTTTAAGTCTGTTATCGACCAACGTCGGTGCTGTCTGCATGTTCTTGCAGACATATAAAAATAGGAGAAGAAAAGATGAAAATTGCTAAAGGTAAAACTACGGCTATTGCGATTGCTATACTCTTGATGCTTTCAATCGGAGCTTCAGCGACGCTGGTGCCAACTGCTAACGCGCATGACCCTCCATGGCAAATTCCCACGTTCGCTTACGTTCAAGCTGTAATTGATCCTGTGGGTGTCGGTCAGTGGACGTACATATATATGTGGCTTGACAAGATTTTTGATCCGTCAACAGCAATGAGCAATGACTATCGATTCCACAACTATAAGCTCACTATTACAGACCCTGACGGCGACACAGAAGTAAAAACTTGGGATGTCTGTTGGGACACTACGTCATCACAGGGCTTTAGCTACACTCCTGACAAAGTTGGCACATACACACTTAAGTTCGAGTTTCCAGGACAGGACGTCGATGAATACAGCTATAACCCCGATTCAGCCTATGTTAACGACACTTATCTGCCCAGCAGCGCAGAAGCGACACTTACCGTGCAAGAAGAACCAATAGAATACTATCCGGTCACTCCGCTTCCAACGGAGTACTGGACGCGTCCAATTTACGGTGAGAACACTGATTGGTGGTCGATTTCGTCAGACTGGCTTGGAAGTTTTTCTCCAATGCTGAACGAAGCTAAGAACAGAGTTTATGTTGCTGATGGCGTGGGACCTCAAACTGCTCATGTCATGTGGACTAAGCCACTTCAAAGCGGAGGAGTCGTCGGAGGAGACAATTTTGAAATTCAGGGAGACACATACTTCGAGGGGTCTGCATACATTAACAGATATGACAATCCGATAATACTTGACGGAAAACTATACTACAAAGAGCCATTATCATTCGGGAGTGCCGCTGGTGGTCCAACTGTTTGCGTTGAGTTGCGTACAGGAGAGGTTATTTGGTCTCGGACGGATGTAGCTAAGCCATGCTTCGGTTACATATATGCTGTTCATAATCCCCAACAGCACGGAGTTTATCAACCAGTTTTAATTGCAACTGGAGGGCTTCTGTTAAATTACTTTGGGATCAGCACAGTAACCGCTGATCAATGGGTGGCGTATGATGCAGACACAGGAGACTGGGTGTTCAACGTAACTAATCTTCCCTCAGGCGCATCAGCAATGGGTCCAGAAGGAGAATACATAAGATATGTCATGGCAAACGCAGGCAACACCACGAATCCCGACTACCGTTTGGCTCAGTGGAACTCGTCCAGACTAGCACGATGGGCGACGGGAAACTACGGACACTTCGGATATTCAGGCGTAGTCGACGGAAGCACGCCGGACCGTTATGACTGGAACATTTCGATACCATGGCGCAACACCATGACCTCACCACCTACCGTAATCGCAGCTTGGTGTAACGATATAATGCTCTGCTACAATGGCTCTCTACCTAATAGTGGTTTTAGGGGTAGTCCAGTAATCCAAAAGCCCTACACGTACTTTGCTGTTAACCTCAACGCCTCTAAGGGCACAGTCGGTTCAGTACTATGGCGGAAGACGTATAACCCGCCAATAGAGGACATCACTGTCATAGAAGCTGGAGCTGATCCAACGCTTGGTGTCTTCGTTGAAAAATGTAAGGAAACTATGCAATGGGTAGGGTACAGCCTGAGAACAGGCGCGAAACTGTGGGGTCCAGTTGGCGATCAACCAGCCCTTGACTACTATGGCAACCCAGGGGACGAACATGTATATGCTTTCATTGCCTACGGCAAAGTCTACGTCAGCGGATACAGTGGATTAATCTTCTGCTATGACGAGATGACTGGCGATCTATTGTGGAGCTACGGTAACGGCGGCGAAGGCAACAGCACTTACAGTGGGTTCGAGGTACCTGGTTATTATCCGATAGCCATAAACGCTATCGCTAACGGAATAGTATACGCGGTTACTACTGAGCACACTGTCCAGACACCGATTTACAAGGGTGGTTTGGCACGAGCTCTTAACGCTACTGACGGCACGGAGCTATGGACTCTTTCGGCTTACACGGGTGAGTTCAACGAGATGAACTTTGCTGTCGCAGATGGCTATGCAACATGGTTCAACGGCTACGACAACCGCATTTACAGTGTGGGCAGAGGACCCAGCGCCACCACAGTTACCGCACCAAAGGCAGGTCTAGCATTCGAACAATCCGTAGTGATAAGTGGTACAGTGATGGATATATCCGCCGGACTAAATCTAAACGACGAGATAGTGTCACGCTTCCCCAATGGTGTTCCAGCAGTTTCTGACGAAGGCATGACCGACTGGATGGGCTACGTTTGGCAGCAAAAACCGTTCCCGAAAGACTGCACTGGAGTTCCAGTTAAAATCGACGTCTTGGATTCGAACGGCAACTACAGGAACATAGGCACCGCCACGAGTGATGCGAGCGGCGTTTTCAGCTTAACGTGGGTTCCTGACATTCCTGGCGATTTCACTGTCGTCGCTACTTTCGAGGGCACCAACGGTTATTGGCCTTCCTTTGCGGAGACCACTTTCACCGTGATGGAGCCTCCTGAGGCTACTCCGCCACCGACACCGCCACCAGCGTCCATGACTGACGCGTACGTCTTAGGCACCGGAATCACAGCAATCATAGCCATAATCGTAATCGGCTTAGTCCTCATACTGATGCTCAGAAAGCGATAGCCAACCAACAGAAAATCAATCTATCTTCCCCCTTTCTTTTTCGGGGTTACAAGTGCATGGGTTTAAGGGGAGAAACGGGGCTGAGAGGGCTCTGGCTTCAAGATTCACGATGGGGTAGCAGCCGTCGGAATTTTCATGTCTTTTTTCTCCTTAATTTCGGTTGTCCAGAGCCCCAGCAAACCCTTTCTTTTTTAATAATCACTTTTTCGTTTAAGAATTACGATACAGTTTCCCTCCGCGCTTTTAGTTGAGACAGGTGACTCTCTGCTGGTTTCTGCATTGAACTGCTATTGGGCTCCAAAAATGCTGGAACTCCCCTGAGTGTTTGAATGCATGCGGCGTCCTGAATCATGAGACCCTTTCCATTTAAGTGTCCTTCAATACGTTGTTTTGAGAGCTTGTGAAGTTTTTCATAGAAACTTGTCTGAAGTGGCACTTTTTACAAATGTTTAAGTCTGTTATCGACCAACGTCGGTGCTGTCTGCATGTTCTTGCAGACATATAAAAATAGGAGAAGAAAAGATGAAAATTGCTAAAGGTAAAACTACGGCTATTGCGATTGCTATACTCTTGATGCTTTCAATCGGAGCTTCAGCGACGCTGGTGCCAACTGCTAACGCTCATGACCCTCCATGGGAAATTAAAACCTTCGCCTTCATTTTGGCTGCACCTAACCCTGTAGGCGTCGGCCAGAAAGTGAACGTTATAATGTGGATTGACAAGGTCGCCTACGGAGCCGCAGTAACCAACGACATCAGACACCACGATTACAAGCTCACTATTACAGACCCTGACGGCAACACACAAGTAGAGACTTGGGATACCTGCAAGGACACAACGTCAGCACAGTACTATGGCTACACTCCTGACAAAACTGGCGAATACACTTTCACGTTTGAGTATCCGGAACAAACATACACTTATACTGACTGGGTATCGGTCTTCGGTGTTGGTTTAATACCGAACGCGTACACGAACGACACTTATCTGGCTAGCAGCGCAACGACAACAATTACTGTGCAGGATGAGCCGGTAACTGCCATAACTAGCTATCCGCTTCCAGCTGAGTACTGGACTCGCCCGATTTACGGTGAAAACAGTGACTGGTGGTCTGTATCATCAAACTGGTTAGGTACTGGTGCACCTGGCTATTCTGGCGGCTCTGTTTACGGATACGTTTCTGACGCCGTAGGCTCCCAAACTAGCCATGTCATGTGGACAAAGCCGATTCAGTACGGTGGAGTTGTCGGAGGAGACCAATACGTCGTTCGAGGAGACACATACTTCGAGGGTTCCGCATACATCAACCGATACACAAATCCGATAATAGTAGGCGGAAAAATCTACTACAGTGAACCACTGGGCTTCTCAAGCGGTACTGGCAGACAATATGTCTGCGTTGACTTGCGCACAGGAGAACTCGTATGGGATCGCTCTGACATACCGACGCCTTCATTCGCACTCATACCCAACGTTCCACCTGCGAACCCAAACCAACACGGAGTATTCCCACCAATACTAGTCACCGCTGGCGGCGGATTTTTTGGTCCTGCTGGAATTCCTCCTGGGACTTGGATGATGTTCGATGCCTACACTGGAGACTGGCTGTACAACGCAACTAACGTTCCCTCAGGCACGTCAACACTGGGTCCAAACGGAGAAATAATGATGTATGTCTTGCAGAACCTGGGCAATTTCACTAATCCAGATTATTATCTGGGTGAGTGGAACTCGACCAAACTCTTCTACTCCGTTGTTGGAGGCTTTGGTTTGTCACCAGCCGGTACAGGCAGCGTATTCGATGCAAGCAGTTCAAGCATGTACAACTGGAACGTTTCAGTTTCATCGCTCAACACCTTGACGTCAACACCTTCAGTTGTTGTAGCCTACTACGGCGATACAATGCTTTGCCGAGAAGGCGTTCTACCTTCAGGCGGCTTTGCGTTTGCAACAGTAAGTAGCGCTCCCTACACGTACTTTGCTCTCAACCTCAACAGTTCCAAAGGCGCATTAGGTTCAACGCGGTGGACGAAGACGTACCAGCCGCCGACAGGCGATGCCCTCAACGTCACCGTGTTCGAAGGAGGATGCAGCCCACAGAGCCGCGTCTTCGTTCAGACATACAAGGAGACTGGACAGTGGGTAGGATTCAGCCTAGACACAGGCGAGCAACTATGGGGTCCAACATTTTCTCAGACGGAGATTAACCCGTTAGACTACTATGGTAACCAGTTTTCTGGCGCTTCAATTGCCCACCTTGCTTACGGCAACGTCTACACCAGCGAATTCGGAGGTATACTCTACTGTTTCGATGCGAAGACTGGCAATTTGAAGTGGACTTACGGTAACGGCGGCGAAGGTAACAGCACTGATGCTGGCTACAACGCCGCTCGCGGTAATTATCCGACTTTCATAGCTGCTCTTGGCAACGGAATCATATACTTGGAGACCACTGAGCACACCGTCACCACGCCGATTTACAAGGGTGCACTAACACGCGCTGTTAACGCTACTGACGGCACAGAGATCTGGACTCTTTCAGCTTACATTGGCGGAGGCGCAACAGGTTCGAGCTACGCTATCGCTGACGGCTTTGCAACGTTCTTCAACGGTTATGACAACAGAATCTACAGTGTGGGCAGAGGACCCAGCGCCACCACAGTTACCGCACCAAACCTCGGTGCAGCATTTGGACAACCTGTGGTGATTTCGGGTACGGTGATGGACACAGCCGCTGGCACTAATCAGGATGAGCAGGCTGCGCGGTTCCCGAACGGTGTAGCCTGTGTCTCTGACGAGAACATGAAGGAGTGGATGGGCTACGTTTACCAGCAAAGACCATTCCCGAGCGACTGCACTGGAGTTCCAGTTACAATCGACGTCTTGGATTCTAACGGCAACTACAGGAACATAGGCACCGCCACGAGTGACGCAAGCGGCGTCTTCAGCTTTGAGTGGACTCCTGACATTCCAGGCAAGTTCACCGTCGTCGCATCTTTCGAGGGCACCAACGGTTACTGGCCATCATACGCGGAAGCAGCTTTCACCGTGATGGAAGCTCCTGAAGCTACTCCACCTCCGACACCGCCACCAGCGTCCATGACTGACACGTACGTTGCAGGCTTTGGAATCGCCATCATCGTCGCTATAGTCATAGGCTTCGCTTTGCTGCTGCTTAAAAAACGCTAAGCAACAAGCAGAAACCAAAACTACTTTCCCCCTTTCTTTTTCGGGGTCACAGTTCGCATGGACATAAGGAGGGGCTGAATGGGCTCTGGATTCAAATTCACGATGGAATAGCAGCCGTCGGAATTTACATTCTCTAATCTCCTTAATTCGGTTATCCAGAGCCCCAGCAAACCCTTTCTTTTTTTAATAATCACTTTTCGTTTAAGAATTACGATACATTTTCCCTCCGCGTTTTTAGTTGAGAGCGGGTGACTCTCGGCTGGTTTCCGCAATGGTTCGCTATTAGGCGCTGAATATGCAGTGCAGGCGAAGTGTGGTGGGCACAAACGAAGACTAAGATTTACAAAAAACGGCGAATGGTTTTTGTCTGCCTTCACCTACATAGTAGTCGTAGTGAACAGAAGTGGCGTTGATTTCGAGGTTTGACCCTTGGCGTTCCAGCCTCTGCACGTGCCCGCCTAAACTGACTTTTAACCCTTACAGCGGCTGCGACCACGCGTGCGTCTACTGTTACGCTTCAAGCTACATTCCCAAATTTGCCCAGTGCAGACCGAAAAAAGACCTGCTTCACCGTTTGAAACGAGAAGCCGCGAAGCTGAAAGGCGAAACCGTGTCCATTGCTAACAGTTCTGACCCGTACCCGCACTTGGAAGCCACGGCTGGGTTGACACGGAGATGCCTTGAAATTCTCGCGGAAAGCAACTGTCGAATCCAAATTATCACAAAATCCAACCTTGTCATCCGAGACGACGACCTTCTAAGCAAGGTGCCGTCAACGGTCGCCTTAACCATAACAACCGACGACGCGGAAGTAGCACGGCTCTTGGAACCGCACGCTCCGCCGCCAACCGAGCGCCTCAGAGCCGCGGAAGACCTGATAAGCAAAGGCATTCCCGTTTCGGTGCGCATAGACCCCATAATTCCCTTCGTGAATGATGATCAGGAAAAGCTCGTTGCCGCACTCGCAAGCATCGGCGTCAAGCACGTGACAAGCTCAACCTACAAGATAAAACCAGACAACTGGCGTCGATTCTCCGCTGCTATGCCCACTGAGGCGGAAAAACTGAAGCCCCTTTACTTCAAACAAGGCGAAAAAATAGGCGGAAACACACTCTTGCCAAGAGACTTAAGGCTTAAACTCATGAAGAACATCCGTGACTTAACAATCACACATGGCATGCAGTTTGGTGTCTGCAGAGAAGGCTTGGCTCAGTTGAACACGGCGGCTTGCGATGGCTCATGGCTGTTAAACGCTGAACCGAGGTGAACATGCGGTTATGCAAACGCGAGTCGTGATGCTGGTGGATTTTGACTATTTTTTTGCCCAATGCGAAGAACTGCGAAACCCCGCGCTCAAGGACAAGCCCGTCGTCGTAGGCGTTTATTCGGGACGCACCGAAGACAGCGGAGCCGTAAGCACCGCCAACTACGTCGCCAGAAAATACAAAGTCAAATCTGGAATTCCCCTGTACTTGGCGAAGAGGCGGCTGGAAGGCACTGAAGCGGTTTTTCTGCCTGTTGACTACGAGTTTTACGAGCAAATTTCAGACAAGATAATGCGTGCGCTCAGGAGCTACGCTGACAGTTTCGAGCAAGTGGGAATAGACGAAGCGTACTTAGACGTCACGCAGAAGACCCAAGGAAACTTTGAGGCGGCAAACGATTTAGCCGAGAAAATGAAAAGCGACATAAAAAACCAAGTGGGCATCACCTTTTCCGTGGGTGTTGGACCAAACAAGCTTGTGGCTAAAATCGCCGCTGACAGCCAGAAACCCGACGGGTTAACCATAGTCAGGCTTGAAGAGGCTGAGCGTTTCCTGTCGCCTTTGCCAGTTAACCGCCTCGTAGGCGTGGGACGAAAGACCGCCGCCAAAATGGCTGAGTTGGGCATGAAAACAATTGGTGACTTGGCAAGGTACAACGTGCAAAAACTGATGGAACTTTTCGGGAAAAACCTCGGCGTGTACTTTCACAACGCAGCCAACGGCGTAGATAATGAAGCCGTTCAGGAAACAGGCGAGGCAGAATCAATTAGCCGAATCTCCACCTTAAAAGAAAACACGCGTGACTTGAGTGTGGTGTTAGAGAAATGCAATCAGTTAATCGAAGACATTCATAAAGAACTCGTGCAGAGAAACATCAGCTTCAAAAACGTTGGAATAATCGCCATCATGACAAATTTGAGTGTTCGAAGCCGATCGAAAACGTTGGAAACCTCCACAAGCGACATAGAAGCTCTTAGGAGAACTGTTCGAGAGCTTTTCGAAAAATTCCTCAGTGAATCTGAACTTGAAATTCGCAGGGTAGGCGTGAAAATCGCACATTTCGTCAAGGAAGAGGCTGAACAGAAACAATTGACGAGTTTTTTCACAAACACTTAGTGCAAGGACGTTGAGAAAAAGTTTGTGTATTTGGGTAATACACACCGCTCAAAATGTTTATTAAGTCTTAATACTTGTATAAGTGCGGATAAAAGAGAAGGATTGAAATGAGCCGCACTAAAAAGGAAAAACTTGAAACACATACAGACATTTCGCTTCAAGTAGTGCCCGAAATCTTCACAGAAGAAAACGCTGTCACAGCGGCAGACGGCTACAACCTTGAAAAAAGGAAAAAAGAAGCTGGCAAACCCCTCTACCTCAGAAGAATGTAAAAAACACAAGCCTCTAAACCGCAGCTTCAAGCTCGAAATCATTTTTATAGCAGATTCGCCTCTCCAATTTAATTTCAGAAGCAAGAGGTTAAAAAATGCGGTTTACCGAAGCAAAACTCGGCAGAGTTTTCGTGCTAAGATTACATGATGGCGACCGCCTTCATGAGGTTCTCGAGTCATTTGCAGTTGAAAAAAACGTCTCCGCGGCGCTCTGTTTCTTTTTAGGCGGCGCAAAAGAAAACAGCTGCGTTGTCGTAGGTCCCAAAGATGGTTCTGCCCTTCCTCCAGAGCCTATGGTTACTCTGCTCAAGGGAGTGCATGAAGCCTGCGGCGTGGGGACAATTTTTGCAGACGAAGCTGGGAAACCGAAACTTCACATGCACACTAGCTTTGGAAGAAACGAAAACACTGTAACTGGATGCGTACGCATGGGCGTTGATGTTTGGAGAATAGGCGAAGTAGTGGTGCTGGAGTTGGCTGGAGCGAAGGCGCGGCGAGTCAAGGACAAAGAGACTGGGTTCGAGTTTTTAGAAGTTCAATAAGAAAGCAACTACTCGAAAGACAATATGGAAATAGAACGCGGGACATCTCCAACAACATGCTCGTAGGTAAACCTGCCCGTATCAGCAAGCTCCGTGTAAACCTCCATAACGTCAGCGTGTTCGTAGAGAAACACGAATTTCACGTTGTTATCCACGCACAACCCAATCAGCTCGTTCACGTCGAAAGTCGAGTTGAACGCGTCAATTGGCAACTCTGGATACTGCAGAACATGGCTTTGGCTGGAGAGGTTCGCGGGCAAATAGAACAGCACCATATCCTGATTTAAAAGGTTGAAAGGATCCAAAACCACTATAGACTCGTTCAAGCTCATGCGGCTAGCCGCATAGTTTGTGGCTTCTTCTACGGGTATGTGAATCTGGTCTCTCGCAACCATCTGATACGCGTCATAACTGCTGTAAACAACTGACGTTGCTGCGAGAATCACAAAAAGACCAGCAGCAACCTTGAGAGCGTTTTTCCTACCTACGCTCATTAATCGACTTTTCCAAGTTGCTGCCGCTTTGTCATAAACAAACAGAATGAAACACGCAGCGGAAATTGCCAACACAGGAAAAACTGGAGTTATGTAGCGCCATTGTTTGTTAGGAAGCAAACTGAAGAAAACGTAGACTATTGCGAACCAGGCAAGAAAGAACTTGTCTTCAGGTTTTCTTCTCCAAGCCCACAAACCTAACCCCAGCAAGCCTAAAATGTAAATAGGCAACGATATAGGGTGAACTGGGATGTCAGTGAAAGGCCACGTCATCTCAATTAAATAGAAAATCGGAAGAGGGAATCGTGCGCTGTACTCCAACCTTTCTTCGTGACCTCCGCTTATCACGTAAAACAACTTTCCAAAGTTGTTTAAACCGCCATTCTGGTAGAGTACCATAAGCCAAGGCAGCACAACCAAAGCAGCTATCAAAGGCACAAGCAGGAACTTGGAGAACCGCCATTTCAGTTTGCCACGTCCCAACAGCAGGATGCCTGCTATCATAACTAACCCCGCCACCAGAACCTGATATTTGGCGAGGAAACCAACTCCCATGGCTAGACCGCTTAGTATCAGCGCCTTGTCCTTTTCTCGTCTCAGCCAAGTGAAAAAAAAGAACAAGATAAGAGAAAAGAAGAATATCAGCATGGTCTCCAGCATCGCGACTCTTGAAATCCAAAAGAACCCCGGCATAGTCCCAAGCAGCACACTTGAAAGCAGCGCGATTCTTGGTTCATAGACTCGATTAGCGAATTCAAAAACAATCCAGATGGACAAGAGCGAAAACGTTACAGCTGCCAGCCGCCCCGAAGCAGCGCTCACTCCAAACAGTTGGTAGAAGCCTGTAGTTACAATGTCGTAAAATGGCGGATAGTACCCGTAGATTGACAGGTAATCATGTGTTTGACCGCGGTTCAGGAGCAGCCCACCGTACAGGTGAGGCATTTCATCCCACTGAAGCGACATGTAACCCAGATTGAACAGAAGCACCGAAGCGTAGACTACAGAGAAAACGAGGAGAACCAGGCGCCATCTGTTATCCTTGCTCGCCAGCTTCAGCCGCAATCCTGCAGACAAGCTTTGCAGCGCATGCACTCTGCTTGGTCGTTTTATTGTCAATCCTCTTCCTCTTGGAAAGAGCATAAATTAGAACTCATAAAAAAGCATTTGTCAAAAACCACTCCAACCCTTCTTCAAGATGGAACTTGCAAAAACGATTTATGAAAGCAACCCTGCTTACATGGCTCAGGTGAAATAATCGTTTCGGAGACGAATGCACCCAAGACACCGATTCAACCAAAGAATCTTATGGCTTCAATCACGAATGTTAAGACCGCAAACGAACTAAAAGAAACAATCCTTAAAACAAAGAAAGCTACAAAGTGTTTAAAATGAACTTGTCAATCATAATTCCAGCTTATAACGAGGAAAAACGGCTTAAAACCACTCTGGAAAAACTGGTTGAAAAGTTCAACAAATCATGTGAAATTTTAATTGTTTCCGAAAGCACAGACAAAACAGACGACATTGTAAAAAATTTTTCAAAAACTGCACCGTTTGTCAAACTCGTAACTTCAACCAAAAGGTTGGGTAAAGGCGGAGCTTTCAAAAAAGGCGTTAAGAACGCGCATGGAAAAATTGTAATGCTATTGGACTCAGACCTTCCAATATTCCTTTCAGATATTAAAAACATAATATCATCAATCGGCGAAATAGACGTCGCCGTCGCTTCAAGAGAAATTGAAGGAACAAAAATCTTGGTTTACCCTCCGCTTATAAGAGTATTCGCTGGAAAAAGTTTCTCAAAACTATTCAATCTTCTATTCAATCTCCAAGTGAAAGATACACAATGCGGTTGCAAAGCATTCAAAAAAGAAGTTCTAGAAAAAGTCCTTCCCACCGTAGAGAGCAACGGCTTCGAGTTTGACGCAGAGCTCCTATTCAGATGCAAGAAAATGGAGTACAAAATAAAAGAAGTTCCTGTAAACTGGAGTTATAAGCCAAATTCAAAGCTTAACCTCTTAAGAGACACAATTAATATGGGTAAAGGTGTTCTCAAATTATGGATAAAGACACACCTAGCCACGCAGAAGAACTAGAAAAAATAGGAGAAGGCGATTTCTGGAGCAACGTAAAAACAAAACTTATTCTAGACCTGATTGAAGGCAAAAACATTTTGGACATAGGTTGCGGCGCTTGCCGCCTATCTAAAATTTTAGTGGAAAAAAAGTGCAATGTAACGGCGATTGACAGCGACGAGAAAGCAGTTGAAATCGCAAAAAAGAAAGGCATCATGGGGTTCAAAGCCGACATAAGTAACTGGAAAACGGATACGAAATTCGATTGTGTAATAGCTTCTGATGTCCTAGAACACATCGATGATGACAAACGCATCATTAAAAAAATTCACGCTATGCTGAAACCAGACGGATGCCTCATATTGAACGTGCCATCGTACAAATTTCTATTCGGAAAGCACGACATTTACCTCGGGCATAAGCGAAGATATTCTGATGATGAGCTTAAAGCTAAATTAGAAGAATCAGGATTTGAGATAGAAAGTCAGAGACACTGGAATCTGCTGGCACTGCCCATGACAATTCTCATAACAAGAATTCTGAAAAAGGATTATCCGCACGAAAGAATCTCAAAGTTAGGTTTGTTGTCCAAAACTCTTGAGAAACTACTTTTACTGGAATCTAAGGTAAATTATTTGTTCGGAATTTCCATTTTGTGCAAAGCCAGGAAAGTTTAAACTCTTTTTTTATCCAAAATTGTAGTGCTTTCTGATTTTCATCTTAATTTCCCACGTACACTTGAGACCTTTGGGAAACACTACATAATCGCCCTCGCCAAACTCGACGTTTCCTTCCTGCGTCTTGACTACGGCTTTTCCCTCCAAAATTAGACATGTCTCTTGCAAATCATACTCCCATGGAAACTCGGATTCCTCTTTTTCCCAAGTCGGCCAAGATTCTGCTTCTTGCCGCTCTTTTTCAGTGGGTTTCTTGACTCTTGGCTTCATTCATGACCCCTTTGCATATCTACTTTCAACCCACATAAAAACGTTGGTAGCCCGGGAGAGATTCGAACTCTCGTCGGCGGGTCCAAAGCCCACTATGCTTGACCGCTACACCACCGGGCTTCAACATTAACACTGAGGTCATATGGGCGAATCTTTTACTAATAAGCATTCTCGCGCCAAAAAAGTTACCTCGCATACATAACAAATCTTTGTACCCCCATCGTGAGCAAAGTAATTATGCAACTTGGTTTACCTGTATTTTCTATACTTGGAGGCTTAGCGCATCTTGACTAGGCATTTAAGGCTGTTCGTTCCAGTAGTGGTTTGCGTCTACCTTTTGGCTTCTCTTTTCACCTTTCTCCTTATCCAAGGCGACTCTGGGGATTGGGTCGCGTTCATGCATGGCGAGGCTTCAATGACTCTTTTTTTCGTGTACTGCATAGTTGGGGTTATCGGAACCAGTCTGACGCTGCTCTTCAGGAAAAAACTGCGAATCCTAGATGCCCCCAAAAAGGTTCTGACAGCCTCTTTTCTGCTCGCCATAATCATTGGGTGCGGTACGTTCACCTACCTTAATTTTACTGCCACACAAGAAAACTACGATTGGATGCATGACGGACTGCTTTATCAGCAGATGGGGCAGTCGTTCCTCGTAAACCACGAATTCATTGTTGACGGGGCATACACGCATCATTTCGCTCCAGTGTATCCTATCTATTTGGCTGCGTTCTACGCATTTTTGCCTGTCCATTTAGGCACACAGATTGCAACAGAACTCCTCTTCGCCATTTCTATCTTAGTGACTTTCATAGTTACAAGAAAACTGTACGGAACAACACCAGCTCTGATAACGACTGGGTTGATAGCTACTCTTCCAACCTATCTTCTTTCGACTTCACGGAACTATCCGGAACCCATGGTGCTCATCTGGTATGCCCTCACATTATACTTCATCTTAGAAAGCCTAAAACCTGAAAAAGAAAACTACATTATCCTCGCTGGCTTATGCGCTGCTCTTGGCTTTCTAACCAAATCAAGCTTGGGCTACTTTTTTCTGATTACGGGGGGCGCTGGTTTCCTGTGGCGGTTCTACTACATGAGATGGCAGGTGTTGAGAAACAAGAGTTACCTGACAGCCGTTCTGGTGTTTTTAGGTTTAGTGTCAACATGGACGGTGAGAAACTTGTCTCACTTCTGGGATGGCACTTTACCGGACCTTTTTGTGGCTTGGCAACCTAGTCAATACTTGTCTGACGCTACAATTCACACTTTCACCAGAAATTTCGGCAGTTTCTTCGTGCAGTTCTGGTTTTTCATAGTTCTCACCTCGATTTTCATGTTGGGATACGCTTGGATTTTCTCCGATTACCTTCGTGCAACATTCCGCAGGATTCGTGATGAGCGGATAAGTTGCTTATTGCTGGCGATTATGCTGCCGTTGTTAATCGGGTGGATAATTGGGGCAATCTTCTTCGTGTACGAGAACCAGTGGATGCCTGATTACTGGATTACTTATTTACCAATATCTCAGACTCGATACCTCATTTACACTCTGGTTAGGTACTGCTTTATCGCCTTGGTTCCTTTAAGTTGGTTGGCTTACGAAATCGCGGGGAAAGCGGCGGTGCCAGAAGCTTAGCATGTTATTTTCAACTTTAAGTTATATAAGCGGTTTGAGTGTTCTTTCCTGTCGATTAGTATTTTGCCTCTTTATTCGAGAGTTATGCGTGAAATATCATGGTTAAAACCGTAAAGCTTATATATTAAATCTGTTCATCTGCTTAGTTTGCGCGGACCGAATGTACTGTTTTGTCCATTCGAAAAGGGATATAGTGACGGTTCTACGCAACATATCAAATGGAGTGTAAAAGATTGAGTAAAAAAGAAGCTAGAACACGTCAGCGCTTAGTTGACAAGTGCCCAGAGTGTGGTAGCGATAACCTTGTTCACGATTATGACACGGGCGAAACCGTTTGTGGTGACTGTGGTCTCGTCCTGTACGAGCAGATGATGGATAAAGGACCCGAATGGCGCGCTTTCACCCAAGAGGAGAAAGCGTCAAGAAGCCGTGTCGGAGTTCCAACATCCTATTCCGTTCACGACAAGGGCTTATCCACAGCCATAAGCCAGGTGGACCGTGACGCATTCGGAAGAAAACTACCTCTTTCCACGAGGCTGCAGATGTGGCGTTTGAGGAAATGGCAGATACGGTCTCGAGTTCACTCTTCTATCGACAGGAACCTTGCGCAGGCTATGGCTGAGCTTGATCGTCTTTCTGACAAAGTTTACATTCCTTCACCGATCAAGGAGAAAGCGGCTGTCATTTACCGTAAAGCCCTTGATAAGGGGTTGGTTCGTGGCAGGTCTATTGCGGCTATTGCTGCGGCTGCGTTGTATGCGGCTTGCCGTGGCAGTGGGACTCCGAGGACTTTGCGTGAGATTTCTGAGGCGAGCTTAGTGGACAAGAAGGATGTTGCTCGTTGTTACAGGCTTTTGTTGCGTGAGCTTGAGGTTCATATGCCGATTGCTGATCCGTTGACGTACGTGTCGAAGATTGCTGAGAGAACGGGAATTTCGGGTAAAACGCAGGGTGCGGCGATTCAGATACTTAGAGAGGCTAGAAGGAAGCGTGCTGCTGCGGGCAAGGATCCGATGGGTTTGGCTGCTGCTGCGTTGTACATTGCTTGTTTGCAGAATAACGAGAAGAAGACGCAGAAGGACATTGCGGAAGCGGCTGGTGTGACTGAGGTCACGGTGAGGAATCGGTATAAGACTTTGAAGAAGCAGTTGAATCTGGAGCTTCCTGACTAGGCGTTTATCAGCTACTCTTTTTTTCTTCTTTTTCTAGTTCCATGATTATGGGACCTGTGTAGCCGCATTCGGCGCAAACGTATTTTTTTGGTGTGAGCCAAAGGTCGAGGCTGCTGTGTAGGCTGATTTTTGTGCTGCAGCATCGTGGGCAGTAAATCTTGGTTGGTTTGCTGTGTTTCAGGGATTTTAGTACTTCACGGACGTTTTGTAGCAGTTTCATCGGGACTTTGCACCTTTGTCTTGTGGCTATTGGAGTTCTATGTTTTCTTCGGGGTATCCGGTTTTGATGAGGAATGCGCGTACTCTTTCGCGGTGGTCGCCTTGCAGCATGATTTGGCCGTTTTTGGATGTTCCGCCGCAAGCGCAAAAAGTTTTTAGTTTTTGAGCTAAGTTTGCGAGGTTTGAGTTGTGCTCATCCATGCCGTCAACGATTGTGTTTGCTCTGCCGAATTTTCTTGTTTCAAGTCTGATGCGGATGCGCTGTTGTTCTTTTTCGATTTCGCCACAAACGCATAAATCCTTTGGAAGCCCGCATGTCGAACAAACTTCAGCCATGACACTCAGCTTCTAGCATGGTCATAGACATATATAAAAGTTTCAAAGCCACAATCCAGATTAAGCTGGCGTTTGCAAACATAGTGAGTGCTGAACTGTTGTGCTCGGTGACTATACCCCCCTCCCTTTTATATAGGTTGAACTTTGGTTTGGCGGTTTTGGCTGCGAAGAACCTACCCCCTACTGGTTTCTGCAATGAATGGCTAATAGACGGCAAATACGCTGTTTTCCTGTGCACTGGGCTTCAATAGAATAGCCCAAGAAAATCGTAAAGCATCCTCTCTCTAAATCACCTCCCCACACGCGCATGCTTTTTTTCACCTGTGCAGGAAAACCTGAAGAAAACAGCCCCTATAAGAACCCTAACGAAATTCACCAATTTACCAATTCACAAATTTACAAAAAATCGGGAAGAAGCTAGAAGTTAGCACTGTCAGTTAGTTAAACAGTCAGACAGTATCTATAGATTAGAGGGTACCAGTTAGTAGATTATTAGCGAAAGCCAAAAAGTGACATACACAAACAATATGCATGTTAACTATTTCTAAAAGAGTACATTAAGCCTTAAAATACGCAGAGAAAGACACACAGACAGACACAGATACATACAGATACACATAGACAGATTAGTATCTATACTATAATACAACAAAATAACAATAAAACAGCAAAAACTAATCTATAATCAATCATCTACTCACGACAAATTTACTTATACTAATATTAGAGCACATGCAGTGCACAGAGAGAGAATTTAAGCGTTCTCAGGTTATGTGTGGTTTTTTCCCCTTTTATGTACAAAAATGTAAAGACATTTAATACTACATTATAACGAAAAATTAAAGAGTATTGAACTTCTATTCATTAACATGCGTAAGAAGAATAGAAATTCTATTGCTATAGGCATGTTTGTTATTGCATGTATCGGCGTTTTTCTTACCATTAACAGAGACCAGTTTTTTGTTCAAACTAACCAAGCGTCAATTGACTATTGGATAGGACAATATAGCGACTATTGTTTTACAGGTGAAAATCAGCCGATAGTGATTAACTGTAAGAACGGTGGTAATATAGATGGAGATTTTTATCTTGTTACCACCTTCGTTAACGCAACATTCTCAAATCAAACTGAAAAACCATATACCCAAGTTAGCGATACTGTTGTAAAGGTTCCTTTTACATTGCATAAAAGCGGTGATGATTGGGACCACAATGACAAGAAAGTGTACTTTTCAGTTGATACTAATGTTAAAGGTTTTTCAATTTCTCTTTCGTTAGAAAAAAGAAACAATAGCCCATTAAAGGAAAATATGATGTACCCGTCATCTATCCAATATAAATTGGATGAACAGTACGGGTATTATGAGCTTATAAAGTAGTAACCTTAAGAATGGCGTAAGTTATAAGAGCATATAAACTGATAATAAAAAAGCAAATAAGGGAACGGGGTCTCTCACGGTAGGTGTTGATGTCAAACCAGAAGGTCTTCAAAAGCTTTCATGGTATCACTTTTTGGCATTAATAAGTGCTATAGTTTTGGTCATATCTCTGGTTTATCCATTACCGATTGAACCAAAATACCCCATTTTAATTTCTCTGGGTTTCCTTATTTACTCTATAGTTGAATGGTCTGAATGGGGTTACTTACACCAAAAATATGCTACGGGCATACTATCATTTCGACACAGGTATCCTAACTGGAAAACCAGAACACTGAAATTTTGTGCAATATTCTTTTTGGTTATACTGCCGTTATGTGAGCTAATATTTGGTTTCAGAATTATTCCGTTCCCTGACAGAATATAAAACATTTCTGGAAGACCTGAGAGGCAACAAAAATTCTTTAAGGTCAAAAAACCAAAAAGAATGGGGTTTGATTATGCCAATGGAACTAATAGCAGGTGGAAAACCAATAGATGTAGGTGTATTGAATGCACTCAAAGAAGTCAAGCCTTTTGAACGGATAATGGTTTTTGTTGATGGTGGGTATTTACGAGAGCTATGTAAGGAACTTTATAAACGTGAAAACATACAGTTCAGTAGGCTTTCATGGACATTTATTCGAATGTTTAATACTTATTCAACTAATCCTTTTCAAGCAAATTTAATTCGGATATATTATTATGACGCAATTGTTGATAAGACTCATCCAGATTATGAAACCCAAAGAGAATATTTTGAATCAATTGACGACCAATACGCATACACAGTTCGATTAGGAAAACTGGTGAAATCATCTAACAAGAAGTTCAAACAAAAAGGCGTTGATATTCTAATGGCTATAGATGCCATAACTAAGGCTTATACAAATCAATACGACACAGCTATGTTCATGATTGGAGACAGAGATTTTATTCCGTTAATTGAAGCTGTAAAAGATGCTGGTAAAAAGACAATGTGTATATATTATCCGCCTAACTCTTCAAAAGATTTGATAAGAACTTTTGACATGCGAATCTCATTTGATAAAAAAGCCATACAATCATGGCTGAAAAAATAGGGTATGCTAAAACCTTATAGCTGAACCGAAAGAACTAATCAGAACAGTGAAGAGCAAATGGGCAAAACTTTGGATTGGATTAAGAAATCTGAAACTGTACAATTTATGAAGAGGCATCCGATAACAACCATATTTATCATTGTTATCGGTATTGGTGCACCTCTTATTCTTGGACTTGCAAGTGTTTTTAGCTTTTTAGCAGTTAACAATATCGAGACTTTGAAAGCATTGATTGAAGCCGAAGCCACAGTTCTGGGTTTTTTTGGAATAATTGCGGTTTATGGTCTCAATTCCATTAGTAAAAGAGTAGATCTACTAGAAAAGCAGATTTATGATATTAGACTTGAAGACCTCAAAAACGGAAACAATAAACTAGAAACTTCACAAGTATTCAGAGATTATTGCACCAAAAAGGATAAAATCGAAGAGGCAAAGAAAAGATTTAGTAACATAGCAATTTGGGCAGGTTTTGTTTTAATTGTTTCATTAGCCACTTCAATAGGTGGCATGGGATTTGCTAGCCTTCCCGAGTCTATTCCAAATAGACTTGAAATGGCATTTACTCTAACAACATTCGCAATTTTGGGTTTCTTCAGTTGTGTTGGTTTGATTTTATCCATGATATACGATTCAGCAAGAAACATTGAAGAATTGTATGACATAAAATAACTCCCCTACCCTTTTGATTTCTTTATTTCCGTTAGACACTTCTAAAAAAGCTCTAACGTTTTTAATTCCGTTTCTCTTATTGCTAATTTGGTTAGGGTTGTGAAGAGTTTTTTGGAATTCCCATTCTGAAATGCTCTTGGAGAGGTGTTTGCTGGTTTGGGGTTTGTTTGTTACCTCGGTTTTCTGTTATGTTACCATGCCCATGCGTGACAGTTCTTCCCGTAGGCTTTCCAAGATCTGTTTTAGTTTCGTTCTTTGCTCGGTGTATTCGTCGCCTGTTATCTTTTCAGCTTTGAAGTCTTTGTCCAGTTGGAGCAGCTGTTCGTTTATTTCGTCTATTCTTGCTTTCAGTTGGTCGGTGTAGGAGACGGCTTTTTCTTCAACTATGACTTCTGACGGTGTCAGCGCCATTTTTATCACACCGTCTTCGATGCGGAGAATCCTGTGGGATACTCTGGCTACGCTTGGGTCATGCGTCACCATGATTATGGTTTTGCCGAGTTCCTTGTTTACCTTTACGAGGTAGTCCACTACGCATTTAGCGGTGACAGTGTCAAGTTCCCCTGTAGGCTCATCCGCCAACAGAACAGGTGCATCATTCGCCAACGCTGCTGCAATTGCTATTCGCTGCTGCTCGCCGCCGCTTAGCTCTTCAGGCTTGTGGTGAGCACGGTCTGTTAAGCCGACTGTTTCCAAGAGTTCTTTTACTCGCGCATGGCGTTTTCCTCTGGGGACGCCTGCGGCGACCATGGAGAATTCGATGTTCTCCTCTGCGGTCAGCGTTGGAATCAGGTTTAGGTTTTGGAATATGTGTCCAACCATTTTTCTTCGGAAATTAACAAGCTGCGTTACGGAAAGAGATGTTACATTTGTTTCGCCCACTTGCACGGTGCCCGCGGTGGCAGTGTCCAATCCGCCAGCTATGTTTAGCAGAGTGGTTTTTCCGCTTCCACTGGGACCTATTATGGCGATTAACTCGCCTGCTTTGACATCCATGTTTAACCCACGTAGAGCTTGCACTTCGATCTTGCCTGTGCGATGCACTTTAACAAGGTCTTTTATTTTTACGTCTAAGCCGCTCATCTTAACCTAATCATCCTCTCAAGTTTAGTTACATATTGTCTTGACATGACTATGATGGGTAGAATTGTGGAAGCAAAAATCAGGGATACGTAAGAAACCACTGTAACCGCTGAGTCATATGTGAAAACAAAGTGTCTCTGCACGAGTGCGGAGATTACAGTGCTGGATGAGACTACGCTGCCGTAGCCAGCTATTAAGCCAATGCTTAAGCCTAAAATTATTGCAAAAGTCACGATTGCAAGGTTCTCGGTGAGAAACATCCAAACAAGTTGTTTGTAGGAGAGCCCTTTCACACTCATGAGTGTGGCTTCACGGTTTCTTTCTTTCATACTCACAATGCTTATCAGTGCGGTTCCTACAGAAGCAGCAAGAACAGCGAACATGAGACCTAACCGTTGAATCTCCAGAATCTGCAGGCTGTTATTCGAAGTTGGGTTTTCCTGTGCTTTCGTCATTTCTTCGTCAAAAGATTCTACGCCATAGATCTCGAGGTCAAGGTTTCGAATTTTCTCCGCAACACTTGTTCCATTAACTCCATCATCTAACTTCATCAATATATTAATTTGAAAGCTTTCCAAAACGTAAGCGTCGCTAGAGGGGCTACTCATGTTGAAGAGGTTTCGTGGAACAAAAGACCAAGTTTGCAAAAGGTAGTAAGAATAGAGTCCTACTTCAACGGGTTCTGGACCGAAGAAACCTACTATTCTCAGCTTTCGTGCTCCCGACGGGAAATCTATGCTTATTTCATCGCCGATCGTCAGGTTAAGATCGTCGGCGACTCTGTGCTCCAGAATAATTGTCATGTTGTCTGTGCGAAGCTGATTGAATGCTTCCTCAAAACTTGCTCCGCTAAACCATTCTTTCTCGTAATAAGCTGTTTCCAACCAGGAATCTGGGTCTACAGTTTTCATTGTTGTCCCGGCGTACTCTTGGGTGAGCGTACACTCCATAGTTGCGTTCTTTATTCCAGAAACATTTCCCACAATGTCATCTAAAATTGTCTGCGTTCGAGTTGCATTTATGACGCTGACCACTATATCTGCTCCAACATCGTATTTGACCTGTCTAACGGCGTAGTCTTGTTCGCTTGCCAATTGCACGGTTACTTGAACGCCGTAGCCGATGATTAACGCGATTAGAAAGGCTACCGCAGCAGATCTTGCAGGGGCTCTTCGGACGTTTTTTGCGGCTAAAGCACCTAAATCACCCATTAATCTTGATGCTTTCGAAGTTAATTGCTGAAATTTCAGTGAGTTCTGAATGAACAGTTTTGTGAAGCCCCAAAAGAAAAGTAAAGGTCCAATATAGTTGAGAACTTGGTCAAGTATAGCGAGGGGTAATAGCAGCAGTGTGATGATAAAATTGCCGCCCCCTGTAGCGGTTACGGGGGCTAATAGAGTTGTTAAGTTTAAACCTAGAATGAACATTACAACTTTGTAGGTGCCAAGAACGAACGCTATCCAAGGTAACCGCTTCCTGTAGGGCTTTTCCGCCTCAATAGACACGTATTCTTTAAGTGCATCTACCGTGGGCAATTTAGTAGCTCTTCTAGCTGAGAAGAACACTGAGAAAAAGGCTAACCCCACTCCGAAAATAACAGTGAAAGCCACTGTGTAAGGACTAAAAGTTTGCGGATTAAACAATGTTTCCAGATTAAAACCAGTGAACACTTGATTCAGGAGCAAACCGCCGACTACGCCAAGTAAGCCCCCGACCAAGCCGATTAGTAACGCTTCAGTGAAAAACATTCTTTGTATCTGTCCGCTCGAGAGTCCCTTTGTTGACAGCAGTCCAATTTCGCGTCTTCTCAGATTGAAAGAAACATCGGACACTGTTGACCCGATATACCAAGCCACGAAAAATACTGGAAATGAAACAATTATGAACGCAATGTAAAGATTTGGAAAAGTGTACTGGAAAGACTGCAAGGCGTATACCAAATTATCCTGCACATCAACATGGTGCTCGTAATTGCCAAGTATCGTGTTCTCTATGTTGTCAGCTATCGTCTGAAGGTTGTTTGCTGACGCTTGAGTGTCCCATGGATCTATTATTGCGTCACGGTCCACTGAAACAAGAAACCTCGTCTCAAGAGCGGTATCTGACATGTTGCTCCAAATTTTATCGATGGTGTTTTCCCAACTTACAAACATGAGATCAAACCTATAACCCAACGACTGCCCTGAATAAGTATAACCAATGGGGGAAATGTAGAAGAAATTTCCTGACAATACCGTGTAGGCTTCGTCGCTGAGTTGGACAAAACCTGCCACGGTCAGATTCAAATGAACATCCGTGTAGTTTCCGAGCCTAGGTGTCGAAAAATGAAGCGCTGTTTGAATTATGTCGCCAACTTTCACTTTCTCTGCAAGAGACGTACCTTCTAAAATGTAAGTTTCGTTTTCCCCTATACCTTCTGACGGCTTGTTTAGCAAGCCTTCGTAGAGGGACGAGCTATTGGGTAATGCCGCGGTCTGTATGTATTCAGGGTTTGTGAAATTGTCGCTTTCCAACAACGCAGCCTGATATGACCTGTAGAATAATTCAACATCTGTGACCCCGTCGATACCCAAAACAAAAGCTTCAGCTTCAACAGGATGTGAGTAGTTAAGTTGTGCACTGAACTCCATATCCGTATGAATGCTGCTAAGCTGCTCGTCCAAGGCCTGCCTTGCGGCCAAGTTGGTTTTCACGTCTATGCCCGCGAAGAAAGTAGACGCTAGCACTATGCCGATTAAGAGCGCTAGGAAAAGCTTCCATGAGCGGAATACACGCTTAATTGGGTATAGGAGAGGCATTAGCCATCTTGTTAGGGGGTTCAACTTTTAAATTTATTGTTTAGAACACCCTGTTAGACCAAGTTTTCCAACCTGTTCAAACCCAGAATCACAGCTTCAGAAAGGATTAAATTTCCTAGTCTTCCAGTATAGCGCATGAACTCTTTTCTGAATTTCCAAAACGAACAAAACATGAGTCTTTTCACGGATTTTTACGAGTTAGCCATGTGCGCAAGCTACTTCGACAACCAAAAGTTTGAGCCAGCCACCTTTGACCTGTTCATAAGGCGACTGCACGAGAATCGCTCATATCTTTTGTTTGCGGGGCTGGAACAAGTCCTGCTTTATCTTAAAAGCGTGAAGTTCACCGAGGAACACCTCGCCTACCTCAAAGAGCAAGGCTTTAACCAACAATTTCTTGATTACCTCAGAAACTTTAAGTTCACAGGCGATGTCTGGGCTGTTCCAGAAGGCACGGTTGCCTTTCCATGTGAACCTTTGATCCGCGTGACTGCGCCGATAATAGAGGCTCAACTGGTGGAGACTTTTCTGCTTAACACCATTAACTTGCAGACCATGATCGCCACAAAAGCCTCACGCGTTGTCCACGCCGCCAAGGGCAAAGCGGTAATCGAGTTCGGCTTACGCAGAGAACACGGCATCGACGCAGGGATGAAAGTGGCACGGTCCAGCTACATAGCAGGATGTCAAGGCTCATCTAACGTTTTGGCGGGATTCCATTATGACATTCCAGTCTTTGGAACCATGGCGCACTCCTTCGTTATGTCTTACGAGAAAGAAATAGACGCCTTCCGCGCGTTTGCCAAAACCTTCCCAAACAATTCAACGCTTTTAATTGACACCTACGATGACATCGCAGGTGCAGAAAAAGCCGTCACGGTCGCCAAAGAACTTGAAAAGGCAGGGCATAAGCTTAGCGGGGTAAGGTTGGACAGCGGCGACTTGACCGAGATAAGCAAAAAAGTCCGAAAGCTACTGGACGAGAAGGACCTGCGTTACGTTCGCATTTTCGCGAGCGGCGACTTAGACGAATTCAAAATAGAGGCGTTACTGAAGAATGGCGCAAAGATCGACGCGTTCGGCGTTGGAACAAAGATGGGCACTTCAGCAGACAAGCCCTATGTTGATGTTATCTACAAACTCTGCGAAACCCTAAACGCGAATGGCGGTTTTTCGCCGATAATGAAGCTAAGCGAAGGCAAAGTCACGCTGCCTGGGCGAAAACAGGTGTACAGGTTCAAAGACAAAAACGGCAATTTTGAAAAAGACGTGATCGCGCTAGCGGACGAGACGGTGAACGGTGAACCCTTGCTCGTCAAAGTTATGGAAAAAGGCGAAATAATTTATGATCTTCCCTCCCTTGATGAAATACGTACAACCGCCGCAGAAAACCTGTCAAAGCTTCCTGAAAAATACAAGACGATAACAGGTGCATCTAAGTATCTTGTGGAGTTAAGCCAGGACTTGGAGAGACTTATCCAAAAATTGAAGGAAAAACTGTTGAAAACTGAAGTTTTAAACTCCAGCTGAAGTCACATTGCAACCGTTACAAGCAGGTTTATGAATCCGACTTCCATGATCGACGCCGCAAAGAACAAGCCGTAGATGTAGGCAAGCGCCTTCATCGACATTGTTCTGCTCAAGGTCTTTTTGATTGTCAGGTAGATGCCGTAGCCTTCAACTATGCCGATGGGCGCGCTAACAAGCAAAACAATGGGCAACGCTTCAAGGTTTATTCCGCCGTAAATCAGAGTGGCACCGCGTAGTATGCTTAGAAAAATGATTATGCACGTGAAAATCAACGCGAATATTCGCGGATGCGATAGTATCACATCAGCGTGTTTCTCTCTTTTGAAGAAGTTTAAAACCACGAGGTTAACGTAGAACGTCATGCCTAAGAGGATCAGGGAAACCACGAGAACATTATGCATGAAGAGCATGGCAACAGCTAAGAACTGGTTTTGTAGAACGTCGCCCAAGACCCCGAAAAAGAAAAGGTTTTCTGCGTAAGATAGACCTAGAAAAACGATAAACGCCAAACCCAAAAGTGCCGTGTTTTTCTTGGTATCCAAAGGCTTCTGTTGCTCCACTTAGTTTAGCCTTCGTATTCAGACGGACATGTAATAAAAATTTTGTGAACTTTGGCTAATGGAGCTCGTGAAAATTCATACTGCGAGATGCCCACGTGGGGCAGAGCGAAAGTTGCGGTTTGTTGTTCAACAGGACTACTGCATGTTTTGTACATAAACAGCAAAAACGGCTATGCGGTTACACCTATTTTTCACATTTTTATGCTAAAGTTCTTGTACAAGTGTACATCAGTTCTTACCATCAAACATTCAAACCTGTATCAGGGTAATCGACATAACTAGAGGTAACAAGCGTTGAAAAGCGGGGGAACATCTACGTTCAAACAGGAACTGGTGCCATGTCTCGTTCTGATCTCGATGGGCTTCCTAGACTTGTTAACCACCGTTCTGGGTGTACAATATTTCGGCGCAGTCGAAATTAACCCCCTGTTTGCAGGCATAATCAACTCCAACATTCTAGTTTACAGCGGCATAAAACTCTCAACAGCCGTACTTATCGGCTTTCTATTTTACCAAGGATATGCCAATGAAAAAACGCTGGGAATTAACTCGAATTTAGGGAAACGTTTCCTACAGTCAGGATACTACGTATCACTTATGGCACTAACGGTTGTAGTCACAAACAACATGATCGCAGTTGCTAGAGTCCTATGAAAAACATGATTAACTTGGATAGCGTTTCTGTACTTCTTGCAGCTTATTTCTCTCCACGCACAAATATGGCAAAAACTTAATAGTCTTCTTAGAAAAGTGTATGTGCTATCAAGAGGGAAAATCATGCAAAAACGCCCAGCCATCGTAGCTGTTGGCAGAACCAAGTTTGGAGAGCATTACGGAAAGAAACCAGAAAAGCTTATTGAAGAAGCTTGGCTCGCCGCTTCACAAGAATGCGACATAGAACGCAGAGACTTGGAAGCGTGCTATCTCTCAGACTGTTTTCTTCCAATTACAAACAAGTTAGGGTTAGAGGAAGGTTTCCTGTCAGAGCTTACGGAACTTCACGTACCCATGGAAGTCACACGTTCCGTCAGCGCCGCCCTGCTTACTGCGTGTCACGCCATACAAGCTGGTGCGTACAACACCGTGCTCGTAGGCGGCATAGAGAAAATGACGGACCGCTGGGACAAAATCCGCGATGACCTCATGCTTCTCGAAGACCCTTGGAGCTACTACGCTGGAGGCACACCAGAAGCGCACCATGAGCTGATGCTGAGGGCTTATGCAAAAAAATACGGGATAACAGGCGAAAACCTTGACAAGCTTAATCTTGCTTTGGCAGAGGTGTCCGTCAAAAACCATGCTCAAGCAACCAAAAACGAGTACGCTCAATTCCAGAAAAAAATAACCGTTGAACACGTCCTTAGTGCAAGAGAAGCAGCACATAAACTCTTGGGACGTTACGATTTCGCGCCCATATCTGATGGCGCATCCGCGTTAATTCTCACGAACAAAGCAACCGCCAAAAAATTAACTGAAGCACCTGTCTACGTGTTAGGTTGCTCCTCAGCCACGGACTACCTAAACTTTCCAACAAGAGACGACCTAACCCATTTCGCTGCCACCAGAATCGCCATGAAAAACGCCTCGAAAATGGCTGGAATAGACCCTTTGAACATAGCGCTCGCAGAGGTGTACGACCAGTCCACTGTGACAGAGATGGTTTCCATGGAAGACTTGGGCTTCTGCGAGCCAGGAACAGCTTGGAAAAGCATACGCGGAAACTGCGAAGACTACGACGGGTATTACGAAATAAATGGCAGAAAACTTTTTGTTAACACGAACGGCGGCTTGAAGGCTGACGGGAATCCTTTAGGAGCTACTGGCGGCGCTCAGATTTTCGAGATTTTCAGGCAGTTGAGAGGCGAAGCTGGTGAGCGGCAAATCAACGTTGGTCAAGATCCAGTGCCGTGTGGCTGTGCTTTAGAGTTTGAGGGTTTCGGCACCAAGGCGTATGTTAGCATTTTGGGGAGAGAGTATAGATGAGTAGCGAACCCATAGAGCGAAGAGTATCTTACCTTGGCGACAGGCTGAAAGCTAGTCGGTGCAAAATTTGCGGAAAAGAATATTTCGAGGTGCGCGATTACTGCGGGAACTGCGGCAGAAAAAGCTTCGGAAAAATGTCCAGCATAGACCTTTTCTACGAAAAAGGAAAACTCGAATTGTGCACGCTTATCAGTGAACCGACAAACAAGTTTATGAAGTTAGGTCGTTATGTTTATGGCATCATTTCTTTTCACGATGGTAAAATTCGTGTTCCTGGAAGAATTACCGACCAGCTAATTAACGATGACGAAGTCATTGACCTTTCAAGTCTGGAAGGCAGAGAAGTAGTTCCAAGATTCAGAAGACGCCATCAAGTAGGCAGAAGCGAGGTCGTTCCAACAATTTCTTTGGCGTTCACTTTAGCCGACGAGTATTATCCCCATCAAGAATACAATATTGTTCAGCCCAGCAAAGAGTACGATTTGCCTGGAATCGTGGGGTACGGCTTCTACACTTCACGTTTCAGGATAAAGGAAGGCAAGCTTGAGCGTTCTGTACCCTTCATCGATGAAGATGCGGTGACCGCGGCGGTTGAGGCTGGAAAGCTAGCGCTGATACATTCGGGAGTTGACAGTTCGCTGGTTGGCAAAGCCTACGTAGGCTCAGAATCTAACCCTTACGCGGTTAAGCCTATAGCGTCAAAGGTCGCGCAGGTTCTGAAGCTCGGCGAAGAAGACGGGGACGTCCAAGGAGTTGACGCTGTGGACACCGAGTTCGCGTGTAAAGCAGCCTCAAGCATGTTCAAAGACGCCGCCGCCCTTGTCAGCTATCCTAAATCTGGAGTGAAGTACGCCATGGTTATCGGCGCAGACAACTCCCAAGCAGCGCCCAGAGGCTGTCCAGGCGGCGAATTGGATATGTTCGTTGGATATGGTGGTTCCGCTTTTATTTTTGGAAAGTACGATGTTATAGCTGAAATTGAAGGCTGGTACAGCTGCACTTCTGATACGCCTGACTTTTGGCGCAGAGACGGCGAGCCGTTTCCGATGCACGGCGGCAGGTTCACAGGAGACCCCGCTTACTTTAAGCACGTTAGAAAGGCAACTACTAAATTGATGGAGAGGCTTAACCTGCAAGCAGGCGACGTGGACTATTTCGTAACGCATCAGCCTAATCCTCAGTTTCCAGTTAAAGTCGCGAAACAACTTGGCTTCAAGAATGAACAGTACGCTGTGTCGCTTCAAGTCAACAACTTCGGCAACACCTATTCTGGCTGTTCGCCCTTAGGGTTGGCTGCAGTCTTGGATGTTGCTAAGCCCGAAGAGCGCATTTTAATCACCAGTTACGGTTCAGGCGCGGGAAGCGACGCGTACCTGCTGAGAACGACACGCCAACTCATCGACAAGAGGCAACGCCAAAAGATTAACGTTCAGTTCCAAGCGGAAAACCCGTTTCTGGAGTACGTAGACTACACCACTTACCGCCGACTCAAGCTTGGAATGTAACAAACATTTAATATAATGCGAGCGTTGATGTGATAAACGGAGCCTAACAGATTGGTAGCTAAAGAAATCCTCAAAGTGTTATATGCACCTCATAAAGCGTTCAAAGACATAATACAGAAACCCGGATACTTGGGGCCCTTCTTTCTGCTAATTATTTTTGTATTGGCGCAGGTTGGCTCCTCTTACGTGATTGGTTCAAGGTCCTACATTGAACAGACCATGCCTATAGGTGACGAAGGAGACGTGTGGACCGAGAATGCCACGTTGTGGCAAGCAAATCCTAGTGTAACGATCAGCGAGAACACCGTTGATTTCATAAACGGCACCCAAGCCATAATTGGTTTCCCAGACTATTATGGCAACAGCAGCATCGAATTTGCGGTCAGTAACAGCAGCATGCTCCAGATGGCTTTGAATGATTTTGGAGGCCAAGTTGATTGCGGCGCCAACGGCTTCACGGAGGTTTTCTTCAGAGTTGAAACGGTAACGCCCGATGTCCAGCCTGAAAATGTAACTTTAACCTTGTACTCTTTGAGCGACGCAAGCTTCTTTTATTACGATTTAACCAGCGCCTTCTCCAATAACGTGGTGAACGTTTGGAACAACATATCTGTGCCAGTCGGCTCGGGAGACTGGTCAAGCAGCGGGAGTCCAAGCTGGGAAAACATAACTAGCTTCAAGCTGGATTTCGTTTGGTCCGGCAATTCAGACATTGACTTGCGCTTGGATGGGTTGTTTTTCAGAGGCAAGTTTGTAACTCAGATTGAATATGTCGGGGGTGATTTGGTATTCCTTGGAAATTCAGCGTTTAATGGGTTTGCTCCGTTTCTTTTTGAATGGCTTGTGTTGACGGGGCTTATGTACTTGCTGATTAAGGGGTTGAAAGGCAACGTGTTGTGGCGACCATTAATGGTGGCAGTTGGTTATGCGCTGGTAACCTTAGTTATTCAAGCTTTAATCGTCGCTGTAGTTTACACGACTTTGCCTGATTTACGTTATCCTCTGGAGATATTGGCTTACGTTTCAGGAGAATTCGAATCGGCTTACCAGGTCTTGTTAGATCAAATAGCCTTTGTTAACAATGTGGGGTACATCATCCAAGGAGTTGTGTGGGTGTGGATTGTTGCTTTAGGCACCTTTATCACTCGCGCCATAACAAGTGACAAGCAAATCGCCGAGCAACTGGGCGTGGGAAAAGCTGCTTCAGACGCGTCTGTCAGTGGCGAGGTAACAGGGTTCAGCTGGATGAAGTGTCTTCTGGTGTCAGGGGCAAGCTTGTTTTTGACAATCATAATCTTAGGTTTGCTCGGGGTAGCCTAACAACTGAAACAGAACAGAGAATAAGAACCCTGAATGCTCCAAATTTTTTCAGTTAACGGTCTACACTGGATTTTGTGATGGGTTAGCAAGATTTATATGGTTTAAAGGGCACTTCTGCAAGTAAAGCCATAGACTAAGACCCGTGCAGAAGAAGGCGCATGCGGTTGCGGTGAAAGGCAGAATACGGAGTTTAAAAAAGTTGAACATTAAGGATTTAAGAAATGGGATGAAACGGGTCACCGTTGAAGCAAATGTTATAGAAAAAGGTGAACCCCGCGAAGTTAGGTCCAGATACAAAGATGAAACTTACACGGTAGCAGACGCTAGAGTTGAAGACGAGACGGGAAGCATAAAACTGACGCTTTGGAACGAGCAGATAGAGCAGGTGAACGTAGGTAACAAGGTTAAGATAGAAAACGGTTACGTGACAAGCTTCAAGGGTGAAATCCAGCTTAACGTCGGCAAATTCGGAACAATGAGTGTGGAATAAACCGCCCCAAAAATAACCCAGTTTTTTCGCTGTGTAGAGAGGTGAAAATATGAACGCGCAAAGTTTTGGCGGCTTCAGAGGTCCGCCCAAGCCCGTCGAAGTTGGTCAAGAATACGATGTTGAAATCAAAGAGATGAGCCGTAGAGGCGATGGCATAGCCCGAATAGAAGGCTTTGTCGTTTTCGTTCCGAAAACGCAAAATGGCGATCACGTTAAGATACGGGTAACCCGCGTAAGCAGCAGGTTCGCTGAAGCCGAAGTTGTCAGTGAAGAAGCATCCGAAGAAAAAGAGGAAAACGAAGAGTAAAGGCTAGTACAGCCAATTTTTCTTTTCAGCTTGTTTTCAGGTCTTTCATGAACTCTGTTAAGTCTACTTTTGCCAATCCGTTTTCGTCGCAGAGCTTCTGTTTTGCGGGCGGTCTGTCCATGTAGAACGGTATCCTGTTTGTTATGCGCTCTTGGAAAGTTGGCTCCAACTCGTTCTTGTAGAAAACGCCGATTGGAATTCTGTCGCCCCATTCACGTGCCTTGTCAAGAGCCGCCATTTTCTTCTGGAAATCTTCAGACCAGTCGTGCACGTTAGGGTCAAAACCTGTTTCTTCCAGCTTGTATAGTCTGGATTGCGGTTTTCCGTTTGCGTCTTTTCGGTCTTCTCCCGCATACCAAGCTTTGGTGGTTATGTTGTTGTACGTGGGGCACGGCTGCAAGCACTCAATGAACGCTAACCCTTTATGCTGAACTCCCTGTACTATCATGTCTCTCAGGTGCCTAACGTCATAAGCGTATGACCTCGCCGCGAAGGTGTACCCCGAAATAACCGCCAGCCCAATAGGGTTCACCGCCTCGTTAATGTTTGGTTTTGGAAGAGATTTTGTTTGCATCTCACGCTGCAACGTCGGCGACGCCTGCCCTTTCGTTAAGCCATAAACGCCGTTGTTGTGAATTATGTACGTCATATCCAAGTTTCTCCGTCCAGTGTTGACAAAGTGTCCTGCACCTATGCCTAAGCCGTCGCCGTCTCCTCCGATGGCTAAAACCTCCAAATGAGGGTTCGCAACTTTGATTCCCGTAGCGAAAGGCAGTGTCCTTCCATGCAAAGTGTGAACGCCGAACGCTTTCACGTTGTGAGCCTCTTTGCCAGAGCAGCCTATACCTGAAACAACCACGACTTGATGAGGCTCCAAACCTAACTCCGCGAACGCCATCTGCAACCCGTTCATTATGCCGAAGTCGCCACAGCCTGGACACCAGTCTGCAAAGACGTCTGTTCTAAAATCTGAAGGTTTAAGACCCAAACATCAACACCTCCCTTTCAGGCGCTTTGCCAGTTAATATCGCCTTAAGCGCTTGGTGCACTTCTGTGGTCGTCATCGGTCGCCCCGTGTACTTGAGAATGTAAAAGTTCGGAGCGATTCCCGTTTTTTCTTTTATTACCCCGCCCAGCTGCCCTGCGTAGTTGTCTTCGATGTCGATTATTCGCTTTTTGCCTTCAAGCGCTTTTTTCACTTCTTCAGCGGGAAGCGGATTTAAAAGCCGCATCTGCATGAAGCCTAAGCTTAAGCCTTCTTGTTTCAGCATGTTAATCGACTCAATGATGGCTCCTTTCGGTGAACCCCAGCTCACCACGATGTTTTCTGAATCTCGGTCTCCGTAAAATTTCAGTTTGTCCTCAACGGGCACTTCTTTTTCGACTAATTCAAGTTTCTTCATTCTCTTTTCAACCATTAACCTTCTGTTTAAGGGTTCCTCGCTGATGTGCCCAACCTCGTTGTGCTCGTCTCCCGTGTACCAGTGCAAGCCGTTCTTTGTGCCCAACATAGCCCTAGGTGAGACACCTGTTTCCGTTAATCTGAATCGCCTGTACTCTTTGCCTTCCAACTCTTTTTCCGTGACTATATCGCCGCGCTCAATCTTGAATTTGTCATGGTCAAAAACTGGATAGGTCTGTGAACAGTTCGCCATAGCTTTATCCATCAAGTGAATCACGGGCATCTGGTACTTTTCTGCGAGGTTGAACACTTTTGCTGCGTCGTAAAAGCACTCTTGAATGTCTCCTGAAGCAAGTATTATTCGCGGGAACTCTCCGTGACCAGCGTGCATAGCGAACCTCAAGTCACCTTGGCCATTACGAGTGGGCAAGCCTGTAGCAGGAGCGCCTCGCTGATAATACGTTATCACCACTGGCACTTCGCTTTTTCCCGCCCAGCTTAAGCCTTCCACCATCAGCGAAAAACCTGGTCCAGAGGTGGAGGTTGCGGCTCTAGCACCAGCTAACGCGGCGCCTGAAGCCGAGTTTATAGCAGCAATCTCATCTTCGGTTTGGATTACCACTATGGCTTCGTCTTCGCGGCCGGTTTTCATGATTTGATGCGCTTCCAAGTACTCGCTTTCGTCAGCCGCGGGTGTGATAGGATAGTATGTTTGCACTCTGCAGCCGCCGAGGACTTTGCCCATGGCAACTGCTTGATTTCCGGTAAGGAACAATCGCTCTTCGTTAACCTCGGTTTTTTCAAGCCTGTGCTTAAATCCGTCAAAGTTTTTTTCTGCGTAGTCGTACGCGTGGTTCAAAGCCGTCACGTTCATTTCAGCGATTTTCCCTTTTGCTGCAAAAGTTGCTTTCACGGCTTTTTCCGCGAGATGTCTGTCGTACTTTAAGAGTGCAAAAGACACGCCTATGGTTAAGACGTTTATCATCCGTGTTATCCTGCTTATTTTTTCTATTCCGAGTTTTTCTCCAATTTGGTTTAGCAGCTCCATGTAGGGCACAGGAAAAACGCGGATGCCTTTCTGTTTTGCATGGTTAAGCCAGTCGTTCAGGGTTTCGCCAACGTTATTTTCTTTCATGAACTTGACGAGTTCTTCTTTGAATTCTGGGGGTAACGTCGGTATGTTTAGAACCTTGGTGTTTGTGTCTTTTGAGTCTACGATTACGCCGCCTTCGGGGACAACTTCGTTCAAGTGCCTCACCACGGTTTCAGCATCAAACGCCGCTAACAAGTCCACATCGTTTATGTTCGCCAGAATCTCTTTCGGCGATATACGCAGGTGGAAGTAGCTGTGCAGCCCTTTTATGTTAGAGTGGTATTCTCTTCTTCCGAAAACGTAGAGTCCGCCGTAGCCGCAGGCTTTTCCAAAAATGTTTGCCGCGGTGTCCACGCCGCTTCCCTGTGCTCCGCCAGCCATCCAATTTACACTATTAACTACCATTTTCTTTTTTCACAACCGAAATAATTGCGGGCGACGAATGATTCTTTTATCCGCCTGTTGCTCTGCCGTAGCCGGTGCAGCAGTCGCAGCCAGAACTTTTGCCGCAGTAAGGGCAGACACACTTGCAATCGTCAATGAATTCGCCGCATCCGTCGCAACGAGGCAGTTCATTTTCTTCTTTTACCATTCAGTTCGCCTCTGCCGTAATTTACTTTCGCGCGCTAGCGAATTAAGCTTTCGGAAAAGAACAACCCCGATTTCACTCTATGTTTCAATCTATATAAAAGGGGGCTATAGACTGCCGTGAGCACAACAGTACAAAACTTGCGAGGTACCCAAAAAAATGGTTGGATGTAAGAAAAGAAGGAAAAGAGGCTATTTCATATAATCGTCAAATGTCCAGTAGTGCTCTTCTTCTTGCATCACTATGTCTTCAAACATTCGCTTTGTCGTCGTGTCACCGCGCTTCGCCGCTTCCGTAACAATCTGCCGATAAAGCACTATGGCAATGTTTTCAGCTTCACGGTCTAGCTTCACGAAGTCATCAGCGGTCTCACCGACCTGTGGCAACGGGTCTGGAACAACGGTGCATTCTCCCTCAAGCAGGTAAATCCTTTCGGAAATCTTTTCAAGATGCTCCATTTCCACAAGAAAAATAGTCTTCAACACGTCACTGATGACCTTGGCTTTGTTAGACTCAGAAACAACCTCAAGCGGCGATATCTTTTCCCGCAAGGCTAGCAAACTGGCTTTCTCATGCTGATTCGTGTACTGTATTATCGCCGAGATTTCAGCCGCAACCGCCTTGTTCAGCAAGACGAAATAGTCGTCACTGAATATCTTGCGCCATCCCGATACAGGTCCTGTTTCTGCCTCTTCGATTTCGTCTTTCATGTTTGCGTATTCTTGGAACTTGAAAAGGTGCTCCTCCTCGGCAGCATAAATTTTTTGGAATAATTGACGAGTTGTTCGGTCTCCGATTTCCCTTGCAACCTTGATAATCTTGCGGTACAGTACAAGTGCTTCTTCTTCAGCTTTCACTCCGAGCTTCGCAAATTCGCTTAAGCTATTTCCTATGACTGGTTTACCACCTTTTGTGGTTGCTGAACCACCCAGATAGTAAATCCGTTCCATGATATCTGCGGCATGCTTCATTTCTTCAATGGCGATTTCCTTAAGAAACTTCCCGACAGCATCGTATGTGGTCTTGTCCAGAAGAATGTTCTCAGGGATCACTTTACGCATCAGCTTTTCCATCTTCGTGTGCTGCAGCATGTATTGAATTGAAACTTGGATTTCTCTTGAAACAGCTTGATTTAACAAACTAATATATTCTGATGTTGCTTGGACAGCCATAATTTATCAGTCTCCTTTGACTACGAAGAGAGTAATCACTTCAATATAAAAAGATTTATTTCTCATATCTAAGAAATTGCAAAAAGCAAAAACATTATTGAACATACAACTTTTTTTCATGGAAAAATAGAAAAATGGGAGGAAAATAACTCGTGAGGAAGGCTTTATTTCTTCTTTGCAGCCTTTTTCTTCTTTCCTTTGGCAGCTTTAGGCACAATATCGACCTCGAAGCTATAATTAGCCTCAATTTGTATTTAAAATTTGCTAAAGCTGACGCTCCGCACTGCCTATCGATAACGCCAAATGAAACGTGGTTATGCAACCAAAATAAGCGTGTTCAGATCTGATTAGGAAAAAAAGACGTAGAAACAACCATATGCAGACGTTCTAAGCCCTTTTTCAAGTTATTACTGCTTTTTAATGGGCAAGAAAGCTGGCATTTCTTTAGCCACCTCTAAAAGTAGATAAAACGCGTAGTACGGCTTGGCGTTTTAAATATACAAGCGCTAGAAGTGTATTTCTTCAAAGCTTATAAAGAGATTAGGCTAATAGATAGAGTTCGGGAGAACCAAAAAAAGGAGAGTGAGTGAATTAGCAAGAATTTTGCCAGGCGTGGAAATAAAAGTAGTGAAAGAAATCGTTCCACAACAACTTAATCCATCCGGAATCGTTGGAATAATGGGAACAGCTGAAAAAGGACCAGTGCTACTACCGACACCCGTTACCAGCTTCAGGGAATTCAAAGACAAGTTTGGCGACGACCCGAATCAAAGTTTGACAAAAGAAGCTCGACTAGCATTTCTAAACGGCGTTTTTACGGTATTTGTGACTCGCATTGAAGCTACTGGCTCAGAAAGTGCTTCTGCCACAATAAAAACTGCAGATGGCGAAAACTGCTTAAAAGTAGAGGCGAAATCCCCCGGAGAAGCAGGCAACAACATCAAAGTCGGTATCTCGAAGGGATCTGCTGCGGGTACAGTGTCTATTCAGGTAACTGACGGTGTGGCATTCGAAGTCTTTGATAACCTGACCATGGACAACGCGAGTGATCTATACATAGTCGACGTCTTGAACAGTCGCTCGAAGATGGTTGGTGCAACAGATATATGGAAAGAACCTAAAGCCGCAAAGGAAATCAAACCTGCGAAGAAGAACCCCGCACTAGGAGAGACGAATTTAACTGGAGGAAAAACAGCTCAACCTGATTTGAAGGATTTTGAAAAAGCTTTAGAAATGCTAGAGATGGAAGACGACATAGACTTAGTATATGCCGCCGATTGTTGGGACCCAAAGGTTCATGCGCTAATAGATGCCCACTGCCATAACATGAGCAAAGACGCAAAAAACAGAATCGGAATAGGGAGTGTTGGTCCAAGAGAAACAATTCAGGATATAGTGAAAAGAACTGAAGTATTGTCTAGTGACAGATTCGTAATCGTCGCCCCCTACGGAGTCAGCGGAGCAGTTGCAGGATTGCTTAGCAAGCTGGAATACTACTATTCGCCAACGTTTAAGCCCTTGACTGGTGTTGCTGAACTTGAGACCCGCTATAGACCTTCAGAGTTAATGGAACTGTTAAAGGCAGGGATCTTGCCTCTTGAAGCGCGACGCGGTAGAGGAATAATCATAGAGAAGGGAATTACGACCAGCAAAGAGCAGATAAGCGTAATGAGAGTAGCGGATCATGCTGTGAGAGGAGTAAAAAACGTCAGCGAAAACTTCATCGGTACCTTGAACACTGCAGGAGGACGTACTGCCCTAAGAGAAAAGCTGACAGAGTTTCTGTTGACTATGTCAAAGGAGGAATCCATTGTCCCAAGCACTGACGGAAAGGAACCAGCATTTCTAGTGGATGTCTATTCATCACAGCTGGACTTTGCCCAAGGCATAGTGCGCGTTGACATTGCAGTAAGACCCGTGAGAGCAATTGACTACATATACGCAACCTTAACCGTGCAAGCGTAAATGGAGGTGAAAAAGAGTGCCAGCAGCACCAATTGTTGCTTCAGCAAATATTAGCAACGTCAAGTGCGATGGAGAAGTCATACCAGGTCTGCAGTCTATAGACTATAAGATAGTTAGGGCTCGAAAAAACGTCCATGCTATTGGGATTCATGAAAGGTTGGGCGTAGACTACGGTTCGATGTATGTGACGGGGATACTCACAGTCAGATCATCGTATCCACAGTTTGAGCAATTGATGTCAGAAGAAAAAACCTTCCAACTGGTAGTAGAGCTTAAGCAAGGAGCTACTAACAAGGTAGTGGGGACTATTTCCTTTGACGAATGCTCTCTTGAGAGCAATCGTTTAACACTTGACGCGAATGGACAAGCGTTAAGCGAGTACACTTTCTCTGGAACGAGAATAAGATCGAAAATCGGGGATATTGAAACAGACTACGGAAAGATACCAGGGCTATAGCGGAGAACAGATAAATGCCTAAGCTAACGAAACAGGCAATTATTCAAGGAACAAAATACAGGGAAACACTTAAAATAAACGAGTATGGGAACGCTGAAGTAGTCATTCGCCCCCTAACAGACGGCGAACTGACAAAAATCTTCGAAGTCATAGGCAACGTACCTTTGAAGAAAGATGGGACCCCAAACCTGAACAAAATAGACATACACAAAAACTTCAAAGCCTTGAGACTAGCTGCTTCAATGGGGCTTGAGGAACCAAAGCTGACTTCGGAAGAAGTAGCGAGCATGAAATTTGGTGTACCCGAATATATCGGCATGAAAGTTCTAGAATTAAGCGGTGTAACAGGGACAACAGCACAAAAAAAAAGTTAGCGGTTGAAAAATTCGTCCGAACCCCTGAGGGAATTGAATTAGCAGCGCTGTGCATAGATTGCGGATACAAGTTTGCAGAGCATCCAGCAGACCTCACAAGAAACCAAATTCTTTTTCTCACAGCAGCTTTGGCGTACAGAATAGAACAGAGGCAGACAGCAAGACTAGCGGCAGAAGGCATGCACAGAATAGTTGTAACTGAGGATGAATAAGAGACTGAGTAAAGTATGGAAAAAGTTGATTTCATACAAAAACCTCTTGAGTTGGCACAATCAAGCCAACATTTCATCGAAAGCCTATGGGAAATTGTGACCGAAGTCTCAAAATTCTATGCTCCTCTAACCTCATTTTTTTCCTTTTTTCTTGGCTTCATAGTTAAGACTGTTAGTTATCAATCAATTTTATACAGATCAATTCAAGAGTTCACCTTAACTAGATTCACGCTTCTTTTTCCGTATTATCTCGAGACAGAAGGCATAACACTAAGGGGTGGCGAGTATTTTCCTCCACAAACTGGAAAACTCGCGATTCCATTTCTTTTAGACCTCTCTGTAGTCAGAGCGATATCAAAAGTGGATGTACCGCTAACCAAGAAACCTGCTAAACTTACTACCTTTCCGAAACCACAGGAACCTGAGATCACAGGGAAAATTTTCGAGAAACAATTGGCAGAGGTACCTCAAGAAACTCTAGTTCAGCGTATTGCGGAAGTGCAAACTCAACTTTGGTCCAGACTAACTCCAAGCATGACGACGCTGTCTTCAACGCTTATTGAATACAAAAGGCAAGCAGTTCCCATCACTTTTCTTGCGGCAGCGTCTAAACCCGTGTTACTGGATCGCACTGTTTTTGCAGGTCTTACGCCCTACCGCTTTGTAACACCCTTAGAAGAGGAGAAGGTCAAATCCGCTTATTCAGAACGCTTAACCCCTATAGAAGGGCAAAAGGAAAAACCCAGATACCCACAACCCTTGGTAACACCTATAGAAGAGGAAAGGATAAAACCTAGTTATCCTAAACGCTTGGGAACACGCTTAGAAAAGGAAAAGCCCGGTTATCCTGAACGGTTTATAACACCTTTAGAAGAGGAAAAGATTAAGCCCACTTACCCAGAATCCTTTGTAACACCATTAAAAGAGGAAAAGCGCAAGCCCACTCACCCAGAACCCCTTGCAACCCCTATAGATGAGGAAAAGAAAAAAACCAGCTTTCCTGAACCCCCATCAAAGGAATTTCCAAGAGAAACATCACTGGATAAAACAGTGATTGCTAAAGCAGCGCCTTCCGATCGGACTGGTGGCATCACACTTGGTCCTGAGACCTTGAGGGTAGTTGGCTATGCAACCAGATTGCCAACAGCCATTTCTGAAAAGCAAACAACTTTTCTAAAAAGCGTAACTCCTATCTCGCAAAGTTTGCCATCACCCCAACCTACTTCTCCAAGCATTGAACCTTCCCCTCATTATGCTGGAACTTTGCCAGAGACACCTACTCCGACGCCGCCCAGCCAGATAAACATACTACTAAAAAAAATCTCCATCGCAGTTACTTCGTGGATTCGTGAAGGGGCAGTAACACTACACGATAGCCGAGTTAGTCTTTCAGCGCTCCCAATTGCAGCATCAACTGTCGAGAAACTTGTCACCGAAACTCTAACGCAGCCAATTTCGAGTTTGGAAGCATCTCGGACTTACGAGACCCGCGAACCTACCTCACAAAGTTTAATACCTGCTAAGCTTAAACCAGAAGGGAGACACGCTCCAGTTGAAGCCTTCAGACTTCCTTCAATTTTGACATCCCGCATGGCTTATCATACTCAGACTTATCCTTGGCTATCCCCTAAGCCAGCGGTTAGCCGGATACACAAGACCCCATTCGAGGTCGAACAACTAACTTCAGAAAAACCTACACCGCCAAGCGAAATAGCAGAGACACAAAAACCCTCTAAACCGCCAATCACGCTCGTACTCGCCGCAACAGAAAAGTTGCTCACTCAAAGATGGCAACAGGAATCGGCAGCATTTATGAAAAAAATTCAAATCTCGAGGTCAACATATGCAAGGACAGTAGCCGACTTAGGTGCCGCTGGGCCCATCAGAACCACAATGCTTGACGAAATAGCAGTCGGTCTCACCATTCCATACACCCTCGAACCCTACACATCATACACACCCCAAACAGAAAC
>CAZEPB010000010.1:0-54975 GCA_964514055.1 uncultured Candidatus Bathyarchaeia archaeon | reverse complement strand
AAAGCGTCGGATGCTATGTTCCAGGAGGACAAGCCGCTTACCCAAGCACTTTAATCATGACTGCGGTGCCAGCCAAGGCAGCAGGAGTTCCCAGAATCGTGGTGTGTTCACCGCCCAACGCTGAAGGCAAGGTAAACACGTTGGTTCTCGTCGCCGCCGACCTCTGCGGGGTTAACGAAATCTACAAGGTCGGAGGCGCTCAAGCCATAGCTGCAATGGCTTACGGGACAGAAACAATACGCCCCGTGAAAAAAATTGTCGGTCCAGGAAGCAAGTATGTGACCATGGCGAAGATACTCGTTTCAAAGGATGTGGCGATTGATATGCCTGCGGGTCCAAGCGAGGTCCTCATTCTGGCAGATGAAACCGCTAATGCGCAACTAATAGCTTTGGACATGATTTCTCAGGCGGAACACGGCGCGGACAGCGTGGCTGGGCTGATTACAACTTCGAAGCTCGCAGAAGAGGTGCAGAGTTGGCTGGCGAAAACGGCGGCTGGTGCAGAGCGCGGAGAAATCGTTGCGAAGGCGCTGGAGAAGTACGGGTTCATAATCATCTGCAAAGACATGGCTGAAGCAGTGGAGTTAGCGAATGTTTTTGCTCCTGAGCATGTCGAGATAATGACGCGGAACCCTGAGAAAATAGCAGAGATAATCACTTCAGCCGGGCTAATCCTTGTTGGCTCGTACAGTCCTGTCGCCTTGAGCGATTACGGCAGCGGAACCAACCATGTTTTGCCCACAGGCGGTTTCGGACATGTGTTTTCAGGCTTGTCTGCGCTTGACTTCGTAAGAAGAGTTAGCATCGTTGAGAGTTCAAAGGAAGGATTGCAGAGCGTGCGGGAACATGTAAAGGTCCTGACTGAAGCAGAAAACCTTCCGAATCACTACAGAGCCGTTGAGGCGAGGTTTGAAAAATGAAATCGGAATGTAAGAAGTGGCTGGATGAGAAGCTTGCGAAGATAGAGGCTCTTGAGAGCTATGCCCCTGAGAAAACTATTGAAAACGCCGCGAAGCAGTTCGGGCTTTCACCCGCCGAAATCGTGAAGCTGAACTTCAACGAAAACCTGTACATGCCACGGGCAAAGCTTGTTACGCTCCTGAAGGAAGTGGCAGAAGAATGCGACGTGAGGCTTTATCCGCAGGAAGAAGAAGAGAAACTGCGCGAAGCTATAGTTGAGTATCTCAGGTTGCCGCAGGGGTGCGTCGCAGTCGGGAACTCAAGCGACGACGTGATGGACCGAATCACGCGTTTGTTCTTGGAGCGAGTCGATCAAGCAGTCACTTTTGTACCCACGTTCAGCGTCTTCAGGTACTGCGTGAAATATCAGGGCGCAGAGTACGTTACGGTTCCGCTAAAAAAAGAGTTCAAAATCGACATTGACGCCATGCGCGCCGCGTTCACGCCCAAGGCGAAACTGCTGTACCTGTGTTCACCGAACAATCCCACTGGTAACCAGCTTGAACAAGGGGAGATTGAGGCTTTGATTGAAGAGTTCGCTGGTATAGTGATGGTTGACGAGGCGTACGGGGAATACGCGGATTACTCTGTGCTTCCGCTGATAGACAAGTACGAGAACCTCGTGGTGTTGCGGACGTTCTCGAAAGCCTTCGGCTTGGCTGGGCTTAGGCTTGGCTACGCCGTGGCTAACCCGTTGCTGGCGAGGGCGATTAACAAGATGCCTGCGCCTTACGCCATTAACATTGTCACGTTAACCATGGGCAGGAAGCTTCTGGAGAACGTTGGCGTGGTCAGGGAAGCGGTTGCCGCGTTGAAGGCTGAACGGGGAAAACTGATAAACGCGCTGAACGAGATAAGAGGGGTGGAAGCGTTCGATTCACGGGCAAACTTTGTGCTGTTCAACACCAGCAAACCGTACGAGGACGTTTACGTGAACATGCTGAAGCAGGGCTTAATCCTCAGGAAGCTTGGAAAGCTCTTGATGTACGAGAACTGCCTCAGAGCCACGGTCGGATTGCCCGAGATGAACGCGAAACTCCTAAACGCGCTGAAATCGTATTTGGGTGACGAAACATGAGAAAGGATGAAGTTTACAGGAAAACGAAGGAAACAGAAGTCAGCGTAAAAGTGAACCTTGACGGAGAAGGAAAAGTCAACGCCGCCACGGGCGTGCCCTTCCTTGACCACATGGTTACTTCGCTGGCGACACACAGCATGATAGACATAACCGCCAAAGTCAACGGCGACCTGAGGCACCACTCGGTTGAAGACCTCGCCATAGGCTTAGGCGAAGCACTGAGCAAAGCGTTGGGCACCAGAGAAGGCATAGCCCGCTTTGGATACGCAGCAGCGCCCATGGACTGCTCCTTGGCTTTTGCAGCCGTGGACCTCGTGAAACGCCCATACTGCAAGATTGACTTGAAACTGCGCGGCAAAAAAATCGAAGACATGCCCACAGAAGACATCAACCACTTCTTCGAGTCGCTGGCGACTTCGCTGTGCGCCAACGTCCACGTCTACGTGCAGTACGGTAGCAACGACCACCACAAGGCGGAAGCCGCAGTAAAAGCTTTGGCGCTTTCGCTTAGGCAAGCGGTAGCCTTGGACCCGAGACGGAAAGGCGTGCCAAGCTCTAAAGGAGTAATCTGATGCCTGAAGCAGTGATATTCGACTATGGAGTAGGCAACCTCCTCAGCCTGAAAACCGCGCTGGAAAAGGTTGGGCTGGACGCGAAAATCACCGTGTCACCAAGGCAACTAAGCAGAGCCGATGCTATCGCGTTGCCAGGAGTTGGGAACTTTTCCGCTGCCATCACCAAACTTGACGCAGTGAAGCAAACGCTCTTGGACGCGGTTGAAAGCGGCACGCCACTAATCGGGATTTGCCTTGGCTTGCAGCTGTTCTTCCCAGAAAGTGAAGAAGGTCCGGGAAGAGGCTTGGGGCTTTTCGAGGGCAAAAACGTATGGTTGAAGGGCGCGGTGAAGGTGCCGCACATGGGATGGAACACGCTTCGAATAGTGAAGCCGAGCGATTTCTTCGAGGGCATTGCTGACGGGTCTTACGTGTACTTTGTGCACTCGCTGTACCCCGTGCCCGCTGACAAAGAGATAGTGTCTGCGGAGACAGAGTACGGAGCAACGTTTACTTCAGCCATAGCCAGCAAAAACGTGTTCGGGACGCAGTTTCACCCCGAAAAGTCAGGCGCCATCGGATTGAAAATCCTAGAGAACTTCGCCAATATAGTGAGAAGGTGACCGCAGTGCAGTTGATTCCAGCTATTGACTTGATGAACGGCAAAATTGTTAGGCTGATACATGGCGACCCGAAAACCGCCAAGGTTTACGACCAGTTTGGCGGACCAGCGGAAACCGCGAAAAAATGGCAGGCAGAAGGCGCACGAAAATTGCACATAATCGATTTGGACGCGGCGTTAGGCATGGGAAACAACCTGTCGGTCATCGCGGAAATCGCTGAGAGCGTGGATTTGCCCATCCAAGTGGGTGGCGGAATCCGCAAGTTCGAGGCTGCGGAAAAACTGCTTAAGCTGGGTGTCAGCCAAGTTATCCTTGGCGCTTTGGCGTTCAGCGACCCGAAGGCAGTAACCCAGATTCAGCAGGCGTTCGGCGCTGAGTCGGTGATTGTTGCCTTAGACAACAGGGACGGCAAGATAATGGTTGAGGGCTGGAAAACTGCTACGGCGCTGGGCATGAAGGAAGCGTTGGAAAAGTTTGCCGCGCTCGGGGTTAAGGCGTTTCTGGTAACTTCGATAACTAAGGACGGCACGCTTTCAGGTCCAGACCTTGACACGCTTAGGGAAGCCTGCCAGTACCCAAATGTGGAGATTATTGCGGCAGGCGGAATAGGCAGCTTGAACGATTTGGTGGCGCTGAAGCGTGTAGGCGTTGAAGGCGCAGTTATTGGCAAAGCCTTGTACGAGGGCAGATTCACGTTGAAGGAAGCATTAACAACGGTAGGAGAAAAATAGAGATGCCATTAGCGAAGCGAATAGTGCCCTGCTTGGACGTGACCTGCGGCACGGTCGTCAAAGGCATAAACTTCCTGAACCTGAAAAAGGCGGGCGACCCTGTTGAGTTAGCAAAGCGTTATTCGGATGAGGGCGCCGATGAACTGGTTTTTCTTGACATAACCGCTTCCTCGGATAATAGGGACATACTGCGCGGCGTAGTGGAGGGCGTGGCAAGAGCCATAAGCATCCCGTTCACGGTTGGCGGCGGAATCCGCAACGTGTTGGACGCCCGTCTTGTGCTGTGCAGCGGCGCCGACAAAGTCTCGGTTAACACGGCGGCGGTGGAAAACCCGCAGGTGATAACGAAGCTTGCCGATGTGTTTGGGCAGCAGTGCGTGGTGGTTGCTATAGACGCGAAAAGAAGGTATGAGAAGGCGGAGGGTAAGATAACGGTGGAAACCCGCGAAGGTCCAGTCTGGTTCGAGGTCTACACTTACGGTGGAAGGAAGCCCACGGGAATAGACGCGATAGGCTGGGCGCTGCGGGCTGCGGAGCTTGGAGCAGGCGAGTTCCTGGTAACTTCGATGGACAAGGACGGCACGAAAGACGGCTACGACATAGAGTTGACACGCACCATTTCCGAAAAAGTGACCGTTCCAATAATCGCAAGCGGCGGCGCGGGGCTACCAGAGCATTTTGTTGAAGTTTTCACGGACGGAAAAGCAGATGCGGCGTTGGCGGCCTCGGTTTTCCACTACAACCAGTATCCAGTTCCAGTCATCAAGGAGTTCTTGCGCAAGCAGGGGGTGATTGTCCGACCTTGACCGAAGATTTACTGAAGAAGCTGGATTTCAAGAAAGGCAACGGTCTCATCCCAGTTGTCGTGCAAGACGCTGAGTCTAAAGAGGTGCTTATGCTGGCGTACGCTAACGAAGAAGCCTTGAAAAAGACGCTGAGCACGGGTTACGCGCACTACTGGAGCCGTTCGCGAAAAAAGCTGTGGATGAAAGGCGAAACCTCGGGGAACACGCAGAAGATAAAAAGAATAGTAGCGGACTGCGATTACGACACGTTGTTGTACGTGGTGAAGCAGAAAGGACCCGCATGCCACACCGGTGAAGATACGTGTTTCCACAACAGGCTAAAGGGTTACTAAGAGTTTTTAAGAAATAACCCTCTATTTTCTTAATGTAAATTTCGTTAAAAACGCTTCAGGATGGCGAAAATCGGATGTCTCTTCATGAAGCCATGCTCTACAAGAAGCAGAAAGAAAAGAAAGTGAAGTGTCATCTATGCGCGCGCCGATGTCTCATAAGCGACGGCGCAACCGGTTTTTGTTTAGTTAGGAAAAACGAAGGCGGCACTCTTTACTCGCTGAATTATGCGAAGGCTGTTTCTGCGGCTGTTGACCCAATAGGGAAAAAGCCTCTCTCGCATTTCAACCCTGGAGCACAGGTTATGTCAATCGCCGCGGCTGGCTGTAACTTCCGCTGCAAATTCTGCGACAACTGGATGGTGAGCCAAGACCGAGAAGTGGTTGGCAAGCATTTTCCCCCAGCGGATGTCGTGAAAGTGGCAGGAAATAGGAACTGCCATGGGATAAGTTACACGTACACTGAACCAACCATTTATATGGAGTACGCGTATGACACCGCCAAGCTTGCGCATCAGGTGGGGCTTTTCAACACTTTTGTAACGAACGGGTACATGACACCTGAAGCTGTGAAGACGATAGCGCCGTACTTGGATGCGGCGACGGTTGACTTTAAAGGTGGAGGCGACCCTAGTTTCTACAAAAACTTTTCAGCAGTTCCAGACGTGGAACCCATCTACGAGGCGTTAAAAACGCTTAGGAGAAACGGCGTCCACATCGAAATCACGAACTTGGTAGTTCCGAAAATCGGAGATTCCATGGACAGAATAAAGGAGATGGCAACGTGGATTAAAGACACTATAGGTCGAGATACGCCTTTTCATTTGTTGCGTTTTCATCCCGACTACAAGATGACGACTACCCCAGCCACAACAGTTGAAACCATGGAAAAAGCGTACATGACCGCCAGAAACGCGGGACTACATTATGTTTACATCGGAAACGTGCCGGGGCACCCTGCTGAGAACACCTATTGCCCAAACTGCAACGAACTTTTAATCAAACGTTACAGCTTTGAGATTACCAGATGGAACCTGACAAAGGACATGCGCTGCCCTGTGTGTGCGCATCAGATTCCAATAAAAGGAAAACTGCAGTCAAGCGGGGGGTCCTTCCCGTACGCACTGTTTTAGTACACCGTTCAGCATGTATTTAATAGAGAAGCATGTGGAAGATTACAAGACCCGACGCCGTCGCCGTTTTCGATGACGAATTAGCGAAAAAGAGTTTAGCCCAATACTTCGCTGTCGTGCAAAACCAGAAAAAAGCCAAGTTTATGATAGCTAAAAAGCTTCCAGCCGAATATGACAAAAGTGCCTCTTTAACAGCGCTTTGGAAAGAACACGCGAAACTCACTGAAGAGTTCCGCAAGATTGAACATGAAATCGATGTGGGCAAAAATTTCAGCGCGATTCCTACGCCAAAAACATCATATTTTGACTTAAAGAACGAAATCGCAGAGAGAATTCTGCAGTGCTGCCATTTTTGCAGTCGCAGATGCGGCGTCAGCAGATTGGCGGGCGAGTTGGGCTACTGTAAGTGCGGCGATACGATGGCGGTGTCAAGCATCTTTGCGCACCTAGGCGAAGAGCCAGAGCTTGTGCCTTCCGGAACCATATTCACCATGGGCTGCACCATAAGCTGTCGTCACTGCCAAAACTGGACCATTTCCCAGTGGAAGGAACCTGGAACCGAATGCAAACCCAGAGAAATGGCTAGGGAAGTTGAGCGTTTGCGCTTGAGTGGCTGCAGAAACGTGAATCTTGTAGGTGGAGAACCTACGCCTTGGCTTAAGCAGTGGCTGGAAGCCTTCAAGCACGTAAGCATTAATGTGCCTGTTGTTTGGAACTCGAATGCCTACTACGGCCCAGAAACCGCTAGGCTCCTAGCTGGCTTTGCGGATATCTACCTATTAGACTTCAAGTATGGACCAGCGGATTGTGCCGAAAGAATTTCTGATGCGCCCGATTATTGGAAAGTCTGCACATATAACCATTTGGAAGCTAAGAAGCATGGCGAACTGATAATACGCGTGCTGGTTCTGCCGAACCATCTGGAGTGCTGCACGAAACCGACGTTGAACTGGATAGCTGAAAACTTGGGCGCTGAAACGAGGGTTAACCTCATGTTTCAGTACAGACCTGAATGGCGTGCACACGAAATCCCCGAGCTGCGGCGTCGCCTTAGCAAAAACGAAATGGAAAAAGCGGTTCAATTAGCCGAGGAAGCAGGACTAAAAAACTTGACCTAAACCGTGCATTGCAGCTTTTTCACTCAAAAACACGTGGAGAATCACGCAAAAGTTCAATCAGTAAATAGGTTGAAACACATTTTCGCTTGAGTAACGAAGGCTTGCCGAGGTTAGGCACAGCTCCCTTAATTATTGAATTTCATATGGCTCTACTGTTTCTTGTTGTGTGTGCTTAGCCATCAAAACTGCCACAACCCCTATAATTGCTGCTATCACGGCGACACCTATTAACGCGGTTAAAAAGAGCGGTAGGATTGTGGCGCTTTTTGCTAAGCTTATGGCGCCCGTGTACTGCCCGTTGCCTGACCATGATGCCTGGATAGCGTGCAAGCCTGTTGTTTCAGCGGTCCAAACGTATTCAAAGCTTCCATTTGGCTGCGTTAACGCCGTGCCTATCACAGCCCATGGCGAACTGTTAATGCTAGCGTAAAGCGTTACGTTTTCGTTCGGCATTTCAGGGGCAAGTTGACCGTGGATGGTTATTGCGCTGTTTTGGATGGTTATGCTCGGTGAAACTTCCAGCGAGAGGGCGCTTGTTTCCATTGCCGTGAAGCTTGCGGAAACCTGTCCTGGAGCCACTTGCTCCGCGTTTTCAAGAGTGAGTATTTCGGCGGAGACTTGTTTCAGGTCGGTTGGGCATTCGCCAACTCTCCAGCCGTCTTTCCAGTTTCCACCCGTGGACTCGGCAACGTAGTATCTTGTGTCGTCATGGGTCACGTAGTAAACGCTGTCTCTAGCGTCTTGTGGGGCGCGGGAAAGGTGCACTCCGATGTTCATGTGAGTTTGCTCTTCATAGTACAGAAGTACCACGTCGAGACCTCCAGCTTTCATCACCGAAGCGGCGATAAGGGAGAAAAGGTCGCAGTCGCCTTGACCGTCAACCATTGTTTCAACAGGGTATTTCGTCGGCGTGGTTTCCACATAGGTTATTTGGTGGACAATCATAAGGGCTCCGTTGGCGAAGTCTTCTTCGTTATTATAGATGTCCCAGAGTCTGTCTGCTATGGGCTGCAAGGCGTACGGGGTTACGAAGTTTGGGAAGCCGGTGCTTGAGGTTAATCTGTGGCTTTTTTCCACGTAATATTCGTGCAGATGTTCAGGAACCGCTACGTTAAGCTCGTAGGTTACGTTGCCGTCTGGGTGGTCTAGAAGCTGGTAAGAGATTGTGTAGTCCTGTGCTGTGCCGAGTGATATTGTGGAGAAGAGAACGAGTGTTGTTGCGAATAGTATTGTTGTTTTTGTCAGGGTGGCTTTCATGCTTTCTCGAATATTACTACTCACGACTCACTATTAGGCATTACGCACAACCGATTACTACACAAAATAACTACACTAACTTACTCGTCAAACCACGATTCTGCCGCCAACTTTCCCTATCAAACTAGAAAGTTGCACCACCGCTCCATTCAGTTTTTCCTCCGCATTTTCAGCAGCATCCGCCCTAATGGACACGTGAACTTCAATGTGAGGCTTGTCTTCTCTGCCTTTCGGATGCGATTTCACATAAACACCCGGATTATTCTGCATCACCTTGTCAATAAGCGGCGCCAAAGACGACTCCATAACCCCGTCAACGTAAACGCTTTTTTCGTAAAAACCGCTTTTGCCTGACACCTGCCTAAGTAGCGGCGCCACGGTTTCGTCAAAGATGGCTTTCATTTCCGAAGGAACACCTGGCAACGCTATCAAAATTGTATTTTCCAAGTCCACTCGAACTGCAGGCGCAGTTCCAACAGGGTTAGGAATCGGCGAGGCTTTTTCTGGTAATGTTGCCATCTTTATTCTCGACGGCGTGAGCTCAGCCGTCTCGGCTCCTTTTTCTCTGGCGTATGCCATGTATTTTTCCCTGACCATTTCCAACGCCTTATCGTTAATTTCGAGTTGGCGGTTCAGTGCTTCTGCTATGCCTTCCAACGTTTTGTCGTCAAAAGTCGGTCCCAATCCTCCAGTGGTAACCGTGAACTGCGGTTTGCGCGCGAGCGCTTCACGGACTGCGTTTGCGATTTCGTTTATTTCGTCAGCTACCACTGTAACGCGCTTCACGGTTATTCCTAATGCCGTGGCTTGTTTGGCTATCCACTGCGCGTTAGTGTTCAACGTCTTGCCGATTAGCAGTTCGTTGCCTACGCAGATTATCTCCATGTCCATGGTCATAACTTTCACGTTTCCGCAACGCAATTTAAAAGATGAGTGTTTTGCTTTATACTGTTTACTAACCAACCGCACATAAGAATTAAGCCGCGCGGTTACTTTTTCTTGCTAAGCCACCATTTCAAGTATTCTTTTCTGTGTTTCTGCCTTTCTTCTTCAGCTGATTCCATGTTAGGTCTCAGTTTCTCTCGCAGCTCCCAGAGTTCCTGTTGCGTCACCGACAAGCCGCAGCTTTTGCAGATGTAGTGTTTGGTGGCTATCGCGTATTGCATGTCTCCACCGCATTCTGGACAATAACGCGCCATATTTTTTTCACTCGAAGTTTTCTAAGGAATAAAGCGCGAAACGAAAGATATTAGTCTTCGCCCGCCATTCTTTAAAAATAGGCAATAACTACATTAGTTTGTTAGAAAAACCATCAAGCCTAGCATAAAGTAGTAAAGTTGGAAGGGTGTAACTCCGAATCTTTCTAATAAACCCCTGAATCTGCTTTTAATGAAAATTCCACTTATAATAATCAAAACAAATGAGATGATTGCTGAAATTAGTGAATAGTTGGCAAACGCACTCCAACCTTCTATGGATTCTAATCGAAACCAAAGAGCGACCATTCCTGCAATAGTTAGAATTCCTGATGTGATAACAAGAATTAGGTGCATTTTTCCTCTCAGAGTAATGATTTCACCGCCAGCATCTAAGGGGAAAAATAAAGCAACAAGAACACCCAAAAATCCACTAACAACAAACAGAATGGGACCTATAAATGACCCATGACCATTGTTGATACCCCAATGTAATCCAAGATAAAACACAAACAACAACAAACTAGACGCAATGATAAAGGAATTAAAGAATCGTTTTCTAGGAGCTCCAACTGCAAATAACGAACTTATATCATCTCTAATGTGATTATAATCAGACCGCGCAATACCCCCAAGAATCCACATCAGAGTATACAGTATAGGACTGACCATGCCACAAATTGCCAAAATCTGAAAAAGATTCATTTCAATCACATTTTGGATTGCTTAAGTTTCTGTTTGGACTATTTTCGGGCGATATCTAGTTCCACTTGACCCCAATCAATGACCAAGGGTTTTGAACGGACGGACTTAAAGCCAACGCGAAGCATAGAATCGGCAATGAACCCCTCATCAAACCAAATATCCTGACCCGTTAAAGTCAGAGACAGCAAACCCAACACGACACTTTCAGGCTTTGTTCGTTCGTTGGTTCCCCCAAAAGGAAAAATCGAAACGAACACACCGTTCTCGTTGAGGGCATTATAGACTTTTTTCACAACGGAGTCAATGTCTCTGGCAAATTGGAGGGTATTGCATGCCATGATCAAGTCATATCCTTCTCCTATGGAATCACAGTTGAAGTCACCGCCAAGAACTTCCATCCTGTCCTCCATATCATACTCACTTATGAAGCGCTTAGCTACCTTAACGACAGCTGGTAGATCGAAGATAACACCTTTCATGTTCGGATGTGCTGCAACAACCGCCATCCCGTTAATGCCGGGGCCGCCACCAAGATCCAACATCTTCTTCAATAACGGAAACTCTGGCAGCTTTGAGACTATCTTAACCAATGACTGGGCATCACCGCCCCGTTCAGAGTTAGCCATCATGTATGCACTTTGCGCTAACATCTCCTCAGCGAACTGCCTTGTTTCAGGCGGTGGAGGTGGACCTTCCTTAACCAGCTTGGACAAGTTTTCGAGTGCCACGTTGCTATGTGCCATGAAAGTGAGTAACTTTCCAACGTATGTTTGGCTGTCTTCCACCAGAAAGACTTGTGATACGGGCGAGTTTCTGTATAGACCTTCTCTTTTCTCCAAAAGGTCAATCGCCGCCAACCCGTCCAGAAAGAATTTTGTGTTTCTCGGGTGGGTGCCAATCGCTTCTGCCACGGCTTCAGCTGACTTGGGTTCGGAAAGATGGCTGAAAACCTTCAGTTCAATGCCCGTCAAAAGGAGCTTTGACCGTATAGGCGCCAAGAGCATTCTGTAAAGACTTCCGTAGTTAACGTCAATTTCAGGAAGTATCTTCATCACATTTCACTGTTACAAGATATGAGGCTTTTAGCTTATTAATGAAACGAGCGCCTATAATTTCAAAAAAGAATGGGGGATTGCAGGGGAGACTCCGTCACTCAAGTGGAAGTATTAGTCTTTGCTCTATTTTCGCCTCTTTTTCATCTTAGTAACACGCGTCGACTGCCATGGACAAAAATTAGCTTTGTTAAACGTGAGCGTAGACTCGGTCGGTCGTGTACCTTCCCGTCTCCATTTCATTTTCTATCTCCCGCAGAAGCAGTATTCGTTTGAAGGTTGGCGGGTGCGTGGCAAACCAGCTGTTCATCGTCACCCACGTCGACTTGGATTCCTTCTCCATCGCCAGTTCCAGTTCCCGCTCATCCAAAACGCCGTCCTTGTCCAAATCGTACTCGCTCTTGTTCTCCATGACTTCACTTATCTCCTGTTTCGCCTGCGCTGGGTCTCCGATGTAGAAGGCTCTTGCACCTTCAGGCGCTTTGGGAGAGATGGATAAGCCGTAGGTGATTTTGGCGAGCCCGCTTTCAAGACTTCGAGGCGAACCAGTCAAATAAGCCGAATACGCATCAGCATAATGCTCGCGGAGACGGCTCAGCCTCATCACCGCCAGAAACGTAACTATGTAAACTACGAAAGAGACAGCGCCAATAGCAACCAGCACTAAGCCCGCGTTTCCCTCCCTGTCCCTGCGCCTCGAATACGAGCTGTACACTCCAGCCCGAAACGCCACCTGAGCAATCAGATACGCGACCAACGGCAACGCCGAAAGCACCGTCATCACTATGAAGTCCCTGTGCTTAACGTGACCAAGCTCGTGCGCTATCACCCCGCGGACTTCATCTTCGTTCAAGCTTCTCAGCAAGCCGTCATGCACCGCTAGCGTGGCGCTGCTTGCGCTTCTGCCAAAGACAAACGCGTTCGGCGTGTTATTCGGAACCGTCGCCACTCGGGGCATGGGCACCTCGCTTTTCTCCGCCAACTCCTTCACAGTGGATTCAAGCCACGGGTTCTCCCCAGGCTTCAGATAATGCAGACGTGAGGTAGCCGCCACAATCGCGGGACCCACAAGATACTGGAAAAGTATGAAAAGAGCTATGCCGCCCAAGACAAGGAGTAATCCCGTTACGAGGTCGAAGCCGAGAACGAAATATTGCAGGAGGAATATGATTCCGAGCAGGAACAGGCCGAATATGAAAGAGGCTATGAAAATGCTTGTGCCCATCGCAAACTTCAGCTCCGACAGCCTAGCCAACACGCGCAGCTCCTGCTATTGCAATTGTCAACTAAATGGGGAATTAAGTCTTTCTACAGAAAAATGGGCTGGCTGACGCTTTAGGTGGCTGTTTGCCGCTGTAAAATAATGAGAAATGACGGTTTTAGATGGGGTAGGCTCCGCACACCTTACAGAACTGAATCTTCGTCTTCACATAGCTCTTGCAGTACGGGCATTGAATTCCGCCGTTGTCAGGATAAACCTCTGACGGTTTTCCAAAGATTTTCCTGAAATGCTCGTAGTAAAGCAGCTGCTCCTTATCCTGTATTTTCACGTCGTCTTCTGCGAGAATCTTCGCCTTTTTCTCCTCGAACTCGCTGTCTGGAATCATGTCGTTGAAGTATGTGCGCAACACTTCAGTGCCTGTTCCCGCCTCCAAGGGCGCTTTCGGTCGCCAAATCACGTCCTTCGGAATCACGTCTTCGTACGCTTTTCTCATTATCCACTTGCCGTATTTCACGCCGTCGTGCATGTTAATCTTGAACTTAATCGGCAGTTTCTTAGCCCAGTCCATAAACAACGGGTCCATATACGGCGCTTTGATGGTCATTCCGAGGGATTCCGCCATGGGTATGGACGAGAAACCCATCTCCGCCCACATCTCTTTCTGCTTCTGCGCAAACTCCTCTTCGGACAGGTGGAATTGCCATGGGTACCCGAAAAGCTCGTCTAAGGCGTCGCCCGTGAAAACGCTTCGGTAGCCTTTATTCTTCAAGATTGTTAAGCCTATGTAAACGGGCATGCTGTTTCTTATTTCCATAGGGTCATACTTTTTCAGTGCCTGCACGACTTTCGGGGCGTTGCTTAGAACTTCTTCTTTGCCGAAAAAGTTGGTCTCATGGTTAAGCTTCAGTAAAGCCACCATTTTTTTCACGTATTCGGTGTCCTTCGGATTTCCACCTGTGAAATGCATGGTTAAACAGGGGATGTTCGGTTTGTACTTCACAGCTTCGGCGATTATAATTTGCGTGTCTGTTCCTGCTGAAAACAGCATGGCGTCAGCCATGTTTTTCTGCACAACTTTGTTCACTAAACTTCTAGTTTCTGGTAAAAGAGTGGCATATTCACTTTGGTCAAGTGGCATGTTATTTTCCTCGCAATATTAAAGGTTGTCGCCCCGCAGGTATTTAAGTTTATCCGTATGCATATAAAAGCTACCGAATTGTAAACATACGTGTGAAAAGTCGAGCAAACACTGAACACTCAGCTCTTCAAGTTCTCCGCCAAATGCTTTCAGTTAAGTAGGTAACTTTAAAAGTTGTAAGATTTCGTTCTTATAAAAGGTGCGACACTCAGTGCATTACGAAAGTCACGACGGATGGCCATACAAAAAACTTGAACATTGGCCTCCGATGACTTACAGAGACAGTTCCGTTCCCACTTCCGAGGCTATGTCCATTTTCACTGATTTTCTCAAAACGGAAAACACGACAGACCAAAATAGGGAGTTGCAGCCTTGGATTCCATTCTGCGAAGGCAGGTGCACCTTCTGCTATTTTCCCGTAACCTGCGAAAAACAAAACGTTGCAGCATACATTAAAGCTTTGAAGAAGGCATTAGGCTTCTACGCGAAAACAAAGTATGTCCAATCAAGCGTTTTCAACGAACTTTACGTAGGCGGCGGAAGCCCCACCGTTCTCACGAAGCCCCAAATCGTCGATATTCTGCAATATTGCCGAGAAACTTTTAACTTAACCGCAGACTGCGTCACGAAATTTACTGGATGCACTCATAACCTTTCCGAAGACAAAATACGCCTATTATCTTCAAACAAAGTTAATCAGTTAGACATAGGCATCCAAACATTTGATAATTCTCTCCGCAAAATTCTCATGCTTCGCGACAACAGCCGAGACGCAAAACTAAAATTGAAAACTGCTAAAAAACACGGGCTCCACGTCAGCATCGACTTGCTCTACAATCTCCCTCGGCAAACAAAAGAACAGTGGATAGAAGACGTAAAACAAGCATTAGAGCTGGACGTTGAAAGCGTAGACTGCTATCCCCTGGACTTATACGCAGACACGCCGCTTGCAAAACAAATTGCCATAGGCGAACTGCCTCCAACCAATGATGGCGCAATGGAACTCGAAATGTACCTTGAAGCTTACCGCATTTTTAAGGAAAACGGGTATTTGCCAACCTGTCACAACAGGTTCTCAAGAATCAAGGAAGATTTTAACAAGCCTTCTTCTGAAGTTGTAGGCACGGGCGCTGGTTTTTTCATGGGCCACATAAGTCGTTATCTCTACTCAGACATAGACGACGTCAAAGACTACATTGCAGCGGTCAGCAATGGAGCGTTCCCGATAGCTAGGCTTACGCCGATTTCGCAAGAGGCTGAAATGAGAAAAGCGATGATGCTGATATACCTTCGAGTTCCTGTAGACCGCGAGAAATTCAAAACGCAGTTCGGCAAGTTCCCAGAAGAGGCATTCCCAGATGCCATACGCACGTTGCAACAGAAACGTCTAATTGAAATCACAGACGACGACAAAATACGCTTGACTGAAAAAGGCGACCCCTGGCGATTCAACATAGCATGGGAGTTCTTCAAGAATACTGAGCCGTAAGGATGTGGAAAAGTGAAGGTAAGTTTAATCCACATGAAAGTCCGAAGCTCCCTAAAAGCCAATCTCAAAGCAGCCGCGACAGCAGTCCATAAAGCCGCTTTGCAAAAGCCTGCGTTCATCGCGCTTCCAGAGTACTTCTCGGTTCCGAACAACATGGAACACTTCGATTCTGCGGAAAAAATCAGCAAAGAAACATACAACGAAACAATGCGCTTTCTCACGGAAATAAGCAAAGAGTTTCCAAACATTTACGTTTTAGGCGGCACCGTGCTCGAAGAAGACGAAGGCAAATTTTACAACATTAGCACCCTGTGGAGAAACAGCTTGCTCATCGGAAAGTACCGCAAAAGAAATCCCATATCCGCCGAGTTGAAAGCTGGCGTAAGCCGCGGCGACAAACCCGCCGTCTTCACCACAGACCACTGCACGGTCGGCATGCTCGTCTGCGCCGACATGTTCGACCCGCCCACCATAAAAGCGGTTGTTGACTTAGGCGCGGAACTCGTGTTTCTGCCCGTTGCAGCCATGGGCACACATCCGCACGTGAAGGGACATCCGCTGTCCGAAAAGTTGGCTACGGAAAACGGCGTCTACTTGGTTAAAGTGGGCAACGTCAGTTCAAACGCCAGAGGCGGAAGAAGCGCCTTCATCACCCCGTGGGGCATAGAACAAGAAGCCTCAGACGCCGTAAAGGACCTGGTGATGACCATAGATTTCGACATGCAGAAGCTTAGAGAATACCGAAAAAAACTCAACAAAACCTAACCCAATCTGGTGACGTCTATTTGTTTTTCTAGAAGGCGTCAGAGTTTCTGTTTAAAATAAAAGGTATTTTGTCAAATGTTTTTATTATCGTATTAATTATCTGATTATTTTTGAAATATAATAATTTAGCGACAAAATACTTTAAATTTGACACAATGCCCATTATTACTCGTCGATCACTATGTTTGAAAATGTTTCAGAAAAGGAAAATGTACGTTGGAAAGCGCTGTGGACGATTTACAAGTGGGATCAGGACTCCACTGAGGAAATCGCTCAGTTCCTGCAAAATGGCGGCACTGTCGAACAAGCCATCAGCGTGTTTGAGGTTGCGCCCAAAATAGAGAAAATTGAAAACAACATTGGGTTAAACGAAGGTCTCCAAGAGCTTATCGACATAGCATGCGGAATAGGTTCACCTACAAAATGGGACAATGATAACTCGAGGCTGGGAGTTGGCAACGGCAACACGGCTGAAAGCGCAACGCAGACCGGACTGCAAGGCGGGTCGAAGACGTTCAAGGCAATGGATTCTGGCTATCCGCAACGTAGCAATCAGACCGCTGAGTGGCGAGCAACATTTGGTAGTAGCGATGCGAACTACGCATGGGAAGAATATACAGTCGTAAACGCTGCAGATGACAATGGCAAAAATCTTAACCGCAAAGTTTCCAGTAAAGGCACAAAAAGTTCCGGCGAGACTTGGACGCTTAGTCTGCAGATAACGTTCAGTTAAAAGCGGAGGTCACCAAAGTGAGATTACCTTTCTGGCTTTTGCGTTTGCTTCCCATGTGGGATTACATTTGCCCTGCATGCAAGAAAGAAGTTCCAAAGAACAGTCATACCTGTCCATTTTGCAGAGAAAAGTTTCCGATGCCTTTGAAAGTGCCTTCTAAGGTTCTCAAGTCCAAGAAGACACTTGAAGGTTATGTCCACAAGCATGTTTTCCCTAAAGTTTCGGCTGCGTACCGCGATTATTTGACACAGTATTTTACGGAGATTTTCAATGACGGCTTTGAGAGTGGCGATTTCAGCGCGTGGACAGGAACTGTAGGCACTCCAAGTGTCACAGCAAATCAGCCGCATCATGGAAACTATTCTATGGAAACTACGGTTGATAACAATTTTGTCTACAAAACTTTCACGGCACAATCCGACATATACGTGCGCTTTTATTTTCGAACAAGCGCTGGTGTTGAAAATAACAGAGACATAGCAATGCTTACGTTAAATAATGATACTACTGAAATTGCGCATCTTAGCATTCGAGAAGTAGCCTGGCAAGAATTTTTACGGCTGAACGTTGGCGGAAGCAACTATGAATGGAACAACGATTTTCCCAGTGAAACATGGATTTGCATTGAGGTTCGCTATAAAACTGGAAGCGGAACAGGTGAAGTTCACGTTTGGGTTGATGGAACGGAACGTATATCACAAACTGGGTTAACACTTTCGACACAGATAGATAGAATTAATTTTGGTTGGCTTTATGCGTCGTGGGCAGCGAGTTTAACTTTATGGCAAGATTGTATTGTTGTTGCTGACGCTTACATCGGACCCGAAGAAGAAGGAGGCACGCTTGTTGAAGTTGGGGATTCTCTTTCGCTTAGCGAGGCCGTTACCGCCAATATTACATCATCGACATGGAACGGTGGAACAGTTACTAACGACATAATAATAGAAAAAGCCACGCCTGTACTTCAACTGAAGAACACAAGCGGCAATCCAGAATTACATTTCAATGACGGCGCTAACTTGATGAAAATTTACGGATCAATAACCCCATCACCGCATTTGGTAGTTGACAGCGACATATCACTTGAACAAGATGTCGCAATCAATGATTTGGATGTGGTTTCTGGATTAACGCTTAATGGTAGTGCTGGAACTAGTGGACAAGTACTGACAAGCAACGGTTCAGGTAGCGCGCCAACCTGGCAAACTGTCTCTGGAGGGTCTGGTTTCATCACCTCTATTGCTTCAGGGCAGCCATTTAGCGTTTCGGAAGGCGCTTTATCGTTGAATGTTTCCTCGCCGATGCAAATTTCAAGTGGGATACTTTCGATGCCGCAGGCTAATGGCTCAACGAATGGTTATCTTTCCTCTTCAGACTGGAACACTTTCAACAACAAGCAGAACGCTTTGACATTCGGTAACCTAAATGGCACAAGCAACCAAGTGAACGTTTCAGGCGGAACTGGAGCGATCATTGGTTCAGGAGTAACCTTATCCCTTCCACAAAACATACATACAGGCGCTTCACCGACATTCGCAGGACTAACCGTTAATGGCAGTGCAGGAATAACAAATTTGAACGTAACCTCTGCATTAAAGCTGAGTGGCAGCGCTGGAATTAGTAAACAAGTTCTAACAAGTAACGGTTCAGGTACGGCACCAACCTGGCAAGATATAACTGTAGACAAAATCAGCGATTGGGATGCTGCTACAGCTTCATTTGTAACTTCAGGTTCTACAGCGACATTCTCTGGAGTAACGGTAAGCGGTACAGCAACAATATCATTGGGTCTATTTTCTGTCACAGGTGAAATTCAAGCCAGCGGCGCAGTGTCAGCAGTGTTCAACTCGCTAGATGATGGCTCAGGCAATGCAGTATTCAAACAATACATCGAGTTTCAAGATTCAGGACTATTGATTAACAATACTTGGGATCCTATCGAACAGGGTTGGGCTCAAACGATAACCCACAAAGCAGGCTATACTCCTGAAGGAGATTTTATCAGGGTTTTCTGTAGTTGCGTAAGTCCTTGGGATAGGACTACAATTATTGACCCATTGCTATACGTTAGCCAAATACTATTTGTTGAAAAAGACGTTCAAGCCTTTGGTGCTCTTAACACAGCATCAGATCCACAAAAAGGTGCAGGGGGCGGATGTGTACAAATCGGCGATGGATTCGAAGGAGCAGGTGACCATCCGCGCATTAACTTGACCGATTCAACGGGGCATGAATTAGCAATAACAGCAGGCAGTACAGAAGGTACTGGAGACTACGAATCTCGCTTGAATGCAAAACTTGCAGACTTACGCGTAAAAAACATCGCAGCTTACGGTACGCTTGAAAGCAAAGAAAACTTTTACATTCCTGCATCTTACGAAGCTTGGCTTTCCTACATGGCCAATGATTCCGCAACGTTCCCTGAAACAACGGGCAAAATAAGGTTCTCTGACATCACAGAAGGTCTTGGTGGTGACAGCGGCAATTATGCTGACATGGTTGGTGGTTTATGGAGGACCGCCAATGGTTTCCCAGAGACTGCACCATTCATCATGACAAGCCACCATCTCGTAGTAAAAAAGGACTGTTTCGTTAAAGGGCAAGTTGTCAGCATGGAAGGATGCCTGACAATGTACGGTGGATACGCCGGCTGGATAACTGCGTACACTGATAATCCCATTGTTTTGCTTGCAGAATCAGGCAGTGGTAGCGACGCTCTTGAGATACGCAAGTCTAACTGGGACTTTGGCAACCTCATGTGCGGTACGCTGTATACTGACGCATTCAAGCACCTCAACGGCACTGATTGGGATTTTGGAAGCAACTGGAACGGTGGAACAGTCACCAACAACATCATAATCGAAAAAGCCACACCTGTGCTTCAACTGAAGAACACAAGCGCAAACGCTGAATTACAATTTTACGACGGAAGCAACTTGGCTAAAATCCACAGTGATATCACTGGTGGTTATCACCTTGTAATTGATACCGACATAGACATTCAACAAAATGCCCAAGTAGGTGGAAACTTTGCAGTATCAGGCTACATGGGAATAGCAAGCTATATCGACGCGGATTCTATAAAAGTCGGCGGAACCGAAATCGTAAGTTCAGGCAGAGCATTATCAAATGTTACTGCTTCTGCAAGCATAATAACGTCAGGAACATTCAGTGTTAACAGAATTCCAACGCTTTCATATTCCAAAGTTGATTTTGCAAACCAAGATTTGAATAAGTCAAACGATGCAATTTTCAATAGTGTTCTTGGAACCGCTGCTGGTGGACTAAAATGCGGTACTGAAAGCACAACATACACAAGCGTAACAAGAAGTGGGAGTGATGGTTACTTAACCGCACATCAAGGCAACTTATATTTGGTGTCAAACAACGCTCAAATCCATGCGAGTGACTACTTTTACGTTGATGTAAGACACACAGTCGGAGTAACACCTGCTTATTATACGAGCAGTAAGATAATGGCTACTCAATCTTCATCGATACGATATAAAGAGAATATCGAAAGTCTTGCAGATTGTACGTGGATTTACAACCTACATCCAGTTCTGTTTGACTGGAAAGATAAGGAAGCTCAAGAAACTTTAGGAAGAAGCATGGGATTAATAGCTGAAGAAGTATACGACATCGCACCTTCAATCGTATGGCTGCAAGACGGTAAACCAGAAGGCATCGATTACAGCAAACTTACCGTACCACTTCTCGTAGAAATACAGAAACTCAAAAACGAAAATGAATCACTGAAAACGCAAGTTGCTTCGCTTGAAAAACGATTAACAACGCTTGAAGGAAAGGTGGCTGGCTAAAATGACCAACATCTCAGTTGAATACTACAACAGCGGATGGCAAGACCTAACATCTTGCGCGAAAAACTTCATAGCTGAAAACCAGGTCACCAAGTTCCTACTTGGCTGCGTAAGAGCATTTGTAACTCGCTTGGAAAAGTTGGAAGAGGAGGGAAAACAGCAAAATGCTTGAGCAAAAAAACGAACAAGGGCCTCTTCAGCTTTCACCTGAGCTTCAGCAGCAAATCACCGTCTTGAACGCGCGTATCAGTAACGCCAACTTAGCATACGGTGACCTACTCAAGGAAATGAGCAGCACTTTCAAAGCGATGGCGACAACGATTGCCGAGTTACAGAAAGAGAACGTTGAGTTGAAAGCTAAACCCAAAGAAACCCAGAAAACTCGGTAGACTCTACAATCTGCTGCTTGCCAACGAGACCTCGCTTCATCTCCAATTAAGCGGCATCATTCGAAAATACCTTCCCCATTTTTTACAATCCAATGTTTTCTATAGCCAAAATAGATAAACAGAGATCACACATGCTTCCTTTATATAAGGGGGCTATAGTCTTTGCCGAGCGCAACAGTAATTCAGAAACCAATCATGATTGAAGCAGCAGTATAGCCTTCGCTAGGTCACCTTCACATTCTTCCAAAGCTTTTCTTGCTTCTTCTACGCTTTTGCCTGTCTGGTCAGCCACAAGCTTCACGTCTTCCTCAGACACAACAGCCTGTGACCCACCAGAAACACCACGTTCAGGAGCTTTCTCTGTGATTTTTCCGCCGATAACCTGAAAGATTTTTTGCCCTTGCATTTCAAGAACAGCCACTTCAGGTTGTTCTATCGTTATTTCCTTACGGCTGGTTTTTATTATAACTTCTTCAACATCAGGAACAGCATCCATGTTCATGCCCATGCGCTGCATCATACGCCTTTGTTCTCGAGGATTCATGCGCCTATGCATAACTAATCGCTTCCACCAAGTATTCTGCAGAAGAGCCTCATATACTTAACTTTCCTTTGCACACCCATGCCTAACTTTAACGGCGACACCAGTCTTGAAAGCCTTCATCTCCACACTTGACAACAAAGCACGTCCAACCGCCAAAACCCGATTGTCATCACCGACAACAATGACTTCGTCTTTAGCGAGAATAGCCTCGTCAGCCGCGACAACGTGCGCTGCAAAAACGTCGCCACCGTCAGCAATAAACGTTGAAACGTCTTTTTGTACGGTAACAAAACATCTTGCAAACTCGGCTTTTTCAGCAATAAGCTTGGCAGCGGTGATGCTTAGGGACAACAAGCCGTCAGTGGGACGAAGGGTTGCAAGCCGTTTCCCATTAAAATGCACGTAGCGTATTCTGCCAGTCGCTTTAGAGTAAGCGATTTCAACGTTTTCTGGAAACAGCCTTACGCCAACACCTCTTCCGAATTGGTAGTCAGCGATGCTTCTGATGCGGCTTAACGCGCTTTCCACCCATTTTCACCAGCGTAATTCGACAACTATAAACACTACCACATAATAAAGACAATTAGGTGAAATTAGTGCGCTGCGAAGTCTGCGGACGCAAAATCCATGGCAACCCAATCAGAGCCGAAATCGAAGGCGCCAAACTAACAGTGTGCATTGAATGCTCAAAACATGGAAGAATAATCAGAGAAGAAGAGTTCGAGCAAAGAACCCAAAAGAAACCATTGACGCCTATTCCTTTTATTCAGAAAAAGAAGCCTGCGCAAGCCAGAGTAGAAATCACTCAAGAAGTAGTGGAAGGTTACGACGCCAAGATAAGACAGGCACGAGAAAAACTGGGTCTTTCCCACGAAGAGCTTGGCAAAAAAATAAACGAAAAAGCGTCAGTTTTAAGCAAACTTGAGACGGGAAAAATGGCGCCTAACAACATGCTTGTCACAAAACTTGAGCACGCTTTGAAAATCAAGCTGCTCGTTCCAATAAAAGAAGAAGAAAGTTCACACGGGTTTCCTAAATCACCAAATCGTGAACCAACATTAGGTGACCTCATACAGCTGAACAAGAAAAGCGGGGAGGAACCCACAGAACGAAAGCAGTCATAGTGCAACGGCGACTGAACCACGAAACATCAAGTTTAGAAGAACTCAAAAAACTTGCGGAAGCCGCTGGATACACCGTTGTTGCAACAGTAGAGCAGATTAGAGAACCTGATGCTCGTTATCAGATAGGCGCTGGAAAAGTGGAAGAACTCGCCATGCTTGTCAAGGAAAAAGGTGCTGAAAAACTTCTTTTTGATAATCCATTGAAGTCGGTTCAATCCTACAACCTAGCAAAAGCCACGGGAATAGAAGCCATCGACCGCTTCAAGCTTATACTTGAAATCTTCACAAGAAGGGCTACAACAGCAGAAGCTAAACTGCAGATTCAGCTGGCGACACTGCGGTATGAACTCGCACATGCCAAAGAAAGAGTAAGATTAGCAAAGATGAAAGAGCAGCCTGGATTCATGGGACTTGGCGCTTATGAAGCGGATGTCTATTACGATGCTGTAAAAAGGCAGGTTCACACCATACGAGGGAAACTCCGAAAAATCCGAGAGAAAAGGCTGCTGCATCGTGAAAGACGAGCCGAATTAGGGTTTTTCACTATTTCGTTAGCAGGATACACAAGCGCCGGAAAAAGTTCGTTGTTTAACGCGTTGACTGAAGAAACAGCGCGGGTTGGCAAGGCATTGTTTACGACGCTTTCAACCAAAACGCGGCTTGTGGAAATTTCAAAAAGGAAGTTTCTTTTAACAGACACTGTTGGCTTCATAGACCGATTGCCTTTAACGTTGATAGAAGCTTTCCATTCAACCCTTGAAGAAACCATCTACTCAGACCTTATACTGTTAGTGTTAGACATAAGTGAGCCTATAGAAAAAATTGAGAAGAAAAACAGCATCTGCCTAGAAACAATAGATCGTATAGAAGCATCAGGCATACCAATTATTACGGTGCTAAACAAAATCGATTTGCTAAGTGAAGAAGAAACAAAACAAAAGTTTGAAACATTAAAAGCGAAAACAAGGAATCCCATTCTCATATCTGCACTGCACCACACAAACCTTGAACTGCTGAAACAGGAAATACTGAGGAACCTCGAAGATTACGTTCAAGCGTCGTTCTCTGTTCCATTAACAAAAGAAACCATGCCGTTCATGTCTTGGGTTCATGAAAGGGCGAACGTACAGAAAGTAAAGTTCATGAGCAGCGCTGTGCAGGTCATTTTTGAGGCAAACCCCCTTTTCACCGAAAAAATACGAAAACGAGTGGAAGAACTCGATGGAAAATTCGGAACAATCCACAAAATCCAATAAAAAAGAGTCTGACATGCAGGAAATCGTTGTGTTACGATGGGGACACAGACCCCAACGAGACGCAAGACTCACGAGCCACGTTGCCTTAACAGCAAGAGCATTAGGTGCCTCGGGAATTCTGCTTTCAGATACGGTAGACAAAAAAATCAAAGAAACCATAGAAAAAGTGACGAAAAATTGGGGCGGAAACTTCTTTTTTGAAATGGGAACGCCATGGAAAAACGTTGTGAAAGGCTGGAAAGCCAAAGGCGGGATAGTTGTCCATTTAACAGCGTATGGAGAAAACATAGAAACAAGCGATGTTCTACATAGAATCAGAAAATCGAGAAAAAACGTTCTGTTGATGGTCGGAAGCCAGAAGGTTCCTAAAGAATTTTTTTCAAACAACGTGTCTGACTTTAACGTGTCAATCGGAAATCAACCGCACTCAGAATGTGCAGCTCTTGCGGTTTTCTTGGATCGATTCTTTGAAGGAAGAGAGTTAGCAAAAAAGTTCAAAAAAGCGAAAATAGCGATAATACCTCAAGAAAGAGGGAAAAAACAAGAGTTGAATGTTGATTTTGGCTGAAATTTGAAGAAGAGTTTTATTGAAGAAATAGTATAAATATGATGTTAAAAGGAAAGATAACATGTTATCCACTATTGATGATGCAACATTGACGAAAGTCGCAACGGCAATGGGTGAGGAAGAAGCGGCAAAACTGATTGACCACCTAAAAAATATAGATGAAACAACTGACGACGAGATTGCTAACACAACAGGCATTCGATTAAATTTAGTTCGCAGAATCCTCTACAAGCTTTACGACCATTCCCTCGTAAGCCTAAGAAGAACCCGTGACCCCAAGACTGGATGGTTTATATTCCACTGGAAACTTCAACCAGACCAGCTTGAAGGGTTCATTCTAAGCCAAAAGCGCAGGGTCTTGGAGAAACTGAACGTTAGGCTAGAATATGAAAAGACCCATGATTTTTATTATTGTAACACGCCAGAATGCAAACGTGTTCCTTTTGAAGAAGCCGTAGAACTGGTTTTTCATTGTTCCACCTGCGGAAAACCTTTAGCGCACTGCGGAAACGAACATTTTGTTGAGAGATTATCGGAGAAAGTTGAACAGCTGAGGAAGGAACTGGGTGAGTGAAGAACTCCCATCCAGAGAACAAGCGTTACACCTTCTTTTTGAAAACGGATGCTCCACACAAGTCATAAGCCACTGTAAGGCGGTTACAAAACTTGCGTTAGAGACCGCAAACATTCTTAAAGAAAAAGGCTTGAAAGTTGATTTAGAGCTTGTGGAAGTAGGAGCACTTCTCCACGATATCGGTCGTTCAAAAACTCACACGGTTCACCACGCAGTGGTGGGAGCCGAGATCGCGAAGGCTACAGGTTTACCTGATTCGGTGGTTTCGATAATAAAGAGGCATGTTGGCGGCGGAATAACCTCCAGCGAAGCGAAAAAATTAGGGTGGCAAAAAGACGTTTATGTGCCAATCAGCCTTGAAGAGAAATTAGTTTCGTACGCTGACAAGCTGATTGAAAACTCCAGACGAGCGCCAATAGACGTAGTCATAGAGAAGCTTTGTGGAGAACTGAAGTGCGAGGCTGCTGAGAGAGTTAGAACGCTTTACGAGGAAATGACAGGTCTTATTGGCGATGACCCATGACGACGTTGACGTTACTGGCAAAAGTTGGTAGCCCTAACCGATTGCAACAAATCGGAAAGACTTTGAAGCTTGCTTTTGAAGGTCTGGACGTGGAAACAAAGATTTTAGGCACTGTCGCTGGCAGATGGGTTCAAATAGCGCTCACAGGGGAAGACGAGGAAATTGCAACAAACTACGTGATTAAAGAGATAGGTGTTTGCCCAACCAATCTTGAGAACGTAAAAAAAGTTTCAACGTTAAAGGGATACATCGCAAACTTTAAGAAAAATGGAGGAGAACTGCCGATCGATGTTGGGGTTTTCCAGCCGAAAATCGTCTACGCAACCATACCTTTACGTAATTTGCAAGCTCAGCTTGTGGATGGAAGAAAAGTTGCTCTTGGAAAAATAGCTGAACTGTACGGGTTCTGCGAAGACTTACCTGTAAACGTAAAGATTAGCCATCTGAACGAAGACGAGAGCCACATAGAAGCCGAGTTGTCAAGCGAGCAAGTTAGAAAGTACATGGTTTGGCAAGAATCTCTGTTGGACAGACTATTGGTTCTGGGACCATCTCTTCACGAGATAAAGATGACACTGAAACGCGCAAAGTTAGACAGAGACGTTATCGACATGGAACCTTTAGGGACGTTTGAACACGCTTTGACCTGTAAACTCGGAACTGACGCAGCAGGATTGATACCGAAAATCGGTCGAACGTTTAAGAACGCCAAGTTTTCGGTTTTCAACCCAAAAAGGGTTAGGAGATTTTTAGCCCTTTAAAAATAAGTGTTGAAACCGCCAATTTACCCTCGGAACATGCGCCGACTTGTGGTACTCACGCATTTTCTTTATTAGGTGAAAAAACAGTTGATAAAGTGCAGGAGACCCTGATTTGGAAACGCGTTCGCCGCTTTTACCTGATGGAATGCGCTACTTGATTGTGACACACGACGTTGACTGGCCACGAAATGGTCCAGGAACAGCGCATGTTTTGGCAAGGCAAAACAGGTTTGACGCAGACGTAATAAGTAAGGTTAGGAATGAAGGCTTCAATCCGTATTATGGTGTCCCAGCGATTACGGAAATCGAGGAACGATTAGGCATTCGTTCTACATTTTTCTTCAGACCTGAATACGACGATGGAAGCCACGTGCGACAATACGAGGATACGATAAAGGCGCTTTTGAAAAACGGGTGGGAAGTGGGCTTGCACGCGAATAACACGTCATCCGTTGAAGCGGTTGTTGCAGAAAGAGAGGCGCTTGAAAGCGTTTTGGGAAAGCCAGTTTATGGTTCCAGAGTACATTACCTGAAGGTCGCTGCAAACACTTTCTCGAATCTGGCTAGGGCACAGATAAAATATGATTCCTCGCTTTCTTATGAAAAAGAAAAAATCAATCCTAAAAACTCTGGCTATCAGTTTGAAAACGGTCTGGTGGTTTTCCCGATAACGTTCATGGATGCCTACCTGTTTACGTATATGGGTCTTACGGAAAAAACAGTAACCAAATTTGTTCTCAAGACGATGGATGAATTGTTCGCTTCAGGCATTCAAATGTTGACGCTGCTTTGGCATGACAATTCGATTATGATGAAGGGAGGTAGAGCTTACGCGGGTTTGATGGAGAAGCTGGCTGAGAATTCGGATGTAACTTTTTTAAAGGGTATTGATGCCTTTGAACTTGTGCAAAGGGCAGGTGGAAAGCATGGGTGACACTGTAACTATAGTGGTCACAGGGGCTGGTGGAAGCGGAGGAATCAGCTTTGTTAGGGCGTTAAGGCTTGCTGAAGCGCAGAAAAGCTTGAGGTTGCGCTTGGTATGTACTGACCATAACCCTCATTTCCTTAATTTCCCGCAAGCTGACGCCAGATTCGTTTCGCCTAGGCATGATGACCGAGATTTTGTGCCGATGATTCTTAGGCTTGCGAAAAAATACGGTGCCGAGTTTTTGCATCCTCATCCTAGCAGTGAAGCGCGAGTTGTTTCTGAAAAATCGGGTTTATTTGAAGATGAGAACTTGAAAACCTTTCTGCCTAAGGCAACGTCTATACTGCCAGATAAACTTGAAATTTACAACGCGCTTTCCAAATGCAACGTTGCAGCACCTAAAACTGCACAGATAAGTTCCCTCAGCGACGTTGACAGCGCTTTTTCGGAAGTTGGTGCGCCGCTTTGGATTCGAGCCAAACGGGGTGCTGGGGGAAGACTTGGCTTGAAAGTTGATACTCCAGAACAGGCTAAACGTTGGGTGGAGCTGAACACGCTTCAGAATCGTGCTGTTATAGACGATTTCATACTGCAGGAATACTTGGCTGGTAGGGACTTGGCTTTTGACTCGTTGTGGTTCAAAGGGAAGCTGATTACTTCTTATGCGAGAGAGAGGCTGCAATACGTTCTCAAGCACATTTCGTTGTCTGGAATTACTGGCACTCCAGCGGTGGCGAGGACTGTGGAAGACGAAAAGGTGAATCAGGTTGGCGTGGAAGCCGTTAAGGCGTTGGATTCAGAGCCGCACGGTTTCTTTTCGGTAGACATAAAGGAAGATGCTTCTGGGAAGCCTGTGGTGACGGAGGTTGATGGGAAATGGCATACAACTGCTCCGTTGTGGGGCTACGCTTTTGCCAAAGCGTTCAACAAGCCGGAATTGAACATAGTTTACCAGTATCTTATGTTAGGTTTAAACGGAAAGCTGGATGCTGAATTGCCCGCGTTTAACTTGTTTCCAGCAGACCATTACCTTGTGAGGCAGTTGGATGCGGGTGTGATTCTTGAGTGTGATGGCGATTCATGGAGAATAGTGTGAACTTGAGCAAGGTTAAGATAGTTGCCCTTGACTTTGACGGTGTGGTTACGAGCCTAGACATCGACTGGAACTATGCGATACGTTTGGCTTCTGACATGGTAGGTTACGACGTGAAAAGTCTGCTGACTTTCTTTGAAGCTTCAGAGGGCAAGCCGATTTTTCAAACTGTAAGCAGGGAAATAGAGAAACTGGAGCTGGAAGCGCTTGAAAAAGCGGATCTTAAGCCGTTTATCACGGATTTTCTGCAGAAGATTTCTGAAATGCACGTTGAAGTGTATATCGTGTCGATGCAAAGCGCCAGAGTGGTCAAGAAATTTCTCGGTGACCACGGGTTAACAGGTTTCTTCAAGGATGTCATAACTCGAGAGAGATGCCCAAGCAAAAAGGCACAGGTGACCTGCGTGTTGGAAAATTCAGGCGTTCGCGCTGATGAAGTCTTGTTAGTGGATGATTTAGCTAGGAACATTTCAAAGTGCCAAAAGCTGGGCGTGAAATGTTTTCACTTCGCAAGGCAACAAAATTCACGAAAAACCATAGAACTGTGGAACTCAATAGTTAATATTGTAAAGGGTCAAGTAGCCTGAACAAGTGCGCATGGTCCTGTTGTGTGCTTTTTGTCTATAGCCCCCTTATATATAGCTTGAAGCGCAGAGTGAAGTTGAGGTTGTTCCCCAAAAATATCGGGTTAGGTGAGGTTTTTGGAATTGTTCAGTGATAAGAGTTGTTTGAGGTCTTTTTTCATCAGATTTACCCAACCTTGTTCAAAATGGAAGGAAGCGTTATCGCTGATTACTCTGATTCTGCAGTCGCCTTTGCAATCAGACTCTTTTTCGGGAATTTTCCCGCACTTCATTTTGCATAAATCGTTAACATACTGGTTTATCCGCAGGTACAGCCTTTCTGGCTTGAACCTTGGCATGTAGCCTTCGGAGATTCTCTGGATATCATTTTCCATCATTTCGTTCTTTGCAGCGTCTGTGAACCTTTTGCCGAAAAGAAAACCTTTATCATAATCTTCACGTTCCATAGTTTCCAACATCTTTCTAACAGCGTCTATTCCAACAAATCCAGATTTCGACTTTGACTCTACTATTCGTAACAGAACTTTTTCTTTTGATGCCGTATCCAAGGCGACTATATCTATTCCTTCCTCTCCTTTTTCCCTCTCCTCACAACTGTAGTTCCGCATAGCCATGAATAGTTCGGCTTCATCTTGAATGCTTATCTTAACCCCTCCTTGTTTCTTTAATTTAATAGACGACTAATCTTATCAAAATCCAATTATTCGCCTAATAATGTCTAAAACTTTCATCCAATAACTCTATATGTATTCTCATAACAGTTAATATATCCTTCTATAAGCAGCGAATAAGATGTTTAATGTAAACCAATAATCATATTAAAGTAAACGTTGAATGGACCGTTTTTAGCCGCCTACATTCTTAAATATGACGCGTGTCATATCTAGTCGTGAGTTAGTTTCGAATGAAAAACTCCTTCTCTATTGCAATTGCTGCAATGATTATAGGAATATTGCTTTCTTCATCATTTAATTTGGGAGTAGACCTTGTTGCTTATTCATCTGCAATTGACACGGAGTGGCAGTTAACCGTGGCTGGGCTAGTTGACAACCCGTTAAATTTAACATTAGCTGATTTGACCGCCATGCCACAAACCACCATTTTCGCACAAATTTATTGCGTGGGTCCTCCAGGTTTTTTTGTTGAAGAAGGCAACTGGACTGGGGTCAAACTTGAGTTCCTGCTGGAGAACGCAGGAATTTCTCCTAACGCAGTTAAAATTGCCTTTTACGCAAGCGACGGTTTTTCAACAGACTTGACATTAGAGTCAGCAAATGACGATACAATAATAGTGGCTTATGAAAAAGACGGTCAAGCGCTCAGTGAAAAATCGCGTTTAGTTGTGCCTGGTCGGTGGGGGTATAAGTGGATTCACCATCTTAACAGAATTGAGCTCGTTGATTATAATTTCTTAGGCAAGTATGAAAGCCAAGGTTACTCCGACAGCGCGTTAACTTTGGAGCCAGGAGCTCCAGGTGGTGGAGGTCTTCTTCCAGGAGGCACTACGTTGAATCGAAACAGTTCTTCCTCAACTTCACCCGATTCTCCTCAAAATTCCCCCTCTATTGCGTCTCCAACTCCATCAGCAAGTCCAAACTCTTCCTCAACACCCAATCCACAACCAGAAGGATTTTTCGGCGGAGAGGAAGTTATCTATACAGTTGCTGTGGCAACGGTTTTGGTTGTCAGCGTATGTCTTATCTTTTACTTTGTGAAAGTCAGAAAAAAGAACGCCGAAATGTAGCTGTTTAATACGATTAACATTTGACGAATATTTCAGGAAACTTCGATTTCATGATTTTATAGCCCAAAAAAATGGGAGGGTTGTTTGGTTTTGTTGGGTAATTTAGTGTTTTCTGAGTAGGAGTACTCCCACTATCGCGATTGCGATGATTATGGCGATGCCGAAGCCTGTGACGTACGCGTCAGTATTGGATGCTGGCGGCGGTGTAGGTTCAGGAGTAGCAGTAGGGGCTTCCAGTACGCCCATAGCGGTTTCCGCATACGACGCATAGTAGCTCTTAGAACCAGCGAACTGAGCAATGACCGTGTATTCGCCGGGAACAGGTGGCTCCCAAAACAGTTGATACATGCCTGCAGAGTCGCTTGTGACCGTGCCTATGTCGTAGACGTTGCCGTTCGGGTCAATCACTGTCAAAGTAACGTTGACCCCTGTCGCAGTTGGACGTGCAAACTGCTTGTATACGTAGAGCATCCAGTCGCTCATGCTTTCGTCAGAAACGGCGGGAACACCGTTTGGAAAACGTGCTGTCAAAGCGTATTCTTGTGTGCCTGGGGAAATGTCAGTTACTGTGCCTCTTATCATTACCGATGTGCCTAATGGTACGCCGATGTTTGGTGCCGTTACCGTGGTAGCTGTTGGTCCTTTGCCGATACCGTATATTCGCGAATCATATGTATCCTGCGTTGCTATTATGCTGTCGCCAATTATTGCGAGCCCGCCCCATAGGGTTTGACGGAATAATCCGTCTACTCTAAACACTTCCTCGCCAGTTTTGACATCCAGAGCTAGGAATGGTGCACCACGTGGCAGTGGATTAACAGGAGAGTGCTCAAGACTGCCGTAGTAAATTTTTCCATCTGTAATAAACACCGGGTAAAGCCACCAGTTGTTGCCGAACAAGAACTCATTGTAGGGGTCTGTCGCGTTGTAGGTCCATATTCTGTCTCCTGTCTCAGTATCATAAGCGTATACTATTCCGCCAATTCCGCTTGTGACGAGTGTATCATAAGCGATCATGGGCGGACGCTCTCCACCTATGCCGCCTACGCCGTACCAGTTCAAGTATATCTCGGGGTCAGTTACCCATAGGTAGTTTCCTGTTTCAGTACTGAATCCATAGTGTTGTCTGCTGTCTCGTGCGCCTATGACGAAAACGCCACCCGTACTTTCTGGGCTCACAGCCTCGAATATCAGAGTTTGGTTGGCATCAGATATTGAAGAAGGTGTTTGCCAAGTAGTTTTGAATAGCAGTATTCCTTCTTGTTCTGGCTTCAAGCTTACGCCCCATGAGGTGACTTCTGTAATGCGGGGAGTTACCGGTCCAGGGAAAGCGAAGGGTAGGTCGTTGCCGATTATTCTATCCAGCGGATAAATATAGGCCACTCCTCCAGATAAGCCAGCTGGCAATGTCTTGTTCCACATGTAACCAGTCATGCCTAGAGGATTAGTTGGTGTAGATATTGCACCTTGCGCGTCGACCGTTTTTCCGTAAGGTCTCCACTGAGCCCAACCCATCGACCCATACGCTGTGCTTGCATAAAGCTCTGGTATGTTCGTTGAGTTCCAAAGAGTCATCCAGCCATCTGCCACATTAACAGTGTATATCAAAATTTCACCTTTAGGACCATACGTGACTGTGCCTGAGGGCACATTAGTCAGAGTATACACTAATTTTCCAGTGAATGAGTCAAACGCATACCAAGTACTGCCAACAGTAGCCCATAAGTAGTCGTAAACACCGTGAAAGTCATACGTATCCCAGTACATTGTTTGACCGCGCGATAACGTCAGGTTGTCCAGAAAAACTTTTGACCACAACTGTTCACCAGTATGCAAATCTATGCAAGCATACTCCCTGTAGATGTCTACAGCGCCGATGGATGGACCCGCATATATGTTATAGTATAGTCTCCCGTCGATGATGAGGCGGCTGGAAAATTTGCCTTCGTACGCATCACCCATATCATAAGAATGCTCCGTAAGCCCTAGCTGGTTATCGAGCGCTCCTCCGACCAAGCCTCCTGTCGTTTCTGGTATTGCCCACAGTATGTGCGCTGTCTCAGGTCCTTCATTGTAGGGTGCGTACGCGGGGAGCCTTCGGCTCGCATCCAGCCAGCTTCCTGCAATCGCTGCCCACTCTCTAGCCTGCGAATCTATGGGACGGGTCCAATATTCTGTTGGAAGCGGTATTCCTGGATAATTCAGTAGTGGTTCTTCCTGAACGATGAGCGCAAGTTTCTCGCTTGTGCTGGCTTCATAATATGCCGAAACAGAGATGAATTGACCTCTTCCGTTATCACCAGAATAGTTAAACCATTGAGCAGGGAAGTTTGTCTGCAAATAGTAGGTACCAGCTTCGTCAGGCACGAATACAGTGCCTGTTCCGCCTGTCGAATCAGTTCTGAATCCTGCACCGTTATTATCCAGCGTTATGGTGGTGTTATCAGGTTTTGTGACAGTTACAGTTAAGCCTTCCCATCCCTGTGTTGCTAATATCAGTGGCCGTGTAATCCCGATGTGCAGCAGTGTCTCTTGACCAACGCTTACTGGATTAGGCGTAGCGTTAATGAACGCATAAGTTTTCAAGCCTTGCGCATTAGCTACTGGTAAAGCAGGCAAAATAGCCATAGTTAGCATCAGAAGCAAAGCTGCTGTAGTCACTGTCCTAGAAAGCCCAATATTTTCCAATTGTTTTTTCGACAAAATTTCTCTTCTCCTTAATTTTTTCCGAAAAATTTCGGATGTTTATATTTAACACACTGTTATATTTATTATTTATGCCGCTTGTGGTTTTTCCTCAAAACGCTGTTTTTTACACTAGATAACTGTTAGGACGTTTAACAATGCGTAGCTTCCTTGCAATAATAAAAAAAGTGTAGCTCTAACCTGGTTTAGCAACAGGCTCCACAGAAATAAGTGGTCCTAGAAGGACGAAGAATACAATGGAACAAATCGAAACAGCTTCAATTTTCTCCTTTTTTGTACAACAGATTTAAATTTAACGCTTAGTTTTTAGGCTGCATTGAAAAAAGGAATAAGTTTATCTCCGCAGAAATTAAAGCTAAGCTTCAACCTGTAGAGCTAACATGATTTCTTTTTTCAATTTCAATGGAACGCTAACCGAGGTGATTTTACACGCCCCCAAAAAGAATGTTTGAAATCAAATGCGATGAATGCGGAAAAAACGCCACAGTGCCTTTCAAGCCTAAAGATGGCAAGCCTGTTTACTGTAGCACATGCTTCTCGAAACGTGTGTCAGAGAGACGCGAGCGTTCCAAACTTGACTTCAGTTTTAACGCGAAAAATGCATGGGCAAGGCGAGGATGCGATTTTAAAGGAAAAAAGGAAGAAGAACCAACCAGCATTTTCCAAAAATACTAACCGTGCAAATGTGAGAGAAGCCTTACTCTTTTAGCACGGCTACAAAACAAGTGTTTTTAGGGTTCAGGTATTTCTATAGAACCGTCGCTGGGAGAACGGATATTTAGTTTTCCCATTTTGCCTGTCTCCGTTTCTCTTTATAGTCGGAAGTCGCTTAAAAAAAGGATGGAAGATAGTTCTATTAGTCTTTGTTCATTTTGGGTTGCCGCTTTCGATGTACCGCATTAGGTTCGGCTGGCTTCTGAGTGCTATCGAGAGTAATAGCCATTTTTCATCTGTTTCAAGACCACAAAATTCGATTAGTAGGTCTTGAGTTTCCTTGATTAATGCTACTTGCTCTGTAATGATTTTCATTATCTTACTCCTCCATGCAGAGGATTCATTAGACTCCTTTCTGGTTTGCTCAATCCATTCATTGAATTCTCCGCTAGACATTGCAGCAACACGCTTGCCATCTGGTACTGGCGTACTTTCGGGACGCTTGTTTCTCTCGCTTTCCGCATCGAGTTCCTCATACTCTTCTAATATGGCGAGAACCCTTTTCGCTATTGCAATTTGCCTATCGCTTATTTGCTCGTATTCCTGTTTTTCTTTACTGTTTGCTCTTCTCAAAACTTCTTTCAACAATTCTCTTGGTTTTCTCTCATCGGTTTCCTGAAATGTTTTTTGCATTTCCTTCACCGACGATAAAACTGCATAGTTGCTTTTTTCTGTCACTTATTTACAGATATTGATTGTTCAAAAGCACTTTGAAGCCGTTCTTTTTGGATTCCGTTTTCAGCAAATCAAGCCTTTCTTTCTCTTCGCAACTTATGGCTTCTAAGTTTATTGCCTTTGCAGTCGTCAATTTCAGAATGGGCACGGGATTATACTCTTTGTCTTTCACTTTCACGTCTTGCAGATTTGTAAGCAGAATCATCCTTAGTAACCCGTCTTTTATGTCGTTTAGAGAGGGAAGTTTCTTCTTTCCAGCAGTGTGTTTTCCCTCAATAAGAAGAATGTCGTTTTCGTTAATCGCGCATTCGTCACTAGTGAAGAAGTATTCGCCGCCAAGGTAGTTCTTGATTGTTATTGTAGCCTTGTTTCCAGATAGTTTTTCTTTCGGTTGTTTGGTTACGCTTTCCCTTTTCTGCGCTTTCTCGGCTAAATCTCTCGATAAATTGAGAAATGCTTCTTTGCCTTCTTGGAGCTTTTTGATTCTATGCCTCGCTGATTCTAACGAGTGCATGCTGACTCCAACCTTCTTAGAAATCTGCGTGTATGAGTCAATGGCTTTTTCTCCGATTTCGCCAGCTTTTTCCAATTGCGAAAGGTTCCAGTGCAGAGCGTCAGACTGATAGGACAGAAGTTTCTGGATTTCGCCCTGTATGTATTGGGTGTCGTAGCGTTGGCTTGTTATCTTATTCGGGTAACGGGAATTCGGCACAGCATCTTGGTAATAGCCAATAATCACGTAAACGCCTAGCAAACTCATTAACGAAACGGTGTCCCATTGAAGAAAGTCTCTGTCGCCGTCTGCCCCTTCATCTTTGACTATTGGAATTATGGTTACTCTTTTTCCAGAAAAATCAAGTGAATCGTAAACGCGGGCATAGGGATAAGACCGCGTTCTTTTTGCAGAAACCCACCAGCTAACCGCTATTCGTTGTTCTTCACTAATCTTCAGTATGAAAGTGGCTTCTTTGGATAAAGCCGACTCAAAATCCTTTAAATCGAAAGTATGCAGTTTCCTGCATAAGTAGGGCGTGTATTCAACTCCAGTAATCTTGGCGGTAACGTCCTTCAATTTTTCACCAGTTACCCTTCTTTGTAATTCTGTCCTTAAATGCTTCACGTCATCTCTGACTATAACATCGAAGGGATGGGGGTCAAACAATCTTGCTTGTTTTCCTATCCCCAATTTTTCTTTTACAGTATCCAACAGTTCTATGTCGATTTCATAACCTACGGTATTTCTGCCAAGTTCTAAGGCGACTTTCAACGTGGTTCCAGAACCCATGAAAGGGTCCAAAACGGTTTCGCCTTTATAGGAAAAAAGCTTGATTAGGCGATAAGGAATCTCGTCTGGAAAGGCGGCAATGCCCTTTTCAAGTCTGTTAGCGAAAGGCAAAACGTTCGTTATGTTCCAAACTGTCAAATACCACTTTCCCTTATTCCATTCTTCCAAATCTATTTTCGATTCCTTTCTCTTCTTTTCTGGAATCGAGGAATAGTCAAAGTTTCCGTTCTGGAAAATGAGAATGGTTTCTTGCAGATTGTCGGGATAGTAATACATCGGGTAAGGATGCTGAATCAAAACGCCGCTTCTGCGGCTTATCCTAATGTAGCCTTCGGGTTTGACCCAGATTATTTTATCTCGATATTTGAATCCTTCTTCAACAAACACTTTCGTTATGTCTGCTACGACTGGAAATTTGCTTCCGTCAATCAGGGTATCATCAACGACAAAACAAGCTATTCTTCCGTTATCAAGAACCCTTCTCAGCTCCTTTGCCATGTTGCGAATCATTTTCAGAAAGTCTTCGTAGCTGTCAAAAAGGTCTGGATAGTCAAAAGGGGCGTTGAAATACGGCGGGCTTGTCACGACTAAGTGAACGCTTTTGTCGGCTAATTCCTTCATGTTTTCGCTACTGCCGAAGACGAGTTTGTTGACGGACACTAAGTAAACCTCTGTTTAGGGTTCAATAAAGTTGTTGTCGGATTTAAAAGGTTGTGAAAAAGCTTCGGATAGAAAAGTTACCGAGCACATGACTATGGTTTAATGGTTTAGTCTTTTATTAGTTCGGTGGCTATAAAGTCCCAAGATATTGTCTTGATTTCAAACTTCTCTCCTTTTACTTCAACGCTTAACAATTCAATATTTTCCGATTTCACGCCACTTTTCAGCGAACTCTTAATCTTTGCTATTGCTGGTTTCATTTCATCATAGATTCGGATTTCATTTTTTGGTGCTTTTTCCATCAGCATGTAAAATTTGTTTTCCTTAACCATTAATTCCATTTCATCTTCCCTCTTTTATGCTATAGTCTCCTGATAGTGACCATACAGTACCTTTCTTCTTTTTATATTCTCTCCATCTTCCAAGTGTGCCAAAAGGGTCAAGAGCTTTCATCGTACAAACTATTATGCGAGGATTATAATGCACATCATAGGTTCCATAATTTCCTCTTCTACGCCAGTATCTTGCTTCTCGCAAGGACGTTAAGTCTAAAGAACTGACTTTGCCACCAAGTTCTATCCAATCTTTTGCATGTTTCATTATTTCTTCTCTAAACTTTCCGTCAAGTATTGCTTTCGTACGGTGAAATGTAGCAACTAAGAATTTCCCTGTTTGCCATTGGTCAATTTCTGCTTCTTCATCAATCTCCTTAGAAAACAAATCACGAGGAATCTTGACTCTAAGGGTTTCAACAACCAACTCTTTAACGCCTTGTTCACCAACTCCCCTACATAACCTATCGATGTCCAAGTCGCCATGTCTAACATAATCATAATCGATGCAAACAGTCTTTACATCTAAAGCGGTAACTTCAATGTATGGAAGCGGAGTCAGCACATTTTTGCTTTTCATTGCTCCCCGCAAGCATTTAAGTTTCAAAATTTGTATTTGCTTTCTTACTTCTTCCTCTTTCCAGAGGTCAATAATAGTCCAAAATTGAGGTGTTGGAAAATAACCAACAAATTTGGAAGTTTCTTTAAGTGCACGTTCAACCCATGTCACTATAGCCCACCTGTTTTAGCCATTCTTCAACGGCGATGGGCACAAGTTCCTCCATACTCATTCCTCTGTCTTCAGCAGCTTTGGACAAGACTCTCGCAAGCTTCGGAATGAAATACACTCGCATAGCTACGCCACTCTCAGAAGCAAGAGCTTCTTCTTTTACTACTTCAATCGGCTTCTCAGGAAACATCTTGACACGGTCAACAACCTTCCGAGCCTCAAACTGACGCAAAGGCGCAATAGCCTTCGCAATTTCTATTTGCTTTGCCTTCTTTTCTTGCTCAGGAAGACGTTTAATCTCTTCAGTTCTAAGTGCTTCCGCAATCATAGTTGCGTGCTCAAAAGGTATGGCTTCTGCTTTTTCTCTATCCTTCTTTGATGCGTAACGCATCACTTTCTTTTGCAGTTGTGGTATTAATTCAAGTACCTGCATCGTTCTAACAACTCGACTCTGGTCAACACCTACTTTCTCTGCCACTTTTCTTGTGCTACCAAAAATGCTTACAAGAGTTTTGTAGGCTTTCGCTTCTTCTTCAGGTTCTATATCTCCCCTTTGAATGTTTTCAGTCAACGAAGCGACAATGGACTCATTGTCATCCATTTCTCTTACAATTGCTGGAATTGATTTCAATCCCGCAGCTTTTGAAGCAGCAAAACGACGTGAACCGACAACAATTTCAAACCTTTCCCCCACTGGTCTCACAAGAATGGGTTGGAGAACCCCTTCTGCCTCTATAGACCTAGTTAATTCGGTTATGTCTCCTGCCTCGCCTCTCACATTCATTTTTCCTACGTATAGTTTTTCTAAAGGTATTTCTGCAACTTGTGCCAAATCCATCGCCTTCTATCAAAGTATAAGTTAGGCTATATTTGATTTTTGCTATTGCTTCTTCAAAGCATTATTCTAAGAAGAAATCGCCCTTATGTAGGGGTTAATTTCCTTTTTTAGGGCATGGTCATGCCTATTTTTGGCAAAAAACCATAAAACGTAGAGATTTATTAGGCAGAACCGCTATTTTATTAGATTAGGGAGAAGAATATTGACAACACCGACAAAGGACAAGATTATCGAGAAAGCAATCGAGTTGTGGATGCATGACCAATTTCGAAATGGTTGCGGTCATCTTGGAGAAATTACGCCTGAGATTGAGGAGTTACGCGAAGGCGGTTATCTCAGCGCGGCACAAAGCGAGCTGATGCGTAACCCAGAAACCAACCTTGCAGAATGGGAAGGGTTCAACGAAAGGGTTGTTTATTCGCAGAAAACTTTGGAAAAAGAGCTTGATGGTTCCATATTCTCAAGGATAATCCGTGACGTAAAAGAACACCTAGGCTTAATCCTTGTCGCCGAGAGCGGTCACGGAAAATCTTATACTGCTTTCACGTTGGCAAAGGAAGCCATGAAAGACCCAAACATGACCGTTATTGTTCTAAGCCCTAGCACGGTTTGGAGACGCAAATTCGGGAAAATAAACTACGTTAAAGTGGGCACAGCAGACTTCAACCCGATTGTTCCGATTAACGGAAAATGGAAGTACATTAATAACGAATGGTTTGAGGATTTGCTAAGGTCTAAACAGAATCTTTTGTTCGAGATAAAATACAAGGACGGAAGACGCATAAAAAATTTTGAGAGTGAAGTTCTAAAAGTTATCTACGATTTCCAAGAGAAACAGATGGAGCAGAATCCAGAATACAACCATCATTTTCTAATATGCCTAGAGGAGCTTCAGAACAGCCTAGGAACATACTCGATGGTTAACAGTTTAAACCTTATGACTATGTTTACCCAATCCAGAAGCGATGCATTTATCCATTACATGGGAATCGGGCAAAGATTGGCTGATATTTCGACTCGTGCCGTCGAACGCTTGCGACCGCTAATAGGCTTGACTTTAGGTGAAAATAGCCTAAGGAAAATACGCTCACAGATTCCGAAGCATTATAGAACTAGGATTCAGCATTTGCCTAAGCGACATTGGATTTATCTTGATGGAAAGACAAACCCAGAAATCGTAATCCCAGAGTACACAAGGAAAGGCAAACCGCGCATGCTTAAGCCTAAACTGCGAAAGACCCAAACCCCTAAACAAAGTGACCCCTATATTTTAGCTATGAGAACGAAAGCTAAACAGTCGAGTTATCGCTCGTGGTTTAAGGTTCTGAAATTCTTGTTTTGGGTTGATAAAGGAGATTTAGAAACACCAATTCATAGAGGCAAACTCAAAACCGAACCCGAAAAAGAAGAGGGGTTAGAGAATGGAGACGCACTAACGGCTAGCAATGACAATGAACTTGATGAGTCTCTGTTCTGGACCTGAAATAGACTCCCCTACCCCTTTCGGCATTTCATATTTTGAAAAGGCACTTCTAAAAAACTCATTTTCCCACAGTACATGTGACAGGGAATTAAAAACAAAAACAAGCGCATTTTTCCCAGCAAAACCAACCATAAAAATTCAATCAATAAACCACATTACATAACAAGCATTAAGCCTAATGAAATCTGCAAGCGAGTTCAATCCAAAAAATATCCAGACAAAAACAACTTTTTTAAAAACGTCTTATGAAGCATTATGCCTAATGTTTTTCGAAAAAAGGTTTTCGTTTCCCCTCACATGATAACCCATTATCCAACATCTGATTGAACAATTCCACGTCAAACCTTCTCCAATAGCCTATTAACTGCCATCCAAATATAAAATCTACTCAAAATCATGTGTAATCTGTGTAACTCCAATGGTGTAACTTGTGTACTTTTTAAGCAACACTCTTACTATCAATTCAACAATAAACTAAGCCCTAAACCCAGAAACAACAACAAACAACAAAGATAACCATACCCAAATTACACAATTACACATAGAACTAGAGAGGTTTTGCATGTTATTTGCTGTTTTTCTGTGGATGTTAAGATTATTATGGTGTTGTAACGTTGGGGTTAGCTTATTAGCCGTGTTGTCAACCATGAATATCTCTAAATAACCGTTACTAAAACCACAATAACGTTGTTATACTGTTACTCTAAACCGTAGAGTAAAGGGAAAAACAAGCGTTTTCCTTCCAACAACTACCAGAAACAAGCATATCCCCCCTACCTTTGCTAAAAACAAGCATGGAGAGAGGATAAAACAATCACTATCCGAGAGTACAACGTTATGGTGTGGATGTTAAGGTGTAAGCGAAAGAGTCTTAGCCGTTCAGCTCGTATTATGTTTTGTATGCCAATTGATAAGGAAAGGTTGAAGGCAGTTCTTTCGATGTTCCAGAAAACTGAGGAAGGTTACATTTGTCCCAGTGAATTGGTGAGACTGTGGAGTAATGTCCGACTCAATGCAATAGCGGGAGTGAAACTTCCCTCGATAGGTAGCTTCTTGCAGTATATCAGTCAAGATGTTACAAACATAGAGACCCTTTCATCGAGGCTTGTTTGGGAATTAAGCTTGTCTGATAGAAAAGAACTTGATGTTTGGGATTTGATACGATATGCTGAGTGCGACATTGACGTTTTCCATATTGAAATCCGTTCGATTTTTGACTATTTGGAAAGAATAATTCAGAAAGTTTCAGACCATCCCGACAATGTTCCTGAAAAAGGATTCAACGATTTAAGGAATTGGCTACTCGACGAAAAAGGTGAAGAGAAGAAAGAGAATGTGGAAAGGCTCGGGGAAGATTTGGCAAAACTGGTTCTTTCTGTCGATTGGTTTGATGACATAAAGAATGTACGCGACGAAACACTGCATAGAGGGGCTGATACGATGGTTTTCCCAGAAAAGGGAAGGATTCTTTTCCAAGTCAGCAAAGGTGCTAAAAACCTGATTTCTTTTCCAGAAGTACAGTTCAATGAAAACGTGATTGATTTTGAATTGTACGCGGGCGTTTATTTTGGCTATTTGATTGCCTTTCTTGAAGAAGCTTCTAAAGTGGTGGAAAAGCGTTTGCCCCCTAGAAAGTCTGCTTATGGTGTTGGCAATCCTCGAAGGTCATACAAAGAACTTCCCGCCATCTATAAATGGATTGAAAAGGTGATTAGCAAAACATGAGCGAAGTCAAGGATAACTTCGAAACGGGGTATTTCTGGGAGTATTACATGGATTTGGAGCGTCAATTCATAGAGTTCATGAATTATATTCCATATCTTAAGGGCAACGAAAACGTTTATTCCTTCAGATTGGCGAACTTGATTCTTGCCATAGGCGCACATATAGATTCTGCCTTCAAGGAAATGGCTAAATATCCAGAAATAAAGGCAAAATACCCGCCGTTACCAAGGAGACCCACAATGTTTCATTATCACTTTCTTGCCGAAGAATATGAACTTGCTGATAGAAGAGTGAGATTCAAGCGTTTGCCAAAAAGGGAAGACCTTCGTCCCTTTGAACATTTTTACAAATACAAAGATAAGAAAGGTAAGGAAAAGCTGAACTGTCCTGAATGGTGGAACGCTTACAATGGCGTCAAACACGAATTTAGTGATAATTTTGAAAATGCCAATTTCATGAATACGAGAGATGCTTTGGCTGGTGCGTTCTTGCTTAATGTTGTACATAAACCCGCGATAATACGGTTATATGAGTACGGCGTGGCAAAATACAAGTATCCACGATACATTGCAGAATATGACATGGAAGAAGTGCCTAGCTTAGACGATATTAGAAACATGTTGAAGGACACGATTTATCCGTCCATTATTATTGAAACAAACTTATTCATCTTTAATGGTGAGAAGTTTAAAGCGAATGAAACCTAAATAAGTTCATAGGGGGGATAGTCCCCTATGAAAATGTTTATCTTTTATCTTGAAGTCCAATTAGGTTGATTATTATGTCAAAAACAAAATCAATTGAAGAAACCGTTCAGAATTATGTTATTGGGGCAATTCAAGGTGCATTTAAGACTAAACGGTATTGGATGAAAAAAGGATACGACAAAGACCATGCAATCAAGAACGCCGTGAACTATGGCATAGGACAAGTTTGTGCTGGAATAGGCGATATTTGTGACCTTGAAACAGCCGTGAAGATGTTCAGAGAAATCGCTGGCATATCCACAGCTTTTGCAGACACACTTGAAGTTAACGGGTAAATTCGGGGATAATGTTTGACGCATAGCGCATAGACGGAAAACGCTCATTATGAAAAGTGTTTCATGTATTCCATGTGCGTCGTCTGTTTGCGCAGAACCTCTAGAGAAAAAACCCGTTTTTTTTGAGTTCTGTTTTACGTACTCTGTGTGTCTCTCTGTCTGTATCTGTCTATCTGAGTCTATGTCTGAGAGTCTAAATGTCTCTGTTAGAGTCACTATTTTTGTACCTCTGCGTATATGATGTTCAACCAATTTTTTTGTTAACCAAGTTTTTCCTTTAGAAAAACGTGTTTTGCTAGACTCGACTACCCGACGCAAACAGACAGCGCAGACGGAGTACGTAAGTCACATCTCTCGGCTCCGCCGCCTACTCACACTCATATAATTCTAGTTCTCAGAGGGGGTGCAGGGGGAGATTTTCCATGAAGTTTTAGTATCATAATAGAAACCTTTATAACGAAGGTTGAACTAATGATATAATCAGCAGGTAAATAAATATGGAAACTATGAAATGCCCTCATTGTGGGTACAAATGGGTTCCGAGGGTTGATAACCCGAAGGAGTGTCCATTCTGCAAGAAGTATCTGGTGAAGAAGAAATGAATCAAAGCAAATACACAGCGTACCAGTTGGCTCAAATTATCGAGAACGCATGCATTCTAGGCAACCTTGACCCAGACAACATTCTGCCAACAGTAGTGAAAGAGCTAATCAAGAAACAGTGCGGCGAAGACCCCAGAACCATAAGGAAGTACATGAACTCGATAGTCGAGTACGAGTTTTTCAAGCGCAAGCCAAACGGATGCTTCCAGATTAACGTGATAAAAAAGCCGCTTTCAAACAAGCAGTTGCTCGCGTTGCAGAAAAAGCAGATTGAGCAGATGAGGAAAAAGAAAGCCAACAGCCAAAAAGAGTAGCGTAGAAGGCATGAATAATGCATCCATCAAAGGTGACGGTAACCAAATCCGTGACGCTTGAGAAGCGTAAGCGATGGGAAAAAGCAGAGTTCAGCATTGAAGTTTCACTAGACCAGAACGACGACCCAGAAACCGCGAAATTATGGGTTGAAAGTTTGCTTGATATTTGGATTACGGAGTTCGAGAAATCAAAGTGATGGGCTGGTGCGGATGACGGACGTTCAAGGGTTTGTTTCTTTCCCCTTAGCATGTTTTTCTCCTACCAGCCACTCACAAAAAGCGGAGTGTTCGTGTTCGGCGACGGCACGAGTGGGTTCGCTTAATTTCCCATGTCAGCACTCCGCTAAATTTCGTTTCTAATGTGCCGTCCTTTGATGGTTTAAATACGCGCATGGTTGATATTTAAAGTGCACCTGAAATTGTAGCGAAAAACTCTCTCTTTGTTATCACAATACTTATAACGAAGTTTAACCATATATTAAACGTAAAAAAGTGGTAAAAAATGACCCTAAAATCTGTTAAGTTGACGGAAGAGGCAATAGAGGCAGTCAACGATTTCAAAAAACAATTTCAATTGAAAAACCAGTCTGATGCCGTAATTCTTGGGCTGGGCTGGGCACTACAGTTTTTCCATTCGGATAAGCAAGTGAAGGACGATCTAATAACTAGAGTCAAACAGCATGACATAATTTTAAACAGCCTAATAAAGCGTCAAGGCATGATGGACGGAGCGATAACTAAGCTGTGGCTTCAAAATCAAGTTCTCATGGAGCTTAACCCAGAAGCCCAAGAAAAACTGAAAAAACTCATTGCTGAAGTGAAAAAGGCGAAGGCTGAACTTAGCGGCGTAGTTACCACGAAAACCGAACTTAAAGGAGAAATTAATGAAAAGGAGAGTAGGTAAATTTGGCAACAACTTATGAAGTGATTAGCGGCAATTCCGCAAACGTCAAGTCAACACTGGAATCATACGAGCAGACTAAATCAAGCCACACTTTGAAAGTGTTGGGCTTCGATTTTGACGGCACAAACTACCACGTTCTAGTTAGATATGAATCTTAGTAAATAGGAGAAATAAAAGAAATGTCAGAAGAAAATGAAGGCGAAGAACAAATCGCGGAAGACGTTAGAAACTTGCTAAAGCAGAACAAGAAGAAAATCAGGGTAGAGCATATTTTCAAGGACGAAAGAACCCAACAGCCCCCAGTTATTGACGACGATACAGGAGACGACGAAACTGAGGAACTGAAAAGCAAACTTCAAGAACGCGAAGCACAACTAGCGTTACTAGCGTTGAAGGATTTCAACGAGAAGAAAGAACAGGTTTTAGAGCTTGTTCCAGAAGACAAACGCGCCCAAGCTGAAAAATACATCGGCGAAGACCCAGACAGACTTCAAGAGCTACGGTTCCACTATGGCGTTCTAGGCGAGGACGACGACGGCGCGGAGACACCACCGCCGAAAGGTAAGGTACGGGGACTTCTACGTGAACCAAAAGGCAACAGCACTCAACTCGGCAAATTTCAGAATCCTCAACTGAGCACGATAGCGGAGCTTTATAAAATCAGGGAGCAGAACCCCAAGAGCACTGACGACATGAAAATGCAGAATGTGGCTGAAGTCAAAGTCAACGAGCTTTTTAATCAAATGGAAGACGGATTGAAAGCCCGTCCACAAGGCAACAAGTACAACTTCCAAGTAGCAGAATGCTCAAATTGCGGCACGGTGCTGTTCGGAAGAGAAGCGGAGCTATGGTCATCAAAAGGCGTTTGCGCTAAATGCGGCTACAAGCCTAAAGAAGGAGGTCATTAAGAATGGCAAGATTACCCGTTAAGCCACGAATAAAAGTCAAAGACGAAATCGGCATAAGCCTTTCTGTTCTAGTGTTTCACTGGGAGCTAAGAAAATTCATTAACATAGAAAACGGCAACGAGGAAAAGGCTGAAGCATGGACTTTTGCTAACGGCGACGCAGACTTAAGTAAACCCTTGAGCATGGGAGTTTTCCCAGTCATTGACGAAGTTAGACGGTCACGGCGAATCTATGGAATAGAAGCAATGGCATATTTGCTGTCAAAGCTGGATTGCCCATGCACTGTTGAACAAGCAAAAACGTTAGTTGATTCTGCAAAGAAACAGAAAGTAGCATTCGGCAAGCTCCTGAGAAAATCAGATATGATTCCAACGTCACCACAGCTATACGACGCTAAAGCCAACGGAGCTAATGAATGGATTCTTATTTCGGACACTGAGCACTTAAGAGACGAACTGGACGCTAACTTAAACGAAAACCTGAAAAAGGCTGGAAGTCCTCTTCGTATTCGCGGTGCATTGAAGTATAAGCTTGTGGAGTAGCCACTCTAGGCGTGTGGCTGTCGTGGGTAAACTCCCTAAGCTTCCAAGTTTTTTGTCTAAGTTTTCCAAGCGCAAAAAGCTGTTGTTCAACAAGAAAACCCTAGACTGGTTGCTGAACGAACCAAACGAGGGTTGCGGGGAAAAACTTGTCGAGGAAGCACAGAAAATCCTAGCCGACAAGAAGAAGTACAACCGAAAAAAGCTTGTGCGTAACCTTACGGTTTACCGTAAGAACTGGAAGGTAGCTCTGGGCGAGATTGAACGCCTCGAAAAGGAAAACAAACGGCTGGAAGTTCAAGTGAAAATTTTGAAGAGGGATTAACATGGAGAAAGACAAGTTGAAATTAAAGCTTACTTCAGAAGAGGAAAACTCGTTAACACACCCACTCATAGCTATGGGTACAGACCTTCTGAATAATCAGGACATAGACAAAGAATCCATCATAAAGCTGTACTTGTATAGTCAACAGAATTGCAGAATGATGCAATCTAGGCTTGAGGAATTAAAAGATAGAAGAAAGGTAAGCCTAAGCGAAGAGACCGTTCATAAAATCGCAGAGTTCCGCAAGGCAAGCCGTCGGCACGTTTTCGCTGGGGGCGAATGTTTTCGAGACGAAGACGAAGCCCTAAGTTTCTTGCTTGATTTAGGGTTGAAATTCGGTTTTTCATTCTTAGAGAAAATGCTTAACGACGACAATTTCAAAAGCGTCACATCAACGATGGAACCAGAGGGCTTCGACAACCCAGAAGAGCGCAACAAGAAAATCGAAAAGGATTTTGAGGAAAATGGAGACTAAAACCAGAGTCTGCGCCCGTGACGGTTGCAACAAGGTTTTCCAACCCAAAAATGGACGGCAAATTTACTGTTCAAGGTATTGTCTCGGGAAAGTCACGTACCAAAAAGGTCGAGAGCGTCGCCGTCAGACACACAAAATAGAGATGGAAAAAAACAAGATTTGCTTGTGGTGTAAACAAATTTTCCACAGCCCCAGCAGACAGTCAAAGTTTTGTAGCGGCGAATGCTCTGGGAGTCTTTCCCGCATGAAAAGCAAAGTCATGACGTTTTACATGTTTGAAGGTTACAGTCAAGAGCGGGTAGCTCAAGAAATAAGCAAATTGTACAAGCTGGGGAAGGATTATAAAATCACGGAGTAGATGTTATGGGCAAAATGAGCAAGAGGACACGAAGGAAAATCTACAACAGAATCGCCATGAGGTTCAGGAGACGGGCGAAAGAAATGGGCAGACCAGACGAATGGAAGTTCATAGAGATTAACGGGCGAAAGTTTGACGAATATTTAGACGAAGCAATCAAAAATTACGACCCAAACAAAGAAAATCTAACCGCAGACGAAATGATTGAAGAGTTCAAAAAGGGAATCTTGGGCGAACCAGACGAAGAACCACAGCACATGAAGAAAAAAACCGATTATGAAATTGACCCACAACTGCTTAGGCTGTGGAACCGAGAAAGCGAAGAACAACGGGAACGGGAAATCAAGCAAATAGCTAGAGAATTCAATGAAAACGTTGAAGAGCAGATGCGAAAGTCAATTTGCCCAGTTTGTAAATCAAGCGTTTGCAGATGCAGAAACTAAGAATCGGATATAGCTTTACGGCTATCAGAAATCAACTATCTTGGGTTTTGAATTTTTCAGTGGGTTAATCGTTTCTTCAATCCAGCCTTCAAAATCGGAAGTGGGAAACCATCTTTGAAACGAGTTCGGACTTGTTCTTTGAATCACCTCTATCGCCCTCTCCGCAGGCTTAAAAATAGAATCCACATTGCATCCCATCAACCTCTTCATATCAAACGCATGTGGGTCAATCTCAATCATTGTTTCTGTATCTATGGGCAATATCATTCCATTCTCAGAAAGCGCGCAGAGGCTGATATTTCCATAAGGTTTTTTTCTCATAAGCAAGGGTAGCTTCCTAACTTTTGTTCGATAGAATGTTCCCTTACTCATCGTTTGAATGAGTCTTCCGAAATCTAAAACCGTCTTATTCCTTCTACCTAAAGTCTCCATTCTCTGAGCGTCAGTGAATAATGGGAACACCGTCACATCTTCATCGCTTGCGGCTTCATGATAATTGAAACCTTCTAGCCACTCCATTGCCCATTTTTGCAAGTCTACTGGTGAGAAAAGATTGCTTTCAACATCTTCGTCTATGCCTAAAGGTTCGCTTCTCCAGTGCAGATGCCAATTTGGATACGTGGGAAGCTTTGGAGAGTGAATTGAAAGGTGTAGGGCGACATCTGGAATTGGGATAAAGAGATAAGCGTCTTTTGAGACTGGGTTTACCACAAACTTGAATAACTTCCAGTAGGAATCGCCGAACTGAATTCCAATTTCATTCTCTGTTTGTGGACTCATTTCTCACTAACTAGTTCCTTTTCAACCAAATATAAGCATTCTTGATTGAATTGAGGGCAATACTTGCATCATATTTTGTACAAAACTTCGCTTCAGCCATTTCGAAAGCTTCATGTAGAATGCTGGGTTTTCTTGGCTTTCAGTTTTTTCATTATTTCGGCTTTGTCTATTTTTGTCAAGTGTTCATTAACGTCTTCTTTGAACGCCTTAAAATCCTGTTTGATTGATACAACACTTTGAATCAAGTTGGCAATCGTCACTTCATATTCCGCCTTAGTCTCTTCAACTTCGGCTTTTAGTTTCTCTACCGACTGAGGAAGCAGATAGGGCAGTGCAGTCCTGTATTTTTCCATGAAATCCATGATTTCGTGGACGCTGTAGTGGAAATCCACGCCTTTGGGCTTGTGCGCCAAGAGTGGCTTTATGATGTTGACGTTAACGCCTGCATTTTCCAACGCGGATTGAACGAAGTTTCGGAAGTCATGCGGTGAAAAGCGTTTTGCGTCTAGGTTGTGCCAAGCATTGAGAGAAGCATCCGCAAACATCCCTTCAATCGTATAGGGCGAAAAAGGCACTGTTTTTCCTTTCCGCCAGTAGCTGATGAAAAGGGGCGAATCCTTAGTCAGCGTGTAGCCTCTTCTTTTTGCCTCCAACCTGTAATTTTTGAGTTTCTTAACTGCCAAGCCGTGCACAAAAGAAACCTGTTTTACCCCTTTGTATTTGCCTACTCCGCCGCCTTTGAGTCTCGCGCCTTCAATCTTCAAGTAGTAAGGTATTTCCCTGTCTTTTATGGGCTTCAAGTCCTTCCACTTGAGCTTTGGGATTGTGCCGACCCTTATCGCCGTGCTCGCAATAAACCATAAGATGGCTTTGTCCCTTTGGCAAGTCATCGCGTTTTCCAGTTCCACTATGTCTTCAGTTTTCGGGCATCTCTTCTTGGGTTCTCCCCTCTCGACGTTTTCAGCCACGTCTGGTTCCAGCCGCCTTCTGTTCTTGGCGTAGAAGCTCATAACAGCCGTCTTGAGGCTAACCTTCATGTCGTTCGTCAAATCAACCGTTGCAAGAAAAGTTTCAAGAAGCGTTTCGGCTTGGAACTCCTTTGCTGTGCCTATGTTTTGGAGCCCCTCGACTTTTAGCTGAATAAGCTCGTCTGGGTTCTTTTCTACAGCGTCGCAATAGTCTTTCAGCCGCTTCAGGTAGATTCTTTTCGTTACGTCTGAAACTAATTTGCCGTACCATAATCTCCCGCTTTCGAACTCCAGAATCCACTCTTGCAATGCGTCGGTCATTCTGCTCAAGGATTATCCCCCCTAAAAGCTTTTAAATTTCTGAATCGTGGGTCAAAATTTGAAATAACCGTTGCTCTGGGAAAGGTTATTTCTATATATTGGTTATTCTATTACGTGTTTCTAGGGGGTAGGATGGCAGCTCAGGATTCTGATGTCGCAGTGGTAGGTCATTTCGCCATAGATTCTATTCGCCTACCCAGCCGTTCTAACCCTTTCATCGTTTTAGGTGGTTCCGTAACTTACGTTTCTTTTGTGACAAAACGGTTGGATGCAACGGTTTCTATAATCTCCAAAGTCGGCGGAGATTTCCCAGAGGCTTACATGTGGTTGCTTCGAGAAGAAGGCATTGACCTCTCAGGTGTTATAAGGCTTGCGAAAGAGCAGACCACGCGTTTTGAACTCGGATACAGCAAAGACCTGTCAAACAGAACCTTGAAACTGAAAAGCAAGGCTTCCCCCATAGATGTGAGTGACCTGCCCTGTTCTCTGCGCGCCAACGCTGTTCACGTCGCGCCTATTGCTGGCGAAATTTCGTATGAAGTAGTCGAACAATTGAAGGGTTGCGCTGAGGTTTTATCCCTTGACCCGCAAGGTTTGCTAAGGAGGTTTACTAAAACTGGAAGGGTTAAGTCGCGTTCTTCAGTTGACAAGCGTGTGTTCAGCCTTATCAACATCTACAAGTCTTCTTTAGAGGAAATTAGCGCTCTCACTGGACATTCTGATCTAAATTCTGCGATAAACGCTGTTCACGACTTTGGAGTAGAAACCGTCATAGTCACATTGGGCGCTAAGGGCGCTGTGCTTTCTGTAGAGAAAACGATTTACAAGATTCCAGCGTGCAACTCTAGGGTGTTAGTTGACCCCACTGGCGCCGGAGACGCTTTCATAGGCGGCTTTTTAACCGAGTACATCCGCCAAAAAGACTCTTTATGGTGCGCCTGCGTGGGTTCCGCCGCAGCGTCGCTTGTCGTCGAAGGCATTGGACCGACGTTTTTCGGAGAAAAGGAAGAAATTTATGAAAGAGCCCGTTCTGTCTATGAAAAAGAAATTAAGCCTTAACGCGTATTGTACTGCGTAGAAACGTTCAAAGGTGTTTCACAGTTGGGACGAATCGACAAAGGAGTAAAATGCAGCGTGTCTGGTTGCGGCAAGGACGCTGTCCGTTCACTGGCAACTGAAAAAGCCAAGTCTGCCGGGTTAAACGTTGGCAGTGGCCAAAAACGTGTTTACCTTTGCAGGGAACACTACAAGGAATTTAAGAAGAAAACTAAAAAGGACAAGACCATTGATAAGTGGCGTTACAGCGCCTAAAAGAGAGTGAGCACCATGCGGATATTGCAGTTACATTCTAACTACATTGTTTACAAGCCGGTTAAGAAGGAAATCAGCATAGCCGAGGAGGCGGAAAAGGAAGAGAACCGCGTCGAAGAAGTCGTGGTCTTGTTCACCGCCGTCGAGGAGGGCGACAACGCGACTACGGCAAAGAAAGCCATAAACGAGGTACACGAGTTTCTCCAAAACCTCAAAGTTAACCGCATTTTGATTTATCCTTTCGCACACTTGAGCAGCAACCTGTCAAAGCCTGCCGAAGCGCTGAAACTCATAAAAAACATGGAAGCCTACGCAAAACAAAAGGGCATCGAGACGTACCGTGCTCCTTTCGGCTGGACCAAGCAGTTTACACTTGCCATCAAAGGGCACCCGTTGGCAGAGCAATCCAGATTCTACGCTCCTGCCGAAGCGGAAGCAGAAGCGGAGAAGGAAGAAAAGGTTTCCGAAGCCGTAAAAGCCGAGGAGAAACTGAAATCTCTGTGGTACATTTTTCAGTCCACTGGCGAGCTGAAACCAATCGAAGACTTTGACTTCAAAGGGCATGAAAACCTTAAGAAATTCTCTAAATACGAAATTGCAAAGGTGAGAGCTAGTCAGCAAATGCCTCCTCATGTGCCGTTAATGAAGCGGCTGGAGATAGCTGACTACGAGCAAGGAAGCGACCCCGGCAACCTACGTTGGTACCCGAAAGGTCGTTTAATCAAGTCTCTGCTTGAGCAGTTCGTCACCGCGGAGATGATCGCTTATGGCGCCATGGAAGTTGAAACTCCGGTTATGTACGATTTTCATCATCCAAGCTTGGCGGACTACCTGAACCGTTTTCCCGCTCGCCAGTACGTGTTAAAATCGGAAGACAAGGAGCTTTTCCTTCGTTTTGCCGCGTGTTTCGGGCAGTTCTTGATGGTGCATGACACGCAGTTCTCTTACAGGCAGATGCCTCTGAAACTTTACGAGTTGACACGCTACAGTTTCAGGCGCGAGAAAAGCGGCGAAGTCTGCGGCTTAAGGCGTCTACGCGCGTTCACCATGCCTGACTGCCACGCTTTCTGCACCGATTTGGAACAGGCAAAAAAGGAGTTCAAAACGCGATTTAATCTCTGCATAAGCGTCTTAGGCAGCATTGGTTTATCAAAGGATGACTACGAGGTTGCGATACGGTTTACAAAGGGGTTTTACGAAGAAAACAAGGATTTCATCGCGGATTTAGCCGAAATCTACGGTAAGCCTCTTTTGGCTGAGGTGTGGGAGGAGCGGTTCTTCTATTTCATTCTAAAATGGGACGCCAACTTCATTGACAATCAGGATAAAGCAGCCGCACTTTCCACGGACCAAATTGATGTTGAAAACGCAAAACGATACGAAATAACCTACGTTGACGAGAAGGGCGAAAAACAGCATCCTCTGATTCTGCACTGTTCTCCAAGCGGCGCTATCGAAAGATGCGTGTACGCTTTGTTGGAAAAAGCTTACAAAGAGCAACAAAACGGCAAGTTACCCATGCTTCCCCTGTGGCTGTCGCCCACCCAAGTGCGGTTAATCCCCATATCTGATGATTTCACAGAAAAAGTTGACGAAATCGCCGAGGAGATAGCTGCGCACTGCATACGAGTGGACATTGATGACCGCACGTCAACGTTGCAAAAGAAAATCAGAGAGGCAGAGATGGAGTGGGTGCCCTACGTAATCGTTGTGGGGCAGAGAGAACTCGAATCAGGGGTTCTTTCAGTCAGAGACCGAGAAAACCACGGCAAGGTGCAAAAGATGAAGCTAGACGCGTTGATAACGAAAATCACAGGTAAACTTGAAGGCAAGCCTTTCAAGCCTCTTCCTTTGCCGCTGAACCTTTCCAAAAGACCACAATTTTATGGATGATATACGAATCCTATAGTTCACTTGCAAAAAATATATCAAATCATAGCCTAATAAGAAACGTCAACACTGGAAGGGACATCAATGGAAAAAGAACTTCAGGTTTACATAGATGGAGTTTACTATCCTAAATCACAGGCTAAGGTGTCCGTTTACGATCACGGTCTCCTTTACGGTGACGGCGTTTTCGAGGGAATTCGCGCCTACAACGGAATTGTCTTCAAACTCAAAGAACACATCGCTAGGCTCTACCGCTCAGCACACGCACTAATGCTGCAGATACCCCTAACGGAGGAAGAGATGACGCAAGCCGTGTTGGAAACGCTGCGAAAAAACAACCTGCGAGACGCCTATATCCGCTTAGTAGTGACGAGAGGCGTAGGCGACCTTGGACTGGACCCACGAAAATGTCCCAAGCCCGCTGTAATTATCATAACTGACGCTATTTCGATAATGTCGAGTGAAGCTAAAGAAAAAGGCATTTCCACAATGATTACATGGGTTAGAAGAAACTCGGTGGACGCGACGACACACGAGATAAAATCGCTCAACTACCTTAACAGCGTGTTAGCTAAAATGGAAGCCACCGCGAACGGCGTTGACGAAGCTATCTGCTTGGACAAAAACGGGGTTATAGCCGAAGGAGTGGGCGAGAACCTGTTCATCGTTAAAGACGGCAAAATCTTTACTCCGCCAAGCAGCACTGGCGCGTTAGCAGGCATCACAGCCAAGTTTGCCGTCAAGATAGCTAAAAGCTTAGGGTACGCTGTGACAGAAACTAACCTCACGCCGTTCCAGTTGTTTACAGCCGACGAGGCGTTCTTTACGGGAACAGCCGCGGAAGTCGTTCCCATCAGAGAAGTGAACAAACGGCAAATAGGCAACGGAAACCCAGGTCCCGTCACGAAGAAGTTGATGGCGGCTTTCCAAAAAGCAACTGCTGACCCATCAGAAGGAGTGCCCATCTACTCCTAAAGCCGAAGCGCGCCATGAGCCTCGCCCTATTTCTTTTTCATGAACCTTTCTATTTCGTTGAATGCTTCTTCCAGTGTTTCGATCGGGGGAAGGAACACTCCTCTGACGTGCCCAGCGCCGTAAATCGGGTCGAAGCCTGAACCATGCACCAAGAGCACCCCAGTCTCTTTTAGGAGTCCAACAGCAAATTCCATGTCCGTCTTCCACTTTGATCCAACATCGTGGATTTTTGGAAAGAAGTAGAAGGCTCCTTCTGGCAATGCGCAGCTTATCCCTTCAATTTCGTTCAGTCTTTTCCACGCGTAGTCTCTTCTAAGCTTAAGCTTTTCAACCATGTCTTTCACGTGGTCCTGCGGACCTTTCAGAGCAGCTATTCCCGCCATCTGGGCTGGCGTGTTAGCGCAGATTCTTATGCGCAACTCTTTTTCCACGGTTTTCTTAAGTTCTTGCAATTCACCGTTTTGCTCATGGAAGTATACGTATCCAAGTCTCCATCCAGTCATTAGGTACACTTTTGAGAACCCGTTCAATCCTACTACGGGCAAGTCTTTGGCTAAACGGGCTGTGCTGACGTAGTCTTCGGTGTATCTTATTTGATCATAAATTTCGTCCGATAAAACAAGGAGGTCATGTTCTCCTGCTATGTCCACCATTTGTTTGACAACTTTTCTTCTGTAAAGCGCGCCTGAGGGATTGTTTGGGTTGATTATCACCATGGCACGCGTTTTTTCCGAGATTTTACTTCGCAAATCGTCGATGTTCGGTTGCCAGTTTTCTTCTTCAAGTGTTTCATATGTGATGGGGGTTCCATCGTAAGCCTTCGAGTAGGAGAGGTATGGTGGATAAGCAGGTCCTGGAACAAGAATTTCGTCTC
>CAZEPB010000009.1:0-56470 GCA_964514055.1 uncultured Candidatus Bathyarchaeia archaeon | reverse complement strand
GGCTGTCTTCCTTCTGTCTGGAACTTCACAGCAGCAAAGCCAACAAGCGCGAAGTTGTCGCCGAGCTTAAACGGTGCCTCGATGAGCAGCTTGTTCCCCGCAAACTACCGTCACCACACGAATTTGAAAAAATGACAGCATTGCGAGATGACTTGAACAACTATATAATCGCGCTCCATCAAAAGCATCCCATTTTCCAGAAAAGTGCGTATGAAATACTAGGCGAGCTTTCAAGTTTAGAATGTGTTCCTTTTGTGGCTACTGAGCTCCCGAATCCTGGAAGCTTGACTCCTCAGAAAATGCGTGTTCTGGAAGATTTAATGTATCGACTGAAAAGCGTCTGGCAGGTGATGGACCCAGACTTTCCGTGGCGTGGGTATCGAGGAAAAACTTACAACTTAGAAATCCGTTCCGAACTATCCACAGTTCTCGGTGATCTAATCTCAGCGATAGAGGCGCTCAGAACAGAATCAGGTAACTTCGCAAATCAGCTGGGTTTGAACGCGCCGCCAACGTTTGACCGGGTGAAATGGCTAATTGAAATCGGCAGCCTTCTATTGGAAAGCCCTAAACCCGAAGCAAGCTGGGTAACACATCCTAACCTCGATCAACTCATCTCCGAAGCAGAAACACATCTAGCCACCTCTGAATGGTGCATAGCAACCCGTAACCGTCTGCTGAAACGTTACACCCCAGCTTTCTTCAGCTTAGCTCTTGGCACCTCTTCACAATTTGAAGAAACACTTTCAGCAATTGACAAATTGATCCTGCACTCCAATATAGAAGAAAGCGAGCTTCTTGAAAAACGAGAAAAACTCTTAGCTTTCACCAAGAACACTCAGGTTTTATCAGAAAAATGGAACGAAAAATCACGACAGCTTGCCCAGATGTTAGGTCTATCAACAGAGAACCTCACACCTGAAGGCGTTAGCCAACTATCTCGTATAGCCCTTCTTTGCTTTTCAGAGGATAAGCCAGAAACGCAGTGGTTCGAGCCCTCTTATTTCCAGCGCGTAAAAGAAGTATTTCAAAAAGCAAAAAAGGATTACCAGGAACATAACTCGCTGAAGCTTAAGCTAGAAAAAACGTATACCGACGAAATTTTCAAGATAGACCTCGATGATTTCATAAGACGCTACAATGATCTGTACAAAAGTGTCCTTCGATGGTTCCGCCCAAGTTACTATCGCGACCAAAAGCAAATAGCCCTGCTAACACATGAAGGCAAGGCTCCCAAATCTGTTTTGCAAGACCTGCTTGACGCACGAAGAGTGAAAACGCTCCGCGCGGAGATCGAGGCTTCAGCTGAAACAGTTCATGATCTGCTGGGACATTTTTACCAAGGATATGCAACAGATTTTCAACGGACAGAAAAAGCGTTGGAAATCACATCAGAACTTTTCAGATTATCAGGGGCAACAGGCATACCTGATAAGCTATCCCAGTTAGTTTCATACGGATCGAATCCTCCGCTTATAATCAAACAGATAGGTAATGAATTACAAGATTCATTTGAAAAATGGAACCAGCTTGCTGAAGAGTTACGCTCCCTTTTGCCCCTGCCTCTTATGCCCAACTCGAGTTTACCGCTCTATGAGACGCCTCTAACAATGCTTCAAGAATGGGCAAACTCTGTTGAAAAAAACCTCGCTACCCTTTGCGAAATGACAAAGGAAACCTTGAAAACAAACAAGGGTGAAGAACCACAAAACTACAAGCAACTAATAGCTGACCTGAAAGACGCTGAAAGCGTTAGAACAAAAGAAGCGGAAATTCTCGAAGAGCGAGAGCTTCTTCAAACAAAATTCGGGTTCCGTTTCTCAGGTCTCGAAACATGCTGGGAAGAAATTCTATCAGTTCTTCACTGGACCAGAAACCTGAAAGCTTTGTTTGGTTCCTCTCCGATTCCTGAATCCTTCGCGGAAGTTGTCTCCCTTGGAGCCGCAAACGCTCCCTCTAACAACGACCTGATAAGATGTAACGATACAGCACTGAAATCCTTGGCGGCTCTGGAATCTCGTTTCGAAACCGAGCCAACATACCAAGGCCAAAAACTACAACAAATGCGTCTTGAAGCGATGCAAGACAGGGTTAAATGGCTCCGAGAACGGGTCGATGACCTGCAAGTTTGGGTTGATTTTCAAGAAACGCAGCATCTTTTTTCGCTAAGAGGATTATCTGCGTTCTTCGATAGGCTCACCAAGAATCCTCCTCCTGCTTCTCAGCTTGTTGACATTTTCCGCAAAGCAGCGTACCAAGACTGGCTTAATTACTTGTATGCCGAAAACCCGCGCTTGGGTAAATTTAGAAGAGAAAAACACGAACAGCTTATTGCTGAATTCATAAAACTTGACCAAGAGCTGATTCGTCTTTCTTCGAACAGAGTGATAGAATCAGCGAACAGTAGAAAGCCGCAGGACATTCTTATTCAAGCGGACAATTCCGAAGCCACCACGCTGCTGACGGAGGCAATGAAAAAGAGGCGGTTAATGCCGATCCGCAATCTTTTACAGAGGATTCCTCGCCTCCTTTCGCGGCTTAAACCTTGTCTGCTCATGAGTCCAATGTCTGTGAGCCAGTTTCTTCCTCCTGAACTGATGAAATTTGATGTGATTCTCTTTGACGAGGCGTCTCAGATTGTTCCTGAAGACGCGATTGGAACTATTTACCGTGGAAAAACAATCGTAGTGGCAGGCGACGACAAACAACTACCGCCCACTTCTTTCTTCCAAAAATCTCTGCTTGAAGAAATCGACTGGGACGAAATCAGTGATGAAGCTGTTGAGGTTTTCGACAGTATTCTTGACGAATGTGTGGGGGTTGGGTTGCCCGTTAAGACTCTTCGATGGCACCACCGCAGCAAACATGAGGAGCTAATCGCGTTCTCTAATCACCATTTCTATGATGGCACTCTCATAACTTTTCCATCAGCGATAGCGAAACATGAAACTTTGGGTGTAAAACTGGTTTATGTTCCAGACGGCGTCTATGACAGGGGAGGGCGTCGAGACAATCTGAAAGAGGCAGAGGTCGTTGCCGACTTGGTTTTTGAACATTTCAAGAAATATCCCAAGAAAACCCTTGGAGTTGTAACCTTTAGTATAGCGCAAATGGATGCTGTTGAAGAAGCGATTGATAGTCGCCGCAGGCAGCACCCTGAATACGAGCATTTCTTCAAGGAGGATAGGCTGGAAGGGTTTTTCGTCAAGAACTTAGAGAACGTTCAAGGCGATGAACGTGACGTAATAATGCTCAGCCTCGGTTACGGTTATGATCCTCAGGGTCAGATAACCATGAACTTTGGTCCTGTGAACAGGGCTGGCGGAGAGCGACGCCTGAATGTCGCAGTTACACGTGCTCGAGAAAGGACAATCCTAGTTACATCCATTAAATCCTCCGATATTAACTTAGAATCCGCTAAGTCAGAAGGCACAATTGTCCTGCATGACTATCTTGAATATGCTGAAAAAGGTCCAGCGGCGTTAAAATCGACTATTCTCAAACCAGCCGAGTTTGAGTCTCCCATTGAAGAAGATGTGGCAAGGGTAATCCAACGTCTCGGCTACACAGTCGTCCCCAAAGTGGGGTATAGCGGTTGTCCCATCGATATGGGCGTGGTTGACCCACATAATTCTGGAGACTACCTTTTAGGAATAGAATTTGACGGCGCAACATACCAGTCCAGTAACAGTGTAAGAGATAGGGATAGGCTCAGAGAGCAAGTGCTCAACCATCTAGCATGGCGAATTCATCGTGTATGGTCACCTACATGGGTTGCGAGAAGAGACTCCGAAATCAGGCGGCTATCAAAAGCCTTGAAAGAAGCACACAAGTTCCAGCTGGCAAAAGAAGCCCCAAGCACAGACCTTGATTCAGAAGATGATGCCCATGATAATGATGATGACTTAGCGCAAGAAGTTGATGTTCAAAAGGTTCAATTTGCAGGCATCGAAAAAATCGGCGTGCCATACAGAGTACATACACTTAAAGCAAAGTTCAACTCGACTGTCAGAGTTCCATCCTCTCGACATGGCTGGGTAGTTCGAGCAAACGAGTTTCACTTCCAAGAAAATCGTCCACTGCAAAGCCGCCTCTTGAAAGAACTCGTCAGCGAAGAGGGTCCAATCCACTTTGACTACGCAGTTAAAAGATTAGCATCTGCATGGGGACTAAAACGGAAGAGTCCCAAAATCGTTCAAGCCGTGAAAGAAGCCCTTAATTTCTTGCTCATAGGTCAAAAGGTGATTGTCAAGGGCAGCTTCCTTTGGCCACCAGACCTCCAAGATGTTCCGGCACGCGTTCCTGTTCCTGGAGTTCCAGAATCGAAAAGAAAACCTGAACACATTCCTCCTGAGGAAATCGAAAACGCCATGAAACTGGTCACTCGATATGCCTTAGGCATAAGTGCCGAATCGTTGATAGTTGAGACTGCAAAAGTTTTTGGTTTCACGCGTTCAGGAGAGAAGAGCAGGAAAAGGTTTTCCGACGTATACAAGCGACTTTTGTGGGAAAAGAAGCTCCTCTGCGCCAATGACATGGTTACCGTTGCGTAACTGGCATACTGAACTGCCGTTTTAAGGCTTCAAAAGCCAAACATAGACGGTTTCTTTTCCTTCGCGTTTTCGTCATGCTCGTCTTCTTCGGATATGTGGTGGGCGACATGGATTCCCAAACCTGTGGCGGCGCCTGCTGAAAGCCCGAGCAGAAGATTGGTGAGCCAGACGTATTGAGACGCGTTTACCAATGCCAAAATTACGAGTACGTCGAAGCCTATAGAAATTGCTAGATAACCGTAGCACCACATCTTGACGCTTGTTCCTCGCGGCTGATTTATGCCGATGCCGACCAACATGCCGAACATTATCAGGAAGCCTATCAAAGCGTAAATCCAATCGTACATGATGTTTCACCTGTCAAAGTCGGGTTATGTCTTGTCAACTCGGCTTTAATAGCTTATCTGCTTACCGCTGGATTCCTCCTTTCCTCTGAATGAACGCAGATTTTGCTTCGGAAACCGTTAACTTTTTTACTACACTAACCCATGTCTGTGATAAACTTCAGTTGGTGGTTCGCTGTAACAAAATTCGACGAAAAACACTGCCACAAATGGGCTCTGCTCTTGCGTGAAAGGCGGGAAAAACTGAATCGCGCCTTGACCTCCATAACCCACGAAGATTTTGACGGGGCAAAGCGTTTGTTCTCTGAAGTTTTTCATGGAGTTTCCGCTGGCAAACGCGCTGATCCTGGAATGGCAGGGTCACTCTTGTACCACATGGCTATGGTAACCAAAATGGAATCAGAGACTCGTTTTCTCCTAGAAGAATTGGGCGCAGACATGCCTGACATAGCTGAGAACTTGGCGCGCTTCTACAGCGATTTCGCTTCTGACATTTCTGAGCTTACAAAAACAAATGTACCGCTGAACGTGAATCCGCGGGAGGTGACCACCAAACCAAGTTTGAGCACAGACCAAAAAATCGGCGTATTCACCAAGTTAAATGAAAGGACCAAGACGGCGGAACGCATGCTTAGCGCCAAGAATCCTGAAGCAATTGAACACCTCGAAGATTTGTTCATGGAGTGGTCGCAACACATTGCCGATATGCGCTTGCGCCAAGAATATGAAACGCTTAAGGGGTTTTTAATCACTGCGGCGCTCGCTAAAACGGTGGGCGTCTCGCGTCTCCGCGATGCCATGAAGCGGGTGCAAGAAAAATTCGGTGAAGAAACCGTCCGCATCGCCCTTGACGTGACTCTAAAAGTTGGAATGCGCCGGGAAAAACTGCAGACGATAATGTTGAGTGACCATTTTATCAATTATACGATGGACATGGCACAACTGGATGGGCGTATGCAGTTTTTGAACTGCCCAATCTTCGGCAGCCACAAGTACATAGCCGAGAAATTGGGCATAGGTGACGCAGTGGCGTCTCTTTTTTGCGCTCATTTTTGCTACGCCCACGCCAAGGCAATGCTGAACACGGTTCTTCCTTTTACGTTTGGGCTGTGGCAGCCTCAGCGGATGGCTACTCATGGAAAATGCGAATTTTACCTCAAGCTCGCGCACTCGCCAACCGCATCTGCATCAGAAAAGTTTGTGCCGCTTGTTCTATCTTGGAACCTCACTCGAAAATGCAACTTGAAATGCCCTCATTGCTACATAAACGCCACCACACAGGAGCTTAAAAACGAATTAACCACTGAAGAGGCAAAAAACCTCATAGACCAAATCTGCGAAGTCAGCAGACCCCTGCTTATCTTAAGCGGCGGCGAACCACTTTTACGCCCAGATGTCTATGAGCTTGTCCGCTACGGCGCTGCGAAAGGTTTGAAGATGGGGCTGGGAAGCAACGGCAGCCTCATTGATGGCACTGCCGCAAAAAGGCTCAAGGAAGCAGACATAGAAACAGTTTCAATCAGCTTGGATTCGCATATTCCCGAGCAGCATGACGAGTTCAGAGGTGTAAGCGGCTCTTGGGAGAAAGCTGTTAGAGCCATCAAAGCCTTACGGGAAAATGATGTGCTTGTCCAGATAAACACGACGGTAACTCAGCAAAACTACGACCAAATCGATGATATCATGTCGCTTGCTGAAAGGCTGGGCGTGGAAAACTTTCACCTGTTCTTTCTGGTGCCCACTGGAAGAGGCGTAAAAATCGCTGATATATCCCCTGCTAAATACGAAAGCATGATTAAGACAACTTTCGCAAAGGCTGCCAAGCACAAGCTCAACGTGCGCCCTTCGTGTGCACCCCAGTTCATGCGGATCGCAAAAGAGATGGGTTTGAACATGAGTAGGTGGATTCGAGGCTGCATAGCAGGATTGTACTACTGCCGCGTTTATCCCAACGGCGACATCACTCCGTGCCCCTACCTCCCGATTAAACTTGGCAACATCCGTGAGAAATCATTCAAAGAAATATGGTTCAATTCAGAAATGTTCAAGTCCATGCGTGACTTCAACGCTTTGAAAGGCAAATGCGGCGAATGCGAGTATCGCGCTTTGTGCGGGGGTTGCCGTGCGCGCGCGTATGGGCTTTCAAGTGATTTCATAGATTACTGTGGTGACCTTCATGAGCCTGCAGAGTTGAAAGGAGACTATCTGACTGAAGACCCGTGGTGTGTTTATCAACCAAAGAAGTCACGGTAAGCAGTTGCGGCTTCCCTAAGCAACACTGCGCTTATACTGTTTCAATGCTTCACTCTTGTCGAAGCTTTAATGCGTTTTTCTTGTTTCGGCAGCTTGGAAATCTTTATTCTGGCTCTGTTTAGTATTTCTTTCACTGCCTTTTGTGCCTCAGCCTTGGTTTGGAATGCCTCTTCAAGTTCTATCCACGGCAAGCTTTCGTCAATCTTTATCCATGCCGAATACATTTGAGCTCACACTCTATGCTCGTCGCAAAAGATAGTTTCAAGCCTTAACAATTAAAACGGTTGTGAATCTGAAGTATGGATTCGAACTAACCCCTCAGAAACTTATTTAAGCGATATGCAGCTTCTCAATAAAAAGTTAGGAGTGCAAGTTGAAGTGGTATTTGGCAGCCCACAAGCGCGCGTGATATTAGAGAGTTGCCTGTGGATGGCTGAAAACGAACAACAGTTGCAAGGGGAAAAATATGAAAGTAATCCACACTTCCCACCGTCAATTCAATGCCCTTCTAGCGCCAGCGCCATGTAAATCGCCAAGAACTTGTCTCCAATCAATTAATTCCACATCAAAACTCTTTTTCCATTTTTCCTCCCTTTCCGTTTGTTCTTTTCCATATTCTTTGATAACCTGGAGGAGGCAATAGACGATGTCCAATGCAGGCGCTTCAAAAAGCTTTTGGGAAATGTTCAAAGAGACATCGTTGACCTTTTCTTTTGGTTTAGGCGGGTTATTTGCGGGTCTTATGCTTGCTTCCCAGCTCGGCATTTTTCGTCTTTCACCGTGGGTCATAACCCTTTACCCTATTGTTATCAGCGCGAAAGGCGTTGGCAGCGGTCTGTTAAGCGGTCGCCTAAGCACGGGACTGCACCTCGGTACAATTCATTCCAGATTTTTTGGAAACACCAAACGTTTTTACAAACTGATTGAAGCCCTGATAGTTTTAACTCTGGTCACCAGCGTCACAATCTGCGCTATATCTCTGGTTTTTGGGTATCTCTTTTGGGGGATAACTCTAACTGATTTCCCTGCTATCTTGGCCATTGTGGTGGCAACCATGGCTTTAGGTCTGTTGCTTTCTTTTTTAACCATAAAAGTTTCTTTCATTTCCTTTGAAAGAGGTTTAGACCCTGACGTAGTTGTGTACCCGGTGATGTCAACCGTCGCCGACATTTTCATTACAGTCTGTTATATTGCCGTGCTCAATCTGTTTTTCATTAGCGCTTTGGGGCAGTGGGTTATCGGTCTTGCTTGTTTGATTCCCGTATTCCTTGTTTTTTACATCTTATCTAAAAACTTGCACGAAGTCGATTTTGTTAAAACCCTCAGGGAATCGATGGTTACCATGTTGCTTGTAGCTTTCTTGGTTAACGTAACTGGAACACTTCTTCTTGGAATAAGCAATTTCGTGGCGGAGCGTGTAGAAATTTACACTATTTACACTGCTTTGATCGGCATGATAGGTAACGTTGGCTCTGTTATTGGTTCTACCGCCACAACAAAACTTGCGTTGGGTTTGCTCGCTCCTTCTTTCTCTTCAATGCGGAACCATGCAAAGAACATCTTCAGTGCTTGGGCTGCTTCAATTATAATGTTTATTGTCTTGGCAGTTTTGTCTCTGTCAATGCATAGCCTGTTTTCATTTTCCTCTTTTTACAGCCTTTTTTCCGTTGTGCTAGTTGCCAACGTCCTCGCCGTTGCCGCCATAGCTATTTTGACTTATTCGATTTCAATCTTAACTTTCAAAAGAGGTTTAGACCCAGATAATTTCGTTATCCCAGTCGAAAGCTCCTTAGCCGACGGCGTAACCTCCCTTGCTTTATTTGTGGCTTTACTGTTAATAATATGACCTTGAAAAGAGTATAATTAAAATATTTCATGACCAATATCTAACTGCGGAGCGCCCCCAAAAAGTATGCCACAATTTGAAAAGATAGAATACAAACCTATCCCCGTAAGCGACCTTCTGGTGGAAATGAAAAACCTCTCCGAACTTATGATCGACTTGGCTTACTCCGCCGCTTTGTTCAATGACAAGGAGCTTGCCGAAGACGTTATAGAACTTGAAAGCCGCATCGACACTTTGGCGTATCTCTTAGACATGGAAATCATGATTGCCGCTAGAGACGCCGAAGACGCGGAAACCTTGATTGGGGTTTCCACTGTAGCGTCTGCCGCGGATAAAATCTCTGACGCTGCCGCTGACATCGCCGCCATAGTAACGCGCAACATCGGCATACACCCGATAATCGGCGAGATTTTCGAAAAAGTTGAAGAGCGGCTCATGAAGGCAACTGTCAAAGAAGGCTCCGTGATAGCGGGGAAACGGATAGGAGATCTTGATCTGGCTGCGAGAATGGGCGTTGACATAATCGCCATCCGCAGAAACAAAGACTGGATACTAGATCCAGAGGATACTGCGCGTCTTTTTCTTGGAGACATTCTGATAACGCGTGGAGCCCCAGTCGGCATCAAGGAGTTCAAGGATTTAGCTGAAGGCAGGCTAACAAAATTGGAGGACTAACCATGGTGGAACATAAACGCAAAGTTTTCGAGGAAATCGTTGCGCGGTTCGTTGAGCTTAAGAACACCTCTGAGCTTATGATTGACTTGGCTTATTCCTCGCTCATGTTGAATAGCAAAGACTTGGCTGAAGAAGTTGAGCGCCTCGAAGAGTACGTGGATAAGCTTCACACGGATTTTGAGCTTCTGGCTTTGACAAGCGATTTTAAGAAAGCAGAGGCTTCTGGCTTTTTAGGGCTTATCCGGTTGGGCGTGGCGACCGAAAGAATTGCCGATGCTGCGGCTGAGATGGCTGAGGTTGTGCTGAGAGGTATTGAACCGCATCCAGTGTTGAAGTTAGCCATAAGGGAGGCTGAAGAAACCGTTACCCAAGCTTGTGTGACGGAGGGGTCTCCGCTCATTGACAAGACGCTGAAGGAAGCGCGAGTGCCTGAAGAAACGGGCATGTGGATTCTGGCTATAAAACGCGGCGAAAAAAGTTTGCGCCCTAAACCTGACGCAAGGATTCAGCTAGGTGATGTTCTGATAGCTTCGGGTTACGCCGAAGGCGTCGAAGACTTCAAAAAACTTGCTTCGCCTGCGTATCAAAGCAGCGTTGAATAGTTTGGATATTTATTTTGAATTCATTAATACTATAAACTGGTACCTGTATTTACTTTTACCAGAGGGCTAGCCATGTCCCAGATTGAAGAAAAAACCAAAAAAGGTAGTACATTTACTTGTCCGAATGCATCTTGCGGCAAAGTTTTCACTAAGCCTCTTAGAGCTTTAAATCTGCAACAAGATACTGAGGAACCCTACGAAGCGTGCCCGTACTGCTTAACCGAAATAAAAATAGATGATGAGCCAACTGCTGTCTTTGATGAACCAGAACCAGAAACCTTTGAACCAGAAGAAACTGAAGTTGAAGAACAAAAACCCATGGAAGAAAAGCTTGAAACCCCTGAAGCACCATCTGAATGTCCTCATCACCTTGGCTATCTGAGTGAGCGGTCATCAAAAGGGCAGATTCCAGACGAGTGTATGATGTGCAAGGACATAGTTGCGTGCATGCTCAAGAAAATGAAGGGGTAAGTAGGTTCTTCGTGATACACACATCTCCTTATAACATGTCGGTTATTTTTCTACAAGACAGTTAGGGGACAATACGTTTGTCAGCTACTTCGCAAGAGTCCGCTCCAGAAGTCGTCACTTCTGCGGCTCCTCAGCCAAAGAAATTGAACGCTGAAGTAGTTACGACTATGACTACTGGTTTTCTGAGGAGGCTGGGGCACAAGAGCGGTTTGAAGCCTAAACGGGTTTCTTTGGAAGGGGACGTTTACACCGTTGAGGTGGATACAAAAAAGTTCACCGCTGTTGTTCGCATTGGCGCGGAAACCCGTGAAATTAAAGAATACGATGTGCAGCCTAAAAGTGAAGAAAGTTCCTTCTTTTCATTTTCTCCAAAATTTCTTTTAACCGTGGCTATAGTCTCCGCTATAATCAATGTTGGACTGTACTTCGCTTTCAAAATGTTGGGACTTTAATTCAGCTTTGTTTCATAAACTTTGATCAGATATACCGATTTATCTAAAATTAAAAAAACTGTAGAATTGGGAGTTTTAATTGGTAGATCGTAGATCTATTGATAGCTTCAGCTTTTAGGCATTTATTCTTCAGACATCTTCGTTTTTGCCGGTTCCTCTTTCATCTCTTCCTTTTTCTCTTCTATTTCGGAAGTGATTTCTTCGATGGGTTTCGGCGGCGGTGTAGTAGCCATTGTCCAGCCAATCCATGCACCTATGAACAGTACAGCCACGAACGCTATGAAGACTGGTATTGCGACCGCCCAGAATTGAACAGTAGAGGAATTATAGTTTAATCCGATCCATCCAAGCCATTGTGGATAGAATAGTGTTACTACATAGCCTATAGCGACAAGCAGACATACGATGAATATTGCTCCACCTATTGCTTGATCTTTACTCATTGCAATTCACCACTTATAAGCCATGTTATTATCTTAATCCATTTAAAGTTTACCATAACTACCGATATAATATTTGCTATGTAGTTCCCATTTCCCATGTCGCCAAATACTTTTTCTGTTCAGGCGTAAGCTCGTCGATCTTTATGTTCATGGCTTTGAGCTTCAGTTCAGCCACGGTTTCATCTATTTCTTTGGGAACTGTGTAAACTCTCGGCGGCATTTTTGCAGATTTAGCCACGTACTCCGCGCATAATGCTTGGTTTGCGAAGGACATGTCCATAACTTCAGACGGGTGGCCTTCCGCCGCGGATAGATTTACAAGTCTTCCTTCAGCTAGAAGGTAGAGTTTTCTGCCGTCTTTCAGCTTGTATTCCACAAGGTTAGGTCGCATCGTTCTTTTGGCTTCTGACAGCTCTTCCAGGTCTTTCAGGCTTATTTCCACGTTGAAGTGTCCGCTGTTAGCGATTATGGCACCGTCTTTCATTTTTTGCATGTGCTCTTTCCTTACGACGTTGATGTCGCCCGTGGCGGTTACAAATATGTCACCTAGGGTTGCTGCTTCAGCTAGTGGCATGACGCGTAAGCCGTTCATTGCCGCTTCTAACGCCCTTAGCGGGTTCACTTCTGTTATTATGACGTTTGCGCCCATTCCATGTGCGCGCATGGCTATGCCTCTTGAACACCATCCGTACCCGCAGACTACGAAGTTTTTGCCTGCTACAAGCGTGTTTGTGGCTCGCAGTATTCCGTCCATGGTGCTTTGACCCGTTCCATAGCGGTTGTCGAACAGGTATTTCGTGTAAGCGTCGTTTACGGCTATAATTGGGTACTTGAGGCTTCCAGCTTTTTCCATGGCGCGTAGCCGAATCACGCCCGTGGTTGTTTCTTCCGTTCCGCCCTTAACGTTGTTTAGTTCTTCTGTCCGCTTGCTGTGCAGTGTGCCGACGAGGTCGGCGCCGTCATCAAGAGTTATCACTGGTTTGTAATCTAACACTTTGTCGATGCACCAGTAATATTCTTCGGTTGTCTGTCCTCGCTTTGCAAAAACGTGGACGCCTTTTTCAGCCAGCGCCGCGGCTACGTCATCCTGTGTGGAAAGCGGGTTGGAACCGCACAAAGCAACTTTGGCGCCTCCAGCCATTAACGTATCCACTAAGACAGCGGTTTCCTTCGTTACGTGCAGACATGCTCCTATAATCAAGCCTTTCAGCGGTTGTTCCTCGCTGAACCTGCGCTTAACTTGGTTCAAAACAGGCATGTGAGCTGAAGCCCACTCAGTTTGTAAATGTCCTTGAGGCGCTAGAGTCTTGTCTTTAACTTGAAATTCTTCCATTTATGGTTTCCTTCTTTTCAGAAAAGAATCACCGCCTAACTATTTAGCTTTGTCTCCGCCTTGTAATAGAGTTATGTGTAGTCCACGATAGCTTTGCATGCAGTTTTTCTTGCTGGAAAGGTTTAATTATGTTTTAACCTGAACTTTACTGTGGGAGGTGTGCAGCTGAGGGAACCTTTCGCCGAGTTTATTAAAACCAAGTTAGAGTCTGGGATTCTGCTGATTACATGTGGGCTTCCAGCAACTTGGAAAACGGAGACTTCAGCAGAGGTCTCGAAAATCAAAGGGTACCCCATCCTTCGAAGCGACTTGATCCGATTGGAAGTTCTTAAGAATGAAGATGTGTTTGACCCGAAAGTTGCTGGAAACATGAGCAAACGGTTGTCTGTTTATGATGAAATGTTTCGCCGTGCAGACGAGCTTGCTGGGAAGAGCAAAGGCGTTATCTTGGATGCTACTTTCGTAACTCAGGAGTTGCGGAGGCGTGCGGCTGAGGTCGCCGCAAAGCACGGGTTGACTTTTGTTATACTTGAAACACGTTGTCCTCAAGAAGTGTCGGTTGAGAGGCTCAAAAGAAGAACTAAGGAGAAGTATGAGTCAAACGCTTTGACCGTGGAGGCGTATCTTGCTAATAAGCGCAAGTTTGAACCTATTGACTTGGATGACTTGAAGAAGCTGTATCCGCAGCTTAAAATAGTGAATTTGACGGTTGACACGTGCCATGATTCTCCCGAGGACTGGTATGTCATCAGGATGGAAAAAAGGTAGTTAGGCAGTTCTATGATAATAGATTTGCATATTCACTCTCAAAGTTCTGATGGCGCCTTCACGGTTGAAGAAATTATCAGGGAAGCCAAACTCAGAAACATCGGGTTCATGTCGATTACAGATCACGATTCGATTGGCTGCCAAGAGATAGCCCTAACGTTGGCAAAGAAAGCTGGAATCCGCTACGTTTCCGGCGTTGAATTGAACGTAACCTTTTCAAACCCCAAATACCGCGCGGGCAAGCCGGTTTCGTTAGATTTCTTGGGTTACCAATTTGACGCGAAGAACAGGGCGTTATCGGATAAGCTTCAGCAGATGGCTAATTACCGAGAGGACAGAGCCGCCAAGATTCTGCGCAATCTTAACACAGAATTTGAGAAAGAAGGAATTCAGAAGTTGACGAAGAAGGATTTTGAGGAGATTCAGGCTTCTGTTGACGGAACGCTTGGGAGACCTCACATCGCAGATTACTTGGTGAAGAAAGGCATTGTCAGGAATAGGCAGGAGGCTTTTGACAGGTATCTTGTGCGGTGTAATGTTCCAAAGTTTCCGCTTTATCTTGAAGAGGCGTCTAGGCTGGTGAGAAATGCAGGCGGAAAAATAGTGTTGGCTCATCCCAACGACCCTCATGGGACTTCGCTTGTGGCGTTGACCAAATCGCTGTCTGAGCAGACCGAAATAGTGCGAGAGTCAATGTTAGGGTTAATTGATGGCGTGGAGTGCTGGCACTCCAGAAACGACGCCCGAACAACGAATCATTACTTAAAGTTTGCAAAGGAACATGGATTAATCATGACTGGAGGAAGCGACTGCCATCAAAAACCGATCATGATGGGGACAGTGAAAATCCCAGAATACGTAGCAGAACAGTTCGGTTAAAGCAGACTAGGGGCAGTCAACCATTTAAACAGAAAGCACTACTCTATTTACGAGAAAGTATTGCCTGATTTGAGCCGAAAAGAAAAGCCCACTTCCGACGTAGAAAACCTGAGTAAGAAACTGGATGAGATAATTCAAAGGCTTGATCTTCTTGAAAAGCTGATTCTTGAGAACCCAGAATATAAGGGGGTGGCTGTCGCGCTGGGATTAGCCCGCTTTGGCATAGGTGTGTATGGTGAACCTTTGAAGCTTGCTGAACGGTTGAAGAACGCAGAGACCTACTTGCGTCAGAAGTCCATCGCGCAAGATGAAATTTCGCGATGTATAATCCAAGCTTTAGCTGTTAAGGGGCCTCTTAATATTTCAGCAATCACGCGGCAGGTAACTTCGATGAGAGGTAAAGCAAGCAGGCGCATAGTGCGTGAAAGAGTGAAAAAGCTGCAGCAGCAGGGTATTCTGCTGAGGAAGGACGGTAAAGCTTCAACTTATGAGTTGGTTAAACAAGCTGACCAGTAACGTGGTCACTTTTGCACAGAACACCTAACTAGAGTGACCAGTCTATAATGTGTTTGAGGTGAAAATATGTCACATGAAGAAGGAAAATTTGGAAAGATGGAAGCGGAAAACGTTAAGGAGATACTTGGCGTTGTTTCCTCTGAAATTCCAGCGATGATCAAAAGCATTCTGTCCTCGGTGTTCTCTGAAGAGGCTGGCAGAAACATGGGCAAAGCTGCGGCAGCGTACTACAAGGAACTGAAAGACGGCGGATTACCTGAGCCAGTAGCCGTTAAAATGACTGAAGAGTACATGCGGACTTTCACAAGTCTCGGCGACATGCTTAGAAGTGCTGGAAAAGGCGGATGGGGCCCACACGGAGAAGACGACATAGGCAAACACATCGAAAAGCGCATCCACAGTAAAATGCGTGAGGAAGAGGAATAACCTCCTCTTTCCCAAAAATGGTGGTTGAGTATCAATGAGTGTAGTTTCAATATTTACCACAGTAATGAAGTCCTTTCCACACTTGGTGCTAATGACCCTTAGCCTGCTCTGGATGTACCTTACTCTAGGCCGAAGAGTACGCAAAGCCAGGAAAGCCTTTGAAAAGCAACTCATACAGCAAGGCATGTCCAAGGAAGATGCAAAACGGCTAAGCGCGTGCTTTGAAGACCTCAAGAACAACATCACAGCCATGCTTAAACAAGGAATAAGCTTTGGTGGCAACTGAGCCAGTCCACATGGACGGCTAAGAACAATTCTGGAGAGCAAGTTTTTTACTTATGTCAACATATAATACATATAATATACGCGCGCATTTTTTGAGCTGCTTAAAGAACTTTCGTGTAGGTGGCTGCTAGTTTGAAGTATGCTTTTGCTTCTTCAGTTGCTGCACGCTTGTCCTCACCGCTTATGTTTGGGTCGTTTAGTTTGAAACTGGTGACTTTTCCTCGCACGTAGGCTCGGTAGCACTTGTAGAAGGGAAGAAGTTTCGTTAACTCTTGGTCTCCAGAATATTCCACATACTTTTTAACGAGGAAGTTGGATAGGGCGGCTCGTTTTTTGTGGTCTAAATCCATGGCTAAGAATGCGACGTCAGCGGCAACGTCAGAGTATCTGAATCTTTCGTTGAATTCTATCGCGTCGAAAATGTAGATTCCGTTTGTTACGAAGATGTTGCCCGAATGGATGTCGCCGTGGCAATCTCTGACTCTGCCTTCCGCCATTCTCTTCTCAAAAACCACCATGTTTCGCCTCATGAAATTGTTGATTCTGTCGCGAATTAATTCAAAATCTTCATTGGATGTTGTCTTGCCGATGAACTCCTCGGTCTGGTCGTAATTTTCTTTCCAATTGGTTTCTATTACTGCCAAGGAGCCGAACTCGCTTATCCTCCTGCTGGTTTCGGCTTTTGAATGGAACTCCGCGATGATCTTTGCTATTCTGTCAACAAGCCTGTCATCCACCTTGTTTTTTTCGAGAAGCTTGCTCATCATCTTTTCTTGAGGCATCCGTTTCATCTTCACCGCGTACTCAATCGTTTCCCCTTCGCCTTTTATCTTGATGGCATCTGATTTGTTGATGGGAACAACCTCCAAGTACATGTCTTCGCACAGCCGCCTGTTAAGCTCCAATTCCTTCTCGCAGAAGAAACGTCTCTTTTCAAGGGTCGTGAAGTCCAAGAATCCGAGATTTACCGCCTTCTTCATCTTGTAAACAAAGTTCCTCGTCAAAAACACGAAGGATATGTGGGTCTGAACCAGTTCGATGCTGCCGGGGTCTTCGCCATAAGCTTCAGGCTTCATTAAAGCTTCCACAATCTGCTTCTGATCTATCATTAGCGAATCTGCTTCCTTCAAGTGTTATATGTCGTTCTGTTGTGAACAAAGCTTCAGCGAGCAATATAGGGGTATCTGCACTAGCGCGTGTTCAGATTCTTGTTCTGAGGACTGTTTAGGTAAAGTTTATGACATATTCCGATTTCGGAATGAAAAGATAAATACACATTAAAGCTTAGTGTAGTCAGGTGGTGCCACGTGGATATTGAGACAGTGGGCGAGTTGAGGAAGGTTTTGAAGGAGATAGGCTACTCGAGCAGGGCAATAGCGGAAATTATAAAATGGTACAGCTCCAAGCCACCAATGAACTAACATCAAATTTTTACCCAGTGTTTTGCCTCCCGTAACGTTAAGCAAAGCTCTGTCACAAAACTTAATCTTATATATCTCCACAAGGTTCACTCCACATTTCAATCTATATAAAAGGGGGGCTATAGAAAAATTTCACACATCAGTCCCGTAATTTCTAACCCAGATGCATTTCATTGCTGGTCGTATTTTTCAACTTCTTCATTCATCACGGTTAGCTCTACGCCAGCCTGCTTAAACAGCTCTATAGTGTCTGCATCAGCGTGATAACGTTTTTCACAAACCACACGCTTAATGCCAGCGTTTATTATCATCATCGCGCAGGTTCTGCACGGCGTCATCTTGCAGAAAAGCGTTGCCCCTTCGAGAGGAATGCCGAACCTAGCTGCTTGGATAATCGCGTTTTGCTCCGCATGCAGCGTTCGCACACAATGCTGACTTATATTACCGTTATAATCAATAACCTTACGCATGTCATGACCCACCTCATCACAATGAGGCAAACCCGCCGGCGCTCCAACATACCCAGTGGTCATAATCCTCTTGTCTTTAACTATAACACAACCGCACTTTCCACGATCACACGTAGCTCGCCTAGCCACAGCTTCACAGAGATCCAAGAAGTACCTGTCCCAATCAGGTCTTGACTCGTCAGTCAACAATTATCCCCGTCCTCGCACAGCCTAAACATAGTTTACAAAACAAATTAATAAACCTAAACAGCTGCTGAGTAAGCGTTCACTTTTGGAAAACGTGGATTTCTCTACCGATTTTATGCCTCTTTTCAGCGTCAACAAACGAAGCCATCCCCATCAGCTTTTCAGGCGCAACGCCATCTTCAGCGAAAAACTCTCTCTTGAAAGGATACACTCTTTCAAAGCCTATCTCCACCGCTTTTTCCTCAATGCCCATAGTAACAGGCTTCCCTGAACGCGTCTTGATGAACGGCGACACCAACACCAACCGTCCATCCCTCTTCAGCACCTTGTAGGCTTCCTCTAACAAACCATAATACAAAGGCTCCAACTTTCCAACGATTCTCACAGCGTATGACGTAGTAGGAACTTGACGCAATGCAGGACCCAAATCAGGCTCTGTTGCGATACAGTCAACCTGTTCCCACCCAATCTTCTGGGATAACCTACGTACATCTCCCTGAAGAACCCTGTACTCCGCGTTTTCCAGCGAATACTCAGTCTTGAGCCACTCCATGTTCCGCCTTGAAGCCTCAACACACCACCTGTTAATATCCACGCCAATCGCCTTCGCCTTAGACAACAGTGCCTCTTGAAGAATCGTTCCAACGCCACAAAACGGGTCCAGCAACACTTTTTCCTCTGTGCAAGCAGCTAGGTTTATCATGATCCTTGCAAGCCTTGGCGGAATGGCAAAAATCTTGCGCTGGACAGGTTTGCCCACATCTCGCTTCTGGAACTCAAACGGGTTATGCACAGCTATGGTGGTGGCAACAAACGTCTGCTCTTTGCCAATGCAGAACAGTATCTCCGCCTTGTTTTCAACCAAGTTTTTCTTCAGAACTTCAATATGGTTCAGCTGAGGGAGTTTTCTGCCTTTGGCGAACCCCATAAACTTTGACTTTCTGCCATACCCAGCCAACTCACGCTTCACAGCGCTTCCAACAAATCGTTGAATGCTTTTAGAAACTGACCGCAAAGACCTTTCTGCGCAGTAAACGCTCACTCCAAAAACAGTTTTTCCAGATGACATTTCAAGCACGCCGTCAATTAGTCCGCTGGACGTAATGTTCCTGCTAATTTGCGCTTTTGCCTCTCTGTTTTTCTGAAGGAACGCTTCTTTTACGCTCTCTGTTGAAAGAGTTGCAGCTACGTCACCGATTTTTATGAACCCACCCAAATAAGCAATAGACCAGAAACCCCTATCCTCCTCGATTCTGACCATAAAGAAATCTTTCGAAAATGAATACACTTCAAACTTGGCTTTTTTTGCTTCCAGAAACAAGACAAGCTCCGCTAGCGATAATCTCCAATTCTTCCCTGGGATAAACAACTGATTTAGCGCTCTCACATGTGTTAAACCCATTACTAAATATATAAGCTGATGAGCGCACTTGGCTCAAAAGAACGCAGCTCGCTTAACCGAAAACTTTGAGAAACGTTCAGGGTCAAACGAATTTTGTTACAAATCGTTTAAATAGCGCTTAGGCAGTATGCTAAAAAAGGGATACCGCATGCATGCAAGAAATTACCGACCTGTAAAAGGGCAAGCTTACACGAGAAAAAAGTTTGCAAAGGGTTTTCCACCCCCAAAAATAGTGAAATTCACCATGGGGAATACAACGGGAAACTTTGAGGTCGAAGCGAAGCTCGTAGCGTTAAAAAAGGCTCAGATTCGCCATAGCGCCTTGGAAGCGGCACGTATAGCGACAAACCGCGTCCTATTGGATAAGCTTGACAGCGATTACCTTCTACAGATTCATCCATACCCACATATTATTCTAAGAGAGAACAAGATGATTTTTGGAGCTCATGCGGACAGACTTCAACAGGGCATGCGCAGGTCTTTTGGAAAAGCCATTGGCACAGCAGCCCGTGTGAAAGCCGACCAGACAATTATAACGGTTAAAGTGAAAGCCAACGCCGTAGAGACAGCTAAAGAATCCCTGAAACGAGGAAGCGCAAAACTCCCCATCCCCTGCAAAATAACAGTTGAAAAAATGCAATCTCCAGATTTAGCTGATGAAGCGGAGATGGAGAAGACTTGAAAGCGCCAAAAAAAGAACTAGTTTTATGGTTTGGCGATCTGAGAAAAACAGATGTTCCTTTGGTAGGCGGCAAGAACGCCAATCTCGGCGAAATGATAAGTTCTAAATTACCTGTTCCTCCAGGATTTGCAGTAACCGCCTATAGCTACGAAAAATTCATAAAGGACACACATATAGCGGAAAAAATCTACGAGATAATCACCGAGACAGTCACCGACAAAAATGATCCAAAACAATATGATGCAGCTTCAAAGAAAATACGCAAGCTTATCGAGAAGTCTGCAGTGCCTAAGGAAATAGAAAAAGCGGTGAAATCAGCCTACAAAGAACTGAATAACAAGCTCAATTTGAAGGACATTTTTGTTGCCGTGAGGTCAAGCGCCACAGCAGAGGACCTGCCAGGCGCTTCTTTCGCAGGTCAGCAAGAAACTTACTTGAACGTCAAAGGTGCAGACGACCTTATTGAAAAAGTTGTGAAGTGCTGGTCCAGCCTTTTTACTCCACGCGCAATTTTTTATCGAAACGAACAAGGCTTTGCTCATGACAAAGTTTTCATAAGCGTTGGGGTTCAAAAGATGGTAAACTCCAGAGCCGCTGGAGTCATGTTCACATTAAACCCTGTAACTGGTGACACGGACGAAATTGTGATTGAAGGCAACTATGGCTTAGGCGAAACCGTGGTGTCAGGCGCAGTCAACCCTGATGACTTTGTTGTTGACAAAAAAACTTTAAAAATAAAGGAAAGGCGAATTGCAAGGAAAACGGTTCAATATATCCGCGACCCAAAAACTGGCGAAACGGTTCACTTGGATGTTCCCGAAGATAAGCAAAAAAAACCCTGCGTAAACGAAGAGGAAATCTTGAAACTTGCAGAACTAGCAACGCGAATCGAGCAACACTACGGAAACGCCCAAGACATCGAATGGGCAATCGACAAAGACTTATCTTTTCCAAAGAACGTATTCATAGTTCAATCTCGTCCAGAAACAGTTTGGAGCGCTAAACCCATGGAAAAAACTTCACAGGTAGAAGAAAAAAAGCCTGAAGAGAAACTAAAGGTTGTTGTAAAGGGCCTCGCAGCAGGTAAGAGAGCCTACGGTGCAGGCGTAGCACAAGTTGTTCTCTCTCCCGACGAAGCAGCCGAAAAGATGCAGAAAGGCGATATTCTCGTAACAGATATGACTAACCCAGATTTTGTCCCGTTCATGAAAATAGCCAGCGCAATAGTAACCGACAAGGGCGGAATCACATCACACGCTGCCATCGTAAGCCGCGAACTCGCCATACCCTGTGTTGTGGGAACCGAGACTGCTACAGAAGTCATGAAAACGGGTAAAGAGTACACCGTGGACGCGAGAAACGGAATAATCTACGAAGGTCTTTTGCCCGAGGCCACAGAGGCAAAGTCCGAAACCGCAGGTGCAGTTGTGGTCACTGCCAACTCCCCTGTAACCGCCACAAAGATTTACATGAACCTTGGTGTTCCAGAAAAAATCGAAGACTACAAGAACTTGCCTTTCGAAGGCATCGGATTAATGCGCACCGAGTTCATTCTGGCTAGCGCGATAGGTGAACATCCGCTGCATTTTGTTGAAACTGGAAACGGTCAAAAGTTTGTGGATAAACTGGCAGAAGGCGTAGCAACGGTGGCAAGAGCTATTCAACCTCGTCCTGTTGTGGTGCGGTTGAGTGATTTCAAAACCAACGAGTATCGAGACCTGAAAGGCGGCGACAAATACGAAATTGCCGAAGAGAACCCGATGCTTGGTTGGCGAGGTTGCAGTCGCTACATTAGCAAGTGGTACGAGAAAGCTTTCAGGCTTGAATGCCAAGCCATCAAGAAATGCCGCACGGAATGGGGTCTCAAAAACGTCTGGGTCATGCTTCCGATGGTGCGCACCGTTTGGGAAGCCGAGAAGGTTCTCGAAATCATGAAGGAAGAAGGTTTGGAGCGATCTCGTGACTTTAAGGTGTGGTTCATGGCGGAAACTCCCTCCATAGCTATAATGGCAGACGAGTTTTCCAAGATGGTTGACGGTTTTTCCATCGGCTCAAACGATATGACTCAAGGCATTCTTATGATTGACAGAGACTCCGAACGCTTAGGTCAAATGGGCTACTTCGACGAAAGAGACCCTGCGGTGAAAAGAATAATCGCTCACCTTATCAAGGTGGCACATGAGAACGGCTGCACCGTCTCAATATGCGGTGAAGGACCATCAAACCTGCCCGATTTCGCCGAGTTCCTTGTCCGTGCTGGAATCGACAGCATATCCGTAAACAACGACGCCATTATAGCCACGAAGAAGCATGTTGCAAGTGTAGAACAGAAAATAATTCTTGAACGTCTCGCGGAGCAAGCTGCTATAGCGAAGGGATGTCCCCTCAAAAAACCCACCCAAGACTGGGAATGGACGCCATAACATAAACTGTGCAAACCTTGCCTTCTCCTATTTTTATTGTCGCTTCGTGCAGGAGAATTTTGTAGGCGCATAAGCATGGAAAACTTCGATTTTGAGGAAGAGCGAATAAAGCAAGAGATAGTTAGGCTTGGTGCAAAACGTGTTCTGCTGCAACTGCCTGAAGGCTTAAAACCAGAAGGTCCACGCTTAGCCAAGATTATCGAAAAAACAGGTGCAGTTCCAATAATTTCGGCTGACCCATGCTACGGCGCTTGCGACCTCGCGACTGCTGAAGCAGAACGCTTAGGAATAGACCTGATAATACATTTTGGTCATGCGAAACTGTTGAAGCACGAACCGATTTCCACCATTTACGTGGAAGCCAGAGCAACCATAACAGTTGCTGAAGCCATAGAAAAATCCGTCCCGTTGCTGAGCAAATATAGCAAAATAGGCTTAGCGACCACGGTGCAACATGTACAGACGCTTGATGAGGCTCGCGAAATTCTTGTCCGAGCTGGAAAGACAGTGGTGATAGGTGACGCTGGACGAGTGAATTATCCTGGACAGGTGATTGGCTGCAACTACAGCAACGTCAAATCCGTAGCCAACGGCGTTGAGGCTTTTCTTTTCATTGGCGGTGGACGGTTCCACGCGTTAGGTGTAGCTCTCAGCACATCCAAACCCACGATAATCGCAGACCCGTATGAAAACAGGGCTTACTCTATAGACGAGGAGGCACAGAAAATCCTTAAACAACGCTGGGCTTGCATCGAAGAAGCGGAACATGCCAAAACCTTTGGCGTATTAATCGGCTTAAAACTGGGGCAAAAACGTCTAGATGACGCCTTGAAAATAAAGGAAATAGCCGAAAAAAATGGGAAAACGGCTTTCCTCTTTGCGATTAGGGAAATCTCGCCAGAGGCGTTGCTGGAGTTTCCATCCGTTGACGCTTATGTGAACACCGCTTGCCCACGGATATCTCTTGACACTCCATCGAAATTCTTAAAGCCCGTACTAACCCTTAACGAGTTCATGGTGGTCGCCGGCGAATCTTCATGGGAAACCCTGCTCAAAAAAGGCTTATTCGAAAATTAGACTTGGAACTCTTCCTATCCCAAATAGAGCCAAATCCTTCTCCTCAAGCGAATCTTGAGCAATATACCGTCTCAGAAGCCGTTGCAGCGACAATGCTTTACATAGCTGCCTACACAAATGACGACATAGTTGGCAAAACAGTTTTAGATTTGGGCTGCGGCACTGGTCGCCTCGCTTTAGCTGCTTCTTATTTGGGCGCCAAGTTTGTTACAGGTGTTGACATCGACAAAACAGCGATAAAAACTGCGGCTGAAAACTCTGAAAAAACAGGGTTCAAAACAGGGGTTCAATGGGTCGTTGGTGATGTTACCGCGATAACAGGTAGCTTTGACACTGTGCTGCAGAATCCTCCCTTCGGCGTGCAAAGGCGGGCTGCCGACCGAAAGTTTTTGGAAAAAGCTCTGGAAGTTGGCAACGCAGTTTACTCACTTCACAATCACCCCAACACCGACAAGCAGTTGATGAAAAGTCTCAAAGCAAACCCAGGAAGTCTGCTGCAGGTTGCTCCTTCTCCGTTTATAGAAAAGTTTGTTAGGAGCCATGGCGGCGTGGTCAAGGCGGTTTACGCCATGCTCATGACTATTCCGCGCATGTTTGACTTCCATACTAAAATGAAGCACAATGTTGTTGTTGACTTGTATATTATAAAGAAAAGCGGCTGATGCTTTTTTTGGAGGGAGCAATCAAAAGGTTTATTGAGAAGCATAGAAACTTAGGATATACCCGTTCAGAGGAAGCCTCTGTATCGCTTATATTTCACAGTAAGGGAAATTACATGAATCCGAAAGCATCTGGACACAAAAGTGGTCATTTAGTGTTACCTGGTGAGCGCTTAGGTGTTATAGAAGAGTTTATTCCAAATTCTGGAACGTACGTGAAAGACGGTGTGATATACTCGAAAATCGTTGGGCGTGCACTAATGGATTTGCTGAGCAAACGTGTCTCTGTTTACCCGTTAATCAGCGGAGTAGCCGTTCCAAAGGTCTCAAACACCATCATAGGTCAAGTCGGTCATGCTCAATCTGACAACGTTCTGGTGAGAATTTTCAAGCTTGGCTCTAAGCAGCTTTCAGGCGTTTTCACAGGCATACTTCACGTTTCTGACGTGCGGGAGAGGTACGTTAAATCTATGACTGAAGTGTGCAAACCAGGTGACATAATACGTGCTAAAGTTATCAGCGACAAGAATCAAGTTTACCATCTTTCTACAAATGACAAAAATCTAGGCGTAATGTACGCTTTTTGTTCTCGCTGTGCAAGTTTGCTGGAGCCTAAGCGGCATGAGATGTATTGTCCGAAATGTGGCAACGTTGAAAAGCGTAAACTTGCGTTGAATTATGGAAAAGAGGAGATTTGAAATTGAAGGTCAAGGTTTTAAAGAAGGCGGGGAATGAGCTTAAAATTGAGGTCGAAGGTGCAAGTCACGGTCTTTGCAACTTGCTTCAGAAGAAGATCTTGGAAGATAAAAGGGTGGACTTGGCTGGTTACGATGTGCCTCATCCTTTAGCGTCGAATCCTGTGATTTACATTAGGACGAAGGGTGCTACAAAACCTGAAGATGCACTGGTTACGGCTGCGGAGAAAGCACGCGAAGTGAATAAAGCTTTCGGTAAGGCGTTGGAAAAGGCTCTCAAAGCATAATTTTTCGCCTGCTCGCCCGAAACAACAACCAATATAGGTGGCTGTCCCTTCGCGTCCGAATCCACCACGTTAACCTTATAACACGCCTCCCAAATATTTAACTTCCAAACCGCTAAGGAAAAACCGTTTTGAACCGCAAAAGCTTTCGCGTGATAAAACCTGAAATTCGAGTGTTAGGTGTAGACGACGGTGCTTTTACTCCTCATGTGGAAGGTCAAGTTATAGTTGTCGGTGTTGTCTTCAGAGGAGGTTACTGGCTTGACGGTGTAATGCGCACCGAAATAGCTGTAGATGGCTTCGACGCCACAGACAAGATATCTTCCATGATAACCAGTTCACCTCACTATAAGCAGCTGCGGGTGATTATGCTGAACGGGATAACATTTGCCGGCTTTAACATAGTGGACGTAAAAAAACTCTACAAGACAACAAATCTGCCTGTCATAACGGTTACGCGCGAAAAACCTGATCTCGCAGACATCCATAAAGCGCTGCAAAATCTCTCCCGCAGCGAAGAGCGTTGGCACGCGATTCTTAACGCGGGAGAAACCATTGAAGTTTCCACTAGGAACGCGAAAGCGAAAGTTTACATGCAAGCCGTTGGGGTCTCAAGAGAGAGCGCTCAAAAAATCTTGCAGTTGACTTCGACACGGAGTAATATTCCAGAAGCCCTGCGTGTTGCCCATCTTATAGCGTCTGGAATAAGCCATCCATAACCTTGGAATTAGAAAAAGTTTAAAAGAGACCACGCAAAGGGAATCCAAAACGGATAACGGAGTAGCGAATTATGGAATTCTGCCCGAAGTGTGGTTCTCGTCTCGAGTTTAAGAAACCGAAGACAGGCAAAGCTGCATCGTTGATGCTGGTCTGCCCGAAATGCGGGTATAAGAAGAAGGAGTCAGCCAAGAAAGTTGAACCCAAAATCGGCAAGGTGATTCAGCATAATCCACAGCAGTTTGTAGCAGTGATAGGTAAGGAAGAGCAAAAGCTTCGAACGCTTCCTACTGTTCGAATTGAATGTCCCAAATGCGGAAACAACACCGCTTATGTCTGGCAAGTCCAGACTAGGAGCGCTGATGAATCTTCAACCCAGTTTCTGCGTTGCACAAAATGTAACTACACGTTCAGAGAGTACAGCTAAACAATAGTGTCCTCTAGCTGCTCGGAAAAGACTATAGCCCCCTTATATATAGATTGAACTTTAGCGTGAAATTTTGTTTCAAACTGCGTTATGTAATCAATTTAATAAGCCACGTTGGGTTCCCAGCTGAAGTTTTCTCAAGAATATTTTTATTTATGGGCATCATGTTAAGTGCATAAAATCTTTAATACTTTCGCTGTGTAGCATTAAAAGAGAGAGGAAACGGATATGTTTAAGCTTAAAGTATCTGACGCTAAACTTTTGAGAGACATGACTACTGCCATATCCATTCTCGTGGACGAAGCCACCTTCAAAATCGAACCTGAAGGTCTGAAACTGCGTGCAATGGATCCTTCCCGCGTTGCCATGATTGATTTCGAGTGGCCTAAAACTATTTTTGAAGAATACGTTTGCGAAACGCCCTCGAAGATGTGTATTAACATAAGCGAGTTGTTGAAACTGCTTAAACGCGCCGGCAAGGATGAGGCAGTGGAGCTGTCTCTCGACGATAAAACTGGGCGTCTCCAAATCAAGATAACGGGAAAGTACAGCCGTAACTTCACAATGCCCACGCTTGAAGCTTCAGAAGAAGAAGTTCCCACGCCGAAAATAGCTTTCAACATAAAAGCTAAAACTACAACGCAGGGGCTAAGCCAAGCCATAGAAGACGCTCAGCTCGTAAGTGACCACGTCCGGATAGAGGCGGATGCTGAGAAACTGGTTCTGAACGCTTCGGGCGACTTGATGGGTGCGACCATAACTCTTCAAAAGGGAAGCGATGCTGTGCTGGATTTGGAAGTTAAAGAAAATTCAAAGGCGACTTTCAGCCTTAGCTATTTGTCTGAAATCATAAAGGCGGCGTCAGCCACTTCTGACATTGCCACGCTTGAGTTTTCAACCGACATGCCCGTGAGAATAGATTTTCAGCAGACGAAAGAGGGCAAACTGACTTTCTTCCTCGCGCCAAGAATCGAAACCGAATAACGAGAACAGTAAATATGCAAATGGAAACGGTGAGATTCACCCAAAACGATTTGGCGAAATACCCCTTTCTGAAAGAAACCGCAGAGCACATGAAAAAACTAGGCTTAAAAATTGAAGATCTGGCAAACCCTGAGATGGCACAGGTTCTCAACCGTGCCGAGGAAAGAGTTAAAAACGCAATTTTGTCTGTTTCCGTTGGCGCAAAACACGAAAACTATGTGGAAATCCCCTCTTTTCCAGTTGCAATTATATTAGCGATAGCCACTAAGAACTCTTTCATCAAGAAACGGTACGCTCTAGCTGAGGCAAAGCAGGCTTTCATCGATATGCAACTTGAAAATCGCGAACGAATCGTGGCTATTGCGCTGGACTTCGGTTGGAATCTTGCGGTGAATCATAATTCTGAGATACCTCTTGAATTTGAGGTTAATTTTGCTGACTATTTAAGGAACACTGCACATTTGCGGGACGCTAAGTGGAAACTTGTAAACCGTCTTTTGGTGAATGGGAAAATTTACCTGAACAAGCATGATGTTGCGAGACTACTGCAAGAAGAGGTTCAAAGGCGCATTGAAGAAAGGCTGGAGGCAACTGAACTTCCCAACTTTCCAGAAAAAATCACGGATATGGCAGAAAGGCTATTAGAATTAGCCAAGGAACGCATCGGTCAAGAGGAGATGGAGGGCTTTCCTAAAGTTGTTTCTCAATCCGCTTTTCCACCCTGTATTGTGGCTCTTCAGGAAGCCGTGGCGAAGGGTCATCATCTCTCGCATGTGGGTCGATTCACCTTAACTTCTTTTCTCGTAAGCATAGGTATGCCTTCGGAAAAAGTGAACGAGTTGTTCAAGAGTTTTTCGGATTATAACGAAAGGTTGACGCGCTATCAAATCGAGCACATCGCGGGAGAACGAGGCTCCCGAACACGGTACACTCCGCCTCAATGTTCGACGTTGCAAACTCACGGTGTTTGCGTAAACAGGGATGCCCTATGCCGTTGGGTTCGCCATCCCCTAGCTTACTATAGGCGTAAACTTAAGCGAGGTTAATGGTTAAATTTGGGTAAGTGCCATCTTCTACGCGAATAAGGGCGGAGGAGAAGGTGACGGCGTCTTCCCGAGAATTCGTTTATGGAAAATTCTCTGATTTCTACAGTGACCCATCCACGGTTATTCCTTCGCCTACTCTGCTTGGTCAGAGGGAACTCGGTTTTCTTCTCTTCAAAGAACGAATAATGCTGAGGCACAAGGGTTTCGCAAACATCCGCGACCTTAAGCTGTTTCTTGGCGAGGCGGTCCCTTCGGATGTTTACCGTTCTTGCGCTTATTACGAAAATCCTACGGTTGAGATGGATAAGAAGGGCTGGCTCGGCGCTGACCTCGTCTTTGACATAGACGCCGACCACATTCCCACATCGTGTGATAAGCTTCATGATGAATGGGCTTGCAGCAAGTGCGGTTTCAGCGGGAAAGGTGTAACTCCTGAAGCTTGTCCCGTTTGTGAGGGTCAAAAATTTAACACAAAAACGTGGCCTTGTGAAGTCTGTTTGGAATCCGCCAAAGAGGAAACCGCGAAGCTTATCGATATGCTGGGAAAGGATTTTGGGTTTTCCGATAAGGAGGTGAGCGTGTTTTTTTCGGGTCATCGTGGGTACCACGTTCACGTTGAAAACGAGGCTGTTAAGACGTTGGATGCGATGGCTCGTAAGGAAATTGTGGATTACGTTTCTGCGCTGGGTCTGTCCCTGTTAGGTGGTGAAGCAAAGGGCAGGTCGACGAGGCAGCGTAGGCGTTCTCGCGGTTTTAGCTTGCATGACTTCGGCTGGAACAGACGCCTGAAACTGGGGCTCCGTGACTTCGTTCTGAAGGCTACGAAGGAAGATTTGATAAACGCTGGGGTCAAAAGAAACTACGCCGTCATATTGCGGAACAAAGAGTTGATTCTGAAGCGGTGTATTGATGAAGGCAGGTGGAGCAGCGTCAAAGGCGTCAGCGTTGGAACCTGGAGAAAACTGGCTGAGTACGTGAAGGACCTTGAGTCCGCCAAGATTGACACGGTTGTCACCACGGACACGCACCGCTTGATCAGGATGAACGGCACTTTGCATGGTAAGACGGGCTTAAAGAAGGTCGAGTTTCCCGCCAAGCACCTTGAGGATTTCGACCCGTTTGAAGAGGCAGTAGCTTTTAAAGAGGGCGCGGTGAAAGTGTTTGTCTCTGGCGTTCCGAAGTTTAGGTTGGGTGGGAGAGTGTTGGGTCCTTACAAGCATCAAACGGTGGAGGTTCCGACAGCCGCGGCTGTGCTGCTTATCTGTAAGGGTAGAGCTGAGGTGGCGAGTTAGGCGTGTATGACGAAATTTTTGATGTGTGGCGGTTTGAGGTCGAGAACGCCGAGCTGAGCCCTTTGCCTTCGGACTTTTATGCTCGCGTGGCTGGGTACGTGCAGAAGATTAGGGAGGAGAGTAGGATGCTTGATAAGAAGGCGGTGAAGGCGGGTCTTCTTGAGCGCGAGTTGGAGTACGTGCAGCGTATGGTCGGCGAGTTGGTTTGGGCGCGTTACAACAAGTTGGTCAAGTTGATAACGGAGAATCAGAGGGTGCCTTCGGACCTGTTGGCGGTTGAGGAAGCGTCGCTGTGCTCGGGTTTCCTATCTTTCGTTGAGGCGTACCATGCGTTTGTAAAGAAGCTTGTGCAGGGGCAGGTTTTAGAAGTAGCCATCGCGGATAAGGCGCGCCAGCCTCACAAAAGAGTGGTGTTGAGGTTCTTGAAGGCTATTCCTGCGGTGGTTGGTGCGGACATGAAGACTTATGGACCTTTTTTGGCAGAGGATGTTGCGTCTTTGCCTGTTGAGAACGCCAAGATTCTGGTTAAGCGGGGTTTAGCTGAGGCGGTTGAGGTTCCTTAGCTTCTGGAACGCTTTTGCTATTGAATTTTCGCCACAACATTTGGCTTCCGAGAATCAGCAACGGAAACGCCACGATCCACGCGATTGAGTATAATGGACCATAGTAATTGTGGAACATATGTACCTGTTCTGAGTTCACGCCGTATTCCATGCCTATCGGATAAAAGGTGACTATTCTCAGAACGTTGATGAAGTAGGTGACTGCGGCACCGAATACAAAGGCTGCTGTTTTGGTTTTCCAGCTGAGAGGCATGCGTTTCAGGAATAGAAGCGCTACCACCGTAAAGATTAGAAGGCTTTCGATGCCTGCGCAGGGCCATGCTATGTCGAACGTGGCGGTTCGCAGAGGATTAGCGGGGTCGGTTGCTGTCAGACGTGGCATGTTGGCTACGGATGTTAAGCTTGTCTGGTATCCCATCAGGTTTAGCACGGAGGCTGCGAGAGTGGCTGTGGTGGGGACGAGCAGCTGGAATGGCGTGAATTGCCCGTAGGGATAGACGTTGTCGATTGTGTACAGGACTCCAACTGTTCCGAGAAAGAGGGCGGGAACCGAGAAGTCCTTTAAGCCTTTTTTTCCGAACTGCAGAAAAACAATTGCGCAGAAGAGGACTGCAAAGACGAGATATTCGGTTGAGAGCGCCATTGAATTCCATGTTGCGACACCGCTTTGCCTCGCCACCTCAGTAATAGCATCGTTTAATCCCAGATGTTTGGAAATTACTACGTACACTGTGGGAAGCAGCAAAGCCATAACGAAAGCGAACGTTTTAGCGGAAAAGGGCTTGGCGATCTTGCTTGGTTGCAGGCTTTCCCAGCCGAGAATCAACTCTAACGCGATTAGCCATATGAAAAACAGCTGAAAAGTCCTGCCCTTCCACATCGACTCAAACGACGCTGGGCTCAACAGATACAGCCAAAGAAGCGGCACGGCAAACGCAACTAAAGGTAACAGCTTCAAAAGAGTATTCTCATGCTCTCTAAGGAAAGACAGAACCTTTTGCATCCTTAACTCGACCAAACCCGAATTGGTAATGATATATCGAGGGACATCCTGTTTAAAAAATAATACGCATTTCTTCCAACAAATCTTCTGCGGGGCATCCGCCCAGAAAGACAACGATAGGTAACGGACTTGCGACAGCAACTTTTGGTGCAAGCGCAAATGTTAAATTGCCTTAGACCCATACAAGACAGCACTGAAAAAAAATCGAGGGGACTTTAGTGAACAAAAAAGGAATATCTACATTGGTGATTGTAGCAGTAGTCATCATTATTGTAGTCGTGGCTGGAATTGCGGTATATGTATTGTATATGGGAGGCGGAGAGGAAGAGCCAACTCCAACGCCAACTTCAAATCCAGTTGCGGACGCAACCAGTATGAGGTTTGATGTAAACGCTACTGTCGATGGAGAACTACAAATAAACAGGGTTACCGCGAAGAACTTAGGAACTTCTGACATATTGTTACGCGTGGATCAGACAGACAAGGACGGCAATGATTTTATCTACCTGATGAATCAAACTGCACAAACAGTATATGCTGATGCTATGGGTAGTGGATTTGTTGATGATTCTGCGAATTTCGCGACGTATTGGGATAACACCTTGATCGGTAACGCAGGCTTACAAAGCTATTTGACTGCTCTTGAAGATTGGTCGGGTACTGGAGATCACGAATATGAATCCGATGGGAATTCGTTCGTTATCTATAACATCGTTGTGGATCCGACGCTTGAGGATTCCGCGTTCCAACCCAGTTAGGTCTTGATGGCTCAGAAACAATACGAGAAATCCCCCAACCTTTTTTTATTTTTAATTCAAACCTCCTCCATGCAAACAGCACATATACTCTTTCTGCGAATCACCTGATCACGATTTTTCCGCAAATTAAATTTGAAGTTTGTCAGGAATAGTATACAGGAACCAGTAGAGAGTCTATCCGTTTGACGCTTTTCACCACCAAAAAATCTGTCAAGCGAGGTTCAACCTATATATAAGGGAGGGGGTAGTCTTTTCCGAGCGCATCCGCAAGACATTAAAGAAGCCACGATTAAAAACTTGAGAACATACAGAAATGTTTAGATAGCACTTGGAGGTCTGGTTACAGTAATGCCATCATCAAAGTTTTCATCAAGAAAATTCGTTTCCGTTGACCCAAGTAAATGCACGGGTTGTGGAATCTGCGAGTGCGCTTGCACTCTTGAAAAAGGTGAAACTAATTGGAACCCCATCAGGTCAAGGATTCGGGTCGTTCGTATGACTCCTTTGTTCAATTTTGCTCTTGCCTGCCGATTCTGCGAAGACGCCAAATGTGTGGCTGCTTGTCCAGAAAAAGCTTTGGTTCAATCCGAGGAAACTGGCATTCTAATGGTTAAGGAAAACAAGTGCAAAGGCTGTGATTGGTGCATACAAGCGTGTCCACACGGCGGCATTACCATTCACCCTGACACGGGAATCGCCATAGCCTGCGACCTCTGCGAAGGAGAACCCAAATGCGTCGAATTCTGCCCTGAAGAAGCGCTAGAAATCGTATCTACAGACGTGGAAGCTGAAGAGAGGTTCACTGGAGCTTTGGAAAAGCTTCCCGCGGAAACTGAGCGCTTAACCAACATTGTCAAGAACAAAGATTGGAAACCCTTGCTGGCAGAAGCAGAAGAAAGGTCCATGAGAGTCAACGAAAAACTCGAAGCCTTGAACAAAAAGGCTCGTCTCAAGAAAGAAAAATAACTTTGAAGCGCTCTATCAATTAATCGCGCCTATTTTATTTCAAAGCAACTTTTTATCCTAAAATGTCTTCAAACAAAAAAGGATTCTATATTCCTTCTTCATAGCCCCTCAACAGCTGATCTATGTCTTTCCCGTTTTGCTCGCCCACATATCCGCCCTCTAAAACGAAGAACACGGACTTATCCAGCGCGCCAATCCTCTTGCCTATCTCTCGGTAGCTGTTCTCTGTCAAGCCGAGAGACGCTAAGTCACCCATGTGATTATCAAAACCCGCCGAAACCGCCACAACCTCAAACTTGCCAGTGTCAACCATGCCCAGTGCGCGGTCAAGAGTTTCCAGATACATTGTCTCACCGCAATCAGCTGGTAACGGGAAGTTCAGGCAGTTTCCTTCTGAATAAGCGCCTGTGCCAGGATAATATGGGTAACGATGCAACGAAACGTAAACCACTTTCTCGTTGCCTTGGAAAATCTCTTGTGTCCCGTTTCCATGATGCCCATCAACATCCAATATCAACGCTGGCTTGCCCATGACCTTCACGGCTATCGCAACGTTGTTCAAATAGCAGAACCCTCGTGTGTAAGCGCCTAAGGCTGCACCGTGTCGACCCGCATGGTGCCCAGGCGGTCTCATAATCGAAAAACCATTAATCTCCGCAGCCAATATCGCTCCTCCAGCAGAAAGTCGTGCATGCTCGTAAATGTTGTCGTAAGCCGGCGTGTCCGAATCTTCAACCAAGCCTTTCTTGAGGTTCCAAATGTAGTCGACATCATGAACCTTGAGCACGTCTTCTTCAGACGCTGGGGTAGGCTCCAAAAACTCGTAGTTTTTTTCTTTCAAAATTTCGTGTGCCATCTTTACTCTTGTGGGCCCTTCAATGTGCCAACCCCCATAGTTCAAACATTTTTCTGAAAAAACGATTTTTGTCTTCATTCCAGTTGCATCCATACATAGATAAGCGACGCTTTTCAAATTAAAATACCACTTCCTCTTAAAGGTTTAGCGCGTTCCAGACGCTGGGAGAACACGTCTATGATTTCCAAAAATCCCTTCGCCGAGTTCCAGAAAGAATGTGAAGCCGCCTTAGCGTATGCGCTTAAGAAGGCTCTTCCAGAGATTAAAGTTGATAAGTTGCTTTTGGACAAGCCGCCTAACACTGATTTCGGGCAGTTAGCCTCGTCACTGTGCTTTGAACTAGCAAAGAAGCTCAACCAGAAACCCCTTGTTTTGGCTAGCCATTTAGTCAGTGCCATGCACAAATCCAGTTTCTCCCTAATCGAAAAGGTTGTTCCAGCAGGCGGAGGATACATAAATTTCCACGCAGATTTTCCCAAGTTTTCTGCTTTGACTCTTGAATCGGCTAGACGATTGAATTTCGAGTATGGCTTTGTCAAAACCGACCAATCCGCCGAAATCATCGTTGAGCACACCAGCGTTAACCCTCTTCACCCCATCCACATTGGGCAGGCGAGAAACCCTATGATAGGTGACGCTTTAGCTCGCATACTCAAGTATAGAGGGCACACTGTTGCTCGCCACTATTACATCGACGATGTTGGGCGGCAATCCTCAGTTGTTGCTTACGGGTATGCCAAGCTCGGCGAGCCTCAACCTGATGAGAAGGCGGATCATTTTGTGGGTAAGGTGTATACTATTACGAGTTGTTTGGTGGAGCTTAACCGCTTGAGAAGGGAGCTTGAGCTTGTAAAGGCGGTTTCGCCGTCTGGTGAAATAGCGCAGGTTAACAAGCGGATTGATGAGTGGATGTCAATTGCTGCGGAGCTTGAAGAGAAGTTTCCGGTGCTTTTTGAGAGGCTTCTGTCAAAAATTGGTGAAGATGAGAATCCTGAGGAGGAGATTAACAGGCTTAACCGTGCTTATGAGGATGGAGAGCCTGAAGCTAAACGTCTCATACGAGAGGTAAGTGAGCTGTGTCTTCGGGGTTTCAGGGAAACCCAAGAGCGCGTGGAGATTCGCTATGACTCGTGGGACTGGGAAAGCGACTTCGTGTGGAGCAGCCAAGTTTCCAAGGTGCTTCAAAAGCTGAAGACTTCGCCGTTCGTTTACACCGAAGGCGGGGTGTTGGAGTTTGACGCTGAAAAAGTAGTGCACGTTTTGGATCTCAAAGCAAAGTTGGGTTTGAAAGAAAATTATGTGGTTCCGCCGTTGACCCTTGTGAGGGCTGATGGCACGACGCTTTACACCATGCGTGATGTTGCTTACACTTTGTGGAAGTTTAACCGTGCGGATAGGGTGATAAACGTCATCGGCATGGAGCAGTCTTTGGCTCAGTTGCAGCTGAAAATAGCTTTGTACGCGTTGGGCTACGGCAAATACGCTGATAATTTTGTTCACTTCGCCTACAACCTCATCACTCTTCCTGGTTATAAAATGTCCAGCCGCCGTGGGCGTTACATCACTTTCGACGAGGTTCTCAGCGAAGCGGTTGAACGAGCTTACGAAGAGGTTTCGAAGCGTTCTCCGCAGCTTTCAGAAGCGGAAAAACGTGAAATCGCCAATTTTGTGGGTCTCGGTGCGGTGCGTTACGCTCTTGTGGATGTTGACCCTTCTAAACCCGTGGTTTTCACGTGGGATAGAGTGCTGAACTTCGAAACTAACAGTGCGCCTTATGTGCAGTACACGCATGCTAGGGCGTCCAGCATCTTGCGCAAAGCCGCAAGAGAACCCGAAAAAGCAGACTTCGCGCTTTTGAAGGAAAAACTGGAACGCGAGTTGGTTCTGTCTCTAGCGAGTTTTCCAGATGTCTTCATCGAAGCCACAGAATACCTTAAACCTAGCTTGATTTCTGGCTTCACAAATGCGCTTGCCGACAAGTTTAACACGTTCTACAACGCGTTGCCAGTGATAAAAGCGGAACCTCAAGAGCTTAGTGACGCTCGAATAGCGTTAACCGATGCAATTCGCATCGTGCTGCATAATGCTTTAACGTTGATTGGTGTTGTGGCGCCCGAAAAGATGTAACTTCTGTGACTGTTATGCTCACGACAGTCTATAGCCCCCCTTTATATAGAAACTATAAATAGTTCTGAAGGGAAGCGCCAATATTATGTCGCGTTGCTTGCTGTAGGTTTTTCCAAAAATTATAAGTGCGGAACAGCCTCAATTGGTTAGGTACAAGGATGTGGTGTCATCTTTGAAGCGCTGTTGCCTTGTACACTTCCCGTCGATGCGGTTAATGAGAGTGATCATTGCGATAGCGCTTGTTGTGTCGGTCTTGTTTTTTGCTGTTCCTTCTGCGACGGCTGCTCCTGACGTGCCTTCGGTGGAATGGAGCAGCACCTTCAACAACTTAGAGGTGTTGTCTGTCATCCAGACTTCAGACGGAGGCTACGCCTTAGCTGGAGCTCCTTTGTCTCCCGACGCAGCCTCCTTTATTAAAATAGACTCCTCTGGTAATCTACAATGGCAAAAAACAGAGGGCATTCCAGTTTCTGTTGCACAAACTGCGGATTTAGGCTACGTGTTATTCGATTATAACCATGTGGTTAAGACTAACTCTCAAGGAGATTTTGAGTCCAGCTTCACTATGGACTTACTTGGAATTCATAAAGGCATCCTAACCAGTGACGGCAACTACGTTCTTATAGGTAACAGCATCGGAAGTGACGGGTTTACTTTTGCTTGGTTGTATAAGGTTGACATGCAAGGTAATCTTTTATGGAACAAAACGTTCACGGGTGGTTACGTCGTTTACGATGTTACAGAGACCGATGACCGCGGTTGCGCGTTGGCAGGTAACTGGAAAAACGATTTTTGGTTAGCCAGGATTGATTCCAACGGCAATCTGCAGTGGAGTCAACAATATTCCTATGGAGGACCCACGGATGCCCATCTCGTTTACTCCATGGCAAAAACCCAAGATGGAGGATTTGTATTAGCGGGGACTGGGGACTGGCAAGCGAGCGGTGGAATGGTTCCTTGGCTGATTAAGATAAATTCCCAAGGACATGAGCAATGGAGCCTTCCTTACGGGCACATTCCCAACAACAGCTTCGGTGCAGTTGTGCAAACCTGTGATTATGGCTATGTCGCTGCCCTAGGGGAAAGTGCGGCATTGGTGAGAACTGATTCTTCTGGAAGCGACCTCTGGACAGCAACATTAGGCATTGGAGCGTCAAACTATCGCCCCTCATGCCTAATACTAACAGCGGATGGCGGATACGTCGTTGCTGGCGCAGCCTCAGGAACAACTTCATTTGTAACCAAATTTTCCCCAGAACCTGATGTCCAGCCACCCGTGATTGCTGTCTCAAGCCCGACAAGCAAAACGTACGAGACTGGTGACATTCCGTTGACTTTTACGGTGGATGAGCCTGTTTCTTGGATGGCTTACAGCCTTGACGGTCAAGCTGAAGTGCTCATCACGGGAAACACCACTTTGTCTGGATTAGCAGTAGGAACGCACAACTTGAACGTCTCCGCTGAAGATTTCTCGGGACTGATTGGAGTCTCGGGCACAATTCAGTTCACCATAGTGGCTCCTTTCCCAACAGGATTGGTTATCGCAAGTATAGCTGTTGCAGCCGCTGTCAGTATCGGTCTTCTGCTTTACCTTAAGAGACACAGCCTTTCGGCTTACAAGAAAAAAGGCTTAACTAGCTTCATCAATAAACAGCGCCTCGCCGCATTCGCAAACAACAAATTGGTGTGGACCTTAACCATAATCGGCCTATCCATCATCATGGTTTTCGCCCAAATTTTCTTCCCATACGCTTACTATTCAGTTTCCTCTGGAAACCCTAGCTCACCCTTCGAAGTGGGGATAAGCTACGTCTACGAGCAAGATAACATCGGGCAAATCTACAATGAGGTATCACACATCAAGGATTTGGGGTTCAGTGTAATTCGCGTGAACCTAATCTGCGATTCAACGAATCCAAGCGCTTATTCAAACTCGCTTACGAATGTATTCTTCAGCGCCATTCAGCAGATTAACATCAAAGTTGCCCTAATAATCAACAATCACGACAGCATCGATAACATAAACTATTACCTCAATAATTGGGGCACAAACCTCGTGTACGTTCAAATCCTCAATGAACCCGACGTAGCCACATCGTGGGATATGGGCGCCCTGTTCACAGATGATGAAGCAGGTTCTAGATTCGAAGAAGTCTACAACACGGTTAAACAGCACCAGCTTTCGGTACAATATTACACTAACTTTGGACCAGCCTACCTGCTTCGAACAAACCTTCCAGTTCAATTCAGCGAAAAGCTCGATTTCATAGGTTTCGATATTTTCATGGAGTCGTTCCTAACTCTTTCTCCGAGAATGATTCAGCTCCTTCAAAAAATAACAAATAAAGAAATCGTAATCGCAGAGTTTGGCATGTCAACAAGCGACGACACGGCACAAAGCGACTACATCATAAAAGGTCTTAACCTTTTCAAGAGCATGGGGCTCAGAGGATGCTGGATTGTCTATTGGAACAGTGTAGGTAACAGTTACGGCATACGAGGAAGGCTCGCAGAACAAAAAGTAGGTGAATGGATTGCCCAAAATGCCTAAACCCTCTAAACAGATCTTAATTCACGGCTTAGCAGTAATAATTCCACTTGTAGTCATTCAATTGTTGTTGGATGCATTCCAAGACTCCTTCCTGCTTTACAAGCCGCCGATAGGATTCGCCCTCTTGCTTTTCACCATGTACGGTATCCAACCGATAATACTGGGCGTGCTAAACATCGTGGTGATTCATCGCTTATACGTCTGTGAAGGATGGCAGATAGGCTTGTGGCTCAACGGCTTTTTCCTTCTACTAATCTTCTCCACCATCAACCTCATCATACAAACAATGGCAGGCGCGCCCTTCTCCATAGTTCTCGGCATGCTTGAAATCCTCTTACTATCATATCCGTTTGGGTATCTGGGGAAATTCAGCAACCGAGGATGTAAAATAAACCCGGAGCAACCATCAACAGTTAAGCAGCAAAACTAGCAGCGCTCGTGAGACCCCCCTCCCCTATATATACATAAATTAAGGGGTAGAGCTTTCGCCTGCTTGTTCAGAGCCAGCGTTGCAGTTTTAACTTCTGCTTTTAAGAGTTGAAAAAAGGAAAAGGGGTTTTGCTGCGGTTATTTTATTGCTATTTTCTTTCCTTTGAGAATCTTCTTTATGGGAATTTCAATATTCAGTAAGCCGTTATCGAATTTAGCTTTGGCTTTCTCCGCGTTTACCGCGTGCATTAGAATATAGCAGCCCAGAAGTTCAATATCTGCTCTTTCACCTCTTACGCAGAAGCTTTGGTCAGAAACCTCAAGCTCCGCGTCTTCTTTCTTCACTCCTGGCAATTCCACTTGAATATAGTAGTTTTTGTCATCGTGGTCCATGTACATGATGGGCGCTAGAGTCGGCTTTACTGGCCTAGCTTCTTTCTTAGCAACTTTTTTCTTAGCCATTTCAGAATCTCCTTAAAACTCCGTAGTCTTCAACCACGTTGTTTCCTAAAAATGTTTTTGGATTTCTGTTGAAAACAGGAAAAAACCGCGAAAGAGCAGCCGTACCATTGCCTACTTTCAGAATGACAAATTTCATATACGAGTCATCTAATCTACAACGGGGTATAAGCGCATGAGCGAATCGTATTTCAACAAAAAACTGGAACCGATAAGGGTTAAAGAAAAAAGCGTTTCACAACTTTTGGCTGAAATGAGCCGAACCGCTTATCAAGGAAGGAAACTGGGCGAAGCTGTTGATGTTTGGGAAAACATGCTGAAAGAGAAAGATTTGACCATTGTGATGGGATTAGCAGGGTCCATGAGCACCGCTGGACAATGGACCATAATCAACTGGCTCATGGAAAACCGTTACATCGATGTCCTAGTCTCCACGGGCGCCAACGTTTCAGAAGACATAGTGGACGCTATGGGTTTGGGTTACTGGCAGGGCAGCCACATGGCAAACGACGAGGAGCTTTTGAAAGCGGACGTGAACAGGTACTACGATGTTTACGGGAAAGAAACAGACTACAGAAAGATGGAAGAATTAGTAACCGACTTCGTTATGACTCTAAAAACAGACTTCGCCTATTCATCCGCAGAGTTTCTACACCTCCTCGGAAATTACCTTGGCAAGAAAGGCATACCAAGCATAACCGCCGTAGCCGCACAGAACGGAGTTCCAATTTTCAGCCCAGCCTTAGCTGACAGCGCTTACGGCGAAACCTTCCTGCTAGCTAAGAACCAAGGTCACACAGTAATGCTGGATTCGGTGAAAGAGTTCGACCAGTTCGTGAGCATAGGCACCAAAACAAAAGACGTAGGCGTAGTTTATATCGGCGGGGGAGTGCCGAAAGACCTAACGCAGCTCATCGCCATCTCGGTTTCACCTCAAACCAACGACCAAGGCGTGCCCGGCAGAGCAGGACACCTCCGCAAAAGCTTGCAAGAGTACTATTACCCACACAAATACGCCATACAGATAACCACCGACGCGCCGCAATGGGGCGGCTTGTCAGGCTGCACCTTAGAAGAGGCTGTAAGCTGGGGCAAAATCAACAGCGAAAGCGGCACGCGCGCGGTGTGCTACTGCGACGCAACCATCGCTTTGCCGTTGATAACGCACGCGCTCAACGAAAGAGTGAAAACTAGGCGTCAAGCTCCAGACTTGTCATGGCTTTTCCAGGCAGTCACTTAAGTTTTCCCAAGTCTAGTTACGAGCGAGCTTAGCATCACTGGCAGTATCAGCGAAGCATCCCCCTCAATCATCACACGCTTCGCCCTTTCGCTTATTTTCCCCCAGGAAACCGCTTCTCGCGGTCTCGCACCAGAAAGGCTGCCGTCCCACTCGTCAGCCGTGCTCACGTACACGACGTAGTCTAAGCCGTCTTTGAACTGGTTCCACCATATCGTATGGTGCTTGGAGATTCCCCCGCCCACAATCAACGCGCCAGATTTCTTCGCCGAGAAAATCAAATCATTGATTTCTCCCTCATCTTTGAGCAAATTAAGCTTGAAGTCGTGGTCTTGGCTGAAAAGCCACGTTTGATAGCCAACCGCGCCGTCCGTAATGCCTGGAACGTAAACTGGTATGTCGTTTTTGGCTGCCCAGTAGAGGATTGAGCTTTCGTTGCAGCAGCGTAAGCCTATCTCGCGGCATAGTTGACTGCCTGAAACTTCTTTTACGCCCTCTTTCCAAAGGCTCTCCAGCAGCGCCTGCATCTTCTTCTCTATTATTGTTCCGTAACTGTCGTTTGGAACCAGAACGTTGCCTAGGCGGTTTATGCCTTTCTCATGAAGTTCAGCATCGTTCATGATGAATGAGCCCTTGTAATAGTTTCTCCAGCACCGCGCCATGTCATGGTCCAGCGTTCCACACGCCGTGATAACAGCATCAACAAGTTTCCGCTTGACAAGCTCTTTAAAAACGCCGCGAGTGCCTGTTGCCACAAGGTTTGCGGTGAACGAGAGGAAGTTAACGCAGTTCTGCGTTTTGAACATGCGCTCCAGAATGTTTACGCCCACAGAGATTTTTCCAGCGGTGAAACCCCACGCTTGCTCCATCTGGTTGACAAGTTCATCCACCGACATATCGCCGTTGAACTCGTAATCTTTAACGACATCTCTTAACATTGTTTCTCACCGTTCCCTCATGTCATTGTTAACGTCAGAATAAATAAGTGTCGACAACAGTAAACTCATTTACTCAGGACAAGCAAATGATGATTCTCAACACACAGCGCCACGAAAAACTCATTTAAATAATGCTCGGCAAGTTAATAAGGAAGAATCTGCGAATATTTTTAAACAATGTAGCAGTGGTACCAAAAGTGTATACGATGAGGAGAAGGGCAATAAGAATTGAAAGAAATGGAGCGAAAATTACTTTCTGAACTTCTAAAAAATTCTAGAAGAAGCGACAGGGAATTAGCCAAAGCAATAGGCACTTCACAACCAACCACAACAAGGCTTAGGACTAAGCTGGAAAAAGAAGGATACATCAAAGAATACACGATAATTCCCAACTTCAGCAAACTCGGCTACACCATAATGGCTATGAATTTCATCAAATTAGACCCGAAACTAACCGAACACGAAGTTGAAGAATTTCGAAAGACACATCCTGACACAATGGGCAAAACCCCGTTTGGCATTGTCCTGATTCATCGGGGAATTGGCTTGGGATACGATTCAGTATTAGTTTCATTTCATCAGAATTACACCTGTTACGATGCTTACAGGAACTATGTGAAACATGCCATGGGTGCAAGCATAACAGAAATGAACACGTTCTTAATCAATATTGAAAAAAACAACACGCTGCCTCCCACCTTTTCCTTCATTGCTCGACATATTTTAACATCAGATAACAAAACCAAAAAATGAAGTTTGTTGTTCTAAAGAAATCCCGTTTCCCTTAATTTCAAAGCAAGTGCTATGTTGCCTTTAAATCGAAGTTTCCCTGTTAAGAAGGCTTTTTCGCCGCTCATTTCACCGTTGACCAACTCCATGTAATCTGTTTCTGCCATCTCAAGCGATAGCGTCGGCGAAGCGTGCGTTCCCTCTTCGACTTCCAGTTGCTGATTTTTTATTGTGACCACCCAGTCGCCGCCGTTGGGACCCGTAATGTTCACCTGAACTGCAACATCGATGCCCGCCGCTTTGTCTGGTTTGAACCTGCTGGGCAACACTTCTTCGAAAAACTCTTTAGGCGTTTTAACTTTCATTAATATCACTCATTTTTCTACTATCTTATGGCGTTCTACGTTTTGAACTTTTTCTTAAGTTCAGCCAAGTTAACGGCGTCTCGCCCAGCCAGCATCATAACCAGAAATTGAATCTTAGCGGCTTCTTCAACCATTTCGTTCAGGTTACACGCCGCTTCTATGGTTGAGCCAACGGTTACAATGCCATGATTTTCAAGAATGACTGCGTCGTGGTCCGCAACCTTTTTTTGAACCGCATCCGCAAGCGCTTTCGACCCCGGCGTTTTGAAAGGGACAATGGGAACTCCATTCGGGAGAAGCATAAACAACTCTATTTGTAATGGAAGAATCTCCGTTTTTGCAATCCCAAACGCCGTAGTTGTGGGCGCATGCGTGTGCACAACCGCCTGCACATCCTTCCGCCCTCTGTAGATTGCCGCGTGAATTGGCGTCTCCACGGAAACGTTAGTTTCTCCTCTGATTTTGTTTCCTTGAAGGTCCACGAGAACCAGTTCTTCAGGCTTCAAGTTTTCCATGCGCCTTCCAGAAGGTTTTATCAGAAACGTATCTGTTCCGGGAATTTTTGCGCTGATGTTTCCGCTGTTTCCCTTTACTAAACCATGATCATGCAGTTCCCTGCCTGCTTTAACTATTCTTTCGCTGATATCTTTAATCGCGTTTATGTTAGTTTCTTTTTTCCGCTTTTCATAATCAATCATCTGAACAAGTCCTTCTCTTTCGGTCTAGTAAGCTCAGTTGCCGACGCGTTTTCCGTTGCCTGATACTTGTACCCTCTTATGATAGCTACTGGTATTCCCTCGTTCGCTTGCCCTATCACAAGCTCTGCTGCGGATGCCAGTTCATCAGCAACTGCGGTTTGCTTCACTCTCAGCACATATCCGAACAGGTCCTTTTCTCCGCGCCTGTCCCTTATCGGCTTGATTCCCGCTACGCCTATCGCCACGTTTATCTCCCCCATCCTAAAGGGGCGACCATGAGTATCCGAAACAATCACGGCAACATTGCAACCTGTTAGCTTTTTTATCTCTCCCCTAATTCTCTGTGCTGAAACATCGGGGTTTTCAGGAAGCAACACCAAGTTTCTTTCTCCTTCAACATTTGACCTGTCCACTCCAGCGTTTGCGCAAACTATGCCGCTCTTGGTCTCCGTGATTAGGCTGTGGGGACCTATACGAACGATTTCTTTTGTCTCCCGAAGAATTACCTCCACCAACTCGGGTTCCTTGTCGGTTTGCTGCGCTATTTCCGTTGCCCGTTCCGACGGGGAGACTTCGTCAAGGTTGACAACGTTTCCCTCGGCTTTCGAAACAGCAACATGAGTGATAACTATCACATCCATTTCCTGTATGGGCGCGTTCTGTTTTTTAGCCGCGTTACAGATGAGTTCAGACAAATTGTCACCTTTCGTTATCAACGGCAAGTTCTCAACAGCAATAATTTCAACGGCGTTCACCTTCGCAAACCTCCATAGGCATGAATGGCTAACTCTGCGATAAGACTTAAGTTTATCTACTTCAAGAAAACGCCTAACTGTTCCTTTTCACTCGGAAATTGCTGACCGTTTGCGTCAATCAGTCTATGTGACGGTTTCGGGAAGATTTTAAAACACCATAGGTTCTATACATTTATTCAGAAAAACCACTTCTCCCAAATGAGGAGACATCCAAAAGTTGGGAATCGAGAACCTCAATCGCGTTTTCAATCCTAAGCGAATCGCAGTCATAGGCGCAAGCGAAAGAGAAGGCTCTATAGGCGCCAAGATCTTCAGCAACCTAACAGGCGCAGGCTACAAGGGCACGGTTTTTCCTGTCAACCCCTTTAGGCAGACAGTACAGGGCATAACTGCTTATCCTAGCGTCAGCAAAATCCCTTGTAAAATAGATCTCGCGGTTGTGGCTACACCAGCACACATAGTTCCACAGATCGCCGAAGAATGTGGAAAGGCTGGAGTTGCTGGGATCGTAATAATATCAGCTGGCTTCAAAGAAACAGGCGAAAATGGCGCGGACCTCGAAAAACAGCTTCTGGATCATAGAAAAAAGTACGGCATACGCATCATCGGACCCAACAGTTTGGGAGTGATTAGACCGAAAATCAACCTTTATGCCACTTTTGCCGATAAACAGGCAAGTCCCGGAAAAATAGCGTTTATCTCTCAAAGTGCTGCTCTGTGCGCTTCAGCTTTGGACTGGGCATCGGAAGCCCAAGTTGGTTTCAGCGCCGTGGTTTCCACAGGTTCGGTGCTTGATGTTGACCTAGGAGACTTAATCGATTATTTCGGAATTGACGCTCAGACTAGAAGCATATTGCTCTACGTTGAATCAATAAGAAATGGCCGAAAATTTATGAGCGCAGCCCGAGGTTTCGCCAGAACCAAGCCCATCGTGCTGGTGAAGGCTGGGCGTTTCAAAGAAAGCATAGGAGCCGCACTCTGCCACAGCGGTTCCTTAGGCGGAGAAGACGTGGTATACGACGCGGCTTTCAAACGTGCCGGCATCGTCCGTGTTGAAGCTATCAAAGATCTTTTTAACTGTGCAGAGGCTTTAGCCATGCAGCCGAATCCAACTGATCCAAACCTAACGATAATCACTAACGCGGGCGGTCCAGGGATAATGGCTACTGATCAACTAATCGCGAGAGGGGGAAAACTCTCGCAGTTAAGTGATGAAAGCGTTCAAGCCTTGAAGAATGTTTTGCCCTCTTACTGCAGCATGACAAATCCCATCGACATTTACGAGGAAGCCACCCCCAACAGGTTCAAGAGTGTGATGGAGATAAGCCTAAAAGACCCCAACAGCAACGGCTTCCTGATTATATACACGCCTCAAGGTGCAACCAAACCCGTTCCTCTCGCAAAGGTAATAGTGGACCTAGCAAAACAAACCAAGAAACCCATTCTCACGGCTTTAATAGGCGAAGACAACCAGTGCTGGAAAGCTCGTCGAATCCTTCAAGGAAATGGTGTTCCGTCATTTACAACTCCTGAAGAGGCAGTTTCAACCTTCATGTACATGTACGATTACACTCGAAACTTGGAGCATTTGTATAAGACTCCTGAAGAACTACCCGTGGAGCAACCCGACTCAACTTTTCTAAAGGGGCTTCTCAGACGAGCGTTTTGCGAGGGACGCAAGGTTCTCAATTTGCCTGAGTCCATGTGTTTTTTGGAAGCGTACAACATTCCTGTTGTGAAGACGCTTGTGGCACGGAATCCTGAAGAAGCTAGCGCTTTATCTTCCGAACTTGGCTACCCCGTGGTCATGAAAGCCCTGTCTCCTCAGATTTCACACAAATCCAAAATCGGCGGTGTCATTTTGAACGTTTGTTCTTCATCAGAAACCAAAACTCTCTTTGAAGAGGTAGCTAACAGGGTTAAGAACTACAGCAGCACAGCTGAATTCCAAGGCGTTACTATTCAGCCCATGATACGCGAAAAAGAACATGAACTGATTATAGGCTCTAAAAAAGACCCTCAGTTTGGCTCAATAATCATTTTCGGGATGGGTGGAACCGCCACTGAATTGTTTAAGGATGCCAGTATCGGTTTTCCTCCGCTGAATCAAGTACTTGCAAGACGGCTAATAGAAGACACCGCCATTTACAAACAAGCATCATCCATTGGGCGACCTCTAAATTTTAAGCTCGTTGAGGAAATCATAGTGAAGTTTTCACAGCTTGTCACAGATTTTCCAGAAATAAGAGAGATGGACATAAACCCCTTGATTGCTAGCGAGAACAGTGTTGTAGCGGTTGACGCCCGCATAGTGATAGAGTGGGAGAGAATGATGCGCGAAGTTGCTGAGCACCACGACAACTGTCTCATTGCCTCTTACCCAAAGAAGTACGTCGCCCCTAGGAGACTGAAAAACAAGACTCAGGTGTCGCTTCGCCCAATAAAACCTGAAGACGAAGAGCGTTTCAACGAGTTTATGAAGTCTCTCTCTGTAGAAAGTATGCGGTTCAGGTTTTTCAACATAATAAAAGAAATGTCCCATGAAACTTTGACGCGGTACTGCAATCTGGATTACGACCGCGAAATCGCCGTCATAGCAGAACTTCAGGAAAGCAACAAGCCAATAATCGGTGCGGTTCGGTTAATTGTTGAACCTGGAGGGAAAAGCGGCGAGTTCGCTGTTTTAGTTGGCGATAAATGGCAGGGTCTTGGGCTCGGATCCAAGCTTATGGACTTGCTTGCTGAGATTGGCAAGGACATGCGTGTGGACAAAATCTACGGTTACGTGAGTGCTAACAACTACAAAATGTTGCGCATGTGCAACAAAAAAGGGTTTAAGATGGAACCACTCGACGAGGACACCTTCATAGAGACCTTAACTCTGTCTTAACTTGCTTTACCGCTCACGTTGTAACAGTTGAGAGGAAAAAGGGTAAATAAAAAAGCAGAAGAGGGGCTTAAAGCTCTCACTTTCTGAACTTTTGCAGTTTTCGCAGCATCTCTTTGTCGCCTTCAGCGTCTCCGGCACATGTCGCAATTATGCCGTCAACGAGACCATCCAGCTTTGCAGCGGTTTCTTCAACTTTTTCCATGGTTGTGGTTGCTGGCCAGCCGATCATTTCCATTGTTTTCTTGTTTTTGTCTGTGGCTACTAGGAAGTATGCGAAGATTGGTTTGTTTAGTTTCTTGCATTCTTTTGCTATTGCTTCAAGCATTGGGAGGGTTTTGTCTTCAAGTCTCATGAAGTAGATGAAGTCCCAGTCGCGTCTTACACGTTCAATGTTATCTTCCAGAGATCGTCTAGATGAGAGCAAGCATCCTAGTTTTAGGTTCTTTAGTTTTACGTTAGTTCGCAAGAAATCTCGGGCGCCCTCAGATGACTTTAACTCTTTAATGGGTTCACCAAAATGGGGTTTGTCGCCCATTGTGACGATTAATCCATCGAGTCCAATAACGTCCGAGGCTAAAGCTAAACCGCCCACTTCAACTGAACCTTTGTAGTGGAGAATGAATATGGGTACAACATATTTGTCTGGGTATTTGTGTTTGAGTATGCAGCTTACAACTACACCGCTTGGTGCAGGAAAACCAGCAGCGCTGTCAGTGACGTTCCATCCATCAACTAGTCCTTCGAGTTCTTCAGCAAGCTTCAGAAATTTACGTGTTGGTACAAACTCATTTAGTATTTTCATCGAGATATCATCTCGGCTAAAGAGAAGATATGTTTGGATTAAAAAATCTTTTGCACATGCAAAGTGAGCTTTCTAACGTTAGTCTCTTCTTGCTGTTGAAGGCATTGTTGCTGCTGGATTTGTGTGGAACTGAATTTAACAACCAGCTAAACGTTTTAAGGCTTGAATCCAGCCAAGAGCGCAACTTCACGCCACTTCCAAAAGCAGTCAACATCATAAAAACCAATTTCGCGAAGCCATTGAAGCTGTGTTTCAACGTCTAACAGTTTGTTTGAGGGATCATCTGTCTCAGGTGTCAAACCAACCGCCGCCAAGAATTTTTGGTGAAGAGACTCAGTTGGTGAAGCTACATGCTCAAGATTACAGAATACGCCATTTTGAACCAGCAAATCAAATATCTCTCGATAAAGTTGCTTTTTGCGTTTATGAGTTAAGTGATGAATAGCCAAAGCAGAAACAACAACATCAAAGCAGCCAAGTTCGGTAGCTGGAAGAGGAACGCTGAGATCATGTTTTATTATTTTGACACGCTGGTCTTTTGCAAAACGTTTTCTGGATAATTCAAGCATGGGTTCTGAAAAATCCAAGCCTACCCCTTCTGCGTCTGGGTTTTTCAGTTTCAACAACGCTAGTAATCTTCCGTCTCCTGTTCCTAAGTCGAGGATACGGTTGACATCAGATGGAATTTGCTCCAGCACTGCATTCTTCATATCTTCACTATGAGGTAGCTTTTCAGCGGTTTTCGATAAGTATGCTGAAACATGGTCAGCCGACTTCCACTTGTTAACATCGGTTGTTTTTTCTTTTTCCAAGAATCATCACTTATCAATAGTGAATCCCTGTATCTTTATTAAACGATCGCCCTGCTAGATAAATTGAATTATTAGTTGGATGGACTAAATTTTCACCTGCTTGCTTGCTAAATGCGCATAGCAAGTCCTTCTTTTTTCAAGGAAACGTAAATAAACTATAAAACGAAAGTATTTTTCCACGGGGAGAACCATGAAGATAGCAGTTTCTGGCAAAGGCGGCGTCGGCAAAACCCTAATAGCAGCGGGTCTTGCACGGGGGTTCGCCGAGAGAGGATTAAAAACTATAGCTATAGACGCGGATTCTTCACCTAATCTCGCTTTAACTTTAGGCTTATCCACGGAAGAAGCCCGTAAGATCGTGCCCATCTCTGAAAACAAGGAGCTCGTTGAATCCAAGACTAGCACTGGATACTCTGGCGTTTACCGCTTATCCTTCACCGTAGATGATATAGTCCGAGAATATTCTGTAAACACTCCTTTCGGCGTGAACCTGATTGTCATGGGCACGGTGCGGTCAATGGGGTCTGGATGTATGTGCGCTCCAAACGCTGTTATCCGCGCTTTGCTCCGCCATTTGATTGTAGACCGTAACGAAGCTGTTGTTTTAGATTTTGAAGCAGGCGTTGAGCACATAGGCAGAGGAACCGCGAAGCAAGTAGACGCCCTATTGATTGTGGCGGATTCAAACCTAAAATCTCTTGAAATAGCTAAGCACATACATGATTTGGCGGCAAACGCCGGAATGCAACAACTCTACCTCATCGGAAACAGAATCATGAATGAAACACAGAAAGAAGCCGTCACAAGTTTCGCCCAGAAAAACGGTTTGTCCACCCTCACTTTTATTCCATTTGACGAAAAAGTGATTGAAGCGGACACGCTGGGGGAAACACCACTTAAGCACAAGGAGATCACAGCGATGCAAACCATAGACGATATATGCGACGTTCTCCTTGAGAAAGGCATCTGAGTTAGTTGATTGGGGTTTTATGCTTATGAAAACTCTTGTAACTATTGGTCGTGGAGGAACTGGAAAATCAAGCTTCACCGCTTTAATGACGAAATGCTTTGTCGAAGCTGGTCAGACTCCATTGTTACTAGTGGATGCTGACCCTGACCAGAACCTAGCCGAAATGGTCGGAATAGACCTGACAGAAGCCGGAAAATCCACAATCTCCGAGTTGCTTGTCAGTACCTTCATTGAAAAAGGCGGAACAACCGTAGGAGTTCCACCCACCGAAAGAATAGAGAGCAGGATTTGGGCGAACGGCTTGTTTGAAAGTGACGACTTTGACTTTTTAGCCGTGGGCACAAAATGGGTTGAAGGTTGCTATTGCATGCCGAACTCCGCTCTGAAAGGCGCGCTGGGGTCGTTAACCAAGAACTATAAGTACGTACTTATCGATTCACCAGCGGGTCTTGAACACTTAAACCGGCGCATCACATCACAAGTGAATGACATCTTCGACATTCTTGACCATTCCAAGAAGTCCATGGACCACGTTAAAAGAGCGCACCGCATCGCCAAGGAAGTTGACATGCAGTTTGGCAATTTCTACCTCGTAGGCGGATATAGGTTTCCCGCGGAACTCGGCGTTCACGCAGAAACTTTGCTGAACTTCAAATATTTGGGAAAGATAGCGGCAGATGCAACGTTGGATGAATATGTTCTTGAAGGAAAATCGCTGTTGGACTTGCCTTCAGACAACGCGGCTTGCGCTTCGGTGAAGGAAATCATGAAAAAAGCTGGCTACCTCTGAAGCAGCATTGTTTATTTTATCTTTTTCAAGAAGCTTGCATACCTATAAGTACACCATGACTTTTGCTAAAAAATTCTGGAAAAGTTTAAAAAGATTGTAATGAAGTTTCTAGTAAAACCTTTACAGAGGTTTGAGTTTGACCAGCAAAAACGTGCACGTAAAAATAGGTGAAATGAAGACCAACACTGGTCTTGTTAAAAATCTTGAAGTATCAATAGGAAAACTTGTTGACGACTCTTGGGAGGAACCAATGGGACCCACACCCATGCCCGGTTTAACCGCTCTAAGAGACTGGGACATGACGCTCCTTAACAAGTACAAACCCTTTTACCTGCCAGATTGTGACTTGTGCTGTCTCTGCACTTACGGCAAGTGCGATTTAACAGCGGGAAAACGTGGAGCCTGTGGACTTAACATAGCCGATCAGTCATCACGTATAGTACTTATCGCTTGCTGCATTGGCGCCGCAACCCACAATGGGCACGCCCGACACGTGGTTGACCACCTGATCGAGAAGTACGGTAGGCGCTATCCTTTGGATATAGGCGGCTTAAACGTGAAAGTTGAAGCTCCAGTTACGAGGCTTGTTACTGGAATAAGACCTAAAACTCTGGGAGACTTGGATGAGGTTCTAACATACTGTGAATCACAAATTACCCACCTGCTCTCTGTTGCGCACACAGGTCAAGAAGCCAACAACATAGATTTTGAATCCAAAGCCTTCCACGCCGGCAGAGTTGACCAAGTAGGCATGGAAGTCGCGGATATTGCCCAAGTTTCAGTCTTTGACTTCCCTAAAGCTGACCCCGAAGCTCCACTCATTGAAATGGGTATAGGCACAGTGGACACGACAAAACCCGTTATCATGTGCATTGGTCACAACGTCGTACCTTCGGTTGGAATAATCGACTACATGAAAGAACAAAAACTTGACGACAAAATGGAAGTCGTAGGCTTATGCTGCACTGCCATAGACAACACAAGATACTTCGACCGCGCAAAAATAGTTGGGCCAATCTCATGGGAACTGCGATTTATACGCGGAGGTTTTGCCGACGTAGTTGTTCTGGACGAGCAATGTGTCAGAACAGATGCTTCACTCGAGGCTGAACGCGTCAAAGCACCCGTCATAGCCGCATCAGAAAAGAACTGCATAGGTTACAAAAACCGCACAAACGACCCTGCCGACGAGATAGTGGCAGACTTAGTCAGCGGCAAAGTTCCAGGCGTTTTGATTCTTGACCCTGAAAAAGTCGGGGAAGTGGCTGTAAAAGTAGCCCAAAAAGTCGCTCCAATGCGCAAGAAAATGAAGTCTCTTCCAGAGTTAGAAGAAATAAAAGAGCTCGCGAAGAAATGCAGACACTGTAACATGTGCCAGAGAAGCTGTCCACAAGACCTCAAAATCGAACCAGCGGTCATAGCCGCATCTGAAGGAGACTACTCTAAACTAGCAGACCTGTATGAGGAATGCATCGGATGCGGACGCTGTGAAGAAGCCTGCCCAGTCAACCTTGAAATCCACAGCTTCATACTCAAAGTCGGCGAGAAAAACATGCTTGCGGAAACGAACTTCTGCCGCTCAGGAAGAGGCGCCGTTCAAGACGTGGAAATTAGAAGTGTTGGCGGTCCAATTGTTCTCGGTGAAATTCCTGGTATTGTCGCATTGGTAGGTTGCGCTAATTATCCGCATGGTGGCAAAGACGTTTACGATATATGCCGAGAGTTTGCTCTTCGCCGCTTTATAGTGATGACGTCTGGTTGCTCAGCCATGTCCGCTGGCTCCTACAAGAACGAAGAGGGAAAGACGCTTTATGAGGAATTTTCAGGTGGCTTTGAGGCTGGAGGTGTGATTAACGTCGGTTCATGCGTTTCTAACCCTCACATCGCAGGTGCAGCCATAAAAGTCGCTAACATATTCGCTAAACGATCATTAAGAGGCAACTATGAGGAAATAGCTGATTACATACACAACCGTGTAGGCGCGGTCGGCTTAGCTTGGGGCGCATACTCGCAGAAAGCAGCATCGATTGCTTCTGGCTTCTGGAGTTTAGGCATTCCAGTGCTCGTCGGTCCACACGGAAGCAAATACCGGCGCATGCTCCTTGGAAGAGAAGACAAACCAGAAAACTGGGAAGTCTACGACGCACGCACAGGCGACAAAGTGAACGTTGGACCTGCACCTGAGCACCTGTTCCAGACGGTGGAAACCCCGCAGGAAGCCATGGTTACCATAGCCAAGCTATGCATAAGACCTAACGACACATGGAAAGGTCGCTCCATCAAGCTGTCACACTATATTGATTTGCACAAACGCCATTACGGAATCATGCCGCCAGACATACACAGGTTCGTGCGCACCATGGCTGACGTACCCATGACCATGAAAGACGAAGTTACAAAGATACTGAAAGAGAAAAACTGGAAAGAAACCGTGATTCCGGACCCGACGTTGCTTCCGAGAATGATAAGGAAAAAGAAGGAGTGATGAAGAATGTCGTGTGAACCTTGGCAGTGTGCTGAAGTAGCAGCAACAAAGAAAGCGAACCCGATAACAAAACCCGAAGTAGCTGTGGCGTTGATAAAGAGAGCTGCTCGCCCAATTCTTGTGGTCGGTAGCAACGCCACCGAACGATGGATGGAGAATAAGCAACTAATCGACTATCTTATTGACTTCGCCAAAGCCTCAAAAGTTCCCGTTGTCGCAACGGCCCACATGGTTGGTGAGTTCCTGAAACGAGGTTATGAACCCGCAGGATTCATGTCTGCCATGGACATAGGTAACCGCTTGGTTGATCCAGCATGGCAGGGTCTCGACGGCAAAGGTCACCCTGACTTGGCAATGTTCGTCGGTTTGCCCTATTACATGGAAGCGCTCATCCTGTCAGGACTCAAGCACTTCGCCCCTAACCTTAAAACCATGACGCTGGATAATGTATATCATCCGCACGCGAGTTGGTCTTTCCCCAATGCTGGTGCGAAAGATTGGGCGGAAAATCTCACGGTCATGACTTCAAAATTTGAAGGAGGACAATAAAAATGTCAATGTTTGAAGATATACCTGTCGACGTTGGCGTAATATACGAAGGCGAACGCATCCGCAGAAAAGACATGCAAGTAGAACTCGGTGGGCCATCAATCAAAGAAAAATTTGAACTAGCAAAAGTGAAACCCCTAGACGAAATTGAAGATGGAAAAGTAACCATAATCGGTTCCGACATTAAAGATATGAAAGAAGGCGAAGCGTATCCGCTGGGAATTCTGGTTGAAGCTGCGGGCCCCACGCTTGAAGAGGCGCTTGAAGGCGTAATCGAAAGGCGCATACACGGCTACATGAACTTTATTGAAGGCTTCATGCACCTTAACCAGCGCTACGACATATGGATACGGTTAGGCAAGAAATCCTTCCAGAAGGGGCTAAACTCTTTCGAGTACATCGGCAAGGTGCTTTACAAACTTTTCAAGAGCGAACTACCCATAATCGAGAAAGTGCAGATAACATTCATAACTGATCCGGCGAAAGTAAAAGAGCTTTACTCTGATGCCTTGCAAACCTATGAAGCCCGAGACGCGAGAGCAAGAGGATTAAAAGACGAAGATGTTGACAAGTTCTACGGCTGTGTCCTGTGTCAGTCATTCGCTCCCAGCCACGTTTGCGTCATCACGCCACAACGGTACTCCAACTGCGGCGCCATAAGCTGGTTTGACGGACGTGCCTCAGCACAGGTCGATCCGAAGGGACCAGTGTTTGCTATCGAAAGAGGCGAATTGTTAAACGCGGAAAAAGGCGAGTATTCAGGCGTAAACGAGATTGTCAAAAAGAAGTCTCTAGGTGATATCAACAAAGTTTGGCTCTACACGGCGTTCGACTATCCGCATACTTCATGCGGTTGCTTCGAGGCTGTTGCTTTCTACATTCCAGAAGTGGACGGTTTCGGTCTGGTAAACAGAAGCTTCAAGGGCGTTACGGTGAACGGTTTACCCTTCTCGACTCTCGCCGACTCCACCGCGGGCGGACGACAAGTTGACGGTTTCCACGGAATATCCATTGAGTACATGCGTTCCCCCAAGTTTCTTGATGCTGACGGTGGATGGAACCGCGTGGTCTGGGTGCCCAAAGAAATCAAGGAACGCGTCAAAGATTTTATTCCCAAGGAAGTTGTTGACAAAATAGCTACGGAAGAGGACGCACAGAACATTGATGCTTTGCAAGCCTTTCTGAAGGAGAAAGACCATCCAGTAGTGGCTAGATGGGCGGCAGAAGCAGCGGCGGTTGAAGAGGCAGCGCCTGCAGAAGCGACAGCGGAAGAAGGTGCAATGATACCTGTGGCGTCGGCTGCAACCTTACCCATAACGGCTGGCGGCTTTAAGATAATCCTGAAGGACGCAAAAATCTACGCCAAGAAAGTCATTATCCGCTCGATGAAAGACGAGAAAAAAAGCTAAAGGTGAAGCCTGATGGCTGACAAAAAGAAAAAGGATGAAGGACTCGGAATAAACTTCAGCCCTGACCTGTTGGAGTTGCTGGCGAAGTTTAAAGAGATTGAACTGGAAGACTTCGAGATGGAAGTCGGCAATTTAGAGTTGTGGCTTCAGTCTGGAGTTTTACCCCGACAAGTCACGCCTCAGCTAAAAGTGACTCCTGCTCTAAAGGGCAAGCCTACAGAGTTAATTAAGACGCAGTTTGTGCCTCCAGTGGAGACTTATCCTGGCAAAATTGTCGAGGTCAAACTTGGCGCTACTAAAGGCGAAGGCGGAACACGCGGGAGGTCGATAACTATCGGCGGCGAGACTTCACCAGCTTTCTACACGTTTGAGCGGTCTATTCCGCATCCTCCTGTGGTTACGATTGACGTTTTCGACATGGAACTGCCGTTGTCAAAGGCTGTCAAGATGCATGTGAGGGACGTTATTGGTGACCCTGCGGCTTGGGCAAAGCTTGCGGTTGACAAGTTCGGCGCGGACATGGTTACGGTTCACCTGATCAGCATTGACCCGTTGCTGAAGGATGCCACGCCGAAGGACGCTGTCAAAACAGTGGAAGAGGTCACACAGGCTGTTGATGTGCCATTGGTAATTGGCGGTTGCGGTGACCCTGTTAAGGACGCTGATGTTTTCGCTGAGATAGCTGAGACTTTTGCGGGTGAACGTTTCCTGATAAATTCCATAACGCAGGACATGGATGTTGAGCGTTGCGCCAAGTTTGTTAAGAAGAATGGGCATGTGGCGTTGTCTTTCACTCCTATGGATTTGAACTTGGCTCGTGAGCTTAACAGGCGTTTGTATGATTTTCTGGGTAAAGAGGACATTGTTATGGACTTGACGACTGCAGCGCTTGGTTACGGCTTGGACTACGCGTTTACCAACATGGAACGCGCTAGGCTGGCAGGTTTGATGGGTGACATGGAACTTGCGCATCCTATGTCTTCTGGCACTACGAATGCTTGGGCTGCACGGGAAGCGTGGATGAAGATGACGCCTGAGTGGGAGCCTCGTGAGCTGAGGGGTCCACTTTGGGAAGTGACTACGGCGTTAACGCTTCTGCTTGCTGGTGTGGACTTGTTTATGATGATGCATCCTGCTGCGGTGAAGACGTTGAAGGAAGTTACTGGTCAGTTGGTAAGCGGCAAGAAGGCTGATGCGTCCAAGTTTGTTGGCTGGGTTTCCCTGAAGCCGTAAAGGAGCAGTGAAGTGTATGAGTGAAAGAAAAGTGAAAGGTAAAGCCGGAGTAAAAGAACTTAGCCCTATAGATGTTTACAAGCTTCTTCCGAAGATTAACTGTAAAGAATGCGGCGAAGAAAACTGTATGGCTTTCGCCACAAAAATCGTTAACCGTGAGGTGCAGGTTGACCAGTGTCCTCCGTTGCTGAAGAAGGAGAACGAGAAGGCTTACAATCAGTTGAAGGAGATGCTGAAACCTCCTGTCAAAGAAGTAGTCGTTGGCGAAGGCGAAAAAGCGGTTAAGCTCGGCGGAAAGCTCGTTATGTACCGTCACGAATTTACTTACACCAACCCGACAGCAATTGCAATCGACGTGACAGATGAGATGCCTGAAGAGGAATTGCTGAACCGCATAAAGCGGACAGAGCAGTTCAGCTACGAGTACATAGGCTATACGCTTAAGCTGGATATGATTGCTGTTCGCTCCACGTCAGGTGACCCTG
>CAZEPB010000008.1:0-71478 GCA_964514055.1 uncultured Candidatus Bathyarchaeia archaeon | reverse complement strand
AACTTCAACTTTCCCTTCAACCAGCTCCCCAAAGAAGACGACACAGAAAACCCCGACCCCGCGCCCAGGACCGCCCCGACAAGACGACACAGAAACCCACGTGCGCGGCAGCCTGGCCCCACGTGGAACCGCAGCCGGGCGGACCGCAGGCGATCAGCAGCAGCCAGCAGCAGACGACACAGAAAAGCCCATCAACAAACCCTTGGCTTTTTTTCACCCCCAGCCTAGCCCTTTTTGTGTAAAACTTGCGAGGCGTGAAGACGACACAGAAAAAGAGGGGCGCTTACGGTTCAAGTTCTTCATCATCAGCAGGCGGGTTAATGGTCTTTTCATCGTGCAAGGGATTAGGCGCGGAATCCTGCGGACTTTTCCGAATCGGCTTTGGAGGGGTCTTACCCCTGTTTAGAGGGGGAAGCCCCTTTTGTTCACGGTAGCGGCGGACAGCTTCGGGGATTCCTTCAAAAGACGGTAAGCCGTTTTTGCTCCTGGGCTTGACGGGGGGCGCGGTCTTGGCTTTCTCGTGTGCTTCGCGTAGCAGCTCTGCGAGTTGGTCCCATTGAACCTCCTGCACGTTTAGCAGCTCATAGACATCTAAGCCGTGATCGCGCAGCAGGTAGGCGGTAACGCGGTAAAGGTCTAGTCCCTCATCGTAGTGTATGTCAAAGTTGATGTGATGCCGGGTTCTACAACAAAGGCGTATGGTGGTTGCGTCAGTGAGAAGGACCATTTTTACGTTGTAAACTGCCATGAAAAAGGGTTCTGTGGCTTTGAGCTGCTCTAGTATGGTGCGCTGACATTCGTTAAGTTCACTCATGCGCCTGATCTCCTGGGGTGGGTGGTTGGCGATCTTTGGCGCTTGTTCTTAACACACCGTCAACGCTGTATGTGTTCGCGGCTGCGACTATCACCAGGGCTTTGAATTTCTTGATTGTTGCGCCTAACTCTGGAAGATATGAAGCGGGCAAAGAGTGAGCTAAATAATTGAGTTGGTCGGCGTGTTCGTTCCATACTGCTTCAAATTCGGCTCGTGTTTTCGCGCTTGTCATATACTCACTCCCGTCACCTGTTCTATTTGGCCCTCTAAGGTGTGAAGGTTCGCGTCTTCCAATGCGTACAGAAACGCCGTAATAATGGGCGTTCCTTCCCATTTCAGATACTTGGCGACTATGACACCTAGCACTTCTGCGTCTGCGATCAGTGGCGCGGCTTCGGGTATGTAGATGTCTTTTCTTACTTCTTCGATTAGTGGACCTAAAACGGCTTGTATGCGGGTTTCTATTGATTCTTTCTTTTGCGTGTTTCTCAACCTCCTATATTTTTATAGACGACAGAGAAAAGAGGCAGGGGTTTATTTAAGCGTTTTCGCTGAAATGCACAACACGAATACAGGTCTAAAAACGGGTGTTTAAGGCGTATTGTAGAAGTGTAGCACACAGCTACGCGGGGCTTCTTTAAATACCCCCCCTTTAAATACTCTCCATGACCCTCTGAGTTACCTTTCACGCGGACCTAAAAAAGCATGGAAAAAAGGCGTTTTCGGAATTCGGCAAACTGAGAAAAGCGGAATAAAGATGTTAATTTCATGCGAAAGTTTAAGCGTTTTTGATGTATAAACTTGTAAAAGTCGTCCATGCGGCAAATCGTTAACGTTTTTGACACTCCGACCCCCTACTATTTTGTTAAAAAATACCTAGTCATGTGCAAAAAGACAGGAAAAAAGGGGATTTTTACGCTAAAGCGAGCTGTTAAGCGTTTTCGCTTAAACAAACCCGCAGCAGCGTTATCTTATGGCAGCTTGCCTTTGAGCAGCTTCTTAGCCAGGGGGCTGTTCTGTGTGCCTAACCATTGTCGCGCTTTCACTCGTGCGGTTTTTATGTCGTTTAGCATCAGGGTTGCGCCGCTAATCGTGCTTAGGCTCTGCGGTACTCGGTCCGTTTTGCCCTCCGGTGTTTTGCGGTGTTCTCCGTGCTGTGCCTCCCAGGACTGGGCCATAGCTAAACCCCATTGTGTCGGGTCTTCCTTCTGGTACTGTTCCATTACGCGCTTGATGGTTTTTTCGCCTAGTCCGTATGCGTTGCACATAGCGCCGTTGAGTAGTTGCGCGGTCTTCGGTGTTAGCCGTGTTTTGTGCGCCTGATCCACGCGATCCTCTAGCCCTCCGAGTTTGGTTTTAGCGTTGGTTATGGCAGCCTCCAGGCGCGGGAAAAGTTCGTTAAGTTTCTTGACGCGCAGAATTCTCTCGTAATCGCTGGGGATTGAAAAGCGCCCTAGTCCACTGACGCCTAGCCAGGACAGAGGGTTAAAGCACATCTCTACACGTGCGAAGACCCCAACGCGAACCGCGAACCGTGTTGTTAAGTCGCCGCCGTCTATCTGATAGCCTATCTTAATGCCTGCAATATTGCCAGTGTAAAGAACTTGTCCATCCATGTACTTTTCTGTTTTCAGCGAAGCGCCTAAGATGTCCTGAGCTGTTTCATAGACTTGCTGCGGCTGGATTAACAGGTGTTTGGTGGAAGCTACGGCGTGAACGTCATTAGACGACAGAATAAACTGAACGGGCTTTGTTTGCTGCGCCAGGCGTAGTTTCTTATAGAAAAAGTCTTCGCGCTGTTCCTTGTCAACTCGCTTTATTATGTCGTCTATGCTGCGCCCATAGATTAGCCGCAGATAGGACCATACGGCGCGACCTCGCCACTCGTCTAAGTTGATGGTTTCGCCTGCTTCTGTTCTGATTCTGTGCGGGGTTTCGAGTTTGCCGACCACTACGGTTAAAGGTTTTTCCATGTTTTTCTTGACCTCCTTTTATTTAGACGACAGAGAAAAAGGCGCGGCTGGATTTAAGCGTTTTGGCTGAAATGAACAACATAAATACAGATAAAAAAGGGGAGAAAAAGGGTTAGGGTACTGTTAGAAACTCGTATTTGTGGCTTGTGTCCTGGCTAAAGCAGCGCTGCTGTATCGTTTGGCAGTATTGCGGGGAAATTTCGATAGCTGCTGAGTTGCGGCCTAATCGTTGTGAGACATCGAGAACCGTGCCTGAACCTGCGAAGGGGTCTAAGGTGGTTTCGCCTTCGTTGCTGCCAAGTTTTATTAGGTCTTCTATGAGGGCTACGGGGAAAGTGGCTATGCTTGTTCGGTCCCACTTGTCGTTTTTTGGCTGTGCATATCCTTTGTAATGGGTTATGTCCCACACATCGCCCTGGTGGTTTATGTGTCGTCTATTCCACGTGTAGCCTTTCCCTTTGGCTAAAACAAATATGGGTTCGTAGTGGTGATCTAGTAGGTGCGGTTGGTAGAGGGGTCTTCTTGTGGTGTCGGTCCAGATGATAGTTTGAACCAAGTTGAAGCCTATTTCTTTGAGGGGCTTTAGCCACTCCCATGCAGGCACAGAAATTACTCCGTCGTCTCGTTTGCCGTTGTCTATGTTGAGCATGAGTAAGCCGTTTGGTTTGAGTACCCGGTAACATTCTTCAAAGATGGACAGCAGAGCAGCTATGTACTGTTCAATGGTGTCTTTTGTTCCTATTTCGCCTTCTGCGCCGCTAAACTCGTATTGTCTCCAATAGGGAGGGCTTGTTGGAATTAGGTCTATGCTTTCGCTGCGGATAAGCGGTAAAACTTGCCTGCAATCGCCTTGATAGAGGGTGTATTGTAGAGGTTTGCCTTGCGGTATCTGTGCGGTGCTTAGGTCCTGCGGGTTCACTGTCTTGTCTGATCTGAACCGTGCGAGGCGTGGCTCCCTGAGAGAAACAAAAGGTCTAGTCCCTGCTTGTGTGTACTGCCCGTTTTCGTATTTGAAGACCCGCCGTTCTTTGATGTAAGTGCGCGTGTATTGAAGGGTGCATACGACTAGCGGCTGAACGTAAATTGTTGTGTCGTCTTCTCCGACCTTGTACTCTGTTAGCTTCCATAGAGTTTTACCAATTTCGGGGTTTATGCCTGCCGCGCAATCGGTTAGCACTATAAACGTGCCATCGTCTTGCATTAGTGCGAGTTTGATGCTTCTGACTTCTTTTCGCTGCATAACAGCCAGGTCTTTTCCGTAGCTGGACCGCTTGTTAATGCCGATAATTACCGCGTCCACGTCTAGGCATGGCTTAATCTTGTAGATTTCCCCGCCGTTGCGTATGACAAGCCCTTCATAGCCTCCCTCTTCAACGCAGGTTCGCCAAAAGACTTTAACTTCCTGTGTCGTCTTCGGTTGGATATAGGGAACCACACTTACAAGAGTGCAGCCTTGCAGCCATTTTTCGATTTCTTCAAGTTTCCAGGCGTATGATTGCTGAGTGTCGTAGCCGTTGATTTTGATTAGGTCCCAAACGCCGATATGGATTTTGTCTAAGTTGGTGTCTTTTCCTTTGATGAAGCGTATAAAGGTCGGTAGGTTGGTGGGTTTGCCGTTTTCTACGGCGTGCAGCTCACAGAGTAATTCAACATGGTTTATTTCTGTTTTATCCATAGCAGCTACGAATTGGTTTAATGCGGGGAAGTCTTCGCGCCTGTGACCCCACTTGTTAAGGGTGAAGGATTCCCCGCTTTTCGTGTAGGATAGCAGCGTGAACTCGCCGTCTAGCTTGGCTGATGCGACTGTTTCAGGAGTGATCTTGAGGTATTCCAGGGTTTCGAGAATCTTCATTTTGGGCTTTAGGTTGTCAATGTTTCTGTCGTGGTTAAAAGTGTCCTTCATCGCTAGTGTGTACCAACCTTGCTACTAATTTTGTTAAGGATTGCTTCTAGCTCTAGGACTTTCGGCGCTACGGGTGAAACTGAGATACCCTTTGTGCGATAGTCACTGACGGACAGCATTTCTTCCTGGGCTTTCGGCAGCATCTTGACGAATTGTTCCGCTTCGGCTATTTCCTGCTCGGTCACGGTTGAAAGGTCCACGTGCATAGTCTCTTTTATGGCTGCAAGGTTCAGGGGGATTATTTCTTTCAGAATTATGCGGCTGCTTACGCTTGTCGTGAGTATAGCCACTCGTTCTTCGTAGGTGTCTAAGTATCTGATGAAAATTACTTTGTTCAGGTTCTTGGTGGCAATCAAAAGTTTTTTCAGGTTCCTAGCTGATTTCTCGTCTGAAACGGTAATGCCGTATTCCGTTAAGGTAGCATCTACTATCTCGGTGAACTGCTGCATCTCCATTATGAAAGCGTGTGCCACAACAGTTTCTTTATCGTTGGTGAACTTGGTTTTGGTGATCGGTTCACCCGTCGCCTTAACTACCCGCAAAAGTTGGCTCCAATGACCGTAATGTGAAGGCTCCTGGTATCCGTCTTCGGCGCATCTCCAATTCACTGTTCCTTTGTCGTCTATTTCTACCCGTTCCATAGGTTTACCGCACTTAGGACAACACGTACACTCGTACCCGCCGTTCCACGTGGGCTTTTGTTTGCATTTCGGACAAAGCAGCTCTGTGTCAGCCGTTCTAACATCGGCGAATTTCTGTATTCGTATAGAAGCGATTTCGGTTTCCATGCCGCTTACTGAGACAGCTATTTTCAATGTTCGGGGTCTTATTTTTTCCACCTCCGATATGCTTTTTCCATGCAGAAATACACTCATATCGTATTTATTAAGATATTGTTTAACCTGTTCAACACAAAAACACATCAAAAACTTAGCTGGAGAAGGCTTTTTAATGGATTACGAATCAACCGCAGCCAGGCGCAGCAGCTCACACTCAAAATAGGTGTGCAGTTCTTCATGGTCGGCGGGGTCGTGCGTCTCCACGTGGTTGTTTAAGGCTTTTGCCATTTTTCTGTCGTCTGGTACAACAAGGATTTCTTCGCCGCATTTGGGACATTTAACTGTTCGCATACTTGGCATTTTGGCTGCCTGAGTATTTAGGGATTATGAATTCAGAATATAGATTTAGACGACATAAAAAAAGGGGAAGGATTAAGGTTCTAATTTGTCGCCGCTTGGGGTTGTAAAGCAATGAACACAGTGAATAGGCAAGCCGTTTCCTTTTCCATCGAACCACTCGTGCAGTCCTAGCCTGCAAAGAAACTTTTGTAATTTCTCTCGTAGATTCATCTTAGTTTCTGTCTGGTCTTTTTAGGTTTTGACCCGTTAATAGTTCAAACTCGCGTAGGGCATCGTCGAAGCATCGGGGGCAGCGTGTTATGTCTTCGTTGCCGTGCTTATTGTCTAAGAATAGCCCATGCAGGGGGCATGAGACTATGAAAAAGTCCACTGTCCCAGGGCAACCTGTCCAGTGTTGGGGTCTGCTATTGAGGATTTTGATTTCACCGAGTATCTTTAGCTTGATTCGCTGAGCTAGAGTGAGGTTGAAGTCGCGGTATCCGAAGGTGAAACATCTATCATAGACTTGTATCGTTTTCCTGCGGAACGGAGCTGTAGCCACATCGTATAGTCCTTCAGCGCAACCCCACAGGTAGTACAGAATGATTTTAAGTTGTTCTCGACTAATCATTGTTGGGTCCTCCCATGTTTGCGTTCTAATGCGTGGTCTAGCTCCTCGTGTATTTCTTCAAGTTTCTTGCGGAATATGTCTTCGGGGTCTAGGCTGCTTAGTTCTGCCAGGAATGTTTCGGGGTTATAGGTGAAGTCGCGTATGGTGTCTCGGACCGTTTCCTGCACAAGTCGCCAGATTTCGGGAACAGCTAAAATGTCTTTGTCGTCTCCTTCATCTATGAAGTCGCATATAGCCTCGACCTCGATCTCGAATTCTGTTTGGCCTTCTCCTTCATAGTCTTTACGCAGCTCTGCTATTGTCTCTTGGACCTTTGGCAGCGCTAGAATTTTCGTGAGTAGAGTATCATAGAAGGCTTGTTCTTCTTGTTTGTAGCTCATTCTTTTGTCACCCCCGATTCTTTCCATTCCCAGATACGGTCCAACTCTTCCTTTGTCGTCTGCTTCATGTGCTTACCTCCACCAAACAACTTGTTAGGTCCATTCGCAGAACAGTTAGTATTTCTGTCGTCCTCCCTAATGCCTTTTGTCCTCTTTTGGTTAGAGTATAAGTTTTCTTGGGGCGCTTCCCATAAAGTACCCAAGAACTGTCTATCAGTCCGTCTTCCTCTAGGTGCATTAACATTGGGTATAGGGTGCTGTGGCCTGGTGCTGTGCCGTGTTTCTGCTTGATTCGCTGAGCTATGGCGTAGCCGTGTACCGGACCTTCAGCGATCTCGATAAGAATCATGTGGGGCAAGAGCGCACGTAACAAAGATTTTCGCAGGTCTTTCATGTTTCTGCCTCACACAAGTTTCTCGGCTACGGCTGTGGCTAGTTCTTCGCGGAATCTGTCTAGTACGTCTTCTTCGGTTTCGCAGTCTTCAAAGTCGTTTATGTTCATGCCTATTGAATGTTCATTATATCGGTTGTATGTCTCGGTTAGGTCCCAAACTTCTGAGGCTACTAAAACGCCGTTTTTGGGGACATGAACGGTTCGGGTATTGCCAAGATAGAGAACGCCATGCAGGTCGAAGATGTCTATTTGTGTGCCGTTTGCGCCTTTGAGGTTTATGATGTTGTTGATTTCTTCTGCGGTGTATTTTCCCATTTATGTTCACTTTTCAGTTTTTGCTATATTACGAATTACGACACGATTGATTTAAGCGTTTTGGATGAAATGTAAAACACAAATACACAAAAAAAAGGGGAAATTTACTGCTTTTCAGCAGCTTCTTTAGCAGCCTTTTCCGCATCATACTGCTTTTTAACAGCTCTGATGTGTTCAATGCAACCGTAAACTTTGCATTTCAGGCATCTACACTTTGCATTTGTCAACTATATCACCAGTTGTAGATGAATATAGAAAAGAAAAAAGGGGGGTTGTTGAAAGGCTTATTTAGAGATTTTTAGATCGTTTGCGCTAAGGTCCATGTTGAAAGGCTTTATTATTTCTGTTTTAGTGTCAATGAGAAAGGTTTGGCTGTTAATACCTATGCTAGCCAAAACCCGGCGAAAGTTAACGACGCTGGAGTAGTCGTGGTGTACTGAGATGCAAAGAAGGTCTGCGTTGCCTCCTTGACCCGTTGCCATGAAAAGCACATTTTTGTGGAGCTTTGCCATGCTTTCTTTGTCGAGCATTACGTTTTGATCCCAGGAACCGAAGTTAACGGCAATTATGCGGAAGCCTAATTTTGCAAAGTCGGGTACTGCTATGTAACGTTGAATTACACCGTTATTTTCAAGCAAACCTCTTCTTCGGGTAATTGTAGGCTGAGACAAGCCGACTTCTTTAGATACTTCTCTATCGCTTTTCCTACAGTTAGCCATTAAAGATAATAGCACCTTAACATCGGCATCGCGGAGAGTCATTTTGCTATTCCACCTATCAATCAGGTTCTTGTTCAGGTTCCTTCCATTCTTCCATGAGAAGCTCAGGTTTTTTAGCGCCTATTTTGAAACTGACTTTCACGAATATGCTTTCTGCGCCTTTGAACGGGAACATGCTGTCTTCGCACAGGTCCTTCGGCAGATAGACTAAGTATTTATCGTCTCTACGCTTGAACAGGCGTCCTCTTCCTTCACTTACCATTTATGGTTTCACCCTACGGTCTAATACGTCATTAAACAAATTTAAGCGTTTTGGATTAAAGGTTGTGGGGATGCAACCGCCTTTTTCAAGGAGAAGATTCACAGAAAGAATCAAGGAGAAAAATTAGGGCGATTGCACCCTTTCCACTTTGATTACTCTTGAATAAAGAGCAACGCCGCACGTGGGGCATTTTGAAACGGTTGATTCATCGGGGCGGCGCCATCCACAGCGGGGGCACTCGTAAACAGTCCTGAATGTTTTAGACTTATAGGGTACACCATAGTATTGCTCGAATTTTTTGGCTCCATGCTGTTTATGTCCCATGCTTTTTGCGTCCTTTATAGATACGTATTTCTTGGTCGGCTTCTGCTTCACGGCAAGCGTTAACCCATGTGCGGTCAGAACGGGGGTCAGGTCTAGGGGGTCTAGGGTTTGGTCGGGGGTCGGGTCGGGGGCAGTCCATGTTTACGGTTCCTTCTGCTTATTCTCCTTTTCTCTGATTTAATGCTTTTGATATTATATTTAAGCGTTATTGCTTAAACCTATATGTGCTGATTGACGCTAATCTAGGCTCTCATCAGTGTTTAGGCGTTCTCTGAACTCGTCGAGCAAGTCCTCATTGTTGTTGAAGAACTCGATAACCTTCATGCGCCCCTCTTCCTCTTCCTTCTGGACCCTCGCGTAAATCTCTTTGTCCAGGTGTTTCAGCACGGCGTCTCGCAGCGTTTTATCAAAGTAGTCCGGGGCTTTCTTTCTGAGAGCTGCGGTTTCAACGCGGTACAAGCCGTAGGACCAGTCTTTGAAGCGGGGATCCTTCTGGAGCTTTGCGATCTCGTTGGCGTCTTCGGGTCTGTGAGGCAGCTTAAACTGTTCAATCTGCTCTTTTGTGACGACTATTTTCTCCACCGTTACGTTATCAACTCCAAGCTTGCGAAACGCTTTCAGCAGAAAAGAAACTAAGTCCTTGCCAGTCATTTTCGCACCTTCGCCTCCACTGGGGTCAAAATCCGCTAGAGCTATGATTACGGGGATTTTGGCCTCTTCTTTCATTTTTTCTACTGCCTCAAACAAAGGGCGCCATCCAGAGTAGCCACGTGCATAGAAAGTGTCCACGTTTAAGTCTCGGAGAATCGATTTTACTATGGGATAGTCACCTTCTTTTTCGCAAGCCACTATAACCTTTTTCGGTTGATCTTGCCACACTGGACAGCGATAACGGTAGGGTGTTTTTAAGAACTCCTCAAGCCAAAACTCAATGTGTTCACGAGGCGTGTCATAACTCCAGTCGCCTTCTTCGTACTCGCGCCCACTGCCGTCGCGCATCATACGCCAGTCTATCTTTCGTGCCAGACGCATAGCGACTAGCCATTTTGAAAGCGCTTTGTAAACGGATTTGGTGTTAGGCCATAACTCGTCAACGAAAGCGTAGAAGATGTCGCGGATAGAAGGGTACTCGCGGTATCGCTCATAGGTTTCTTCGCAGTGTTTGATGATGAGCGCAGGGTCCAATTCTTTCCAATTTACCATTTCGACTACTCCTAAGAGAAAAAAGGACTAGTCCTATAAAAAGAGAGATAGAAGATTGTTCTATTGCACGCGTGCGGTTAGGAAGATTTCGCCGAAGCGGTTTATCCAGAGGTCCCAGGTTTCGCCTGCTTTGGCAGCTCCGCGGTTGACGTCTGCATGGGAGAGTTGGAGGGCGAACCGTTTTTCTCCTGCGGGGTTGGTTATCCAGAGTACAGGAAGGCAGCCAAGACTCACAGGCTCATCGAGAGTTGCCGTTAGGTCCATGCGCGCTAGGGTTCCTGTCCGGATTTGTGCAGCCATTTTTTGGGGGTCAGTTACAGTTAACATTCTTTGTCGTCTCCTGTTTAGGGGTAAACGCCTCCTTTTGTGAGCGCGTCTTTGAACTTTTCGTATTGGTCGGGATAGAACGTTCTCACCATTAGTGCAGCTCTATCGGGGATATTGCCACCGCCAGCGATTGTGGTTCCTCTTGTACGGTCTTGTTTGCTGAAAAAGAGGAAAAGAAAGCCGTCGCATTTCAAGTTGTCAAAAACCTGGGTGAACTCTGTATCAAGCAAACCAACGCCAGGCGTACTTTCAAGCAGTATTTTAATCGTTTTCTTCATTATCTCTTGGCAATCAACATCTGTGACCATTCTTATGTTAACCTTCCTTCTTTTTTGGAGGAGTAAACGTTTCTATTGTCTCGCGGTTCGTAAACTTGATTATGGTAATTTTTTTTCCTGTGAGGTTTACCAATTTCTGCGCCAGCGGCTTTAAAGCTTCCACTCGTGCCATGTCTGCGCCCACAAGCGGCATCCAGACGTCGCCGAATCTAACGGCTGCTACGCCTTCATCGTCAGGCTCTTTTTCTACAGCAACAAACGCATACATAACTTCGATTTTCGGCATTATTCTGTCGTCTCCTTTTGGAATTTGAAGCCCTGGTTTCCCAGCGTTATCTCATAAATTTGGTTTACGGCGAAGGTTACGCCTAAACTATCGTATTCCTGCTCGGTTAAAAACAGGATTATCTTAGGGAGGATGATTTTCATTCCTGGAGGATACACATGCGGGACGACTATCTGCATGGTACGCATTACGTCCCTGGCAATCTGCGCCTCTTCTGTTCGCGGACCAACCATGAACGGCGAGATACCATCCCGTTCTTCAACGAGTTCAATTTTTTTTCCAAGATTGCCGTCTAGGTCACGGATTGACTCGATTTTTTGGACCTTCAATTTCATATGATCACTTCAAAACAAAAAAAAGGTGGAGAGAAAATTTTACTGCTTCCTTTTGACAACGAACACGACAACTAGAGCTACGATGAGAGCAACTAACGCCACAAATATGGCGATATAGGCTGGCACTAAGGAAACTGTTACACCGTTTTCTCCTGCTTCGCCTGTAGGTCCTTCGGGTCCTGTTGTGCCTTCGGGGCCTGTGTCGCCTGTGTCGCCTGTGTCGCCTGTTTTGCCTGTGTCGCCTTCGGGTCCAGTGGCACCTTTAGTTCCTGCTGCTCCTGCGTCGCCAGTGTCGCCTTTGGCTCCTGTAGTGTCAAGAACTGAAAAGGTTGCTGTGGCTGTGCTGCCGCTTTCGTCTGCTGCTGAGATCGCGTAGGTTCCTTGTGCTTGGTTTGCAGCTGTGATTTGTGCTGTGAACGTGCCGTCAGCATCCACTATCACGTGGTTTGGCAGCGTTGGAATCGCACTACCTTCCCACTGAATAGTTACGGTGTCGCCTGGGTTGAAGCCTGCGCCGCTAACCATCGTCAGCGTTATGCCTTCACTTGGGGAGACTGTGATCTCGGGTGTACCGCCGCCAAATGGACCTCCAAGCAGATAGTCAAGCGTAGGCACTGTTGAAGCGTCTAAGTACGCCCAAATGTAGTTGCCTGTTGTGTTTACGCCTGTGTTGCTGCATGGCAGCCATGCTTCTGCTGTATCGCTCCAGTAGTAGGCGCGTAGGTCAGCCTCGACCATGCCCATAGCGGCTATGTCCTCGTCGGTGTAGTAGCCTCGGATGGTTATGCTTTCTAGAGCGCTCGGGTTTGGCACGTAAACGTCTATGTATCCCATAGTGTTGAACGCTGGGGTTTCTGTTCCTGTTGGAATATCCATGTATTGCGTGACGGTGACGGTTGTTGATTCTCCAGACTTGCAGTTGAAATCAACTTCTGTTCCGGCTGTTTCTGTGGCGTTAACGGTTCCTGAGCCTGTGACGGTTTCTGATGTTGCGGGTGCTGCTTCGCCTTCGGGGTAGGCTGCATTGAGCCACGGACCGAACAGCACGCTACCGTTTACCATCTTGGTTACGATAGTCACGTCTGCGGTGCCCCACCAGTTGTAAGTAGCATTCAGAACGAAGCCGTTTGTAGGTCTGCCGATAACATGCGTATTTAGTTTGCCATTGTCGTAGATGTTGTTGTTTGTTGCTGCAATGTTTTCAGAGGCGTTATAGAAGCCGACCCTGTCCTCTTCTTCAAAGGTTGGGTTCTTGTAGTGTGCTTCCATGTCTAGCTGAATACCGTCCCAGCCGTTGCCGTTAATGTTGTTGCCAGTGATAACATAGTTCTTGCTGACAGGTCCCATGTAGATACCATTCTTTTCGTTGCCTGTGATGTCGTTGTACGCGATTGTCAGGTTTTCAGGACCTAAACCTATCTGTTCGCCGCTGTCGCTTGAGCCACGGATAAGGACAATGCCGTTTCCGTATTTCAAGTTGGCGGGGTCGTCAGTTGGCAAGCCGCCGTTACCTGAAACCGTGTTGTTCTGTATGGTTAGTCCGCTGATGCCTCCTGCTATCTCTATGCCGCTACGATGGGAACCCGATATTTCGTTGTCTTCAATTACGGTGCCTTCCATTGGGCTAGGATATCTAGCGCCATAAGAGTAGTAGGCACCCCAAATGAAAACATTGTCACCGTTTCCTTCGCAGCCGAAGATTTTGTTACCTGCGATTGCGCTGTTTACTACACCGAAAGGCACTTCTTGGTATTGGTTTACGCTGATGTATAGTCCCATGCGTCCAGCAGTTCCGTCTTGGTCCTCGACGTTGGTGTTAGGACCTATGACGTTGTTTCGGATGTTGATGTTTTCCATTGTCATGGTGTGGGCTTTGATTGTGAGCAGCATGTCATTCGCGCTGCCTGAGGGTGCATTGAGACTCTGGACGATAAAGCCTTCAAAAGTTACGTCGCTTGTGTCTTGGATGGTAACGACTGATACTAAGCCTGTAGGTGCTGGCTCGGGATTGTTGAGTATGGTTTCAACGGTGCTGTTCCAAGCATAGTCCGCTGGCACTGTATAGCCGTTCTTGTTGACGTCAGCGGTTGCGCCCCTTAGAGTAAGGGGTTTTTCAATGGTGATGCGCTCGTTATACATGCCTGCGGCTACGTTGATAGTATTGCCTTCAGAGGCTGCATTTATGGCTGCTTGAATTTCCATGCCTTCTGTGACATAGTAGTTTTCTTCTGCGATATCATGTACGTTTACTGCGGTGTAAGAGGGCGATAACAGTGTTTGAGCGAAGGATTCAGCGTTTTCTAGGGTTTCTTGATAGAACGTCTGTTTGTAGTCGTCAGCCACTCGGTAAGCGTAGGTTGCGTACCCGAATTTGCCTGGGATTTTCACGTTGGTTATTGGCGGGTATGGCGGGTCCTGCTCGAGCAGAAGAGGAATATCTTCTTCAGCGTCAAAGTTTCCGCTGAAGGTTATTGAGTCCGAACCTCTGCCTGCGGACTGGACGGATACGCCGCCCCAGGCGTTGCCGCTTGTAGCTATGTTTGTCACGTTGACGTTGTAGGAGTCGAGTATCATTACGCCAAAGCCTGCTATGGTATTCACGGCGGTTATGTTGGTGAGTACTGTGTCGTCAACGGTGTTCAGGTCGATAGCGCTTTTTCCAGAGTTTTCAACTTTTAGGTTCTCAAGGGTTATGTTGCTTACGTGGGAAACCTTAAATCCGTAGTTGGTGGTTCCGATTAACGTTAAGCTGCGAACCGTTGAGAAATTCCCGAAGTTCTGGATAGCGTAAGTTGTGTAGGCTGCTGCGTTAATGATTGTGGTGTCTATGTCTTCGCCTTCAAGAGTTAATGCTTTGTTGCCAAGGTTCAAAGTTTCAGGGTAGCTTCCAGCGTGAACAAGGATTGTGTCGCCTGAGTCTGCTGCGTTTATAGCGTCCTGTACCGTTCCGTATGGGTAGCTTCGGGTGAAAATGTTTTTGTTGGCAAAGCCATTGATGTAAACTAGTCGTTGGCAGTCAGGCGCCCATGCTACCATTGCAGCTGGACCGTCAGAAACCTTTGTGTCGTCGCTTCCGTCGCCATTCATCACATATAGCTGTGAGGTTGCTTGTACGTGGTATGCAATTTTGCCGTTGGCGCCCCAATCTGGATAGTCGCCGCCAGTACCGATCTCTCGTAGCGGTGAAGTGTCTGAGCCGTCAGACTTGAAGACGCCGACGTGTGCTGCGCTTGGACCCCAGGCACATGCTATTTCGGTGCCGTCTGGCGACCAAGACGGAGCATAAGCAGATTGCGAGTAGTCGGTTATCTGTGTTAAGCCTGTGCCGTCAAAGTTTATCGTCCAAATTCCCATAGTGCCAGCGTTGTCTGCAAAGGCTATCATTGTGCCGTCTAGCGACCAGTCGAGGCTATGTGTACCTGTCTTTACTAAACCGTCCCCAGGATAGATATGTGATGTATCTATGGTCTTGATGAAAGTTCCGTCAGGTGTTATGATGGTGATTCCTGTTCCAGCGAGAGCAATTAGACCGTCTGGATACGCTTCTGAGGCAGGACCCCACTTTGGCCTTGTGCCAGAAAGGTATATTCGGTGTGGGTTGCTACCGTCTGCATTTGCTATCCAGATGCCGCCTGCGCCAGTGTAAACGATGCGTGTGCCATCTGGCGAGTAGCTGCCGAGGTAATGCCCGGCGTCGGTTGTGAGCTGGGCTATGGGTCCGTTGACTTCGAGTGTTTGGCCAATTTCTGCCGCGTTTGTTACGGGTATGTTGATTAGTCCTATGAACATTACTGAAAGTATTGTTGCGATGAAGAGTGTTGTTGTCAGTTTTTTACAAAGTTTAATTGACATTTTTCTTATTACTCCATTTTTTGGGTAATGTCTAATAGAATTGGTCACTATTTAAGCATTTTTGATAAAACCGACACGTTAGATGCTCAAGATTGATTGGGGTGTTGCAGAGGAAACTTGAGGGAATAAAAGATTTATGTGAGGCTGATAAAGTCTGCTGGGGTTCTGAGCGGACAAAACTTTAGGAGAAAAGAATAAATTCCGATTGCGGAACCGCTCAGGACCCTTTCAGCCCTTTTTTGCCTATGAGACTAAAGAAAGGGGGGATTGGTTGGTTGTGCTTTTTCAGGTTTACCGTTTTCTTAGCATCAGAATCATTACTAGTCCGACTATCACGATTGCAACGATTATGCCTATTACTGCGGGAACAAAGTACATGTCAGCTATTGATTCAGGTGTTGGTGTTGGTTCTGGCGTAGCTGCTGGCGCTTGTTCAACGTTTATAGCTGTTTCTGCATTGGAACCATAGTAAGCTGCTGAGCCTGCGAAAGAAGTGTAAATAGTGTATTCTCCTGGGACTGCGGGAACAAAGGATAGTTTGAAGAATCCATTTGCGTCGCTTGTGGTTGTGCCGACTTCGTAGTAGTTGCCGTTAGGGTCTAGTACGCTTATGGTGACTTCAACGCCGATTATGTCTGCGGGGCGTTCGAATTGGTTGTACACGTATAGCATCCATTCGCTCATGTTGTCGTCGCAAACAGCGGGAACACCATTCGGGAACCGTGCAGTCAAGGCGTATTCTTCTGTGCCTGGCGAAATGTCAGTTACGTAGCCTTCTACTAGTACGCTGCTGTTTTCCGTTGAAACCTTCGGCGAAGCTGAGGCTGTAGTTGCGCTTGGTCCTTTGCCTATGGCGTATATGCGCTGATCGTACGTGTTTTGTAGTGCTATTATGCTGTCTGCGATCATTGCTTTTCCGCCCCAGCATGTTTGTCGGAAGCCGCCATCGATTCTCCATATTTCCTCTCCTGTTGTTACGTTAAGGCAGATGAAGGGTGCGCCGCGTGGCAATGGTTGATTAGGCGAGTGTTCCACGTGTCCTAGATAGACTTTTCCGTCAGTTATGAACATCTGTTGGAGCCACCAGTTGTTACCGAACTGGAATTCTGTGTAGGGGTCTTCTGCGTTGTAGGTCCACAGTAGATCGCCTGTTTGTGCATCGTAGCCGTTTACTATTCCGCTGCATCCAGATGAGATGAGTACGCCGTAATTGATGGTGCTGATTCTGTCGTATATGTTCAAGTAGTATTCTGAGTCGGTTGGACCCCAAAGTTTCTTTCCTGTTTCGAGGCTGAATCCATAGTAGTTAGTGCATTCCTTTGAATATAGCACTGCAACGTTGTCTGTTAAACTCGCAGCAGCCCAGCTTATAGTTTGGTTGCCTTCCTCCCAATCAGAGGGGGCTTTCCATGTGTTTTTGAATAGCAGCTTTCCTATTGCGCCATTTTCCGGGTCCAAGTTCAAAGCCCATATAGTGACTTCTGTAGTGCTTATGGACGCGCCGATCACTCTATCCCCAGGAGTTACCGTTCGAACACTCCCAGGTAAGCCCGTTGGTATCGTAACGTTCCAGTCATAGCCTTTTTCCGTTGCGTTAAATTGTCTTCCCTGCGTCTGGCTACCCCAAGATAGACTCATGCCCGTGTTCCCTTTCACTACAACTGAGGTCGAGTTCCACTGAGCCATCCAGCCTGCATTTGAGTTAACCGTGTATCTTAGAATCTCGCCGTTAGGACCGTAGTAGTTAGTACCCGAAGGTACGCCCGTTATGTTGAACTTCCATTCGCCGCTGAGAGGTTCAAACGCATACCACGTTTCAGGGAGTCCAGTCCAGCCACCACCGCTCGTAACCCACAGGTACGAGAAGTCGCCTTGATAGTTCAAAGATTTCCACCGTAATACTTGACCGAAAGAGATTCGCGCGTTGTCCAAGAAAGTTTTAGTCCACAGTTCTTCGCCAGTATGTAAGTCCACTGCCACAACTTGCTGTGTAGGTGAACTAGCGTCGAATTTGTTGTAGTAAAGAACGCCGCCGATTATACATGAACTTGACCATTTGCCTTCGTAAGCATCGCCGATTCCGTATCCACTTTCATCAACGCCGCCAGCGAGTCCGCCAACTGTATCACCTATAGGCAGTGTCCATAGTACGTGTGCGCTTTCCGGTGCATCGTCATTGTAGGGAGCATAGAGGTTATCGGTTGGAAGTATGGGAGTCGCTACAAGCCAATTTCCTGAAACAGCATACCATTCTCTAAGTTGTGCATTAATCGGGCGGGTCCAGTATTCCATTGGCAAGGCATGTGCTGGATAATATTCCACTGCCTCCTCTTGTACTACAAGCGTTAACTCCGCGCTGTCACTTTTCAAATATGTGATGCCAGCGTATTCTTGTTCAGGAAAATGCGACTGCAAAGTGTATTCGCCAACCTCATCAGGCACAAATACGTAGCCTGTTCCACCTGTCGAATCGGTAGTGAAGGGGCCAAGCGTTTTAGTGTCGCCGCTGGGTGTTTTAACTGTCACTGTTAGGTCCTTCCAGCCATCGGCTGCATTGTATAGCACGTCGGGAATGCCAATGTGAAGTAACACTTCTTGGCTAACCCCTACAGGGTTAGGCATCGCGCCAATGAAAGCATAGGTTTTTTTTTCGTTAGCCGCGTTGACAGAGGGCAAAGCAATAAGCGAAACCGCAATAGACATCATTAGAAGCATAGCAATCGCAATAACCGTTCTGTTTTTGCTCATTTTTCGTCCTTTTCCTCCATAATTATATTGAGCAGCTAACTATTAGAATAAATAGGATATTTAAGCGTTTTTGCTAAAAAGTAATATGTTGTTTTGAGAAAATGAAAAAAAGGGGGAAACTTTGCGTTATTTGCTATTGTTTAAATTACCGTTTTCTTAATAGCAGTATGCCGACTAAGGCGATTGCGATGATTATGGCGATTGTCGAAACTGTGAAGTAAGTTTCAACTGGCGCTTGCGGAACAGGTGTAGGTGACGGCGTAACAACGGGTGCTTCTTCAACGTTTATAGCCGTTTCTGCATTTGAACCATAATACGATTCTGAGCCTGCGAAAGAAGCATAGACTGTGTATTCTCCTGGAACTAGCGGTGTGAATGCTAGCTTGTAGAAGCCGCTTGTGTCGCTTGTGGTTGTGCCGACATCGTAGCAGTTGCCGTTAGGGTCAAGCACCGTTATGGTGACTTTGACGCCTGTCGCATTTGTAGGCTTGATCTGCTGCTGATACACGTACTCCATCCACGCTTCCATGCTATCCTCAGACACAGCGGGAACTCCATTTGGAAACCGTACTGCCTGCTCATCCTGGGTTGTGCCTGCGGCTGTATCTATTACTGTGCCTGTTACTAGTACGCTGTTGTTGTGCGCTGTAACTGCTGGGGAGGCTGTAACTGTGGTGGCGGTTGGTCCTTTGCCAAAGCTGTATATCTGATTGTCAAAGCTATTCCAAGATATCAAGTAGCCGTCTCCTATAGCTCCGATACACGTAGAACTGTATTGGGATATGCTCCATACTAGGCTTCCATCAGTGCAGTTTATAGCAAGTCGCTTACTTGGGTGCAGTGGCGGGGTGTACATGATACCTTCTGAAAGGAAAAGCATTCCATCAGCAATACTATGTACATTATAGCCGAAAATTGGGTACCCTTCGAAGGGAGTGTCGTATGCAGCGTTTCCACGATAGAAGGTCCACTCGATCTTGCCAGTTTCAAGGTTTATAGCAGTCACATAGCCGCCGAGGTCCCAAATATAGACTTTACCGTAAGCGATTTCAGCATCACGCCAAACAGAACTATAGCCGCCGCCTTCAAGTTGAACTGGACCCCATAGTTTTTCACCTGTCGTCAGACTGTAGCCCCACGCTAGATTTCTATCTTTGTTGTGCATCACGTAGTAGCCATCGCGGCAAGCAACTAGAGCGGTGTCTTCATATTTGGGTAGTGTTTGGTTTATTGGTCCCCAAAGTTTAGCGCCTGTCTTTGCGTCGTAGCCTGCTACATATTGGTGGCCCATAGTGGTTCCTTGCCAACTGACCGCGCCATGCACTTCGCGCATAAGTATTACATCAGAGGTTACTCCTGCAATGCTGAGGCTGATGTTGTCACCGTTGAGTTGTGTTGGAAGTTCTACAGACCACTCTGTTGCCCGTGCCTGTTGACCGTCAATGGTACCACTTGGGCGAACGAAAACCGGTCCCCCGAAACTGCCAGCGGGAACTAATAGTGCTGTTGTGTTGTACAAACAGAGATTGCCATCAGAAACGTAGTAGCCGTTTACCGCTCCCTGCAGACTTGCATCATAATCGATCAGCTTGCTTGAACTTATAGGATTAGTAACGTTTGCCAAATATGTTCCAGTATAAGCATCGTATATTCCCATCCATGCAGGTGCCATAGCAAAGAACCCGCCGCCTCCTGGCGTACTCCATAGAAACGCATTTGAACCGAACTCCTGAAAGTTGTTGTAGTTGACTATTTGACCGTATGAAAGTGTCTCGCTGCCTGTTACACCTGCTTCGCTACTCCACAGTACTTCTCCCGTGCGAACTTCCACAGCTTCCCAGCCTATCAGAGTACCCGTACTAGCATATTTGTTGTAATAGAGTATTCCATTGAGAATGGTCACTGGCTTAAAGTACATTTGAAGCAGCGAGGTTGAACTATACTGAGTCGATTCATCGCTGGCAATGGGTGAGCCTGGTTGACCGCCGAATTGCGTTGCTTTCGTCCACATAACGTGAGCAGAGGTTGGTGCTGTACCATCCGTCAGAACATTTCCACTAGCATCATATCCGCCAGAACCGCCTAATCCAAACCAGTTAGCCCCAATCGCGCCCCATTCCCAATTAGTAGCGTATATTGGACGAGTCCAATATTCAGTTGGAAGCGGAGGAGTCTGATATATTGGTCCTACTGCCTCTTCCGTTACTACTAGTTCCTCTATGTCGCTTTCAGTGGGTAACATTTTACTGCCAAGCAAATTCAGATTCATGCCACCTGGTACATCAGAACCCCCAGGGTGCGTACCCGTTAATACTTGTCCAGGGTAAAAGGCTTGCAATGTGTAGGTGCCGACCTTATCGGGCGTAAATGTAATCTGTATGCCCGCAGCCATGCTTGTAAGGTATGGTCCCATAGTGGTCTTATCTCCGTCAGGGTCTGTGATCTCAAGGGTGACGTCTTCATAGTAATCGCCTTGACTACCGGTATTTGTGGGTGTGGGTTTACTGAAAACCATGCCAACATAGACGGTTTGGCCGACGCCTACAGGGTTAGGTGAAAGGGTTAAAGATAGGAAAGTCGGAATATCAATCACCTGCGCGTTACCATTGGGTACAATAGCAAGCGAAGTAGCCATAGCAAACATCAGAAACAAAGTAATCGCAATAGTCGTTTTGTTTTTGCTCATTTTTTTTCTTTTTCCTCCATAATTTTATTGAGCATTTCACTATTAGAGTGAAAGATATTTAAGCGTTTGCGATAAAAAGAAAATATCTGTTTTTGCTGAAAAGAATATATTAGATTAAAGGTTTAGTCCCCTAGGTTTCCACTGGAAAACTTTGAAAAATAAAAAAAAGGGAAGGAAAGATGTTTGCTTTTAGTTTAGCTAAAGGTCGAAGTGATGTGGCTTGGGTTCCACCAGTAGCGATACGAATATGAATTTCTGTAGACGTAGTAGAAAATCCCTCCCCAGTAGACAGGCCAGTCGTCGTAAATCCACCATTTGGAGCCCAATTCGTCTAGTTCATATCCGCTTCCTACAGGCGTGCGCATAACGTTAGTCATTTGTGTGAGATAGGAAGAGTGAGAGTTAGGTGTCGGTTCAATAATGAAAGGATACCATGTGTAGTCGGCTTCTCTGAAATATTCGTCGGTAATTACTTTGCTGTTCGCGTAGGACCCATCGACATCATAGTTCACTCCTGCGTTAGTCCAACTCCAACCGAAGTTAAGGGAGACGCCGCCAGTTGAGAAACTTATGCCAACATTGACCCCAACATCAACAGGAGTTGTTATGGGACTGTACAAGTAAAGGTCCGCTGCAGAAGAAGCATCAACTATTATCTGTCGGTGCTTAATGTAAGGTCCGACGTGTAATAGCCAGCATCCATATTCAGGAATCTTAGAATCTATCCAAGAGTCTGTTCTCCAGTATTCTTTGTTTGTCACGGGGTCCCAAACGTCTAGTTCATATATTTCGTGTCTTATGTAAAATTCGTCTTTCTGATCGGTGCCGAACTTCACTGCCTGCATGTACTCTCTCTTTTTATCCCAATGATCATAGCCGGTATCTCCGTCGAGAGTTAGTAAAAGTGTTTGAACCGCTTCGCCAACAGCGTCAGCAGCTTTAAGAGAAAGCTCATCGCGCAGTTCTGTTGAATCTACTTCGATTAGCATAAAGTCTTTCCTGGAATCTTTTTGAATAACGGTAATCCAGTAGTTGGGGTAAAGCATCTCGATTGATACTTTAGAGGAACGTATTGTCTGTACGCTATTATCTTCAGTGTTGATTCTTAGTAGTTCTCTCTGTGACGTTTTTTCTACAGCAGGTACAGACACCAATGCGTTGCCTACAGGTAGATTAACGGCTACGATTATGCCACCGTTTTCCATAGCGTTTTCTAACGCTTTAACATCAGTGTTTTTCAGATCAGACACAACTACAACATTGTTAGCTGCGGTTTCGTATTGCGTAATCAAAGAAGCGAACGCTTTTGCGTCTTCGCCATAGGCTGCTATCGGGCGTTGCGCCGCTGACTTCGCCACTGACTCAGCACATGCTACAGGAACAGTTAACAGAAGAGCAACAGCAAGCAGAAACGATATGCAGATGTAGTTTTTCATTTTCAGCATTTTCACCTCCTTCATAATTAACTGATACATTATTTCAGCAGTTACGCTTAAAAAATTTGCGGAAACAATAATAAAGTGTATTAGCATATACAGCATTGGTGATTTAAACGAGTCAGATAAATCGAAGACAGCTTGTGATCGTAGTTGCAATTACGGTGCTTGCATCGATCAGTATAGGGTTTATATCGTCTTCTCAAGAAAACTCTGAATCCTCTTCCCTTCAAGCAGATGTCGTTTATGCCTACCTGAAAACATACAATGTCAGCGAAAATGTTAGTGGATTATGCAGCGGGAAACTTGTCTCCTACGTCTTGGTTTTGAACATACGTAACCCAACTGACAAAGATGTGTACATTCAAGACGTAACAGTTTATCTAGCTGGGGCTGCATCTAAAGTCGACCTAAGTGTAGAATGGACAAACGAAACATTTGGCATCAAACACACCTTCAACGAAGCCAAACCACTATTAATCACTAAGAACTCAGAACGGTTAGTCCCCTTCACGGCAACGGATGAACTCTCCAACCTGGGACTAGAACCCTTGAAACAAAGAAAAGGATATTTCATTACATCGGTGACAGGCGACTCTGGCGGAGCGGGTTTAGCCCTTAAAGAAGTAACGCTTGAAGCTGTCAACGAAAGCGAATACGTGTACAATACTGCTTTCACAAACGAACGCTTTAGGTTTAGCAATGAAAACCTAATAATAGAATTCGATTCCAGCAGCTAACCTTTTAGCTCCCTTTTTTTTGTTGATACGCTTTCTCTATCCGTTCCAGCTCTTTTTTTATGGCTGCTGACTTGTGCGTGGCTTTGTGGAAGGGCGGCAGCCTACAGGGTCGGTCCTCATGTATGCTTATGGCTATGTAGTGTTTTGTTCTAGGGCGTATGAGCAGGTGAAATCGGTTAAACCGCCACTCTACGCGCGGGTCATTACTCTTGCATCTCGTGTACCCCAGCGCTTTTAGAGCTGCGTATAAAGTTTCCACGTCGCCTTTAAAGTCTCTCCGCATTTAAGGTTCTACTCAAGCGGGTGATTTTAAAGGTTCCTTCTTTTTCAGGTCTATAAGGGAAAATCTCCTGCATAATCCGTAACGCTTCGGGTAAGGATATTTTTCCCAGGCCTGTAACTTGAACGAAATACGTTCGCTGCGGGTTCTTCGTCTCTAGGTCCCGCAAGTGTTTAAGAAGTTTTTTTACTTCGTCTAAGGTTAGGTTGGAGAGGATTAAGCCTAAAATTGGTTCCTGTTCAGCCATTCTTTTACGCCTCATCAATTTTTCGTATAGCTTTGATGCGTCGGAACGAACTGGACATACCCATAGTGTAGTGAAGATATCCTTTTTCTATGCCTTCGAGAATACGGTCTATCGTATAGTTTCCCCACTTGCCTTTGAGGGTGATGCGCACCCTATCGCCTATCTTGAGATCTTGCACTGCCTCTTCAAACTTCTCTCGTCTCATTCAGCTGCACCTTTTTTCGCTTGTCTTCTGATTCGTCTTCATAGCCGCACGTGGGGCAGACGTCACCTTTAGGAATAGGAGTATTACAGTTGGGGCATATCATCCCTGGGACCTCAAATTGAACACCTTTCTACGTGGCGTAAAAGACTCCTCACAGCTCCAACAGAAGATACAGTTTTGGTTTTTATGAGAACAGGGAGTCAACTTGTAACTGTCGCATTCAGAGCAATCGGGAGGCTGCCTATGACAGATTCTATTTCCTTTAATCAAACTTTCCTACTACCTTTAGCTTCTTCTTCTTTGAGAAAACGCTCTAACATACGAAGCCGAACACCATAAATCTGCGGGTCAAAAACACCTGTATATTCAAAGTTGAACCATTTTATAGCCCAGCCCTCCAGCAACAACAATTTATTACTACCATATTGTATCGCGTTTCCGTTTAGTATTGCTTCGAGTTCTTGTTTTGCCGCATCTAAAACCTCGTGCAATGGCTTCCAAGAATATGGTGTGCTTTGCATATAATCCTGAGTTTCCTTGTAGAGTAAAGCTTCATCACTCGCTTCATCACTCATTTTTCATTTCACCGCTTTAGATAGTTTAACCATTACCGTAACAGCAACTAACTCACTGAACTGTTCAGCAGAAACCCGCTTACCGTTCACAACCACTTCCGACACTTTTACGTACCTCCATGCACTTCTAGGTTATGTTGAGTAATTAGCCTTTGTGCCGCTCGTGCTTCGGGTCCTTTTCCGCGCCAAGTCACGTACCAATCGCAGTCTGGTTCGGGACACCTATATATTTCGGGAGGCCCCACAGGTTTTTTAGGGGGAAACAAGTAATTCCAAACTGACTTAAGGGCTTCCACTTTAACCAACCTTCTATGGTTCACTATGCTCCTTCATATATTCAAGCCACTTTTCAGGATGTTGTAAAAGGTCCTCTTCAGATATCCCATGCTCATCGCGCAAATGTAACAAAGGAAAATAGTAATACTTGCCATCCACTTTACATCTCACTTAGACAGCCTCCCTTAGCAATATACTTAGAAGCTTATGTTTAGGGGCGCCTTCTTTGCAAGAAGGATTATCGTTGCAGTAGCGTATATTAACCGTTAGTTCCCCTTTGCTTTCGGTATATACGGATATTTTATCATCGGGTCTTTCTTTCCCACAAACCATGCATGACCATGTTTCCATTTTGGCTTGCCACCTATGTTTAATCTTTTACGCTGAAACTATTTTAGCGTTTCTCTTAACTCTTTTTCACGTTGTATTTTAGCAGGTTAACTTCCTTAGTCCAGTAGAGCAGGTTCAAATGCTGCGGCAGCTCCCTTTTCACTAAGGCGGTTCCTATCTTGTGCGCTTTGTCTCTGTCGTCTGCGAAGCATACTAAGATGAAATCGTACTGCTTAAACTTTGAGTTCATAACGTTGTATTCCTGCTCTGGATACTGTGTTTTCAGCTTTTCAACAATCGGCGCTATCTCTTTCAGGTGTTCAGCTTTGAAACCGATCATCACAACCCATTTTCCCGTATATTTACCCGTCTTTAGTTACCTCCTTCTAAGTAGATTATTTCGCGTAAGTATGGCGGATGGCTATTCTTCCCGGTCTTTGCGGAAACGCGCAGGGTAGAGTCTTTTACGAGGCAGCTAAACCATTTATGCCCGAAGTGACTCATGCTGGCCCACATGATACTTTCCATTTCCTCTTGAGTAAGTCGCGCTTGGGGAAATTTCAGGTGCCAACCGTTGTCTGATCGCTTAATAACGGCGATTTTGCCTAAAGGAAACATGCGCCCCAGCCGCTTGGCTTCCATTCTGATTAGGTCCAGCAGATCGTCCCACATGGGGTCGGTTCGCCACAGCCAACCAACGCGAGAATCATAGTCAAGGAAAAGTCTATTCAGCGCCTAGTTCCTCCTTAACGCGCTTAACTCTCTCATCTGTTGGATGCCATAGCCAGTGGTTGCGTAGGTCGTCCCACTTGACTAAGCCGTCTTCATCTATCACCATAAACCGCTGCACAAACACGCCCATGTTCTCGGCTGCTGGCTCAGGATTAGGCACAGGCTCTTTGCTGGACTCCCCGAGAATAAGGTCCTTGACGCTTAAGCGTTCAGCCTTAGAAATGAAGTCAGCGGGAACGTTCTTCGCGTATGGAACACCCATTTTCGTGCGCTTGTAAGTGGCTGTCTCATTCTTCCCAGGAATACCCTTTTCATTTTCGAAATAGGCAAGCTGCATGTCTTCGGGGTCCGCCCACTTCGCCATACCCTTAAAGTAACCGACCATATGATACTTTGCTATGTTAACCTCTTCCACCGTCAGGGGCCAAGTCCAATCAACTTCTTCAGTTAAAGGATGAATCAAAGCGTCGATGTCGAAGAATCCCTGGAACATGCCGCTGGGCGTCTCGCCTCGCTTCTTTTCCTCATTGTAGAGACGAATCTTTATGCGGTGTAGTCGTATAGGCAGCTCAGCGCGAATCTCTCTTATCCAGTAACGAATACGAGTGATCCGGCGTCGTTTTGCGCGGATCCAGCTTAGCATAGTTCTGTGCGGTGCAGGAAAACGAATTTTCCAGCCACGTTCACGCGCCAGGCGTTCCGTCTGTGCTTCCTCGATTAGGAGCACGCTTAAGCCAGCTTCCACGGCTAGCACGTTCTTGCGAATTACCTCTGCCCTGCTCATGCGCGCTTCAAAAGGCATCTTCGACGTTGGCGGCTCAATTTTGGTTCGGACCTCACGTTTCCACGTGCGGCATTCCGTAAGCCATAAGCGGGTTAGCGCGTTCCTGCGGCGCTCCGCGTACCAGTTAAACCAATAAGTGTATATGGCTGCAAGTCGTGGAACCTCTCGCATCATGCGCTCGTGATAAGCCATCCGCTGTTCGCTGTAGGCAATGTCTCTTCTTAAACGCTCGAGTTCAGACACAGAGATTTCTCATCACCAGTTGTGAGTTTGCTTTATGCCATTGTTTACTCTTCAAATCGAACAGCCAGAGCAGCCCCTTGGAATGTTCAAACATCTTATTGAAGTACGAGTTTAGAACCGCAGTCGCGCGTAGCATGTCATTGCTGAAATGTTCGCCTAAAGTGATTACGGAGTAGTTGGGTATAACATAGGTCCCAGGGCATTTTTTGTTGTAAGAAGCTGATTCCACAGTACCAGTTGGGGAGATTCTAAGGGTTAGGGGGTGGGCGCGGCAGATTAGCGGTCTTTTCTCGTAGATTGAACATCGGTTATCTTTGGTTATGTGCGGACAGACATTTAGGTTTAATTGAACGACACCTATCGCTTCGGGCCGGGGGCGGCTTCTTCCTTTCAAGCCTACGCCCCACATAGGTTCTAGGTCGTCTTCATTAAAAAGAGCCATTTCATCGGGCAGCAGCAGCAACCCCAGCGTGAAGTCTCCCACGTTCAAGCGTAAATTGCGGCAGCAGAAACCACACCTTAAACACTGGAAGACCGAAGCGCTAACCTCCGCTCTTTTTTTCATCGAGTTTGCATTTGACTGTAGCTTGCTTGCCTTCTATGATCGTTGCTGCAATGCAGTTAGGACAAGGACGTCTCCCTTGCGTAAAGCTGCCTATACAGTGCCAAATGGGAACCTCTTTGTCTTCCTTTGGGCAATAGACTTTTGGCGCTTCACTCATCTCATATTAGGCTCCTAATAGCTTTAGCAGCTCATCCCACATCTTACAGAAGCCTGGACAGCACTCTCGGCACTCTTCTGTAAGCCCTTCCTCGCTGAACTCCTCGCATACTGTATTATCTTCGCAGGCACAGTTAATCTTTCTAAGCCGCAAAAGGTCACTTTTATTCATCCTTGCCCTCCTTTTCCCATTCAAAAGGTTCTCGAATTACAGTGTTACCGTAGCGATCTGACATTTTAAGCCGTCCATCAGGCAGGAACTCTTTTGTAACACCCGCGTTTCGCTGCATTGTTTTTTGATGCCCGATAAGTTGCTTTATGACCTCTCCTAAGCCAAGCTTCTGTACTATGTTCGCAGGTTTATGAAGCATGGAAAGAAGGGCGCCTGACTCGAAAGCATTCAGCTTAAGTATATAATGACGTTCATCTTCATCCGTCATTTCGCGTACCTCACGCTCAAAGTAGCCTGAGAAATGGAGCTATCAGGTATTGCCAAATAAAAAAGGGGGTGGCTGCGCAGAAGCTGTGAATTGCTATGCCGCCTGTAAAATCATGTTTTGTCAGAAAGCGCATGATTTTTTTCATGGTTTCTTGTATCCTACTCTAGTTTTGCACCACTCTTGAAAATCTTTTATAATAGGGTCTTCCGGGTCGGGTTTCGGAGCGCCAGTGGCTAGTCGCATCGGACAATTCAGCGCTGATTCTATGCTGCATCTGTCAGGCCAGTAGGGCAGAAAAGGCGATAGCTCTATTTGAGAGTAGGAGCCGAAACGGGCGCATTGATTTCCATGTGGAGTTACGCAGTCTCTTCGGCAGTACGGTACAGTAAGAGTACCTAACGGAGCCTTCGGGTCTATGAACTGCACAGCTATACCGTGGATTGAGCGGTAAGCTTTGAAAGGTCGCAGCCCTGGGTATTCTTTGCCTGCTGCAAGTCGCCTCCACTGAAGAATCTTTTCGCCTTTCAACAGTCGCAGGGCGATTTTTACGCAGTTGATTTTAGGGAACGGTGAAACCTCATCGTAGGTTCGTTCAAGCATGAGCCGCGCTACTATTTCCGTGAATTCGGTGGGAGAAGGAATTTCTGGCTTGTAAAGGTCATATTTTAAAAGAAGGCGTATAGCTTCGCAGTCATCGGTTGAAAGATGATAGTGTTCTTGTACTTTTTCGTCTTGGATATCGGATAAAATCACAAGGTCTTCCCAAGCGGTCATTTAAGTTGCCTCCTGCTTTTCTTTGAGGTAGTCGCGTCCTTTCTGTGTTATCTTGAAAGGCTTGCCTCTCTTTTTTTTCGGAACAGCCTCAATTAAGCCTAAGCGATTAAGAAGTGAGATGGTGCTACGAACCGTTCCAACGGGCAGCTCTAGGACGTCTGCCATTTCCGACGTGGAGTACTCAGCATTCAAAAGCTGACTCAAAATTTTCTCGATAGCTGTTTGGTCATGTGCCTTATTCATGTTACTTGCCTCTAATACATATATTAACAAGTACCAAATTTAAGCCTCTTCGTTTTATCTTTTACGCTGAAAAGTATTTTAGGCTTTCGATGCTGGCAAGTTTTAAGAGCTTCGATTAGATATTAGAGTTGGTGAACAAGTTGGTATCGGCAAGTTTTACGGCCAACGGTGAATTTTTGAAGGCTTTGGTTAGCGCCATGAAAGTAGTTGACGCCAACTATATCGAGTTCACAAGAAACGCGGTTCAGGTGATTGCTCTTGACCCTAGCCGCGTGATGGTATTGAACGCGCGGCTTACTCCGCCTGATTACAGGTGTGACGTTGACAGCGTTTGGGTTTTGGCGTCGGAGCTTGAGGGCGTATCCAAAAAGATAGGGAAAAAAGAAAACGTTGAGGTTGCAGTGCGGGATTCCAAGTTTTACGTCGGTCATTTTCAAGTGGGTAATGTCGTTGACGAAGACGATGTACCGAGAGCTGCAGATGATAAAGAAGCTTTAGCGAACTTGGAGAGCGGCACTTCGCAAGGTTTTTTAAGAGTTGCGGTTGAGCCTTTCAGGCGTATAGTCAAGAACGCAGAGAAGGTAAGAATTGGAGAGTATCTACGCGACAAGTTTGAAAACGTTGGCTTCAAAATTGAAGGGCGCAAGGGCGCCGTAGTATTCTATTATGACACGGACAATTACAGCATAATTAAGCTGCAAACTTTTCCAGACTGGCTTCTAGATTCAGGAGGGAACGCGGCAGCCGTTTACAACATGGAGCATATTTCAGCGATGATGCTGTTAGGGCTAAGTGATGCAGCCACCTTAGACGTCAGATCGAATAGACTGATGTTGATAAACTATGAGGGGCGTTATTGGTCGGTTGCTTTTTGGCTTGCTCCACGTGATGAAGAGAATGTCGAGACGTTAGAGGAAATCTTGGCGAAACCTGAACCAGTACGTAGTATGGTATGGCACTTGAGCCGTAACGAGTTGAAAGACTTTGTAAAAGTAATCAAAACTATAGCCGCTGTCGTGTATGGCACTGTCAGAATTGGCGTGCAGGGCGACGAGCTGCTTATTTACTGGCAGAATGGTGCCACATGTGTTTTTAGGATGGCGAGAGAGTATTTTGAGGAATTTGATTCCGAAGCGCCACAGCTAACCGTCGAGGTTGATATATCAGAGTTCGCTGGGTTCCTGCGAGACGTTGAGGACCTTAAATGTTATGTAGAAAGCGGAGCCGTAGCAAGCTTGGTTTTTGCGGGATCCGGAGAAAAGATTGCACCTAAAGAGTTCAAGAGCGGGAATATAGTAAAAGTCGCAGCGGTCCCCGACATCGACGGAACAATGATTTTCACAGGAGAAACAAAAACGCTGGAGAGCATCTTTGAAGACGCCCTAATCGCAGAAGACGCTTTCCTAGTATTCATAGCCTCAGCCTTCGAGATAACAGCAGTAGGGAGAAACAGAGTTTACTACACGGCTACCCTGCCATTAGACGGCTTTCAAATACAAAACGAAGATTACGTGGCTACCACGCAGCTTGACGCTTTAAAAAACCTTTTCAACCAGATTCCAGCCAAAAAAGCATCAATCGGCAAAGACGGAATCGACGTTATAGTTACGGCTGAAACAACCATCGGACCACTAAAAGCTAAACTCTTCCAAGTAGAAGAAGACCTTACGCAAGCATTAGAGGTTTATGAAGAGTACCGCAAAGCGCCTGTGGCGCCGCCAGAAGCGCCAACTATAGAAATGGGACCCATTGAAAATATAGCTAATGAACTGTTGGAAGAGGAACTACTTAAAGAAGGTTGGTTTCCTGGAGGAATGGGGGGCGCAAGGACACCTGAAATAGCCTTAGAAGAAGTCAAGACAAAATGGGACCCTGAAAAATACGATTTCAAAGTTGTAAAAAGCTTTCGCGCTCCAAGAGACACCCCGTACACAGCTTACACGAGACTGAAAAAAGCGGCGGCCTTACTCGAGCGAGAAGAGTTTTACAGGCGCTTCGACGCGGCTATGGATGAGTGGCTGCCGATGGCCATTGAACAGCACAAGCCGGGGCTTGCGGGAAACCTGCATTATGACGCGCCCGAGTATGAAGCTGAAACGTTAGCCAAGTTCACGCCCGAAGGGGTTAAAGAAAAGTACGGGGCGGAACTCGAAAAGCAACGGGAGGGCAGTTGGCAATACTACAGTGAAGGCACGCCTGAACTTGCTGCACACTACTTGAAGCGCGTTCCTGATGTCGCCAGGGCATTAGCGTACAGTTGGACCGTGAAACTTTATAATCAGTTGTTAGGTGAAGCCATAGCAGCAGCGAGAGAGGAAAAGCCTCTTCTTTCAGTTTACACCGTTAATGGAGTAAAATTTGTTGAAGGCTTTGAAACAGAGACGGCAGCTTTTGAAAAGAGAGACGAGATGCAAGCGAAGTTCCCAAGCGAAAACTATGTTGTTGTGAAGCCCGAGGTCCCACAACACAAGTTACACCCGTTTGAGGTTTGGCTTGTTTACAGGGGTTTTGAGGTTCCAGCCTCAATTCTCGTAAAGCCTTCCGAAGAAAAAAAAGCCAAGTTTGCGAAAGGTCAAATTGTTCTCTATCAAGGCGGTATTTATGAAGTTACGGATATGGAGCTAAAAAACGGCATTTGGAATTATGAACTAAGCGCACCTGGACAAGTTTTGTATAAACCAGAAGCTACAATTTTGCCATATCCTAAAGAGCAGCGGTTAGAAATCGCTAACAGAATAAGAGATGAGCAGCTAAGAATCATATCGGAACCCACTTTTAAAGGCTACCTTGACACCGTACTTTTCGATTTATTGAGACAAGAAGGCATGTCATTACGAGAGTACCTAATGCTTCATCCAGAACTACCAGAACCTAAACATGAATATAAAACACCTGCGCCCCCCGAAGAAAAGCCGCCACTTACAGCTTACAGCGTGGAAGGTGCCACTTACTATAAGTCCTTCGAAACGGATGAAAAAGCGTTTGAATTTAGGGATAAAAAGCAGGCAGAATTTCCAAGCGAAAACTACGTTGTGGTTAAGCCCGAGTTACCAATAGACAGCACGAAACCTTATGAAGTTTGGCTTATGGAGAAAGCCGCCGAAGTTCCAACCTCAATTCTCGTAAAGCGCCTCCCCGCAGCGGCTAAGCCTGAACCCAAGTTTTCTGTAGGCGAACCCGTCAGTTATCGTGGCGACATTTTCAAGGTGCTTACTAGAGAGTTTGATGAAACCCTTTGGGTTTGGCGTTACAAACTAAGAGAGCCGCCGAATTGGCTTATGATTTCTGAAAGTGACCTTGAATCTGCGCCTAAGGCGGGTTTGACGCCTACTCGTGAGTACGAGATTCAAGAAAAGGTTGCACGTGCAGGCGGCGAAGAAATAGAGGAGTTTCCTATTCCGGAAGAGCCAAAGCAGACCGTTTACGTTAAGGTGCATGTGGAAGGCGGTGTCGAAGCTGATGAGAAGGGAAAGCCCAAGCTGGAAACGCCCGAGTTTGTACTGATGGGTACTACTTATGAGGAGTTCGAGAAGCATGGCAGCACGTGGGAAGCGAATATGTGGAGCCGCCCCCTTGTAGGCATGTTCGGCGTAAAGATGCTTGAGGAGGTCCTTAACGCGGGGGAGGTAGAGTACGACGCCATAGAAGATAATGCTATGACGTGGGGTGATGATTGGGCTGCCATTCGAGAACAGTTAGCACAGAACCCGCCGCCCTTCAACAAGTACGCCAGGTTCATAATCAAATGGCTTCCCGAAGACCTGATGTGGACCGACTCGGCGTGGCAGGCTTACGACATCTACACGCACAAGTACACGCGAGAAGAACTTAGCCCCTTACGGAAGCGGCAGCTACAGGTTATAGCGAAAATCAAGGACTTATCCACGAGTGGGGATGAACAAGAACTTATCGGCAACATAGTTGCAGCAGGGGCCTACGCTGAGGAAATAGCAGCCCCCGCAGTTGAAGAAAAGCCTGTAGAGAAACCAACCTGTGCAGGAGGCGCTTGTCTTTTGCCTGGAAGTTATGAACGGTTTAATTTGCCAGTGCCCCCAACGCATGATGAGCTTTTAGAAATTGGTTGGAACCGCCCTATTGTCGCGGTTTACAAGTGTGTCGATAAAAACACTAACATGACTATAAGCGAAGATTACTACTGTGACATTTGTGCTGCCGAGTTGGAAGAGGGTGTTTACCCAGGCGGAACCGTTTTTCCAAGCATGTATCCTGTACGAACGTATGATAATACGATTTGCCGCCGTTTGTGGCTGCCAGGAGGCGAAGAAAAAGTCAAAGCATTACGGGCGAGACTAACGAAACCTACTCCAGAAGCATACATGATTTTGGGAAAAAGAGCTATAGAGATGGCAGACCAAGCGATTTCAGAGTTTGAAATGCGGTTCAAAGGTTTAGAGGGGAAAGTTCATGTGGATTATGCACAGTTATTCCAACATTGGGATGTTGTGCCTCCTGAAAAGAAAGCAGCCTTGAAAAGAATAATCACTGTTGCCTTAGAAATTGCCCAAGAAAGACCCAAAGAGGCGACAAACATATACTTTTTTAACTGGCTAAAGTCTAGCGAGAGCCTTCAAAAAATCGCAATGCAGTTAGGATTCGACCCAGCATATTGGGAAAAAATAGAAGAAGCTAAACCCGCTTGGCAGAAGGGCATGGCTATAACCGCCGAGCAGGTTGAAGCGGCAAAAGAAGAGGCTGTGGCTCACGTTTCAAACGAGTATATTCCTTATGCTGTCTTGGCAATTTACAAAGAAGCGGGTCCAGAGGCAGCCATGCACTTCATAAAAAAGGTTCTGAGATATCATAGCTACACAGGCGTAAATGAACCCGATGTTAAAGGAACCGAAACAGGTTTAGAGCTGCAAAGCGACACTGCGGACACGAAACTGATAACTTGGCGAGACTTGCTTCAATACTTGGTGCAGCGTGGAGTTAAAGGAGAAATAGTAAGACCGCCCTTAGCGCCGAACTATAAGCCTGGCGACATCATAAGGCTTAAAGCGTCTGGAGAAGAGTTCCGCGTGATCGCCGCTTATCCTCATCACGAAAACCCTGCGGAAGAATGGCTTTACACGTTGGAGCACATGAACGCTGAGAGACAGGCAGAATTCGGCAACTCTGATGAAATGGCTGCTGAAACAGGGTTCGAGTTGGTACAGAAGGCACCCGTTAAATCAGCTGCGGAATTATTAGCGGAGGAAGCCTTGAAAGAAATGGCGGAAGAGGCTCTAGAAGAATTAGGAGGTTTGTAAAATGGTTGATTGGAAGCAATTAGCAGATAAATGGTCTGAACTGAGCAAAGAAACCCAGGACAGAATCACAGCAGCCATGCGCCAAAAATACGATGAGAACCCCACGAAGTTTATGGATTGGTTGAAAGAAGACCCAGGGCGACAGATTATATGGGTTAACTATGCTGCTTCTGTCCCACCAAAGTTTAAAGTCGGCGATTACGTAGATGTCGGTCCAGTATATCCGCCTGTTCGCCCTGGAGCTGGCGGTCTTTATGAGTCAATCGTGAAAGTAATAGACGTAATTCCCGAAGCGCCCCCAGCACTAGACAAGTATTCTTACACGGTAGAAGACACTCACGGCCAAACAATGACTTTTCTTGAAAGCGCCGTAAAGCCTGCGGCTGCGCCTCCACCGACAGCAGTAGAAAAGCCTGTTGAGGTCCCACGAGAAGGACCCCGCTTCAAAGTGGGAGATAAAGTTATTGAAACGCGGACCGGCGAAGAGTACACCGTCAAAGACGTATCTAAATGGCCAAACGTGCTTCTTGAGGATAAGTACGGGTCGCGCGTAGCTAAAGACGAGTACCAGCTTTTGATGCCTGAAGAGTACCAAGCATATAAGGGAGAAGAACGGGCAGCACGAGAAGAACGAAGGGCACCTGTGCCAGTGCCAGGCGCTCCGATTAGAGGTTTATCGAAGGATGATATGAAGCGCCTGCAGGACCTGTGGAATAATGAGTTTTTCCGTAAGTTAGGCAGAGTGCCGCCGAATAGCGCTTCAACGTTTAGAGTGGAGTTTGAGAAGGTTAAGGATAGGACGTTTGATGAAGCCAAAGAAGAAATTTTAGGCGTAGCAAATGACATTATCGCTGAGTTTACATTCAGGAAAGGAGTTATCCGAAAAGCTGCGCCCCCACCTGCTGCGCCCCCCCGTCACGTAGGACCTGTGACGTTCCCACGAGAAGAGGAAGGAATACCTATCGGACCCTTGGGTGAGGTCCCGAAGGTGCCTCTTCCGAAAGAGCCTAAGAGTGAGCTGCCGTTTCCGAGGTCGCCGACGTCTGAGGAGAGAGAAGTTTTGTGGGCTGCCTTCATGTCTGAAATGACGAATCTAGGCATGGATGCTTACAGGTGGCGAGAGTCTTTCAGGATGCACGTGCTAGATCGTCCGTACCGTATGTGGGGGGACGTGATAAGCAACTTTAAAGGGTTTGTTGACGCGGTCCGGACGGGGGCTGAGGTCAGGTTTTTGCCGTTGGCAACTGTGCCTATGCCCTGGAGCCCTGAAGAAGAACAGCAGCGGCTTGATGCTATCGTGCATTTCATAGCCACAAAACTGTATCCGACTATGGATGAGCTGATCTACGCACTACGTACATTCGGGGTTGAAGCAACCGAAGAGCAGATAAAAGAAGCAGCTAAGAAGGCGTGGAAAGAAAATAACGTGTGGTTCACGAGCGTACCCAAAGAATTCATAGAAACCTTAATCAGCGAACCCGTAGAGTGAACGACAAAAGTTTTAAGCAGTAACACATAAACTAGGCGCTTGGCAGGGCGACCGGCACAACACACTATTTTATGCACCCTTACGGGAAACACCCCCCGAAAAACACGCTCTGCCAACATCTCTTTCTGTGTTGGTCAAACTATGTATAACATCTATGTATAACATCTACTTACGGCGGCGGATATGTTCTTCGGTACGCGGCTACTGCGGGTACTGCCGTGTAGCCTAGGTCTTTGGCGGCGTTGATCCTGTGGATTCCAGGCGGCATAGCTCCTGTTTCGCCTATTTTCTTTTTGTTGTCCTTGTAGCGCCACTCATTCCAGGGAGGAGGAAGCTTAATCTTTGATATGGGAACCGCAGGCTCAAACACGTATTCGTACCATTCGCCGTATTCTTGCCATTGCCGTCTTGCCTCTTCTATGTTAAGTCTAAGCCGTGATCTTACGCGCGGGTCCACGTCCATTAGAGCAGCAGGGGCACCCTTTGGGGGAGGTCTAAGGATTAAGTAGCCTTGGTCAAAATCGGTCCAAGCTATGAGGTCAGAAGGCTTAAGCGTAACTTCGGCTATCTCCTGCAGGTACATTTCGTCTTCCTCTGTCAGCGGAGAGCTGCCCATAAGCCTGTCCCATTCCTCCGCAAGTTCCACATAACGCAAGGCCAGCCGCTTTGTGAAGCATACCCAAATAGCAGCTGTACCAGGAAGATAATCAGGCAGGTCTGGAAACACGTTACCTCTTTCTAATTCTATCTCCCGTATATTGCGAAGAGTGGACCATACGCCGTGGCTGCTGTAAGCCTTTACTTCCTCGGCGCCGCCGAACACAGAAGAAACAGGAATAGGTTTTGCTTTTTCTGATGAAAAGTGAGCCTCAATTTTTTCCCTTATTGATGCTTCGGGAGTTTGAGGCGACGTTTCAAACGCTGCTGGAAGATAGACGCCAATAGTTACGCCGACAATGAAGTCTTTATCTGGTGTTTCTATGAATCTGCCCTCAAGAAATTTTCGGGAGGTACGCATTTGTTTCTTTTCAAAAATCTGCGGTGATAGGTCTTCGGCGTAATTGAGCTTTGCCTGTGTTTCATACTCGCCTATGCCTGTGCCAGCGAAGCATTTATCACACCAGCCTTCAACGTAAACTTTGTATTTGCCGATGTCAAGCCAATAGTTGATTTTAGCAGGGTTATTCGTGTCCGGGACTTCGGAAGCAATAGCTTCGTAGTCGACAAGACCCTTATTAGAAGATTGCTCTTGAGGCGTTGACGCCTGCCTTTTCGGGCAACTGTTGTAATGTTCACCGTACTTTTCGACCTCGACCTCTTGACCGCACCAAGGACACCTAACCACGCTATGCCCCCAGGAATATTTTGATGATTTCGTCCCATGAGTGGCTAAAGTAGAAGTCAAGCAAAGATGCTATTTGCGGTGAAGGCGGCAGTCTTTTATATTTTCTCACATTAAGGACCCTTTACTTGAATTTGTAGCTGAGAAGCCTGGCGCTGTTCTTTAGCTCTTGCAGGATTTTCCAGTGTTCTCCTTCTTGTGCAGCGATTTTTTCTACGGCTTCCGCCATTGCCTCGTAGCCTAATCGCCTCAGAGCTGATGCTAACTCTTCGTACTCGGTTTGTGCTTTCGGTTCTTCTTGAATCATTCGGGTGAACGTATCATCTACCCAGCGTTTAAGTTGCTCCGTATCTGCTGGCGCAGCTGTTTGTGTGCGTTCAGGGCAACTATCATAGTGTGCTGAATACTTATCTATCGGAATTGCCTTGCCGCACCAGGGGCACTGAGTAGTTTGCGTAGTTTGCTGTTCAGGACCTGGGTTCGAAGCGCTTTTGGCGGAATAAACGCTTATGATGTGGGAGTAAGGCTTGTTTTGGTAGAACTCGACTTGCTGCCTGCTGTTAAGCGTGACTTTCTGTTTTTTGCCTTGAAGGTCGATATATTCTATTTCAACCTCAGTCATACAAGAACCCTTCAAAGTTAAGAATAAGCGTTGAAGCTAATTAAAATTTGCGAAAAAAAATAAGGAGGGAAATGTGAGTCGGCTATCTTGCTCGTCTTCGGGATGCTCCGCCGCCCATCTCGTAAACTTGACCGTACAGTGGAGATCCTGGTCGTGCGCGTGACTTTTTGCGGAATACTCCTGTCTTCAAGCCTTTAGCGGAAACTTCTCTGGCGATGATTGCGTTTCTCTCGGTTCGGCTTGCGATGCCTAATGTTTTGGCTGCGGCTGCTGTGAACGCTGATTTAACGTCGGGTCGTCCTGCGCCTGGTGCGCGCCTGCTGCGAACGAAAAGAGTTAAGTGCTTTTTGGCTGCTGTCGCCATAAGCAGTTGTCCGCCTGGTAACGGCGTGACTGCGGCTAAGATTGCCGGGGATACTCTTGCCCATTGTGCTGGCATTTATATTCACCTTGAAAACCTTTATGCTGGCATGGAAAATAAGGGTGTCGTAAAAAATCTTATTACCATCTGTCAACTATGTCCACTCATGTCAAACAGCAAGGTTCATCGGGTTAAGGACCAGAAGAAAGTAGTTACTCATTACAAGGTTATTCCTTATGGGGAACTGTTGGAAATCCTTAAACAGGATGGCATAGCTTTTTTTGAGGACACGAAAGAGGAGCCGCTTAAGAGACAAACCGTTCATGCGGCTGCCAGAAGGCTTTCAGGCATGGTTAAGCAGAAGGTAGTTGCTCGGAGAAGCCTTTTGGAGCTGGAGAACGGCAGGTCGTTAGAAGGCTACTTGTTTCGCTTAGACAACACAAACAAACCTGCTAAGGCTTCTTCTCACGGATGATCCGCGTTTCCGTCAGCTCACTAACAATAGTAGCGATTTGTTCACCGCTAAGGTACTTACGCTTAGGCTTTGTTTCTTCAGTCAAACCGTCACCACAGTAATTAATCAATTTCTTTCTTTTCAAAAAACTCAGAGAGCAACGCCGCAAGGTAGTGTGCATCATACTTACCGACAGGAATAGCATTCATTATTGTATCAAAAAACTTTACCCATTGTCTAATTAACGCATGAGAGCGCCCCATAACTATGTAGGGCCAGATGTGCATTTGGTACGCTCGTTCAATTATTGTCTCAAGTTCAATTTTTTCTCTGTTCTCTTCTTCTGAGTGCTCAACAAGTTTGATGGCGGTGGTTTCTCGTTCTCTTCGAAGCCGCACAAGACACGATTCATAATGTGTACGGTACTCTTCTGGTGAAAAATCTTCATGACACCAAGGACACTCAACCATTTTTTTATCACGCTCTTTGTATTTGTTTTATGGCTACTAGGTACTCTCTGCGCATATCTTGAGCCGCAGCGCTTTTAAGTCCTTTCAGGCAGTCGGCTATTATTTGCATGAAAGTGGTGTTGTGTAAAGCGAAGTTTGTGCGGGTTCTATCGTACCATTTGTTGAAGTCTTCGCGTCCCAGGAACACGTTTGTTAAGTCTCTTTGTATTTGGCTGCGGACCCCCAAGCACCTGGCTCTGCCGGCGTTATCTAGCCCTTGTAGCGGGGTTAACTTTTCAGCCATGCGGTCTATGAAGGTTTGCATGTCCTTGTCTATGGGTGAGACCGCATGTCTAGGTGTAGCGGACGGTTCTTGTGTTATGAGAGTTGTTGTTTCAGCCGTTGAAGCTGGAGCTGTGCGTATGTGCTTGTAGTATCCGCAGAACGGGCATTTCAGCAACAGGCCTGGAACAATAACCATATATTCGGAACCGCACACACCGCAGCTCATAAATATACACTGACATTTTATAGGAGAGCTAAAGATTTAAACTTTTGACTTTGGCTTTTCTATCGTTACCAAGGATGCCAACCCGTAATAATTGCGGCTACCACAACAGCTACGATTACAGGCGCAACAAGAGTTTTCAAAACTTCCCTGACAAGACTGTGTTCGTTTTCTCGCTCTTTTTTTAAGTTATCTACGGTGTTTTGGAGGGTGCCTACTTTCTGCACTAAACCGCCCTGCATGTCCTCACCAACCAAAGCGATACGTATAGTTTTCAATTCACCTTTGACTCCGCTTGTGATTTCTGCGCAGTCAACTTTGGTAACGTAACCAGGATTATTTTTTTGCCTCTTTGACATTCGAAAGTTTCCATTATGTTTTTTGAGTGGGTGGCTGCCCGCCTAGCGCTTCTTTAAGAGCGAACCCGATTATGCCGCATATCCAGAAGAACACCGCGAAAGGTACTCGGTACTCCTGGGGAACAAAGTCGGGTATGGCTGCGCCTGCCGTGCCTAACGCCAAAAAGAACCCTGCCAGCGATAATATGACCGCTTGCATTCGGTTAGATAAACCTTCCAAGACATTCACCTTAAAGATGAATACTGTATTTAAGAATTAAAATATTTTTAGTTTATGCTTAAATAGAAACTGTTACTGTTTCAGTATAACCTAACTTAACTCCTTAATGCCAGACTAGTAAGATCGTTTTCACCTGTTTCAAGCGTCAACGTATCATCAACTGTAAAAGTCGAAAGATTGACCTTAACGATTTTTGACGGGGTGAGCTGTAACCCAGCATACAAGAAACCACCGTAAGCAACAAAAGCAATAGCTGTTGTTTCGTTTAATTGAAGAGTTACTGTATCATATGATGCAAAAGTCGATAGGTCGATTTTAACAATTACTCCAGGGTCGGGGGCGACTGTTCCAACATATAAGTAACCGTCATAAGCATATACGCCTCGGCAATGCTGTATGCTTGCTGTGAGGGCAAATGTATCGACTTCTGTGAACGTAGACAAATCAACCTTAATCACCGTTGCCGGTGCGACAGATAGCCCAGCATACAAAAAACCATCGTAAACGTCTATTTCTATCGGATAGTTTTCGCCTGCGCCAAACGTCAAGGTACTATCTTTGGTGAACGTAGACAAATCAACCTTAACAATTTTTCCAGGTGCTAAATATAACGAAGCATACAAAAAACCGCCAGAAATAGCAACGGCCTTAACGCTGTTTTCGCCAGCGGCAAACGTCAAAGTAGTAACTTTGGTGAACGTAGACAAATCAACCTTAACAATTTTTCCAGGCGAAGTAAATAGCCCAGCATACAAAAAACCGCCAGAAACCGCCAGACCATCAATGTATTCTTCGCCGACTGCAAAAGTTAAAGTTGCTACTTCTGTAAGAGTTTTCATATCGATTTTGACAATTTTTGCTTGGGATGAAATGGATAGCCCAACATACAAGTAGTCTCCTGAAACCGCGAAGTTGGCAATTTGATTTTCGCCTGTTTCAAGCGTCAGTGCATTCAATCGTGTAAAATTGGCCAAATTGATTCTATCAACTATTCCAGGAACGGTATATAATCCAGCGAAAAGAGGAACAAGAGGGAGCCCACCTACTCCGCCCATGCTTCGTAAGCCTACACGCCGCGACATTGTAATACGCCTTTAAGAAGTGGTTACGTCTGTTTCTTCGCCGACTATTTCGCCGTCAACCTCGGCTGCTGAACCGCCTGACGGATACTTTGCTTTCAGTAAAATCTTCGTGTTGCCGTTGCCCTTCAAATACTCTTCATGTGTAGTCAGATAGTAGTTTATGGGGAACCAGTCGGTGAAAGGCAGCTTAGCCATGACAAAGTAGGGTATGCTGATCGCTTCTGCGCCCCAGTACACTTGAACGATTATGTCTTCGGAGCATGACGCCACGATCTTGGCTAGTTGAAACCGCTTGCCCTTCGTAACCGTGTACTCTGCTACAGTCTGAAAAGCAGTGGTAGATGCTGCCAAGTTACCTTTTGCAACGATTTCTCCAGTTGGCGAAGGAGTTACGCGAACTCCTATACCGACCTGTGCTGTTTCGGGTGTTATGACGGTAGGTATTGTTGGAACTTCAACGGTAACTTCGAGGGATGGCGGAACCGTTATGTCTTGCGCCTTTAGCCAGGCTACAAGCACAGCTACTATTTGCTGATCTGTTTTTGCTATGTACTCAAGAAGTTGGTCGCGCCTAGAAAAAAATTGCCCGATCATATCAAAAAAAGTTGGAGAGGGGATTGTGTTGTTGTTTGTCATTTAGCGTTCCCTTAGTTGTTTAGAGGTGAGACTTCTCCGTGCATACTTATGTCTACTTGTGCACCTGAAGTTTGTTGGTAGCTTAAGCGTATGCCAATGTCGTACTCGTAGGCTTCGATAATCAGCGGATAACGCCAAGACCTTCCTGCAAATGCTGATGTATAGTCGTAAGATGCCCCGAGTGGCTTAAGACCTTTGACTGTAACCCATGTAAACGGTGTAGTTCCGAGATTTGTGCACTCTTCAACGTACACAGTTGTTTCAGCTTGTTCGTTAACATTGCTATCACTGTTAAACACGCTTCCAACTGCTACGTCGACCTCGTAGAGTTTGAGTTTGTTGCCTACCTTGACTGTGTAGTATCCAGCCATGTTAGTAACGCCGTCTACGACTAAGCCTGTAATACTGACTTTTGTAGTTGAGCCAGGGTGTTCTGCTAGTATGTTGACGGGTTTGGGTGCGGGTCTTAAAGTTAGGTCGTTCATGTTTCTCACGTCCACTGTCCTAGTGCAGCCCACTCAGTAACTATGGCTTGCACTTTCTCTTTTGTGGCGTCAACGGGTATAGGCTGCGAAATCTTCATGTTGTTTTTGAAATCATACTGGAAGGTTTTTCTGCCGTAGATGGTGAACCACTTGGGCTCTGGCCTGTACCGTTTCGCTAAAATGTCCATGATTACGTCTGCATCTGTTATTAGTTTATGGTTGTAGACGCCGTAGTTGAATTTCAGGAAGGGGTCAATTGTCTCGGTACCGAGCTGATTGTAGAATACCCATGCTAGAGTCACTTTTGGGATAGCCATTACGTTTACGGGAGGCCAAATGTAGCCGTAGGGTTGCCCGATTGTTCCTGGAAGAATATCATGGTAGTCTGATTGTAGGTAGCCGCTGATCCACGAGGGGTAAATCCGCAATGCCGGGAAGCACTCAAGATAAATCTGCAACAGGTACTCCACGTCGTCAAAGTAGAACATGTCGTTAACGGTTGTGCCGCCGAAAGTTCCAGAAAGCTTTGCTGTGCCGCTGTTTGCTGCAGGAGCAATTTGAATGCCGAGTTTGCCGTACTCGAAAGGCCGCACCATTTTGTCTATGACTTTAAAAGGTATGATGCCTTGACCGTTTTTAGCTATTACATGAAGAACGCCGACTTCGTTAATGTCTAAGAAAACGTTCTTTTCGTTCAATTTGTTTTCAACCACCAAGACAGAATTAGGCGCTAAAGGTTAAAATATTTTCAGTTTACGCTTAAATAGAAAGTAAGCAGCATAGTAGGTTCGTAGTCTCTGTCTATATATAAGTGCCTTGGTGTAAGGTACGCATACGGGGATTGTAGCGTCTCTCCTGTAGGCTACAAGGAAGAACCCTGGGGTTCCACGGTGAAAGGCCTGAGGAATATCTTATTGACGGCGGAGACTACAAAATGAAGTTACCATGTGTCGCCGTTTAAGACTCTGTTTATGAGAGATAGGTACATTTCCGCGCAGTTTTCTTTTGAGAACATTTCAGCGTTCATCCGACAATCTGGCGGCTTAAGCGTCTTAAGTTCTTCAATGAATGAAAGTATTTGAGGCACGTTATCAACGACAAAACCAGAAACATTATGCGATATTACTTCAGGTACGGCGCCGCTTCTTGTGGCTATAACGGGGGTTCCGCACGCGTTGGCTTCTATGAGGTTAAGACCGAAAACTTCTGAGTATTCTGGCAGCAGGGGGCTAACAAGAGCCATAGCGTTCTTTAGGTAATGGATTTTTAGGTCGTGTGACACTTCACCCATGTACTGAAGTTGTTTACCGTCGCAGCGGCGCATAACTTCCATGACGAAGCCAGGGTCTTCAACGTACCTGTCGGCCCCCATTAACACGCCTTTCATGTTGGCTTTTTTGCATAAGTCAATGAACTGCAACGCGCCTTTATAGTAGCTCATGCGCGACAAGTACACGAGATAGTCTTCTTTTTCTTCCTGTAGCGGGTACAGTTCAAGGTGAATGCCGTTATATGCGTACTCCGCGTCAGTATGATAGATTGCTTTTAAGTAGTCTCGGTGAAACTTTGAAACCCCACATAGGCACGGCTTATTAACTGGCGGTTTGCTTCCCCAAGGGCGAAGCCCATGCAAAACCTTAATGATTTTTACGCCTGCTTTCTGAGATTCAACGGCGTAAAATTTCCAAGAGTGATCCAACACCACATCGAATTCTTTGAGGATCTCACGATATTTCTCGTATGCTTCACGCTCGGGATTCTGAAACGCAGGCGGTACACATTCGAAGACATTAACTTTTGAGTCAGGCCAGCGTTCTTTGAAAGCAGCTTCGCTTCCTACAGCCGCGATCAGGGTTACTTCGTTACCTTTTGCTGCAAGAACCTGAGCTAAACAGGCGACTACCTCTTCAAGTCCCGCATAGCCTCGACTTGGAGAAGTAAAAACCATCGTGCTTATTAGTCCAATTTTCATTCGAAACACAATTCCTTTTCTCTGTATTTGAATCTTTTTTCTAATGCTTCTCGCAATATTAAGCCTTCCTCGAAAGAAAGCTTAGACGTTGAAATAGGCGTTGGGTCCCAGGCTTCTGTGCCAGCGCCCTTGTACGCTTGGTAAACTTTTTTCTTGTCAAATTTTATGTCGAACTGTTCTGGATGCGCATATATGCGGCTGCCAGGATAAGGAACCAACATCGTAAAATCCCATTCTGAAACATACTGATCCATTTTCTCGCAGAACCTCCACGTCTGCTTTAGGGTTACTTCGCTTTCTCCGGGAAGCATAATAATCATTGCAGCCTTAACGCGGACTCCTAAAGAGTGCAGGTATTCTATGGCTTCTATGTTTGCTTTAACTGTGGTGCCTTTGTTAATGTTCGTAAGGATTTGGTCGCTGCCGCTCTCGATGCCAAGCAAAACTTCATATAAATTGCTTTCAGCAGCTTGAAAAAGCAGCCCCTTATTCTTCAGTATGAAACGGCTGTTCCCGAACACGCGCCAAGTGAAGCCCATGCGATTTAGAGTCTTGATAATTTGCTCGTCACGTTTCGGGAAAGTGAAAAATTCATCATCGTAAATTTGGACCGCGCTAAAGCCTAGGTCGCTTATTTGCTTTAAATCTTCTTTGACCCATTCAAGCGAGTGGTAACGAGTTACGCAAAATACACGTGAGCAGAACGCGCAGCGCCCCCAGGCACAGCCAAAAGTCGTCATTAGGCTAGTAGCGGGTAAACTTTTGATTCTGAAATTGTACTCTTTCAAGTCTAGGCACGTGCGATCTGGATGCGGTGCCTCATCTATATCTCTAAGCCACCCTTGGCTTAACCCACCCTCATACTCCACGGCATTTAGTATCGAGGGTATGGTGACTTCGCCGTCGCCTACGCTTACCATGTCGAACCCTGCATCTAAGCATTCCTGGGGCATCAACGTAGCATGTGGACCGCCCGCGATTACTTTTCGGGCGCCGTCTTTTTTTAGTTGTTTAAGAATCTGAATACAGGCCTTGAGGTCAGGGGTGTTTACGCTTATGCCGTGCACGTCAGCCTCGACGAAGCGATATCCGTCTGCAAAATCCAAAACCTCAACGTCCCAGCCTTGTTTCTTGAATACAGCGGCAGCCGTCAGAACACCAAGCGGCGGAAGCGCTTTCTGTTCGAACAGGTAAGGGCGCGGGGGAACGATTAAAACAGCTTTCATGGAGTTAACCTTGCGTTTTAAACCAGTCTATGGTTTCTGTTAATCCTTCTTCTAAAGTGTGCGTGGGTTTCCAGCCCAGCAGCTTCTCAGCTAATTCGCTTTGCTCCCATTGAAAAACGGGTTCTCCACTAGTTTCTTCGCCAGCTTCATAAGGACCTTCCAAAAGATGGTTCTCTGAATTAGTTATTTTCTGGATCATCTTTGCTACGTTAAGCGTGGCGTAAGGTTGGCTTTCTGCGTTTCCGCCGTTTCCGACAATTACACCGTGTAGCGCGAAGGGGTCACTTTCGTATTTTTTCAGAAGCCGCTTGTAAAAGTCTAATACATCGCCTGTGTACGTGTAGGTCCTTGTCGCCTCGGGGCTTTTAACAGTCATGTCCTCGTTTCTGAGACATTTAATTATGCACTGAGCTATGAACTGGTCGGTTCTCATCATGGGTCCGTAACATGAGCCTGTGCGGATAATCAAGCAGGGAACTTGAAACGTTCGGTAGTAAGTTAAGTAGAGTTCTTCCGCCATCCACTTCGTTAAACCATAAACGTTCGTTGGTTTCGGATATGTTTCCTCAGTTATCGGCTGCTCTTTTCTCGGCACGCCTAGAAACTCTACGCTGCTTGAAGGGTAGATAATTAAAGGTTTTTTGCCGACTAATTCTTTGCAGCACTCAAGCAGAGTCAAAGAACCCAGCAGATTATTCAGTAACGTGTGTTTTGGAGCGCTTGTTCCTAACGGGCGGTCAGCTTGACAAGCGCAATCCAAGACCAAATCATAAGACACTTTAGAAAGCGGAACCACAGAACCAACGGCAGTTACCCAATATTGAAAGTCGTCTTTTGTAAGGTCAAAAGTTGATTTCCACACGTAGGTAACTTTGTCAGCTATGCCTAACTCTTTCAGCCTCCAAGCCTCATAAAACCGCGTTACGTCTAGTATGGTTACGTGGTGTCCCATGTCAAGGCAGAGTTTACTAAAGTTGCTTCCCAGCTCTCCAGCTCCACCTAAAACCAAAACATTCATTCAAACACCCTCCAAAATTTCAATCTTGTCTTCAGGGTTAACTAAATGCTTCATAAGAGTATAACCATAGCCACAGTAACCGCAGTCAACATGACTTTGGTGAGTCAGCCATGTACCGTTAGAATAACCTTCAAAGTTTAACATAGTTGTAGTGTTCTCATTGCTACAACGCGGACACTTGGAGCGCAGGGGTTTAATTTTTTTGATAGGCATTACTTAAGCTACCTCTCGGTCTTTCAGCTTATCAAAGAGACTTAAATAGCGCTGTGCAGCCACTTTTCGGTCAAACCGTTCTACGGCTGTTTTCCTGCATGTTTCTCGTGATATAGAATCAATGTTCTGTATCGCGTTCAAGTAGTCTTCATCGTTGGCACAGATAAAACCGTTAACTCCGTTTTCGATTATTTCCGGCAGTGCACCGAGGTTTGAGCATATCACGGGGCAGCCGCAGGCTACAGCTTCGATAAGGACTAGTCCGAAAGGCTCTTGACTTTCGCAGGGGAACAGCAGCGCTTTAGCGTTTCGGTAGAGTTCTCGTTTAAACGTGCTGCCAAAGGGTTCTTTCGCTTCTTCCACGATCTCAATTTTTGCGCCGTTCTCATTAGCCTTCTGGATAAAGTCACTGCACTTCAATCCATAAATCTCATGCTCCAAAATCGCCTGCTTGCGAAGTAAAACTTTGAAAGGCACATCTGCCTTCGCAACTAGCTCTATAGCTTTTGCCATACCCTTGTAGGGCGTAGGTCTGCCAACCCACAGAAAATAATCACCTTGAAGCTTCTCGGCTGGCGTGTAGAAAGAAGTATCGCAGGCCCAAGGAATAATGTGTACTTCGTTTTCTTCAAACCGTTTAGGAATTGGAATGTCAAATTGGGTATCCTCCCAAGGCGTGCCTTTAAACTGTGAGACGGCGTTAACAACTAATTCTTTCCATTTGTTGCTACCGACAATCATGTTCCACGGGCGGCATCTAGGCCAGTGGGTCACGATTCCGTTGAGAACGTTGAACACTTTTTTTGCGTGTTCCCTGTGATACCAGTAGATTTGTTCTGCGGTCATGTGGTTATGAGCACAGTCTATGATGAAATCGCTTTTCAAAAGGTCGTCCTTGTTAATGTAGTACACTTCGTTTTCAGCGGCTACAGAAATGGCTCCATAGGTTCCTCGAATGTAGTGAAGAAAACCGCCTGTGGGGCATTTGCTGCCTGGAGCGCCATAAAGGTGAACCTCGTGTCCAAGCTGCCCTAATGCTTCAGCTAGGTCCCAAAAGAAAACTTCACCGCCGTAAGAAATAGGTGGCGTTGGATAAGTTGTTGTCGAGATTACGGAGATTCGAATTTTTTTTAGCCTCCGGGTTAAATATGGTTATAATTTTACGCTTAAATATCTATGTCTTGCTTAATAACATATAGTGAAGGCAAATGGTGAAGGTTACGGTAACGCTTGGCTCTGCTCGACCTGGCGGCGTTGACGTGGCGCTTCGGGGATTAGCGGACCAGACTTTTAGCGACTTTGAAATAATTTTCGTCGACGGCAGATACCACAAAAGACATGAAAGAGTGCTTGACCTCGTTAAGCAGCTTGGCATAAAGCAGCCGTTTTATCACGTTCCGAACCACCGTTATAACGGCATTTGGGGTACGCCTTGCGCGGGGTACAACACGGGTTTTATGCTAGCCGAAGGCGAAATAGTGATAATGCTTCTGGACTACGCTTACACGCCTCCTGGATGGATAGAGAATCATCTGCGGTTTCATGAAAGAAAAAGCTTGGTTATGGCGCCGCATCTCTACATGGACATGCCTGAGGTTGTAACAAAAGATGGTACGCCACCAATGAAGTTCACGGGGAGCTTGTCAGGAGGTACTGCTGAGGAAAGAGCGCGAACACGCTACCATATTAGCAGGCAAAAAGAAAATTTCGATGAAATCAGCATCTTCAAAAGTCATTTTGACTCCTCATGGCTCACGACAAGAAAAGTGTTTGAATACCCAAACCAAGACCCTAAATCTGTTCTCCCCACTGGACCCGTAGGGTATCAGTACATGCACACTAAAAATGACAGCTTTCCGTTAGAGGCTGTGCTTGACATTGAAGGAATGGATGAGCACTATGATGGAGGCTGCGGGCCAGGAGACACAGAGTTCGGATATAGGTTTATGATGGCTGGATGTGTGACATGGCTTTCACGAGAAGCAAACGTGTTCTGTTTGAACCCAAGAGAAATACTTCCAAACTTGAACGCGACAATTCCCATGTCGATAAGCGATCCGAAACCTAGATGGTCCTATAACGAAGGCTTAGCATACACGGAACAAAGAAAAAATGCCATAGGAAGAGGGCAACCGCCAAGAGCCATAAACCCATATTCCCTCCGCAAGAGACGAAAAGAAATATGGCATTGGCGCGAACTCAGCCAAGAAAGAGAACCCATAATTCCGCTTAACGATGTGCCGCAGGACCAATGGTATAAGAGAGGTATCTGACTTGATTAGAATTGGCACATTAGACTGGGGACCCGCTGAAAGAGACGCCGTAACAAGGTTAGTTAGTGAACCTGACCCAAAGTTAACTCTTGGAAAATACGTTCTTCAATTTGAAAGAGAATGCGCTAAGTGGACTGGCGTTAAATACGGCATTATGGTAAACAGCGGCACAAGCGCGCTCATGCTAGCGCTCCAAGCGGTGAAAATCAAATATAAATCTGTTTCTGCCGACGTTATAACTACAAGCCTCACGTACATGGCTACGCATAACGCCATCTTAGTTAACGGGATGAATCCTGTTTTTACGGATATCCAGGCGAATTCGTTGAATATGGACCTAAGCAGATGTCAACGCAGCGGCGTTTTTTTGCCTGTACACTTGTTCGGTAAACCCGTGCAAGGTTTAGAGGAACTTGAGGACGCCGTAATCGTTGAGGATGCAGCTCAAGCTATGGGAAGCGAATTAAAAGGTAAGAAGGCAGGGGCGCTTGGGGATATTGCTGTTTATTCTTTTTTCCCTGCTCATCAAGTTTGCACGATTGAGGGGGGCATGATAGTTACAAACGATAAGGAACTGTCGGAGATTTGCAGGGCATTAAGAGACAATTCAAGAGTCTGCACTTGCCAAGTATGCACTCTTAAGTCGCAGGGCGTTTGTGAAAGAAGAAAGCAATACAAGGGCGAAATCCGCTGGGCAACCTATGACTATCCAGGCTACAATGTGAAGCCTATGGAGATACAGGGTTTGCTGGGCTGCCTTAAAATGACGAAAATAAACGAGATCGTAAGGCGCAGGCATGAAATTCTCCGTGCATACAATGAAAGCTTGCAATGTGGAATGCTACGTGAAGACCCCGGCGAGTACATCTGCCCTCTTGCTTACCCGATACATACAAAGAACCCGCAAGAGGTTATAATAAGGCTGGAGAAAGCGGGTATAGAAACAAGAGGCATGTACCCGTCAAGAGGAAAAAACGCGCCTAACGCAGCTTGCGCCTCAAAGAACACCTTGTTTTTGCCTGCACACCAAAACTTAAGCGACCAAGAAGTAGAGTACATAATAGAAAACGTGAAGAAAAACGTTGAAAAATAAGGAGCGAAAAAAAATGAGTAAGAACCCCTGGGTTAGAAATCGACTGATCCGCGACGGAATATACCGCGCTATATACTACAGAATGAAAGAAGACCCCTCAATCTATATTATGGGTGAAGGAAGTTGTATGAAGATTCATTTTGATTCGCCTGATATAGAGAGAGATTTCCCTGAGCGCTTTATCACACTTCCCATAAGCGAGGATGGCAACACGAACTTTGCGGTAGGTATGGCGCTTGGCGGCGTTAAACCTATAGTTGATGTTATCACTGCCGACTTTCTATATAGAACAATGGACAGCATTTGTAACACGGCAGCCAAAGTAAACTTTATCTCCGAACCTAAAACCATCATCATACGCGCAGAATTCTTTACTGGCGGTCCGACAACAGGACAACGACCCGAAAGCCTCTTCACGCATATACCAGGTTTGAACGTGGTTGTTCCCTCTAACGCTGTGGATGCACGTGGGCTTATGGAGGCAGCCTTAAGGACCAAAGCGGCAACCCTGTTCTTTGAGGACCGCATGATATCAGATAAAACAATGCCCGAGCACTTACAAGATAAATGGCTACAGCTGCCGCTGCATGACTCATTAGGCAAAGCACGAACCGCACGAGTAGGATGCGGAGTTACGGTTGTTTCATACGCACTCACCGAAAGGATTCTAGAAATGCTGTTTGAAAGAGAAAAATTGACCTACGAACTCATAGATTTAAGAAGCCTCTACCCTGTGGACTACGACCTAATTGAACGCTCAGTACAGAACACGGGCGCCCTTCTCATAGTTGAGCCTGACGTGCAGTATGCGGGGGTAGGCGCTGAAATAGCAGCTCAGATAAGCGAAAGATGCTATGAAGTTTTGCGCCACCCTGTTAGGCGCTTGGGCGCACCTAGAACAACTATTCCCGCAAGCAGCGGCCTTCACGAGTACATGCTACCCTCCGAGAAAAAGATACTTGAAGTTTTGAAGGAGCTGGATAGAGAAACATTGAAGTTAGGAGGGTAAATTATGCAGAAACATCTTGACGCTTATTGGGAAAAGTATGATCATGGCTTCTATTGGTTGCTTGGTCAAGACACCTGTCCTGTTTGTCAGAAAAAAACATCAAAAACTGACGCCATAATTTACTTTGAAAATAAGGCTATTACTCTCGCTGCTTTGCGTAGCTTGGCTGGGCGTAAAGTGGTTGATGCTAGACTCGCGGAGTTATCAGGGAGGGAGAATTAAGAGAATGGCGTATTCAGGTGTCAAAATAGACCGCAAGTGTTACAATGAAATCCTTGAAATAAGAAAACAACTTGTTAAGAGAGGATTAAAGATTTTGCCAAAAGACATTTTACCCGAGCAGCCCGAAAAAGCCTTTGAAAAAAAAGGAATAATGGAGATAGCAATTCAATTGTTATCAAAGCAAATAAAAGAGGCGACATAAGATGATTGACGAATTGACTCTTTATAAGCGAATGGTTACGGTCCGCATAGTAGAGAACAAGCTTCAAGAACTCTGCCTCAAAGGCGAGGCTGCGGACCTGCACTTTAGTAAGGGGCAAGAAGCCATAAGCGTGGGTGTCTGTGCTGCCCTCAAAGAAACAGACTACATCGTAACTCATCATCGCACTATCGCGCATGAAATCGCTAAGGGTGCTGCACTTTACCCCTTGATAGCTGAGGTATTAGGCAAAGCTACAGGCGTCAACGGCGGGTTAGCTGGAGAAATGCACATTAATAATCCAGAAATCAGGCACATGTTTAGTTTTCAACTTGTCGGCACGTGCGTTCCTGTGGCTACGGGATTAGCCTACGCGCTGCGGTATTACAGAAAGACCCATGATGTTGTAGCGGTGTTCTTCGGCGACGCTTCAACAAGCAACGGACAAGTACACGAAGCCTTGAACATTGCTAAAATCAAGAAAGTTCCGCTGCTGCTTGTCTGCGAAGACAACGGACTTGCAGGCAACATCAGAAAAGAATACTACTTACCTACGGAGACGGTGGCGGAGAGGATGGCAGCTTACGACATCAACGCTGTAACCATTAACGGCAACAACATAAAAGAAGTCTACAATTGTACTACGCTTTGTTTACAGCGGGTCCGCACAGGCAAACCCGTTTTTATGGACATGGAAACTACGCGGTTATGCTGGCATAAACAGGGGCAAAGAGACGCCCGAAGCCAAGAGGAACTAGCGGAGTTGGCGAAGAGGGACCCCCTGCTTGTTTCCGAAAAGCGGCTGCAACTAAGCGATGAAAGCAAAAACTCTATTTGGATCCAAATAGAAAATGAAGTAAACGAAGTATTGTCAAGGGTTAAAAAAGACCCCTGGCCAGAAGCAAATTGGGAGAAAACGTAAATGGGAAAACGTGAAGATGATTTAGCTTTTGCGATTGTGACTGACCCTGAGTTAGTACTTGAAGCGGTTAAGGATTGCTATAGCAAGGCTTATACAAAATTTTGCACAAATATGTTAAAATGCCTTGACAGGCAGAATAATCTTGAAATGGCGAGTGTAAATGACTGAATTGAAAGAGTTTTATCACGGCAAACGTGTGACCGTGCTTGGCGCCACGGGTATGATAGGCTCTTACATGGTGGCAGAGCTGAGTAAGCTTGGCGCAGAAGTGAAAGCCGTGTATAACAATAGACCCCCAACAGACTACACGTACATGGCGGACTTCCTAGCAGGACCATTTAACCTGTTGGACCTTACGGAAGCTAGGGAGGCTGTGCGAGACGCCCAAATTGTCATGAACTGTGCAGGAGTCACGGGAGGCGCTGGGTTAGCTGCAAACGACCCGACCGCATTTGTTGGACCTAACGCGGTTTTATGGACCAACGTGGTAGAAGCGTGTTACAGGGAAAAAGTTGACAGAGTCGGGCATATCAGCAGTACCGTTGTTTATTCTCCGTCAGAAACGCCCGTTAGAGAAGGGGACCTAAACTTCGGCGTTGCTCCCTACAGGTTATATTTCGGTATCGGCTGGGTAAAACGGTTCTTAGAGAAACTTTGCGAGTTTTACTTTAATACAGTTGGGTTGAAAATTGGTATCGTCAGACCAAGCGGGGCTTACGGTAGATTTGATAATTTTGATGAACGAACATCACACGTGCTGCCTGCTCTTATTAGCAGGGCTTTACGAGAGAAAAAGCGCTTCGTGCTGTGGGGAAACGGAAGAGACGTTAGAGACTTTGTACACGCTAGCGATATCGCACGTGGCTTGCTTCTAACGGTTATGACCCTTCCGCACGCTGACCCCGTAAACATCGCTTCGGGGCATCCTGTTACGACTTATGAGCTGGCACAGATCATTTTAAAGGCTTTAGGCTCGAAGGCGAAGATAGAGCTAGACGAAACCAAACCCTCAGCTCTCCCTGTGAGAATGGTCGACATTGCTAAGGCAAGAATGGTTCTCGGCTACAAACCCAAAGTTAAGCTAGAAGATGGCATAGCAGACACGATAGAATGGTACAGGAAGCAGACGGAATGATCGAATTACCGTATTTTATTTTTGGTATTTGCGTTGGAGTAGGTCTTGGCGGATTGCTTGCCGATTGGAGCATGAAAAAATACCCTGATTATTGGATTAAATGGATAAAAGAACACAGGAGGAATTAAATGACCATTTCACCAAACAGGTATTTGCCTGAAAAACTGTGGAACCTTATGGTTCAAATTATGCCTATTCCCTGCGTAGACTTAATTTTCGTTAACGACAAAGGCGAGGTTCTTTATGGCATTCGAAGAATTCCCCCATGTGTAAACACTTGGATGCTGCCAGGCGGAAGAATACTCAAAGGCGAAGACCCTGAAGAAACGGCACTGCGGCAGGCACAAGAATACGGCATATCTTACGAGAAACTTGTGTTAAACGGGGTTTACTCATCAAACTACCGCCCTAGATCTGACATCTGCATAAGCTACGTAGCTTACGGCGCCAAAGGAACGCATGGTCTAGGCAAAGACTTCAGCAAGGTAGAGTGGAGAAAAGACCCCCCCGAAAGCCTTATTTTTGTTCATCGTGAGATGATAGCAAACTGGAGAAGAACAAAGGCTTAAAATGCTCTATCGTTTTGGATAAACCGTCTTCTAACATGGTTTCAGGTAGCCATCCGAGATTCTTTATTCGCGTAGGGTCACATCGCATGTGCGTGGGTCCTCTATCCTCTGTTTCGGCAAAGCCCAGCTCAGCGCCCAAGTTTTTAGCTATAAAGCTTGCCACTGTTTCCAGCGTAGTTTCAATGCCTGTTCCCACATTCAAGGGTCCAACATAATCCGACTCCACAGCAGTTAGCATCGCATTGACCATATCACCCACGTAGATGAAGTCTTTTGTGATATGTCTTCCACGCAGTGTTATTTTCCCTTCCATCGCCTGCTTTATCATGGCAGGAATAAAGTAGTCCAGGCTCTGTTTAGGCCCGTAACCGTTGAACATTCGCAGGGCAACGTAAGAAATGTTGTGGTTCTCATAGAAGAGGTTGCAAATTTGTTCGCCTAAGATTTTGCTGCTCGTGTAAGTGTTACCCAACGCTAACGGGTGTTTCTCGTCTGTTGGCATGTACTTAGGGCTGATGCCGTACACGTGGGCGGTGGAAGCAAAAACCACTTTTTTGGCTCCAGCCTGTTTCGCCAGTTTAAGGACGTTGTACGTGCCGTAAACGTTCATTTTAAATGTTGTTTCTGGCATCCTTTCCGCGATTCTCGGAGTTGCTAAGGCTGCCAAATGGATAACTGCGTCAAGTTCAAGGTTCTTTCCAAGCGAGTCCATATCTGCGTTGTCGCTGATGTCCACGTTAATTTCGGTTACTTCCTCCCCATACTTTTCTAACGCTCCTTTCTGAACGTCGAGTCCTGTAACCGCGTAGCCTTTTTGCACGAGCGCACGTATTAAATGACTGCCGATAAAACCTGCTGCACCCGTGACTAAAACACGTTTAATCATTTTATAAGACCGCTAGGAATTTTCCTTCCTCGTCGAGGCAGTAAGAACCTTCAAGTAAATGTTTACAGCGTGCCCCAGCGTCTAAATAAATTGGAAAACCATATTGTTTAGCCTTGAGACAAAAGTTAATGTCTTCCGAATGCCCAGCTGATTCCTCTTGCGGAACCCAAGGAAGCATGTTCCATTGAAACCAGGGCTCCGGAATAATATTGAAAACTCTAGCGTCTATAAGCAAGCAGCCAGCACCTACAGCATCTACTTCCATCGGTCTTGGGCTAAAAGTTGCGGGGTCCATAGATTCCACATGGTTTGGGTCAAAGCCTCCTGCATGGTTTGGGTCTTTCGTAAATTTGTAGGCACAGGGTAGTTTTGCCTTGGTCCAGTATAGACCAGAAATAATGGGCAAGTTACTAGCTAAAAGGCGCACGAGAGTTTGAGGGTGCGGAAGAACGTCTGTATCCAAAAAGAACACAAAGTTTACCTTTTCCTCCAAAGCTTTTTTTACTAAGTGGTCGCGTGAGACGTCTATAGGATACCCGCTTGTGCAGTGCCAGACATAAGGAAGAGGTATCTGGAGGTTTTTTACCAGTAAAGCCGATAGGAACTGAACGAAGCCACCTACAGGTGTAAGGATAGCTAATTCTGCTTGTTGAGTCGTGGTTCTTTCCCAAGAAGCCATTAAGATCCACCGTTCAGAAAAAAAATAGAGGCTTCTAACAAATAAATTAACAGTTTATGCATAAATAAAAAATAGGAAGCCACCTTATTCAAGCAGGAATAAGCATAGTTGCTGTGCCAGCCGTTTCTAGACTCGTTTTGATTATTGTCTCGGCTTCTTTTGGCTCTGTAATAACCCCGAGTTCTTTTAGCTGTTGTGCAATTATAGGCGCTATCACTGGCGCAGCTGCTAACAGTATTCCAGCGGTAACAGGATCGAAAGACCGTATGATATTTCGCCAGTTCGCGCTCATCGTGTCAAAACGGAAAAGATGCGCTAACCCCTCAAAGAAGTCCATTGGTTTCTGTTGTTTGCTCATGGACTTCACTCGGTTGGGATTCCCTGGAGGTCACATATTAAGTTGCGCAGCGCATTGAGTAAGCCCCAGTCACCGTATTGTTCTTCGCATTGAGATTTAGGGGCTTCGCCTTCGTATGTTGCTTTCAAGTTCATGTCCGAAGTAAGATTAATGGTGCGCGTTGAGTTTGTTGAACCATCTTCCCAACTTTTAAAATTTTCACTTGGCATTATAATTGTGTAGCTGCCTTCTTGCAAAGTCTTTGAGTACGGCGTCGTTGCTGTTACGCCGTTAATGCTGAACCCCTTGCTTGTCGGGTCCGACTCGATCTTCAAAAGATGCTCAGCCGTAACCTCTTCTTCCTCTTCCTCCTCTTCCTCCTCTGGAGTCTTGTAAGTCGCTTTAATTGTCATGTCGGCAGTGAGATTGATGGTGCGTTCTGGATTCGTTGAACCGTCTTCCCATGTCTCGAAGGGTTTACCGTCATAAGTTGAGTCAGGCATCTTAATGGTGTAGCTGCCTTCGCCTAACTTTTCCGTGTACGGCGTTATATACTGCATCTCGCTAATGCTGAAAAGCTGGTTTGACGGGTCCGACTCAACAGTTAAAGTATGCTTGACCGCTTCCTCTTCCTCTTCCTCAACAGCTCCCTCGTATGTTGCTTTCAAGTTCATGTCCGAAGTAAGATTAATGGTGCGCGTTGAGTTTGTTGAACCATCTTCCCAACTTTTAAAAGGTTTACCGTCATAAGTTGAGTCAGGCATCTTAATGGTGTAGCTGCCTTTGACTAACAGTTGCGTAAATGGGGTTGTTGTTTGTAATTCGCTGATGGAAAATAGTACGCCTTGGGGCGTTGAGTCCACTGTTAAAGTGTATTCTTCGCCGCCTATTGATTCTACGGATACATCTAATTCATCCATGTTAAGGCGTCACCTTACATATTAGAGTTAATTTGTGGCCGGGCATGTCTAAACCTTTTTTGCCTTTATATTCTCCTTGTGCGTGTGTCGTGGATTCAATACCGACACCCTTGTTTATGTCGCCGCCCCACGGGTCCACAGTCGGACAAATTCTTGCTGCAACCGTCTCGCCTGTCTCGTTATTAATGATGGATAGGGCTAATGTACCTCTAGATGAGTAGTTTGTGGCCCAAAACGCTATGTAAAGTTTTTCTTTGCCTGGCGTTATCTCAGGCTCTGTATCCCAGCCTTTATTATCGTAGTTATACCACTTGCCAGTGCTAAGGTCTTGAACCCGGATTGCGTTAATTTGTCCTTGTGCCATGTTTAACTCCTTCTATGGCGTTACTTTAAGGGTGAAGTTGATTCCGTCTTTTGGCATATCGCCTGTCCACTCAAGGCCTACGCCGCCACCTAGTTCAGCATAACCAGTTACGATCTGCACAGCTATTCCAGTGCTATTGTCGATAAGCTGCAAATTCAGATCGCCGTCAAGCCCCTCGTTTGTAGCCCAAAACGCTACGTAAATATTTCCTGTGCCAACCTCGACTTTTGGCGTTCCATTTGCGCCCCACTTGCCTTCATCCCAGGAAAAGTATTCACCTGCACCCTGGTTTTTAATGTCCTTAATTCGCACGGCATAGATTCTGCCTTTCGTAGATTCTCCCTTGGGCTTAATTGTAATTGTGTTAGTTTCACCCAATTTGCAAACCACCTTTAGACTTCTTCAATTGCAAACCACCAAAATTTACCGTTAGGAACGCCTACTATATCGAAATATGTGTTCGTGACATCGTTTAAGCTCACGGGGGTTACAAGCATCCCGGCGGGAATGCCTAGCATCGTGTAGAGTGCACTAAGAGATTTGTTTATGCTGTCTTGCACCTGGGCGTTTACGCTGTTGATGCTTGCCTGCAAACTGGTGTTATAGTTCGCTATTAACGTGTTTACGTTGTTGCTGTACGCATCGATGGTTGATTGAATGTTGTTTCTTATTGTTGCTAATCCCGTGTTCAGGTTGCTGCTGTACACATTAATAGTTGATTGAAGGTTGTTTCTCAACGTAGCTATGCCAGTGTTTAAGTTGCTGCTGAAAGAGTTGATTGTTGATTGAATGTTGTTTCTGATAGTGCTCATTGCTTCATTTAGTTTGTTGCGTATGTTGTCGAGCTGCGTCTGAAAATTGGTGTTCCAAAACTTATCTATGGAGTTACCCACCAAGCCGCCAATAATACCGAAAACGACGACCATAGCAGATTTTAAGTTTAACGAAGTAAGCGGAATTCCCAAGTAAGTGAACCAGTCGGGTATTAACGAGTTAGCTGTATCCTTAAATGTGTTAGCTAACGTGTTGGCGAGGTTGGGCGATGAGACGCGCGGAATTTCGTAAGTTGGAAGGCTTATGGTTCCAAACGTCGGAAGCGTCGGCAGCGTTACAGTCGCAAACGTTGGAAGCGACGGAAGAGTTATAGACGCGAACTTTGGAACTGCGGGAAGCGTTATTTTCGGTGCAGTGTACGTGGGAGCTGTAAGAGTGCCTGTTCGGGCTGAGCCTACACATATTACGCTGGGCGCTTTCAGAAAAGCCGTCTTAAAACTTACCCGATATACTTGTGTATCAGGTGTAGCAAAATTCCCCCACTCCATATGAGGCACAGTGACTTTATAACTTTCAAGCCATGCTTTCAAGTCTTCAAGTGACGCAATCGAAGTAAGGTCTTCAAGTGTGGGAATCGCCATGAGTTTTTTAAGTCTCCCTTTATGATTTTAGCGGAAGCGGAAAGAAAAGAGGGGTATGGCTGGACTAGTATCCGATAATGGTAGCGTCTATGGTTATTGGCGTGATGGTTGAGCCGTTGGCTAGTTCAGTTGCGGCAGAAATGGACATGGCGCTCATGTCATAGAACTTGATTTTTATGGCGTTGCTTGTGCCATATTCGACTGCTTCTAAGTGATAAGGCGTGCCTTCAGTTTGCAGCCTTAGGACCATTAAAACTCGGGAAAGACTATTGAACCTGTGTGTTACGCCGCCTGTAGCATAGTTAGATTGCGGAACGCCTCTGAAGTCAACTAGGAGCTTGCCATCGGTGAACTGTGCGATTATTTGTTCTTGAGCTTGTCGTGTTGACATTTATCAAGCCTCCCTAGTTTACGTGTACCAGTAGGCTTCGGTCTTCAAGTAGTCATGTTCAGCAAACATTATGCCCATTGGGATTAGCTCAACTTGTCCTGCTTGCTCAAAGGCTGCTCTAACATAGTGCGTGCCAGTTGGATGAATCAAAATTGTCTTCAGAAGGGGAATTTCTTTGACCCAGGTATCTTTCTTGGGAACTTTAGCCTGCGAAAGCGTGTTTATGCCGGGATATGCGTAACCGTTAACGTTGGGGAGATACGCGCTCATTTTCGGGTTTCCTAAGCAGCTTAGGAGAGATTGGTAGACGTACATTCTTCGCGTGCCAACAGTGGAGTTTCCGGCGATGCCTGAGCTGCTAGAGCCGTAGAGGTTGTTCCAACCCGCAGAAATTGTTTGAACCCAATTATCCGCTGCAAGGAAGGGATACGAGGGAAGAAGCGGCCCCGTAAAGCCGAATTCGCCAGATGAAGTTTCCATGCCTCCGAACGGGAGATCAACGATTGCCTTGAAAATTCCTGCTGCAACCTTGTAGTATTCCATTTTAGCCGCGAAGTTTGCGGCGATCTCAGGGTCATGTTTGCGTAGTGCTTCAACCATTACATTGAAGTCTCTCTCGAAAACCGAGATTTCCGCCTCAGATAAGCCTTTGTAGGGCAGTGATCGCACTTTTCCAGCCCATGATGCTTCAGTAAACCAAGAGGGAATGGTTTCTTCTGACATTTGCATACCTTCTTTGATAGCAAGTTTAATAGCTTCTAACAGATAAATTAACAGTTTACGCATAAATGAAAAATGGGATAAAAATGAGTCCGTTAGGCGAAAGAGGGCGACCGCCATCTAGCAACCCGAAGAAGTTTGTAATTGTTTTCCTCGTTGACAAGGACACATTAGCTTATTGGGACAGCTTTCAGGATTTCGTAAAGAAAAGAAAGAAGATTAAACATAAACAAGACATATTCAAGTTTATGATAGCAAGCGGCTACAAAATTTTAAGCTGATTACTAAGAAAACGAGAACACGAAAAAGGGGAAGTCGACGTTTTTAACCGAAGCCTGGGCTTTCTATTGTGACCGTTGGAGTAATTTTCGCGGCTGCCGGTGTGGGGGTGGGCGTAGTTTCCTTTCCTGCTCCTTTTCCATAAGTGGTTTGAATTCCAACAGCGTTAGCGACTGCTGTGCCTACATTGTTTAGCTCTGCCTGTATCGTTGCTATAGATTTCATTCCAACTGCGTCAGCTATGCTGTCCCAACTGCCAAAGCTAATACCTTGGCGGATTTTTGCTATGGCATTAGCGATCTTTACCATCTCGTCAGGTGTAGGATCTAGGCCTTCAGCTAACAGGTGTTTGGCTATACCCTGCATATCTTCAGTATCACGAGTGGACCAGCCAGGCACAACCATAGGCATCACCCACTGCGGCGCAATCGAAAGAATAAAGCCTACAAGTCCTTTGGCAAGTTTGGCTCCAAACGTGTCGAACATTAAATCAGAAGGTACTTCAAGAGCGTATGCGATTGCTTCAGGAACCCATTGTTTCCCTGTTACGCCAGCAGGTAATTTTAATGCATTTTCCCAAGGCTTCATAATACCGTCGAGTGCTTCAAACATAGAATATACCTCAATGAGAAGTAGTAGCGAAAAAAGCTTAAAAGGTTTGTGTTGTAAAAAATACTTGTAAGTGAGAGAGGCTTAATTTTAAATACCTAAAGATTGGTTAACATATTCATGTTTGGTGGTTTGTGATGGCAAAATTAGTTATCACAGTGAAAGATGCCTCAACAGGAGCAGTAATTCCCTACGTGTCAGTTGACGTCGGCGGAGTCGGCTTGTCAACGGGGCTAGACGGAACCGCGATTTTTGACGAGCCGTTAGGCTCATCGAAAGTCATAAAAGTTAGAATGGTAAATTACAGACCTTGGACTAAATCGGTTTCTGTAGACTTTGAGCGCACTGAAGTCACCGCCAACATGGAAAAGGCGGCGCTGTAAATGCCAAAGGCTATAATCGCCTCCCCCTATCTTTTTTTACCAACGCAGCTCTCCTACGCTATGATGGATGATCTTGAGAAGATTCTCAAAGGCTTCGGCTGGGAAATCGTGCGCTTAAAGGGGCTACAGAACATTCGTTTGGTGTTCAGTGAAACGCTAGCGCAACATCCAGACGCAACAGTGGTAATATACGCGGGTCACGGTTCACCAACGGGCGCTTGCGGAGAAGAAGTATTATTTGGAATAGACGGCTTAACCATAACAAATTGTACCATGCAAACAGTCAACAATGCAGCACAGTTGAAAGACCGTATTGTGGTCGCGTTGCCAGCTTGTGAAACCGCGCAGGAGCTTGGTCCAGCCGTGGTTAATGACGGCGCAAAGGCGTATGTTGGAAGCACCGTAAGCATGTATGCTGCGTTTCAAGAGTCTGAGCATGACTACATGAAGGACTGGTTTGACTACACACTTGAATTTTACAGGTCCTTAATCGGCTCGTTGACGGCGGGTACAACCGTGAAAAAGGCGATGGATGCCGCTTTGGCTGCCTATCAAAAACGCTGCACGTACTACATGAACCTATATCAGAGAAACCTTTCGATATGGCCTAACGCTGATTACTACCTAGTAGCGACTAAACAGAACCGTGATTACGTCGTAGGAATTATTAACCAGTAACGCTTATAGTTTTTCAGGAGAGTAACGTGTCCGAAAGAATAAACCGCTTAGGTTGGGAGCGAACCGCTTGGCTCGCTGCTGGCGCTGCCGTTGCTGCTGCGGTTGCTGCCGCGGCAGGAGTCATGTTAACCGCCTGGATTATTCACGCCTCCAAACCTCAAGAGGAAACTCAAGAGTAAAATGTGTACTGCTCTAGCAGCGTGGAGAGCTGGGTTAGAATGAAGAAAAAGCTAGAGGAAGAACCATCGGACCCATTCGATGTTCTGTACAAGCTTGGGCTATTAATTTTCTGTGATGATGCCCCCGACTTTCCCGAAGTCATATCCCATTGGGGAAAAAACCCGGGGAAGCATGGTGTTTTAAAGGGAACCACAATGCCTAACCTGCCGCCTCACCCTCACCATTGGATTGCAGGAGCCGTAATTATGGGGGGTGCTGCGATAGGAAAAGTGTTTTATGCATTGGAAACTAGTCGCATAGCTCAAGAGACATTATCAGGTGAAAACAATGGCGAGTGACGAGGATAAAGTGATTTTTGCTATTACAGCAGCGATACAAATAGGACTATTGATTGTGAACGTTTATGTTGCATGGAAAAACGGCATGTTTGAAGTTTAGCGTATCTTTTCTACTTCTACCTTGAAGCCTAAAAGTTCAGCCATTTTCTGCGACAATGGATTATTTGCGATTCCCTCTAGCTTCTCTATAACCTCATCAAGGTTATAGATCATCTTGTAATGTTTCTCTGCCGTGGATATTATGACAGTTGCAGTATGTTTGTCAAGGTCTAAAGACGTTGTTATCTTCAAAGTTTACAGCCGCACCTTTTACATACAGTTATTTTGGATTTATTTTTGTTTTTGTTTTCTATCTCGTAAGGGATATGCCCACGGATCAGACATATAAACACTTTAGCCGTATGGGTCAAATCTAAACCAAAAGCAAGTAGGTAGGTTGTCAGCAGCAAGTCAAGCTTTCCCAATCGGCAAGATGGCTGCCCAAAACTGCATAATCGGTTTGTTTTAGGGTGCTTGCATTCGGTATAATAAGGGCACTTTTCATACAGGCATAGCCCAAGCGTGAAGGGGCCAACCTTGATTTTCATGTGCCGAAGCCTTCCCATGCAAATGTATAGAGGCTGTTGTATGAGGCTTCGACGCAGCGGTTAAGATAATCTCTGCCCCGCGGCGTATCAAGAATCTCTTTCACTTCCGAATCTTTACTTAAGATGTCATATATTTTCTTGGCATCCGCTAGGTATTGTTCTATGAACTCTTCCCAGAACATTTGTAGTGCAAGCCTAAAAACTGGAGCAACAACTGGACTAGATAGATGAAAATGGTTTAGGCTAAGGGCTATTATGTCAACGTTGTTTTTTATTGCGTCTTCCATGTTTTCTTTGTTAACGTAACTGCTGAGAGCCCAGGTGATAAATCGGTCTATGACGGCGTTAGGTTTTTTGGCCTCTATTAGTTGTTGTAGACTGCTGGCTACTCTTCTCGGGCTGGGCGGGTTTTGTTGCTCTTTTTGTTGTTTTGGCAGGTGGGGCTTTCTCCTCTGCTGTTGTTTGTTGTACTTCTTCTTGTGGCTTCTCAGTTATTAGTGCTTTCTCTTTCTGCGCGGGCGCTGCTGGCTTGGGCGCTGCCTGGGGTTCTGTTGCAGGCTCTGTTTGTAGTTGCGGTAGTTTTTTGACCTCTTTTTTGGGTGGTGGCTGTGTTGGCAACTTATTAATGAAATTGTCTAAGGTCCTAAGCGCGCGTTCACCTAGCTTGAACCAATCAATCTGCGGTTTACCATCAACCGTTGTGGTAATAGGGGGAGATTCTTCTTTGCTGAAAGCGCTTTGAATCGAAGTTACAATGCGGTCCTTAAGTTCCTCCCCAACAGTTTCAGTTACCAATTCGTTCAGGTCAAGCATGTACTTTTTACGCTCTTCCGGCGTCACATTTTGCAGCCGAGCCTGAATCACTTGTATTCGCTCACGAAGCTCTTTCTCTAAGGGTTCAACTGATGCCTGCACTCTGGCCGCAAGCTTCTTCTCTTCTGCTTCCTGCTGTTCTTTGTCTTTAAGCTTCTGTTCAGCTTCTGCCGCTTTCTGCTGTGCCTGTCGTGCGCGTTCTTCGGCTCTGTCTCTTTCATCTTCAAGCTTATGCGTGCGCAGCGCCTCAGCCATTTTGTCGCCGACCTCTTTTATGGCATTTGTGACAGATTTTTCTATGTCGACGACGGGCTGCTGCGGCTGCTGTTGTGGCTGATTTCTCGCTTTCCTACTTTCTATGAATGATTGAATCATTTCATACTTCATCATTTTATCCATTAATGCGTCAAGGTCGCCAGCTTCTTTTTTTCCAGTCCTTGCTTGCCTAAGGAGTGCCTTTATTTCGGGGGGTATTGGTTTGTCTTTACCAAAACGTTCCTTGATATAATTGTCGATAACCATGAATCGCATTATTTCATCTAAGTCTGTGCCACTACGCAGCGCTTTTTTAAGGTCAAATCCTGACCCATCAAGGTCTAATTGAAAAACATCTTCCTCTGATTCCGCCTCTGGCTCCTCAAGGGGGACCCCCCTTGCTTTTCCTGGTGGCGATGTTGCAGTGACCCCCGCTTCTAATCCTGCAGTCGCAATTTCTGCTATAGCCGCGTCGTCCAAATTGTACTTAGTTTTCAAAGCTTGAATTGGGTCCGTTTCAGTCAACTTGCTTTTCCTCCGTTCCTGCTTCCTCGGCAATCCGTTCAGATACTTCCATGCCAGCTTGAATCATTCTTTCGGGGGTAACAGATAATCCTTGTTTTACGGCTTGTACAGCTTCTTTCATCTTTTCAATAGTCGCTTTTATGGCTGACTGAATAAACTTTGTGGGGTCGACCTTCGCTATTTTTTCTAGAAAAATAGCATCGTCGTCAGATATTTCAACTTCAACTTTCATTTATTATCATCTCTTATTTATCGATTTTTTCAAGTTCTATTTGAAGCGCTCTCACGGCTTTTTTAGTATTAACTTTAACGCCATAAACTCTAGCTGCAAGTAGATAACGCGCGAATCTGTAGAGCAGGCTTGACTTTCGCTTAAAACGCCAGTTAGGGTCGGTTAGCTCCTGCAATTCTGCAAGATGAGCCTCTAGTCCTGTCACGTACTGTGTGAGCTGTGCTTTCCGCTCGTAAAAAGTAAAGACTTCTTGGAGGAAATCGTCTATGCTCATGCCTTTAGCAGCTGCTATTTTGATGAGGTCGCTATAGTCGTTCATTATTATGTCGCCGATGATTATGGCTTGTTCAGCGCCTTTTATTGACCTGTCAGAGATGTGCGCGATTGCGGCGCTAGCCGTTTTTCTTAGTGCAGTTTTTTCTCCAAGGGTCTTGTGTCCCTTACGCTTTTTTCCAGGTTGCGCCATTTCCTCCGCGCTTTCTTCACTTGTAAACTCCGGCGACCCTCCTTCCTCTTGCGTAAATTTGTCAAACCAATAACTAATCGTTGTTTGAGGCAATCCAAGTTCATGGGCTAGCATTACCTGAGTTGGTCTTTCTTCTGGAGGCACAGTAGGGTCTGTGTACTGCAAATACGCCTCTCTAAGTTTCTTCATGCGCTCCTTTGATACACGTGGTCCCGTACGCTTATGAGACAACAGAGAGCACCTTCAAAAACTATACTAGTATTTTCCTGTAAAAAGCTTTCTTGCTAACAAGTTGCTAACAAGATTAGTTTAGCCTTTCGCATTCGGTTTTTGCTCGGCTGTTTCCTGTTTTGGAAAGTTAAAGTCGTCAAAGTTGAGATACCAACGCTTGCGCTCAGTTATGACAATCGGCAGACCTTTTATGCGGGTTGAAATTCTGGATATCCGTTTTAGGCGAGTGTAAACAATCGTTCTGCCGCTTGTCTCAGGGTTTGGGAAATCCAGTTCTGTGGCGATCTCGGTGGTGGTTGCGCCTGCGCGTTCTTTCTTGAGTAGAAAATTCAGAATTGCCTTGTCTTTATCTGAAAAGTCTTTCCAGTCAAAGGAAGAAACAACATCACTTAGCTCCATTATGTCTTCTATTCGCTTAAGTCGTAGCTCAACCATGCGTAACCTGCTCCCTAATTTCGCAACCCCTTTTGTAATAACAATTCACCGCCTACACATGCTATGGCAATGGTTAAAAGTCTTTCGCAATGGATAAGGCAAAAAATCATCGCTGAACCTGTTGCTACATTGTTTTTCGCAAGGTATTTAGCAAAGCAGATTTTTTCACTGTTTGGTAGGGGTATTTAGTGAAAATTTAGTGCTTCAAAGGGGGCCAATCCTCGTTAGATTCACAAAATTTACGTCCACAGCGGCTACAGAGAGGTTCTTTCTTGCCGTTTGCTGTTTGCCGATACAGAGCTGGAACACAAAGTTGCTTACATTCAGCGCACTTTTCCATCGCTTGTTCTACTGCTTTTTCCGCTGCTTTTGCCATTGTTTGTCACCCAGGAGAAACTTTGTTACTTTCCGTGAATTATTATATGTGTTGGCAGAAAAGCTTTTCTGCAATTTTTACCTTCCTATTGGATATGCCTAAGATTTACGGTAAGACCATTGTGCTTGTTGTTGCCGTTGTGCTTTTGGCACTGCTGAGATTTGATTTACTCGTGTTTTCTGTGCCGCTGCCAAACGCGGCGGTGGACGTGTTAATCGCCCTGTGTGTGGTTGCCATTATCATCAATGAAAAGTGGACGCATGGGGAAAAATGGAAGATCCTGCAATACGTGATGTTTATAGTTGCTACGGTTGTTATTGTTTTGGTTAGGGTGCATATAGAATATATCATATAGGATAAATGATAAATCATAAATATAGTGGCGAGGGATGTAACCTTGCGGCTACGAGTAAAGGCGTTCCTAACCTTCACCCTCCCTGTGGACAACAGAGACTCCCCCATTTTTTTCTTCCAAAAAGGAGTAGTCCAAAGGATGTCAGCGTGTATCACCTTTGGGCTACTCCGGAGGTTCAGGCTGCCAAAGGTTCTCCCCGAGTCGACGTTGCGTGCAATCCAGCATTTTACGTAAACAAAATCCGAGTATAAAGGCTTTGCGGTTAGACGCCTGAGCCGAAAGAAAGCCCTTTCTGCACCCAATAGGGCGTTGTTAACAGACCTAACCCGAGATTTTCATATATGTGTTTTAGTCCTTTGCGTATTTCTACGCCGATTATGAACCTAAATGAGCTGCTGCATTTTCGGCATATGTCGCCTTTTCGGTTATGATTGTATTTTGGTGGCAGATCAGCTCCGCACTGTCGGCACTTTACAGGTTCATAAGAACTACCCCAGCAGTACACTGTCGCTTCTCCCATTTTTCCGACCTTGATAGAGGGCAGTTTCGTTTCACTCCATTATGTGGTTGAGGGGGTAGGATTTGAACCTACGGCGCCAGGATTATGGGTCCTGCAAGCTGCCAGGCTGCTTAACCCCTCATTTATAATATATGATTTAGGATATATACTATATGATAAATCCTAAATCAACGATCAGGATAGGGCTAGCTGCACCTTCTCCCATACTTCTGGATACTTTTCCTTTAACGCTTCTTCTAGGATTTTTTGGGCTTCAACACTTTCTTTGAAACCAGGCACTGTCAAGAACAGGTAGCGCAGCACCACTTTGATTTGACGATTCCATACGCTTGTTACGGGTTTGCCCTTGCCTATCTCATTTACGGCGTGTCTCAACTTCACAAGGTCAACTCTGCTGTCGTCAGCTTCGGTTCTAACTTCTGGCTCTACTTCAGTGTCTTCGGAAACTATTTCAGGTTCTTCTGAAAACAGGGCGCCCACGCCCCTACCTAACCGGCTTTCTTTATCATTGCTCATTTTTTTCACCTTTCCTCAGTTTTGGTAATTCCTTAAGGACCTCTTGGGATAGCGCCTCAAACGCCTTGGCTGCTTTGCATCTCTTGTTGTACAGCACTATAGGTTGGCCGTGTCCTGCTGCCTCTGCTACTGTGACGTTTCGCGGGATGATTGTTTGGAAGACTTTGTCTTTAAAGTGTTTTTCAACCTCTGCATAGACTTCTCTAGATAGCCGCAGCCGTTTATCAAACATTGAGAATAGGAGCTTATAAGGAAGTCGTTTGTGTAGCTTGTTTTGGACTATTCCAACGAATTTTAGGAATGAGGATAATCCTGATAGTGAAAGAAACTCTGCGAGAATCGGTATTATTAGGAAGTCTGCGGCTGCCAGCGCGTTTACTTCAAGTGTTCCCAGGCTGGGTGACGTATCTATTAGAACGTAGTCGTATTTGGTCTGGATAGTTTTTAGTGCTCGTGTGAGCGCGTATTCGCGGTTTTTGACCCCGTATAGCTCGTATTCGCCTCCGCTTAAGTTAATGTTTGAAGGGGCTAATTTGAGCTGGGGGATGCCTGTGCCAAGTGTGATCTTGTCTAAGGGAATGCCTGCAATGAGCGAGTCGTATATAGTGTCGATGTGCATAGTAGCGCGGAAGTTAAAACCAAAGTGTTGGGTTGCTGCTGATTGGCTGTCTAGGTCGATCAGTAACACGCTGTTACCTTCCAATGCGATATACGCAGCTAGATTTATGGCTGTTGTTGTTTTAGCGGCGCCGCCTTTTTGGTTGCATACAGTGATTACGCGTGACGTTTTGTAGCACCTGCCATATATCCTAAAGGATAAAGCATATATCATAAATCATATAGTATAAATGTTTTTTCCATCAGTTACCAACAAAACTATTAGCCACATCGCTTCGGTACGCCGCTTTCACTACAGCAGCGGCAGCCTTAGTTAATTTGGTTATCTCCATTGAAAACGCCCCTGCATATTGGATGTCAACCGTTCCAGTAGCAGGGACTTGTTCAATAATTGCCTTTATGTAGGAGCATACCGTGTCGATAAAGTGGTCCTTTCCTTTGTCGGCTTTTTCCTTAACATGGCAAACTTCAATGAACCCGTCTGAGAATGTAGCGCGGATTATGCCGGTAAACCTATTCTTCGTCTGATATCCTCCAGCTGGTTTTTTCGGAAGCACAGAGGTCTTAGTCGCCTTACTGAGCGGTGGTATGTTATGAGGTCCTTCACTGCGTGTCGGATCGCAGAGTCGCGGGTATCATAAAGTTTCAGTTCCACGAGTTCATCTATCGCCTGAACATGCCCGGCAGGAACAAGAACCCTAATTTTTTTCATCATATACTTGCCTCATTGTTTTAATTCTTTATTCCCTTTGGGGTTGGAGCGCCGTAAGGGCAAACATTAAAGTGATAGTTGCTTTTTTCACACCATACTTCTCTTTTTGGGTGCTTGCTCTCAGGGTCGCAGTTTACACATTCATTTGGATTCGCTGTTTTCTTCCAGAATTTAGGGGGCGGAAAATTCCATCCATAGAAAACGTTTAATGTTTTACCAGAAGCTTTAGCATCAAACGTGATTTTTTCATTTTGGAAGTGCCAAGGAAGTTCGCCTCTAGTGAATTTCGCGCAGGCAGTTTTGATAAGGTTCTGTAGGAAAGCCATTTCTTTTTTGTTGGCTTTACCATCTATCCACATTCCCTTCGCTTCTGGTCCGCTCATTCGTCAATCAGCCTCTTCCATTAAGAAATCTTCCGAGGTTTTTACGCCTATGAGGGTTAGATGGTAAAGGAAAGTCGCGCTGGGTGTACACTCTGGCGTTTCTAAGAGCAGCTTAAGCTCTAACTCGTTACTTTGAAAACTGCGCCCCAGGTGTGGTTCAGATATTTTCACTTTAACTTACCTCTCCCAGGTCCATATATGATATATGATTTAGGATTTATTATTTATTATCCCTTCTTTAAACGATCTTGGAAAGGGTTTCTTTTGTTTGGGGTCCAGCGGGTAAGAACCGTAAACAGGATTTTGTCAGGACCTAGGTCTTCCGCTTGGCAGAACGCTTTTTTCAGTTTCTTTTTCTTGTCCTTTTCGTTTTTATCTATCAGTCCTATGGTTTCGCGGCTGCTCACTGGCAGCGTAAGCCTTCCGTCAGGACCTATTTCCAATGTTTCGCTAGGTTCGCAGCGGTGCAGAATGGTTAGCAGAATCTTGTCGGAACCGTATTCAGTCACTTTGCAGTAGGCCTTCTTTCCATCTATTTTGACTACTTTACGGATATCGTCGGGTACTTTGGACCTTCCGCTGGGTTGGACCGTCATGTTCTTACGGGTTGTCATGTTTTGGCGGGCTCCTGGAAGGGCTGTTTTTTTCGCGGAACAATATCTGAGGGCTTGATCTGGTCGGCACGCACAAACTCGATCTCCGATTCTTCTTTCACTTGCTCAAATTCCAGGCTTCCACAATAGGGGCAGCATGGTTTTTCAATGATTATCCGCGTCACTTGCATGTCTTGTCGGAAGCCCAGTTTCATCATCGGCTGCTGCTCCTCGGAAATCCGACCCAAAATAGGGAATTTTCTGTTACATTCTGGGCTTTTACATTGGAATACTACGTACACCCCCTATATGCCGATTCGGCAAAGTCCGTAGAATTTTTGAAAAATTCATTTTGATGTACTCTTCCATGTATTATAGGGGCATTCGTGCCAACAGTAAGAGGACCCTTTAAACCCGCAGCCTTTACATTCGATGTTCGTGTAGCGCTCGGTTTGTTGTGTCATGAGGTTGAAGTCTCTGTTTCGGTTCCTTCTACATATTGAACCGTGCTTTCTTTGTCGTCTATTTTTATCAAATGAGCTTTTTCAAGCTGCCGCAGCATACGCATTATGGATTCTTCGGTTGAACCCCAATTAATACCGCCCCATCCAAGCAGCTCATCTAGCTTAACCGTGCCTCTTGCTTTGATTTCAGCACATATTTCCTGCATCCGCCGTAACCGATCTTCCCTGAATGGGTTCAGATAAGGCATTTGCAGGAGTCACCAACTAATTAGCGTCATTTTCCTTAGTTGGTAATTTTACGTCGTATGTTGTTAAAACGATTTTCCCTGTTGCATCTAGCGCCCTTAAGTAAGAGAGTATTGTGCTTTCAGTAAGTCCATATTTTACGCCGAAAACGCCTGAGATTTCCGAAACCTGCACCGGGTGGTTGTTCTGACATTTCTTTTTTATCCATTCAAAAACTTCTTGGATGCGTTCCTGTCGCTCTCTCACGAAAGGATTTTTGTTTACGGAATTCAAATCTTAATCACTCCTTCGCACCTCTATCTCTATGTCTCTCTCTATGTGGATATATGAATATATAAGACTTTCCATAGCCGATACCAAATAAAGAAAAATCCATAAACAAACACTACAAAATAGGCTTAACATATGTATGTACGTAGTGTTTTATCTTTACGTTTATACACTATTACCCCGCATTTCTTTCAGAGTTACCACTACCTAATCTACTGAATTTTCTGCTTTGCTGCCTATTAGGGCGGCTTGTCCTCCTTACCCAGGATAAAGGGCAACCACTTTTTCTTCCAAAAGTCCATAGATGTACGTAGTATTTGCGCGGCTTTTTGGCGTACAGAAGGGGGGAGATTTCTTAAGTCGATGTTCAGGCTGTAGAACTTCATATTTCCTATGCGTGCTTTCACTTGGGGTAGCTTCCGGACCTCTTCGGGCATTCCGCAGCAGAGCCACTCGAGTTTAGTGACCCTTTTGGCTGCGGTCCTGAGTACCTTGTGGACTAGTCCGACGCTGCGGCCTGTGAGCTGGCTGATCGCCGTTATGGTCCATTCGTGTTTTTTTCGGAGTAAAATCATGGCTGCTTTTTCGCGGGTTCTCCAGGTTTTTCGTGATTTTCGCTTTTTTTTGGGCAGGTAGTCCTTGGTCCTGGCGATGAATGGGTTGACGATGGCATTTCCCTCGTTGCATGGTATTTTTGGCGGTTTTAGTATATAAAACTTTAACTCACAGGTACACTGTGGGGTGAAGGAACGAATGAACGAATGAACGAATGAATGAACGAATGAATGTACAGGGGTAAAGACACAGAGAGACATGAAGGAACAAACGAATAAACGAATAAATGAACGAACAAATAAACAAATGGAAGAACGGGAAGCTATATAAGCCCCGCCTCCCTTGGGTAGGCAAGCGATCCGCCGGGTGAGCTGCTAACAAAATTGTTAGCAATTTCGATTAGGCCCTAAAGCGGAGGGCTGCATGGTTTTAGGATGTGGCGCAC
>CAZEPB010000007.1:0-72084 GCA_964514055.1 uncultured Candidatus Bathyarchaeia archaeon | reverse complement strand
CAGCCGCAAATCATCAAGATAAGCTTAAATAATCAAAATCCGCATTATCCATCTCGCGCCTTTGGCTATGGACAGCCCAGGTAGTATAGTCCGGTCTAGTATAAGCGGCTGTCGCCCGCTAGACCCGGGTTCGAATCCCGGCCTGGGCGCCACTTAACTTTCACTGGTTTTAATTTCAAGATTGTTTGAAGCGTGGATACTTTTTTACGTCAAGCAATCCTTAACTATCAAAGTGGGTGTGGGCGGTTATGGGTGATTGGAAATCTGTGTTGAAAGCAGACCCCGTGGATTGGCTTTTGGAAAAAGATAATCCTTCGGTGCGGTATTTTGCTTTGTCCCGGATTTTGGATAAACCTCACGACAGTTCTGAAGTGCAAGCAGCCAAAAAGGAAATCATGCTTACGGGTGTGGTGCCGAAGATTTTGGCTAAACAGAATGCTGGCGGTTACTGGGAGGCTCCTGAAAAGTTTTACACCGCAAAATACAAGGGAACTGTTTGGCAGCTGATTATTCTAGCTGAGTTGGGAGCTGACGGTCAAGACGAGCGTGTCAAAAAAGCATGTGAGTTCATTTTGGAGAATTCTCAGGATCGCAAGAGCGGCGGCTTCTCCGCATGGCTTAGTGTTAGGGTGGGCGGTGGCAGGTATAGTGGTGTGCTGCCGTGTTTGACGGGTAATATGGTTTGGAGTTTGATTAGACTGGGCTTTTTGGGTGACCCGAGAGTTAAGCGTGGGGTAGAGTGGATTGCGAAGTATCAAAGGTTCGATGATGGGGAGGCTTATCCACCTAAAATTTGGCCGTACGAGAAAGCTACAAGTTGTTTCGGAAAACATTCTTGCCACATGGGCGTGGTTAAATCTCTTAAAACACTGGCGGAAATTCCTGCTGATAAGCGATCTGCAGCTGTGGTTGACTCTATCGAAAGAGGCGTTGAGTACCTGCTGAAGCATCATGTTTACAAGAGAAGCCACGATCTGAGCAAGGTGTCTAAGCCTGGCTGGCTACGATTTGGTTTTCCGTTGATGTACCAAACGGACGTGCTGGAAATCTTGGGCATATTGACACGTCTCGGTTGTAAAGACGAGCGGATGCAGGAGGCTGTTGATTTGGTTGTGTCGAAGCAGGATGAACAAGGTAGGTGGAAGTTGGAGAGCACGTTTAATGGGCGTTTTCAAACAAGCATTGAGCAGAAAGGCGATAGTAGCAAATGGGTTACTTTGAACGCGCTTCAGGTGCTGAAAAGGTTTTATGGATGATTCTTTGTTTTGTGCGGGTGGTTTGGGTTAAGTTTAAATGTGGGTTTTTGCAAGTTACACTCGTTATGTTTGGGCGTTCATAACGGTGCGCTCAGAAGGAGAATGACCCTCTCTCCAATGCAAAAACGCCCCTTTAGCCTCCCCAACGCACTCAGTATTTTCGAGTGTGTTGGGTCCTTTTCTTCAAGAACTCCTTTGCTTTTTTCCGCGTTTTCGGACTCTCGCAGTTCAGTTGCGCTTTGACAAACTCGATTATCCTTGCTTTGTCCTCGCTTTGCTCGAAGTAAGCCTCGAAAGCTTCTATGGCGCTGGCTTTGACAAGGTCCTTATGCCTCTGCACCGTATTGTCAATGTCTAACAGCCTGTTCGTTATCTCCGCCTGAAGCCCAGGTTTTGCTAGGGCGATTTTTCCCGAGTTAACAGCCACATGCGCAGCAGGGATGACGCTTTTGTCGCCCAACAACCCGTAATAGGCGTCAAAGAGTTTTTCAAACTTGTTTTCCGCGTCAGCTTTTGTCAGGTTCGCGATGATGTAGATGGCTATGTACTTGTGGAAAGAGTTGCCCTTGTGAATCAGGTTGGCGAAGAAATCCCATTTGCCATAAAGCCTTTCAGGATGATTCTCGCTCAGGAAGTTTAACGCTTGGAAACTGTTTTGTCTAACTACATCTTTTTTGGATAAAACTCCGTCCAGCAGTTCTTGAAGTACTTTTTCATCCTTCAACGTCATATCAGCCACTGCTTCAGGTTTGGCGTTTTTATTCTCTATAAAGCTCAGTCAAATCACCTTTTGGTATGTTTCCTCTGCAGAAAGTGTCCTCCACCCAGCTTTTAATTTCGTCTCGGACAACTCTGACTTTCCGCATTATTTCCTCTTCTGTTCCCTTGAAAGCTGAGGGGTCTGGAAAACTCTTGTCAATTTCTATTTTTCCGGGAAAGAACGGGCAGTTTTCGCGTGCTGAGTCGCAGACCGTAACCACGTAATCGAAAATTTTTCCTTGAAATTCCATTATGCTCTTAGACCTGTGCTTTGAGAGGTCAAAGCCGATTTCAGCCGTAGCTTTAGCCACGTAAGGATTAATTTGGGTAGGCGTGACCCCGGCGCTTTTCGCTGCGTAACGGTGTCCGCAAAGCTTGTTCAGAAAAGCCTCCGCCATCTGGGAACGCGCAGAATTATGTGTGCAAATAAACAAAACCGTTTTCATTCTTGGCACACTACCGTTTTATGCTGCTTTAGAATTTAGCTCTTACCTATAGACGCTATAGAGAATGTTTAGCAGTTTTTTGTCGAAACTTGCTTCAGTTTTTGCTAAAAACACCATGATTTTTGAGTTTTTCCAATGCGGAAAGCATATGAAGCCGTTGCAGCCATCATCCAAGATAATCATGACACTTACGCATAAACCTGCCCGTGTGAGTTCTCAGGATAACTGGTTACTCAACGTAATAAAAAACAGCAACCGTTCTGCCGTGGAAGAACGCCAAATAGTTACGCGAGCTTCCCAAAGCAGCTTATGCGTCGTGTGCAAGGGTTCCCGGCTTCTCTGCGGGAAAACTCGTTGCCCAATAATGGTCAAAGTTAACTATTTCCTGAAAAGCGTGCCCTTAATGTCAACCGAAGACATAGCAGGCGTTTCGCCGCCCAGCGTGTTCATCGGAAGAATCGGTTACCCATACGTCTACGCTGGTCCGCTTGTGCCGCCTGTTAACGAAGACACAAGCCTCTACGACCTGCCTGAACAGTGGTTCGGAAGGTCAATCGACGAAATTGTGGGCTTCCGTTCGCTGCTTATTCGCGGCAAACGACGTGTTCACGTGCAAAAGTTCAATGAGGCAGGCAAGATAATGGAGCAAACCCGCGAGTTAGCCCTCGCAGAAAAAAGCGTGGACACTGAGCTGAACCTTACAAAAAAGCCCAGAGGCTCAATTTTCATGGACGACTCTGTCCAGCCTTTCGGTCCCTCCGCGCCCATAAGAGACCTGCACGTTGGTAACGTGCGGTTCGAGCATAGAATAGAAAAAGCCTATTATGACACTGATTTGCGCGCTACTCAGGCAGTTCTGGAACTTTACGACCGAGGTGTCATGGTCACGAAGATACAGAAAGCTTTCAGCGTCGGCGCTTTTGGCGTAGAGAAAAACAGGCGGTTGGTTCCAACTCGCTGGAGCATAACAGCCGTGGACGACATCGTCTCCAAAAACTTGGCTGAAAAAGTGAAGACTTTTCCCGAGATAAACGAGTACCGCGTCTACGAGTCGGTTTATCTGGATAATGTTTTCGAGGTTTTGATGATTCCAGCGGCTTGGAGCTACGAGTCCATGGAGGCGTGGTACCCAGGCACAGTGTGGAACCCAAACGGCAGAAGCACTGTGATATTTTCAGACTGGGAAGGCAACAATGGGCGAAAAACTTACGCGGAGATAGGTGGCTGCTACTACTCGGCGCGGCTTGCGGTTTGCGAGCAACTCATCAAAGAAAGGCGGCAAGCCACTGTGATTGTTCTGCGTGAAGCTCGTCCAGGTTACATAATGCCTGTGGGCGTGTGGCAGGTGCGGGAGAACGTGCGGAACGCCATGCGCCAGAAACCGTATCTTTTCAGCTCTCTGGGTGAATCCTTGAAATTCATCAGTGGCAGGTTTGAGATTCCGTTGCGGCGGTGGATACTTCAGAGCGAGCTTTTGAAGAACGCCCTTTTCCAAAAGAAGATAACAGACTTTTTCTCTGGCAGTGTCAGGAATTAATAACAAATCTTAAAATGGTACTGCCTGCAATTATATGAGGGAAACTCTCATGTCAGGAATTGGCTCAGCATTCAAGCAGTTCCTTCTGCCCTTTTCAGTTCTTTCAGAAAACCGCAAGGAACCTTTCACAGCAGACTTGGAAGCAGCCGCGGTTTTCTCAGTGGCAGAACTTGACAGGGCAAAAGGCGGCGGCTTGATTTCCAGGCATCCTGAAGAGAAAATAGAGTTCATCGCTAAAGTAGGCTATCCACTTTGGCTTTTCCCATGGTCTGAAACAACCCTCATTTTCGATGGATTAAACAGGTCCAGCCACACGCTGCGGTACCCTGTAATTCCAGACGTACAAGTCTTCATTGAAAACCTGAAAAGGAGCTCAAAAACACGCGAAACTTATCAGGCTTTCCTTTCCGACCACATCAACTATTTTCAGGCTCCAATAGCCGAAAAAGCACTTGTAATAAACGGTTTAATAAGAGAACCAGAGTTCTTGAGCGAGTTTGAATCTTACCGTTACCAAGCAACGGCAATAGAAGATGAACCTGACAACGTTGGATTGCTTTCTCCGATTATAGAGGAATCCACAATCTCATCTATTCTAAAGGAGCTTGAGAGCCTTCATTCCCTTTTCAAAAAAGATGTCGACAGCCTCTATCGATGTATGAAATTCGTAAACAAAGCAACTCGCCACTACATCCAAGTGTTAAACAGCAAAGCTGACACAGTCAAGGGAGAATTCAACGTTAAAATTCAAGCGCAAGAAGAACTAATCGCTCCAAGAGTCAGTCACCTCAAAGAACAATACGACCATCAAATCATAGATTCGGCAAAGGCTTTCGAGAAGCAGCGCCTTCCAGTTCAAAAGAGAAAAGTGAAACTTGAAAAGTCACGAGACCAAGCCATTGCGAAAATCGAACATTATAAACTGGAAGCTAAGACTTGCGCGGAAAGAGACGATTCTGTTGGCGAAGATAAGTGGAAAGAGAAAGGTAATGAGACAAAGAAAGAGCTTTCGGAAATTGAAGATCAGTTGAAGGAAACAGAAAAAGCACTTAGAGATTTGGAAGAGCGTAAATCTCTTGAAATTTTTAATTTACGATCCGAATTAGAGACTAAGACGAAAGAAGCTCGCCAGCCCCTGCTGGACCTTGAGTCTTCTCGTGACGCTAAAATCCTAATTTACAAGCAAGAAATAGAGAAGCTGGAGCAACAAACCAAGCTAATCCTTGAGCAGCTCGGCAGAACAGTCAAGTTAAGAGAAGCAAGCATCGAAAACTTTGCGAAGCTCGGCATCAAAAAAGACCCCGAGCTGAAAGACGTGGTGTTGTTTTATGTTCCATTCTATGTAATTTGTTATCAGGTGGAATCAAAGAAACGTTACCAGTTCCTTCCGCCGTCAGAAGCGAATACTATTGGTCTCTCTACTAGGCTTAAAAGCGCTTTAGGCAGGGCAAAAATCAAACAGTTACTTGTTCGCCGCTTCGAAGTCATAACTTCATTGATGGATACGATTAAGGTGCTAAATCAGCAGAACGCCGTTTTTGGAACGGAACTGAAAGAAATGGGCAAAAGAGCGAACATGTTAAACATGGGTTCGATGCGCGGCAGCATCAAAAAAGGACTTGAAGCCATCAGAAAGGAAGGTTGGCTTTCAGAGAAGGAACATCAAGCTTTAAGCCAAAAAATAGCCTAAGCGCGCTTAAGCTCCAACGAAACCGTACGTGTTGCTGAAGCTATTTTTTGGTTAGTTTTTGGTAGCTGCGCATGGCATGCTCCACGATTTCCATGGCTTCAGCGGCGTTTTTCCACCCTTTCGTTTTAGCCCACTTGTGCGGTTCCAGCCTTTTGTATGTCTCAAAGAACTCCTGAATTTCTACGAGTTCATGCTTGTGTATGTCAGCGATGTCTTTGTATCCTTCGAATCTTCTGTCGTTTTCGAGCACGGAGAGAATTTTCGGGTCCAATCCATTTTCGTCTTCAATTATTAATGCGCCTATTACTCTGACTCTGGCTATGGCGCCGACTTCTAGGGGTTCAAAGCTTAATGCCATGATGTCTATGGGGTCGCCGTCCTCATACCAAGTTTGCGGAACGAACCCGTACTCAACTGGAAAGATGACGGATGAAGGAATTATCCTGTCCAACACGAAGGCTTCCCATTTAGGGTTATACTCGTATTTGTCTCTGGAATCGCTTGTCACTTCGATGACCATGTTCAGCAGTTCTGGGGGCTTATCCCCGACTGGAATATCCTTCCAAAGATTCATGTACACTTTTCACCATGAAAGGCAGAAGCAAAACGACTGATTTAAGCCTTCTCAATTAACGATTTAAGTGCGCTGTCTGCGACCAAAGTCGTTAGTTGCCTTCTTTAAAGAAGGCTTCAAGTTTTGTGGTTTCAGTTCTTTTCAAAACTTTGGCGCATTTTTTCGGGTCTAACGCCTTAAACTCCAACCCCAGCGTCACCAGTAGCCTCTGCACATCTTTTCCCAAGCTCGGCGCAACAAGCACCCCCCGAAGCTCACGGTCCGCCTTACCTTTTATGGCTTCTATGTACTTGGAAAGCTGCAGAACCGCGTCTTTCCCAGCAGTTTTCCTCTTAACCTCCACTACCACAAGTCTTCCGTCCTTGTCCACGCCATAAACATCCACAAATCCAGGCTCCACCTTCTTCTCGTAACTTATGGGTTTGAACCCCTCCTCCAAAAGCGAAGGCTTCAGCAGAATCGCCCTATGCATGTCCTGTTCGCTGGCGTAAAGCGAGAACTCTCCAGAATCCACGAGGCTTAAGGCTGAAACCATGAAAACCTTGTCAAATGTTACCCGCACGTTTTCTCGTGGTTTATGCCTGACTGCGTGAACCTCGATTGCGTCGGCTTTGGTTTGAACGTGAAAAACGCTTCCTGGCGGTTGCCAGTTGACGGGTTCGTAGCCGACTGGGCGGTGGACAAGAAGCGAGCCGTCTTCTTTGATTATTAGTATGCGCTCGCCAGGCTCAAGAGTTGACTTCGCCCTGCCTGTATAGCGAACACTGCATCTGCCTGCAACGATAAGCGTTCTTCTTTGCACAAACGCCTTTTCAATTACCGCAGCGGCTTCCGATAGCTTTGGATTCGTGAGAACCGTTAACTTGTTTTGTTTCTGCAATTTGGTTTCCGCCAATTATTTTAGATGGTCCTTTGTACATAAGACTTCTGAGGCTCAGCCATTGAACAAGTGGGACCAAAAGCGCAGGATAATTCGGCGTTACGATTTGACAGCCCGAATGTATGATGAGCGCTACGGCGAGGAGCAGGAAGCCAAGTACAAAGTAGCCATGGAAGGTCTAAAGGTAAGTAACAGCAGTCTTATCTTGGATGTTGGATGTGGCACGGGCTTGTTCTTCCCCTTTGCTGCCGAAAAAGCCAAGGTGGTTGTAGGTCTGGACATTTCCAGTAACCTTTTAGCTAAAGCTAAGGACCGCGCAAGAAATCTCTGCAATGTGAACTTAGTTCGCGGTGACGCTGACCACCTACCCTTCAAAGACCACTCTTTCAGTATTGTTTCTGCTTTTACCTTGCTCCAAAACACGCCGAAACCGCTGATAACATTGAAGGAGATCAAGAGAACAGCGAAGCCCAACGGGTTTATTGTGGTGACTGGCATGAAGAAGGCTTTTTCCCTGACCAGCTTTACGCAGCTCCTAAAAGAAGCTGGCTTGTCACCAATTTCTATTAGAGACGATGATTTTCTGAAGTGCTATGTCGCTTTCGTTTCCGTAAGCTGATTATTCACGGACATGTCTTTTAAAAGACTGGGAAATCTGCAACATAATATGTCCATGGCGTCATCAAATCTGAGAATTACGAATTTACACGTTAAAAAGCGCAAATATGCACCGAACAGACTATATATTCGTTTTGGCATTTGCTATTCTTTAAAATAGTCAGAGACCATGGCTTCAAAAGGCAATAGGGGTCCCTGAATGATGTTTAACAAAGTTGGAAACAGGTATGAGCAAGCTTGACACGCGTCTGCGACATATAACTGGTTCTGAAAGAAATCAGTATTGCCATCAATGTGGGAAATGTTCCAGCGGTTGTCCAGCAGCTGACTTTTTTGATTTTCGACCTCGCAAAATTGTGGCAATGGTCCAGCTTGGTATGATAGACGAGCTCTTGTCGTCTGAGGTTATTTGGCATTGCGCGCAGTGCTTGCTTTGTAAAGAAAGATGCCCACGAGACGCAGGTCCTGCCGATGTTATTCAAGCCTTGCAAAACTTGGCTTATACTTTAGACGTACATGTCCCTGAAGGCTACCCCGCTCTCATAAATTCGATTTTAAAAAATGGGGTAGTTCAAACACCCATTAAAGTCAGAGTTTGGAAGGAACTGCCTACAAAAGCCGCGCCGAGACGAGAATTCGAATTTCGTGACCGCCTTGCGTTAGGTTTGCCTCAGCTCAAAAAGCCAGCGGATATTCAAAAGCTGGCAGACGCGCTCCAGGAGGTTTTGAAATGGAAAAAAGAGTGAAATTCGCGTTGTATCCTGGATGCACTGTGGAGTCGGAGCAGTACGCTCACGAAATGTCCGCAAGGGAAGTGCTTCCAAAACTAGGCATCCAAATAGTAGATGTTGAAGGCTTCAGTTGTTGTGGTTACCCATTGAAAAGCGTCAGCCTTCCAGCCTGGTCTTATCTGTCAGCTCGAAACCTTGCTCTAGCCGAAAAGCTAGACTTAGATGTTCTTCCATTATGCAATGGTTGCAATCTTTCCTTCCTCGAAGTTGGTCACTATCTTGAGGCGAACCCTGAACTCAAAGAGAAGGTAAAAGAAACGCTTGCTTCTGAGGGCTTATCTTTTACGGGAAACGTAAAATCTTTGCACATTTTGCAGGTTTTGCACGACGTAGTTGGTGTCGAAAAAATTCAATCTGTGGTGAGTAGACCTCTTAAAGGGCTAAAATTGGCTACACATTACGGTTGTCACGCTCTTAGACCGGGAGAGATAGAAATTCTTGATGATTCAGAAGACCCACGTTACTTAGAAGAACTGATAGCTCCTCTCGGAGCCACAGTTGAAGATTATCCTGAACGTTTAGATTGCTGCGGTCAAGGATTAGCCATTACCACAGGCAAGACCGCCCTCACCATTTCAGGTGCCAAATTAAAAGCTATTCAAGACCGCGGCTTCGACGCCGTTGTAACCGTTTGTCCCTTCTGCATGAAGATGCTTGACGCCAAGCAAAACGCCATCAGAGTTACAACAAAGACTGAAATCAATTTGCCCGTGATCTACTATACCCAACTGCTCGGTTTAGCTATGGGCATATCAGCTGAAAAACTAGGATTAAATCTCAACCTCAGCCCAGTTGGCGAGATTCTGAAAAAGTTGGAGGGGAACTAATGGAAAAAGGCGCAAGTGTGCTTGTAGTTGGCGGCGGAGTAGCAGGAATGCAAGCATCCTTGGATTTGGCAGATCGTGGGTTCAAAGTCTACCTTGTGGAAAAAACACCCAGCATAGGTGGGCGAATGTCCCAGCTTGACAAGACTTTTCCTACAATGGACTGCTCTATTTGCATTTTAGCTCCGAAAATGTTGGATGTTGCCCGGCGCGAGAATATCAAGTTGCTTACATATTCTGAAGTGAAGGAGATAAAGGGTGAACCAGGTAGTTTTAACGTTAAGATCTTGAAGAAGGCTCGTTTTGTTGATCCTGACAAATGTACGGGCTGCGGGGAGTGCACTGAAGTGTGCACTGCTACGTTTCCAAGAGAGTTTGACATGAACTTAGGTACAAGAAAGGCTATTTACAGGCCTTTTCCTCAGGCTGTCCCAAACATCTTTGTAATTGACAAGAGAGGTACTCCGAAATGCAGGGCAGCCTGTCCAGCAGGAATAAACGTTCAAGGCTACATTGCACTAATAAATCAAGGCAAGTTTGACGAAGCGCTGGAGTTGATTAGAAGCACCATTCCATTTCCTGCGGTTTGCGGTCGAATTTGCTATCACCCCTGTGAAACAGAGTGTGAGCGAGGCACGGTAGATGAACCAGTCGCTATCAATGCTCTGAAACGATTTGTATCAGACTATGAACTTAAAAACAAAAAGAAAAAAATTGTAACTCCAATACCCGCAACGCACGAAGAAAAGATAGCCATAATCGGTTCTGGTCCATCGGGACTCACGGCTGCTTATGACCTTGTCAGAATGGGATACCCTGTCACAGTTTTCGAATCTTTACCTAAACCAGGCGGGATGCTACGGGTCGGTATTCCAGATTATAGGCTACCGAGCGATATACTTGACGGGGAAATCGAACACATAAAGGACCTGGGAGTTGAGATTAAAACCAACATAACCGTTGGTGAAGATTTGATGTTCAATGACATCTTGCAGGGTCATGATGCTGTGTTTATTGCCACTGGCATGAATAAAGGTGCAAAATTAGGTGTTGAAGGTGAAGAGCTGAAGGGTGTTGTAAACGCCATCGATTTCCTGAGAGACGTAAACTTAGGAAAGAGCGTTGAACTTGGCGACAGAGTTGCTGTGATTTGCGTTCACAGGCTACTTGCTCTAGACGTTACAAGGGTTGCACTCCGCTTGGGACCCAAAGAAGTGAATGTGATATACCGAAGGTCAAAGCAGCGAATGCTCCATCACGAAAAATCTGGAGAACACATAAAGAATGAAATAGAAGAAGCGGAAAGCGAAGGTGCAAAATTCCAATTTACGATTTGGCCAACCAAAATTCTGGGGAAGGATGGAAAAGTAACGGGCATAGAATTTACTCGATGGGAGTTGGGAGAGCCTGATGAGAGTGGAAAAAGACGATGGACGCCAGTCAAAGGCTCGGAATTCACATCTGAAGTGGACACGGTGATCATAGCTGTTGGGCAAGCACCAAATTCGCCCTTCCTCCCTAGAGAAGTTGCACTCACGGAAAATGGCGCAATCAAAGTAGACCCGATCTCCCTCGAGACGAGTGTAACTGGTATTTTCGCTGGTGGAGAAGTGCAGTCAGGACCATCAACCGCGATCGCGTCGATAGCTCTTGGCAAGAGAGCTGCTGTTTCCATCGATCGTTACCTGAGAGGTGAGGATATGAAAGTTGGAAGGGAAGAGACGACAAAACTTGCAGAGGACGTGGCTAAGGAGGGTGTAGAGAAAAAGGCGCGCCAGGTTATGCCTGTGCTCTCGGCTGAAAAAAGGAATAAGGGCTTTGATGAGGTGGAAACTGGGTTCACAGAAGAAATGGCCTTAAAGGAATCCGAGAGGTGCCTGAAATGCGGGGGCTGTTCTGAGTGTCTAGAATGCGAGAAAGCTTGTGAACCCAAGGCGATAGTGCATGATCAAAAAGACGAAGTTATGGAAGTTGACGTAGGAGCAATAATACTTGCAACGGGCTTTGACCCCTTTAATCCTTCTGGAATTAAAGAGTACGGGTATGGAAAATACCCAAACGTTCTGAGTTCCATGGATCTCGAGCGGCTGCTTTCTGCTTCTGGCCCAACAAGCGGTCACCTTCAGAGACCTTCTGACAAAAAGAAACCGCGCAAGATAGCATTCATTCAGTGTGTTGGATCCAGAAGTCTGAAAGGTGAATATCCCTATTGCTCAAGCGTCTGCTGCATGTACGCTACGAAAGAAGCGACGTTGATCAAGGAGCACGAACCGAATACTGAAGTCTACATCTTCTACACCGATATCCGAGCTTTCGGAAAGGGCTTTCGAGAATTTGCAAACCGGGCTGAAAGAGAGTGGGGCGTGAATTACTTCCGAGCTAAACCGTCGGAAATGAGGGAGGACCCGAAGACAAAAGACATTTTGCTCAAATATGAGGACACGCTAACCGGTGAAATGAAAACTCTGCTGGTGGACCTTGTTGTTTTGTGCACAGCGTTGGTTCCGCCTCAAGACAACCGGAAGCTGGCGGAGACTTTGGGCGTAGAAGTGGATAAGTACGGGTTCTTTGAAGTTCCAAACCTGCTTCAGACACCTCTTGATGCCACCTCTCCTGGTGTTTTCCTCTGCGGTTGTTGTCAAGGTCCTAAAGACATTCCTGATTCAATCGCGCAAGCGAAGGGCGCTGCGGCTAGAGCAGCTGAGTTTATTGCTCGAACAGAATCTGTGGAGGCGTCAAGATGACTGAGAAAAAACCGAAACGAAACGAGAAGCCGAGAATCGGTGTTTTCATCTGCCACTGCGGTATCAACATCGGTGGAGTAGTTGACGTTCCAAAGGTTGTGGAATACGCTAAGACTCTGCCTGGAGTGGCGTATGCTGAGAGCAATCTTTACACGTGCTCATCTGAGGGAACAAGCAAAATCACCGATAAAATCAAGGAGCACAATCTCAACAGAGTCGTTGTGGCGTCGTGTACTCCCAGAACGCATGAACCTCTTTTCAGAGCAACCTGCGAAGAAGCTGGACTTAACAAGTATCTTTTTGAGATGGCTAACATTCGAGAGCATTGCTCTTGGGTTCACATGAAGGAACCGAAGAAAGCAACAAAGAAAGCCAAGGACATTGTGCGGATGGCGGTAGCAAAAGCCCTTCTGCTCAAACCGCAAGAAGAAACAGAAGTGGAGGTCACACCAGCCACCCTTGTCATCGGTGCAGGCATCTCAGGCATGGAAGCCGCTCTTTGTTTAGCGCATCAAGGCTTCAAAGTTTACCTTGTGGAAAAAGAAGCTGAAGTCGGCGGCATGCTGCGAAAGCTTGACAAGCTCTATCCTACCAATGACGATGCGTCTGAGTTCTTGGATTCAGCGGTTAGAGCGGTGAAAGCAAACAAAAAAATCGAGTTGCACACTTCAACAGTTATAGAGGATGTTAAGGGCTACATCGGCAACTTTGAAGTTACGGCTTTGAAAGACGGAAAAGACAAGGTTACACTTAACGTCGGAACTATAATCGTGGCAACTGGCGCAGAAGAATTCAAGCCAACTGGAATGTACGGTTACGGCGAGCAGAAAAACGTGGTAACGCAGCTTGAACTGGAACGGCTCCTTAAGGAAGGGCTTCCTGATAACGTGAACAAGATTGTCATGATTCAATGTGTCGGCGCCATGGAGGAGCCAGGAGGAAGAGAGTACTGCTCAAGAATCTGCTGTGCAACCGCTTTGAAAAACGCTTCTCTCATCAAAGAGTCGAAGCCAGACGCTGACGTTTACGTTCTGTACCGCCAACTCCAAGCTTACGGCAGAGAATACGAAAATTACTATTTGAGAGCTCAGGAAAAAAACGTGAAGTTCATCAACTATCTGCCCGAAAAACCCCCAACAGTCAAAGCTGAACCCGACGGAAAGCTCAGCGTCAACGTTTACAACACTCTTATCGGCAAAGAAATTCCCATAGACGCCGACATGGTCGTGCTGTCCACGCCTCTAGTTCAGCATGAAGCTGGCAAAGAGTTGTCTCCGCTTCTCAAGGTGCCTCTTGGTGCCGATGGATTCTTCCTTGAGGCTCACATTAAGCTGAAACCTGTAGACTTCGCGACAGATGGGATATACGTTTGTGGGACAGCGCATAGTCCGAAGGCTGTGGATGAAAGCATAATTCAGGCTCATGCAGCCGCTTCTTCAGCAGCTATTCCAATGGCGGCAGGACACGTGCGGTCAGAAGCTATCACCGCTGGCGTAAACGAGGACCTTTGCAGAGGCTGCGGCAAATGCAAAGAAGTTTGCGAATACAGCGCCATAACCTTGGAAGAAAAAATCTTCGAAGTCGAACCGTTTTTCCGCGCGCCAATTCTCGTCGCCAAAGTCAACGATGTCGTCTGCAAAGGCTGCGGTTCCTGCGCCATTGCCTGCCCAACAGGTGCCATCGCCATGAAACACTTCACTGACAAGCAGATACTGGCTGAAATCGAGGCGGCTTACAGGAGTTGATGGAATGAGGGGCAAACCTGAGATTTTGGCGTTTCTATGCAACTGGTGCAGTTACGCGGGAGCAGACCTCGCTGGAACCAGCAGGCTCAGCTACCCAGCCAACGTCAGGTCTGTCAGAGTAATGTGCAGCGGAAGAGTCGAGCCTTCCTTCATTTTGAACGCCTTCATGAACGGAGTGGACGGCGTATTGGTCTCTGGATGCCATCCAGGTGACTGCCACTACATCAGTGGAAATCTAAAAGCCGAAAAGAACGTCAAAGCGACCAAGAAAATACTCAAGCTTTTGGGTTTAGGCGCTGAAAGACTGCGTTTAGAATGGATATCAGCCTCTGAAGGACAGAAATTCGCCAACGTCATAACGGACTTTACGGCGAAACTGAAGAGGATGGGTCCAAACCCATTAAAGCAAAAACACAAGCAGCAGGAGACTCCTGCCAAGAAGGTGCCAATTTCACAGGTCATAGAAGACACCAACATCAGGTTGTGTTTGGAGTGTGGTAAGTGTTCCAGTAGCTGTCCGATAACGAGGATGAACCCTGATTTCTCTCCGAGAATGACCGTTAAGAGGATCTTGAGCGGCGCTGAAGACATTTCCGTGAATGATCCAGGCATCTGGACCTGCCTAACTTGTGGTCTTTGCCAAGAGAGGTGCCCGTCCGATGTCCATTATGTTGATTTCGTGAGGGCTTGTCGAGAAGAGGCGCAGCAGATGGGGATAACTGGAACCTGCTCCCACAAGGATGTGCTTCTAGACTTGCAGAGAATAATGGCGAACCCTAAGACGAAACAAAAACGGCTTGGTTGGCTTCCCAAAGACGCCAAAATCTCCGAAAGCGGAGACGCCTTGTACTTCGTCGGCTGCCTACCTTACTTCGATGTAATCTTTAAAGATATCAAAGCAAACTCTATTGAAACAGCCAAAAGCGTAGTAAGAATAATGAACAAGGTAGGGATTGAACCCGTAATTCTCAAGAACGAAAGGTGCTGCGGTCACGACCTGAACTTCACAGGAGACAGGGAAAACTTTGAGAAACTGGCGAGAATGAACGTTGATGCTATAAGAGAGACAAAGGCGAAAAAAGTGGTTACCTCCTGCGCAGAATGTTACAGAACTATGAAGTTGGACTATCCGAAAATAGTTGGCGACCTAGGCTTTGAGGTTGTCCACGTTTCAGAATTTCTTGCCGACATAATCGAAAAGGAGCAGCTTGAGTTTCCTGAAGTGTTCAAGGACAAGAAGGTCGCTTACCAAGACCCCTGTCGCCTTGGCAGGCACATGGGCGTGTACGACGCACCCCGCAAAGTCATTAAGGGTATTCCTGAAACAGACCTGTTGGAGATGGAACGGAATCGAGAAAACTCCATGTGCTGCGGAGTAAGTGCATGGTTGAGTTGTGGAAAAATTGCTAAGCAGATTCAAATAGACCGTTTAATGGAGGCAAAGGCAACTGGTGCTGAATGGTTAATCACAGCTTGTCCTAAATGCCAGATTCATCTGAAATGCGCGATGGACGGCGAGTTACCTGTTAAACGTTCGAAGGTTGATGTGAAAGTGTATGACCTGCCAGTGCTCGTGGAAAAAGCCTTGGATATAAAACACGCCAGGAAGGAGAGGTGACAGAAATGGCAGAACAGAAAGATGAAGAAAAAGTGGCTGAAGAGCAAAAAAAGGAATCCGAACCTGAGGAGCTCAGGATAGGCGTTTACATATGCCACTGCGGTAAAAACATCGCGGGTTCTGTAGACTGTGAAGAAGTGACGAAGTACGCTTCCACTCTGCCTCATGTGGTTCTTGCGAAAGATAACATGTATAGCTGCTCTGACCCTGGACAAGAATCCATGAAGAAAGACATCGTGGAGAACAAGCTGAATCGGGTTGTTGTGGCTTCTTGTACTCCGCGGCTTCACGAGCCAACTTTTAGAAGAATGGTTGAGGAAGCAGGATTAAACAAATACCTGTTTGAAATGGCAAACATCAGGGAGCATTGCAGTTGGGTGCACCTGTATGAGCCGGAAAAGGCTACAGAGAAAGCTAAAGACATAGTTAAAATGGCTGTTGCCAAAGTTGCCCTGCTCAAGCCCCAAAAAGAATCTGTGGTTCCAGTGACAAAAAAGGCTTTGGTGATAGGCGCAGGAGTCGCAGGTATTCAGGCGGCATTGGATTTGGGCGACACGGGCTACCAGGTCTATCTTGTAGATAAGAACCCAAGCATCGGCGGAAGAATGGCTCAAATTGACAAAACTTTCCCCACCATGGACTGTTCAATCTGCATTTTGGCTCCGAAAATGTCTGACGCAGGAAGGCATCCTAACATCGAATTGATGGCAAACAGTGAAGTCGTAGACGTAAGCGGCTACATCGGAAACTTCAAGGTCAAAGTGAAGAAAAAACCCAGATACGTTACAAAGACGTGTACGGCATGCGGCGACTGCGTCAAAGTATGCCCAGTAGAGGTGCCTAACGAGTTTGAGGAAGGGCTCACCTACAGAAAGGCAATCTACATTCCATTTGCTCAAGCCGTGCCAGCCCTCTATTTGATTGACGAGAAAAGCTGCCTCGGCATAGGCGACAACACCTGTGCGAAGTGCAAGGAAGTTTGCGGTCCTGACGCCATAGATTTCACTGCGAAAGAGGAAATTGTTGAACTGGATGTTGGAACAATCATCGTAGCCACGGGCGTGGATGTGTTTGATCCTACTGCCTTAACCGAATACGGCTACATGAAATACCCAAACGTAATAACTTCCATGGAATTTGAACGAATAATAAACGCTGGGGGACCCACCGGAGGACATCTAAAACGACCGAGCGACATGAATCTTCCCAAGAACGTTGCTTTTATTCAATGTATAGGCTCTCGCTCTGTGTGTGACAAAAAAGGGCACCCGTACTGCAGCAACGTGTGTTGCATGAACACGATAAAGGACTGTCTGCTAATCAAGGAGCACTGGCCTGACATCAAGCTCTACGTTTACTACATGGACATAAGAGCTTTCGGCAAAGGCTTTGAAGACCTTTACAAAAGAGCAAAAAAGGCGGGCGTGGTATTCATTCGGGGTTTGCCGGGAGAGGTTACCGAAAACAAGGAAAACCACAATTTGATTCTGGTAGGAGAAGACCTCACCTCAAACAAGTTTTACAAAATGGAAACCGAAATGCTGGTTCTGTCCGTAGGTATTGAACCGAGATCTGACAGCAGCGTAATCCAGCGTCTTCTCACGTTGTCTAAAACGTCCGACGGCTTCTTCATGGAAGCTCATCCTAAACTGAAGCCTGTGGACACCCCTACTGGCGGTGTCTTTCTTGCTGGTTGCGCTGAAGGTCCCAAGGACATCAAAGACAGCGTGACACAGGCAAGTGCCGCGGCTGGTCGTGCTGGAATACTTATGGCTAAGGGAAGCGTGACTGTTGAAGCTATCACGTCTCAAGTCGACCCTGACTTGTGTAAGGGCTGTGGTTTATGTACGAAAGTTTGTCCCTACAACGCTATCACCCTGAACAAAGAAACCAAGAAAGCCGAAGTGGTTGAGGCAGCCTGCGCGGGCTGTGGAACCTGTGGTGCCGAGTGTCCCTTCGGAGCCATAACGATGCGGCACTTCACCGATGCGCAACTTAATGAGCAGATAGATGCGGCAACCAGAGAAAACGCGGACAAGAAAATTGTGGCTTTCTGCTGTAACTGGTGCTCCTACGCTGGAGCAGACTTCGCGGGAGTAAGCAGAATGCAATATCCACCAATCGCTCGGATTATTCGAACCATGTGTTCAGGAAGAGTAGCCACGAAATTCGTGGAAAGAGCATTCAGAAACGGCGCCGCAGCCGTGCTGGTTGCAGGGTGCCACTTGAACGATTGCCACTACATAAACGCCAACTACCAAACTAAGAAACGGGTAGAACGACTGTGGAGCAAATTTGAGAAGTTAGGCATAGACAAGAACAGGCTTCAGCTTGCATGGATCAGCGCCGCAGAGGGCGAAAAGTTCGCTTCAAAAATCAAGGAAATGCAGAAAATCGTGGACGGCGTCACCAAAGAAGAAATAGAAAAGACAGTTGCCGCTCTAACTCCTAAAAAAGCAATGGAAGCAGCAAAATAGAGGTTGGAAGTCTTGCGAGGAGAAACAATAAAAAAAGAAAAAAGGAAGGAGATCACTCTTAGCCGAAACTTTCTAACGAGAAAGTATCTTCTACGCTTAGACAAGGAACTATGCACTGGCTGTGGAATTTGCGCTCAAATTTGTCCCAAAGAAGCCATAGAAGAAAAACCGCCTTCAGTTGTTAATGGGCGTCTTAAGAAGAAACCAACCATTGACATTGACCCTAAGAAGTGCATCATGTGCGGCGAATGCGTGGTGTTATGCCCTTATAATGCTTTGAAAATGGAAGTTGACGGCGAGGAAACCACAAACGTCGTGAAGAACGAAGCCTTTCCAGTTTTGCTAAAAGAAATCAAAGTCAACAAGAATGTTTGCTATTTCCAGCCAGAGTGCAATCTCGAATGTCAAGAATCCTGCCCTGTGGAAAGCATCAAAGTAGAAGTCAAGCGTTCAGAAGACGGGAAAATTCTACGCGTCACCGACATAGACATCAATGAATCTCTTTGCTTGTACTGCAAAGTTTGCGAGGCAGCATGCCCCTTGGGCGCCATACACGTGAAAAAACCCTTGCAAGGAGCCATCGAGGTAAATACCGATCTATGCCCAGAAGGATGCAGGGCTTGCGTTGACATATGCCGTACACACGCGATTGAGTTGGATGAAAACGGCAAACCTGTGGTTTCGCCTGAGTTTTGCCTTTTCTGTTCAGCATGCCAAAAAGTTTGTCCGAAAGAAGCTATAAAGGTCAAAAGGTCCTGGGTGTTTCATTCTGATGTGCATGCAGCAGCATGGCTAACCGCGCTGAAGAAACTGACGTCCACGGAGACTGTTGTCAGGGAGCTTCAAGTCAAATCTGGAAAGAAAAGGTTTTCAGCTGTAAAGAAAAGAAGACTTGACGAAATTTAACAATCGTTTAGTCTTCCACTATGCGTTTAAGGTTTTTTGCGCTATTTACCCAGCGTCGAACCGTCGTAACTGGAGGTAGCCGTCTGACCAGATTCTTTTCCCTGTTGACCCGTCTTAATTTTGCGTGCAAGTTATACGGATCTCTCCTCGAGAGCTCCGTCACGGTACTGACTCCCGCTGACTCTAGCAGCTCAGAGTATTGCTTTCCTATTCCTCTTATGCGGAAGAAGTCCGCTCGATGAACCCACTTAAGCAATGTTCCAGGAGCCACGTCAACTTTTCTGGCTAAAATTCGTCGCCCAAATCTTGTAGAACCTTCTCTCAACAGGTCTCCTACGACTTTGACGCCTGAATTCCTAAGCTTATTGCCGTATGTAGGTCCTATTCCTTCGATCGTCTCAATGTCTTGGTCCAAAGCAACGTACGTTCTTCTTTTAGTTTTGCGTTGCCGCTTTTTTTCTCGTGGTTTCCGCGACATCGTTACGGACGTGGTTACTGGTGCGGGTGTAGGTGGAGGTGGTGTTGGGTAGGTGGGCGTTATCATTTGAGGAAGTTTCTTTTTTGGAGTACGGTAGATCACTGCGTATATTGCGAAAACGATGATTCCCCAGATGAGTCCGTTTATTACGCCGTTTACCATAGTTGTGCCAGAAATTCCTGCAATAGATGTTGTAGCTACTGTTTCTGGAATTCCAACGAAACTGCCTATCATATCCCCTGGGGGTAAGCCAGGTATTACTAAGGTTATTGCGAAGAACACCAAGAAGGCTATTATAAAAACTACTGCTTTTGACATGTTTGACTAATATTGTTCAAAACGCTTATAACATTTATTTGGAAAATGGCATTTCGAGGATAAGCAAACGGGGCGGAACCAGCAGTTTAGGCGTTTGTCAGTTTTAGCAGTATGGCTTTTGCCGAGTGAAGCCTGTTTTCGCTCTGTTCGTAGATTACGGAGCGGGAGTCTTCGATCATGTCTCCGCTTATCTCGTAGCCCCTGTGAATTGGCATGTCATGCATTACGTAGGCGTTGCTGCCTTTGAGAAGTTCTTTGTTGATTTGGTAGGGCATCATGAGCTTGAGGCGTTTCTCCTTCTCCTGGGCGAATTTAGGGTCTGTGAAGAATTCCATGTCAATCCACGTGTCTGTGTAAACGAAATCCGCGTCCTTAACCGCTTTTCGGGCGTCTAACGTGGTTTTCCACAAGCCAGTTTTCTTCGCAGCTTTCATCAACTCTTCATCACGTGCTTGGTCATTAACAAACGGCGTCACCGTGGTAAGTTCTACGCCAGTCTTGGTGCATCCTTCAATCAGCGAGTTGCACACGTTGTTGTGGACGCCTATGAAAACGAGTTTCACGTCCTTCAGCGTTCCCTTCTTCTCTTTGATTGTTATCAAGTCAGCTAGGGCTTGGCTTGGATGATACTTCTCGTCGCACCCGTTTATGACTGGAACACACGACGCTTTCGCCATCCTCTGCAGTTCCATGTTCTTCATCAACCGCGCCATTATGCAGTCAACGTTGCGCGACAGGTACTGGGTTTCATCATAGATGTCTGCCAAAGTGAAGTTCGTGGTCCTCCAGTCTATGTAAAGCGCGTGTCCGCCAAGCTGGGTCATCGCCACTTCAAACGCCACTCTCGTTCTGGTAGAGGTTTTCTGAAAAATCAACGCTAAAGACTTGTTCGCTAACGCCTTCACGTATTTCTCAGGGTTGCGCTTCACCTTTATGCCCAAGTCAATGAAGGCGTTAAGCTGCTGAGGGGACAGTTCCTTGAAGTTAATCAGGTGCATTTTTCTCTCGTCTCGCACTGGAAAAGGTTGAACCGAGTTAACAAATAAGCTTTATGGAAACCTTTTTCTCGCAACAACGCGCCATCTTATGGCGGAGAACAGCATAATGATTCTGCTTGTGGCTTCACGCAAGGACGTGGCTGGTTTAAACATAGCAAAGCAAATTCTCAATCGGTATCCTTTCCGCATCACAGGTGAGACCTTTCAGGAAAACCCCATTTTTTCAGCCGATATAAACGGAAGAAAAATCACCCTTATCACCCTAAACGAGGAATCAATAAACGCGCAGTACCTACCAGACCGCTTCACTAACCTAAGCCTAATCGTGTTCATTTCACGGCATAGCAGCGCAAGCGGCACGCCTACGCTGTCAGTTCACACGCCTGGCAATTTCGGCGCGGCAGAACTCGGCGGGTTGCCAAAGCAAGTTTCTGTCTCACCCGCCACGGCAATGCGAAACGCGTTAAAGGCGCTGCTGCTTTTCAAGGAAGGCATGAAGCTTGAGTATGAAGTGTCTTACGAGTGCACCCATCATGGACCTTCGTTGGATGTGCCTACCATGTTTGTGGAGTTGGGCAGTTCAGCCGAGCAGTGGCGCGATTCTAGGGCTGCAGAAGCGGTTGCCCACGCTGCCATGTCGGCGATTGGCAAATTCGGTGTTTCTGAGGCTGCGGCGGTGCTTGGCATAGGCGGAACGCATTATAATCAGCGGTTTACTCGTATGGCTCTGGATGGCGAGGCGTTTTTTGGTCACATGATACCTAAATACGCTATTCCAAGTGTGGACGCTGAAATGCTGCGTCAGTGCGTGGAAAAGACATTGGAAAAAGTTGATTGCGCGGTTCTCGATTGGAAGGGAATAAAGGGCGCAGACAAGCCGCGGCTGCTTGAGACGCTGACGGAGATTGGGCTTCCATACAAGAAGATTTGAGAGCTAAGGATCGTATAGAAGATTGTTATAGAAAAAAAGTGCACACGATATTTATCGTGCGTTCTGGCAATTACAGTTAAGGGAGAAAGGAGACTCCAAAATGAAGAAGAAAACACTTTTGTTGGTTCTTCTGTTAGCAACAGCGGCACTTTTACCTTTGATTGCTATTCGAGCTCAAGGCGATGTGGATGCAGGACCCGATCAACAAGTTTACACGGGTCAAACCACCATATTCAACGGAACAACTACAGAGAACGCCACTTCGATTATCCAGGTTACTTGGGACTTCGGTGACAATTCTACAGTTGTAAACGGCACTAGTCCAGAGTTGCTTAACGCTACCCATACGTACACGACTGCAGGTATCTATAATGCTACACTCACGGTCAAGTTCAACTCCACGCTCAACAAGACTGAAACTGACGTTGCCGTAATAACGGTAAATGAGAACCAGCCGCCCATCGCTAATGCGGGACCCGACCAAACCGTTGAGCAAACAAGCCCGCAAGGTGCAATGGTCACCTTGAACGGCACGGGCTCTAGCGACGCAGACAACGACACGCTGACTTACTCTTGGAACTGGACTGGTGGCTCCGCCATGGGCGCCACTCCGACGGTGCTCTTTCCAGTGGGAAACACCACAGTCACTCTAACCGTATCAGACGGTCAACTCAACGCTTCGGACACGGTCAACATTGTTGTTCTGATAGATTCAACGCCGCCTGTTGTTGACGCTGGACCTGACATGACCGTGGAGCAGGAATCATATGCGGGAACTCAGGTTATCCTGAACGGTACAGCTATCGACGATGTTTCGACACGATTCAACTTTACGTGGAGCGAGGATGGCATGGCGCTAAAATCGGAAGCAAACGTGACGGACACCGTGCTCATCTACACGTTCAATCTCGGCACACACGTTGTAACTTTGGATGCCACTGACGAAGCAGGCAACACAGGCAGCGACGACGTCACCGTTACAGTGGTGGACACCACGCCGCCGGAGATAACGGTGTCAGTGACCCCTGATTCTTTGTGGCCACCAAACCACAAGTACGTGCTAGTGGAAGCCACCGTTACAGCTCAAGATGCATGTGACCCTTCACCAACAATAACGTTTGTTTCCATTACAAGCAATGAACCTGATAACGGAAAAGGCGACGGCAACACAATCAACGACATAGTAATTGTAGACGATTACACTTTCGAGTTTAGAGCGGAAAGGTCAGGTATGGGCGAAGGACGCGTTTACACAATAACGTATGAAGCTACTGACGCTTCTGGAAACTCTGCACAGGCATATGCAACCATAACAGTGAACCACAACCAATAAGTTCCCTTTTCTTTTTTCTGCAATACCCGTTTTTATTGTGGATGTTTTAAAACCTTGATAGGAGAAAATTTAATAGTCATGGCGCAGTAGGTTTTAAACCTTAAAACTTACAGTAACGTTTATTATTCCTTAATGAAATGATGAGTGGCGGTAAATATGGGCATAAGATCATGGCTGTCTCAGGCAGCAAGAACCTTGAAGTTGGCGGTGAAGCCGGGAAGGAGCGAGCTTTGGCTATCGATAAAAATTAGCGCGCTCGGCATAGGAGTCATCGGGCTGGTCGGGTTTGTGATTAAGCTTTTGTCTCTTGCTGCAGGCGGCGCTACAGCTGCAACTGGCTAGAAGGAATAGTTTATGGAGAAGAAAGAGGAGCCGTTTTCAACTAAAATTTTTGTGGTTAAAACTACGACTGGGCAAGAGCGTAACGTGGCGAGGCTTGTCGCCGCGAAGATTAAGATGACCCATATTCCAGTAAAGTCTATTCTCGTTCCTGACACGTTGAAAGGTTACGTTTTCGTAGAAGCTGACGGTCCTCACTTTGTGGAAGAAGCTATAGCTGGCGTGAGACACGTGCGGTCTCGAATTCCTGGTTTGGTGAGCTTCTCCGAGATTGAACGGTACATCATCAGGAAACCAGTTATAGAGGACTTGAACGAGGATGACGTGGTGGAGATAACGGGTGGACCGTTCAAGGGTATGCGCGCGAAAATCACGCGTATTGATAAGTCCAAGGCTGAGGTTACGCTTGAGCTGTTGGAGGCAACGTTTACTTTGCCGATTACGGTTCACTCGGACTACGTTAAACTGGTTGAGAAAGCAAGGAAAAGTGGTGAAGCATAAGGATGGCTGAGAAAAAAATTGTAGAGTTGCTCGTGAACGGCGGGCAAGCGAACGCGGGTCCACCGTTAGGTCCTGCACTTGGACCTTTGGGAATTAACACCATGGCGGTTGTAACCAAGATTAACGAGCTTACGAAGGATTACGCGGGAATGAAGGTTCCAGTGAAGGTAGCTGTTGACCTTGAAGACAAAACCTTTGAAGTTACCGTGGGAACTCCCACCGCTTCAGCGCTGATCGTGAGCGAATTGAAGATTGAAAAAGGTTCGGGAACGCCTAACACGGAGAAAGTGGGCGACCTCATCATGGAACAGGTCGTGCGCATCGCCAAGATGAAGCGTCCACAACTTTTGGCGTCAACTCTGAAGGGCGCCGCCAAGGAGATGCTAGGCACCTGTGTCAGCATGGGCGTGACGGTTGAAGGCAAAGACCCGCGAGAAGTGCAAGAAGAAATCGACGCTGGAAACTACGAAGAACTATTTGGAAAAGAAGAAGAGTAAGCGATATCGCCGATACTTGTCAGAAGTTTAACCTATATAAAAGGGAGGGGGTAGCCTCCGTGAGCACAACAGTTCACGCAGGTTCCAGCCGCACAGCAGCGATGGTTTTTATAAGGACAACGCAGATAAGAAAAGCCCAAACAAGGTGGCACATATGCCAAAAATAAAAGTCGCATTGGTAGGCGTGGGAAATTGCGCCTCAGCCCTCACACAAGGCTTACGCTACTACGGCATGTTCACGGAAAACCCAGTTGGACTCCGCAACCCCAAACTAGGCGGATACACACCCAGCGACATCCAGATTGTTGCAGCGTTCGACATCGACAAACGCAAAGTCGGAAAAGACCTCAACCAAGCCATATTCGCACCTCCCAACAACGCCCCAAGAGTCACCGACATCCCCAAAACAGGCGTAACAGTCCAAAAAGGTCCCCTGCTGGATGGCATCGGCAAAAGCACCCAAACAGTCATCCAACCCAGCAGCCAACCCGACACAAACGTTGGCCAAGCACTCCGCCAAGCAGACGCAGAAATCCTCGTAAACCTCCTCCCAAGCGGAGCAACAAACGCATCCCACTACTACGCCAGCCAAGCCCTAAACGCAAACTGCGCCTTCATAAACGCCACACCAACCTACATAGCCAGCGACGCCGCAATCGCAAAACGATTCCAAAACGCACAGCTACCCCTCGCAGGAGATGACCTAGTTGACCAAGTCGGCTCAACCGCCCTCCACAAAACCCTCCTCAAACTCCTCTCAGACAACGGCGTGAAAATCACCGAAACCTACCAGCTAGACGTTGGCGGAGGAACAGAATCCTTGGACACGCTGGAACGCACACGCGAAGCCAAACGCAACATAAAAACCCAGTCCGTAGCCAGCGCACTCCCCTACAAAACGGAAATCGTTGCGGGTTCAACGGACTACGTGGATTTTCTCCAAAACAACCGCGACAGCTACTTCTGGATCAGCGGCACCTACTTCTGCAACGCCCCAATGCGCATAGACCTCAAATTCAGCACCGTAGATGCCCCAAACGCAGGCAGCGTACTCTTCGACGTCATCCGCGCCATGAAACTAGCCCTCAACAAAAACCGCACAGGCGCAATAATACCAGTCAGCGCCTACGCCTTCAAACGACCCCCACAGATGATGCCGCTTGAAACCGCAGAAAAAACCTTCACCACATTCATAAAAGAAAACGCTTCAACGTGACGCAGCCAACCGCTCCAGTTCACGAACAACCCGCGCTTTCGTCCCAACCTCTTTCAACTTCTCCTTCAACACCGCAATCGTGTTCACAGGAGTTGGATCCACACCCCGAAGAATCGCCAAATAAACACTCGTGAAATCGCCGACACAAACCGCGGACAACATCCGGGCAAGCGCACTTTTGCCGTGGCTCCACACTTCGAACAACTTCGACCCTGCTGGCATAAGCCCCTTCGTTATTTCGATCCTATTACGAATCTCAATTGGCTCGTTTTCATCTCTAACAAAAATCACAGAAAAACACTCCGCCAACCCACCTGCACGCTCCCAACCCACAACCTCATTATGATTAAGCTCCGAAAAGTACTCCCACTTCGAAGGCATCTTACCATTCTCATTAAACTGCTGTTTGAAACGCTGCGCCACACCGCGGAAAACGCCAAAACCGTAAACCACAGGAACAGTCCCATTAATTTCCGAAGCCAAATTCTTGGCGAAATTGTCTTCTTCAGGTTTTTCAGGTGCATTCCCACTGCTAATCCGCGCCAAAAGCGTTATCGCTTCCGACAGGTCTTCGGAGACACTTGGCGCTATCTTCATTTTTTCCAGTGATTTAAGCAGAGGCACGAACAGGTAGGGAAGCGCCGCACGCGGTGGCATGCCAGAAGGAACCCGCAAATAAGGCACATCCAGCCTTTCAGCAAACTCCAACAGGCTTCCTCCCGAGCTCACGCAGAAAACCATACATTTCCTTTCCACAGCGTCCAAAAAACTGCTAAGAGTTTCTTCCGTTTCCCCTGAATAACTCACGATAAACACAAGGCTTTTCTCGTTTGCATAAGCCGGCAACGAGTAAGCTCTGCTAACCGCTATAGGCACTTGCACATTGTCGCGTGCCCAGTCTTTCAGCAGTTCGCCGCCTATTGCCGAGCCGCCCATGCCAACAACGATTATGTTTTCAGGTTTAGAATAGTGCAGTGAGATTTTTTCCGCTGCCTCTGCGGCTTTGCGATAGTGCTCTGCCGCATCCACGCAGAAAGAAAGCATACCGCTTTTATCGATTTTCCTTATTTTGCCCGTATCATCCAAAACTGATGCTGCCATTTTGCTCACCCGGATTACCCGCACTTTTATATTCGGTTTGCAACTTTTAAGCTGAGCGTAGGATTTTCCGTGGAAGGAGCGCTATGATGGGCAGAAAGAAGCTTGCAATAGCGGTACCAGCGTCGGTTATTTCGGACACGCCGCATTTGCGCGAGAAAACCTCGAAAATAGGCTTGATTGGGAGAGCAGCCGCGATTTTCAAAGTGGACGAAATAATTGTTTACCCTGACAAGCCTGGAAAGGGCAAACAGAAAAGCGAGGCTGACTTAATTGCCACTCTGTTGGAGTATATGGAAACGCCTCAGTATCTTCGGAAACGCCTTTTCAAGCTGGAACCGCGACTGAAGTTTGCGGGGATTCTGCCGCCGTTGCGAACGCCACATCACCCCTTGAATAGGAAATCCGAAGATTTGAAAGCTGGCGAGTACCGTGAAGGCGTGGCTCTATCCAGAGCCAAAGAAGGCGTGCTCGTGGACATAGGCGTTGAACACCCTGCGCTTTTACGTGAAACTCAGTGGGCTTTGGGCAAGCGTTTGACGTTGCAGATAGTTACAGTTGGTAAACGCGTTGAAGTACAAACCTTAAGCAAAGACGAAATTCCATATTACTGGGGATACACAGTCACGGTGGAAAAACATTCTTTTGGAAAACTTGCAGAGAGCGGAAAATTCGATTTAACCATAGCCACATCCAAAATCGGCGCTAAATTTATGGACGTAGCTGAAAAAATAGGTGAAAAATGGAAGCAGGCAAACCGTACGCTCATGGCGTTTGGTGCGCCGACACGGGGACTGCATGAAATCGTTAGAGATGAAGGCGCAAACCTTGATGACGTCGTGGATTTTGTGGTAAACACGGTTCCTGCGCAGGGAACAGCGACTGTTAGAACGGAAGAAGCCCTCCTCGCGTCATTAGCCATTTTAAACGTGAACTTTGGCAAGTAACGTTTGCTAATTTATGGCAGTTAGATGGGCTTTTAGGATAAAGAAATAAATGTCTGTTTGGATATGTGCTGTTCATGGCGACCCTTGACATTGCGATGCCACTTGCGTTATTAGCCGTCACAGCTGCTGGTTTGTTTTTGAACAAGCGAACCGAAGAAAAGCTGAAAGAAACTTTTGAAGAAAGGGAGTTTCGCACACGAGATGTTGTCTTGCTTGTGGTTATGGTCGTTGTGGCAATTTCGGTTGTTGCCTACGTTTCTATACTGGACCCAGGACAGATTTTTCAAAATATTATACTGCTCGTGTTTATTTTCTCGTATTCGCTGCTTCTCTTCACGTTTTCATATCTTTTTTCGGGCATGAAAAGAAGTTGGGCTCAGCTGTTTTCTCTGGGTTTCGGTGTTGCCAGTTTGCTTGCGGGAACGATTGGGCTGATGGAGCCTTTTGTTGATGGCTTGGCGTTTTACAGGGCGTTGGCGTTCTATGGTTTGGCGGCTTTTGCTTTCTCTTCAATAATAGTTGACGCGAGAAAGGCGGATGTGAAGGAGAGATGGTACGTTGCGGTTCAGCCGCCAGCTTTGTTCGTGTTGCTGTTCGTGTTTTTCAACGTGGTTTATGGTGGAGCTCCTGTTTGGGCTCCAGTGTTATTGGATGTTTTTGCGCTGACGTTTGCCGTGTTGATAATTCTTTATCTTGGGTCTTTGTTTACGTGGAAAACCGTGTTCGTTTTTGCGGTGCTGCTTACGGTAGTGGACATAATTCTAGTGTTAGGCACTGGCACTATGGTTGTTGCGGCACAACAGTTTACGGGTTTGGGTCTTCCTGTTCTGGTTCATTTGCCGAATGTGCCTCTCATCGAAACAGCGCAAGGTGTTCTTTTTAGAGGACTTGGATTAGGTGATTTCTTTTTTGCGGGAATTCTCGCCCTTCAAACGTTTAAGAAATTCGGTAAACGTGCGGGATACGCGTCTGTGGTGGCAATGACTGTTTCCTTCGCTGTTTTTGAGGCTTTTCTACCTGAAATCGTGAATCTTCTTGAACCGTTGCTACAGCGCGAGATAGGTGGTTTTCCAGGAACGTTGATGATTATTTTGGGATGGTTGCCTGTTGTGGGTTGGAAAATTTTGAGTGAAAGAAAGCAAAAACAGCAAAAGGATAAGGAAATAAATCAAAATAGGATTTTGGCTTTTTAGCCGAACAGGGCGCCTAAACCTTCGAGCGCTGCATCTTCTTTGGCTTTGTCTTCTTCTGCTTTCTTCTTCTTGTCTTCTTTGGGCTTTTCCTCTGCGGCTGGCGCAGCTGCTGGTGCTGCTGGCGCGGCTGCCATCATCGTCGGCGCAGCTTTTATCGCCTCTTCGATGTCGACTTCGCTTAAAGAAGCTACAAGAGCTTTCACCTGTACTGCGTCAACAGTTAGTCCTGCCGCTTTCAAGACGCTTGTCACGGCTTCCTCGTTAATTTCCTTTCCCGCCTTATGAAGGAGCATCGCGGCGTAAACGTTTTCCATACTTTTTCACCTCTTCATTCAACTATTTTAACTTTTCAGTTGAAACAGCCTTTCCCCTTAAAAGGAACAGGCTAATACTTAAACCTAGGCGTTGCCTACGGCATTTTCATTGCCGCTTAGAAGAATACCCAATAGCTTAAGAACCTTTCGTCGCTAATGCACAGTCAAGCGCTGGTTCCACTAGAAAGTCACTCTTTATATAAGGGGGCTATAGACAAAAATCACACAACAGAGCACAGACGCATCAGCTTTCATGTCGAAACCAGTTTTCCTGTGCAAGCGGTTCCTGAAGCAGTTGCCATAAAGTTAATAGGCGACAGTTTTTATTTCCATGTAGCTTATCCATTTAAGAGAGAATCAAAGAATGATTCAATTCGTTAAAAAAGAACTCTATAAACATGTAGAATTCCATTTATGTAGGTTGGAGAATGTTTAGTTATGGCACGGTATAAGCAAGTTGACGAAATTATTCAACTGATGAACAATCAAGAAATCATCAGGAACACCAGCATAATCGCTCACGTAGACCACGGAAAAACCACCCTTTCAGACAGCCTTTTGGCTGCAGCTGGTATAATCAGCACGCAAACAGCAGGGCAGAAACTGTTTCTTGATTCGTGGGATCTTGAGCAGAAAAGGCAGATGACCGTTTTCGCGTCAAACGTTAGTTTAGCTCACACTTTCAAAGAAAAAGACTACCTAATCAACCTCATCGATACTCCAGGACACATCGACTTCAGCGGAGCAGTAACCAGAAGCCTCAGAGCAGTTGATGGTGCTCTAGTGGTTGTTGATGCGGTTGAAGGACCAATGACTCAGACAGAAACCGTGCTGATGCAAGCCCTTCGCGAACGCGTAAAACCAATCCTGTTCATCAACAAAGTTGACAGGCTCATAAAAGAAATCAAACTAACACCTGAAGAAATCCAACGCAAATTCGCAAAAATCATCACAAGAATCAACACACTCATAGAAAAATACGCACCACCAGAACATAAAAAGGACTGGCAAGTCAAAGTTGAAGATGGACGTGTAGCCTTTGGTTCTGCCCTTCACAAATGGGGACTAAACCTGCCACACATGAAGGCGAAAGGACTCTCTTTCAGCGACATCTTAAACGCTTACACTGGTGCACCAGAAGATGTTGGAAAAAAAGTCGACGAATTAAGCAAGAAAGCACCCTTGCATGAGCCCATCTTGGACATGTTTTGTAAGCAGCTCCCTAACCCTCTGCAGGCGCAACCATATAGGCAGAGCCAAATCTGGCCAGGCGACCCAGAAAGTAAAACTGGAAAAAGCATGGCGAAAGTAGATCCAGATGGTCCACTTCTGATGTGTATTTCAACGATTGAGGTTGATCCTCACAGCGGTACTGTAGCCATTGGTCGTGTATTCAGTGGTTCAGTCACGAAAGGTAAGACGGTGCAGCTTGTGAACAGTCATCAGAAAGGCACGATTCAGCAGGTTTACATGAGCATGGCAACTGACAGGGTGATTGTGGACCGTGTTCCTGCAGGGAACATCGCCGCAATTTCAGGTTTGCCGTCACTGCACGTGGGTGAAACCGTGGCGGAAGAAGGTGTGGAAACACATCCGTTTGAAGGCTTAAAATACGTGTCAGACCCAGTGGTCACGGTAGCGGTGGAACCAGAAGACGTTAAGGATCTACCGCTTTTCGACAAGGTGATGCATAAGCTGACCACTGAAGACCCTAACTTGCACTTTAAGATGAATAAGGAAAGCGGAGAGTTCCTGTTAAGCGGCATGGGTGAACTTCACCTTGAAATCACGGCGTACCGAATGCAGGAAGCAGGATTAAAAGCGAAGCTCAGCAAGCCCATCGTGATCTACCGTGAAACCATAAGCCACGATTATCGAGGTGCTCCGGTTATGGGCAAGAGCCCTAACAAGCACAGCAAGCTGTGGATAACTATGGAAAAGCTGCCGGAAGAGGTCATTGAGGCACTTAAAACAGAGAAAATTTCAGAGATGCAGACCCGTGAAGAGAGGCAGAAGAACCTTAAGGCGTTAGGCTGGCCAACGGATGACGCGAAAAACGTCATAGCTATTGAAGAAAACAATTTGCTTGTTAACAGGATTAAGGGAAGGCAGTATGTTGAGGAAGTGCTGGATCACGTGAAATCGGGCTTTCGTGAGGCGGTGCACACGTCGGTTTTGGCGAAGGAGCCTGCTTACGGGTTAAAGGTTAACTTGGAAGACATCACGATTCACGAAGACCCTGTTCACAGGGGACCTGCGCAGATTTTGCCCATGACTTGGCGTCCAATCTGGTGTGCGTTTCTGCTGAGCGACCCGAAACTCTTAGAGCCGCTGATAAGCTTCGAATGTAAGGTGCCCAACAACTTTGTCAGTCCAGTCATAGCCTTGGTGCAGAAGCGCCGCGGAAAAATTTTGGACATGACCAACGAAGACGAAATGGTAATCGTCAAAGCCGAGATGCCCGTGTCAGAATCCTTCGGAATCGCAGACGAACTGCGCTCGTCAACCCAAGGGCGAGCTTTCTGGGCTACGCAGTTCAGCCGTTGGGCTCCAGTGCCTGAGCAGATGCAAGCTGAAACCATAACGCAGATACGTGAACGCAGAGGTTTGTCGCCTACACCGCCGAAGCCAGAAGAGTTCTTCGAAGCAGAATAAGCCTCATTTTTCCTTTCTCTTTTTCAGTTTTTTGCCTAATTTTAGAATTCTTTGTTATGGGGCTGTTGTGGTACTCTAGTGTGTGGAACAGTCTATAGCCCCCCTTTGTATAGATTGGAACAGAGGTTAGACCAGAAAATGTATTAGGTTTTTGGTGGGGTGTTTGGTTTTAGGAAAGTTTAATGTGTGCAAGTGTGTATTGGGTTTTGATGTGTTATGATAGTTGTTGGGATTTGTGGGAGTCCGCGGGAGCAAGCCACTGAATATGTTTTGAAGGAGGCTTTGCGGATGCTTGAGGAGCAGGGTTTCGAGACGCGGTTTTGGACTGTTAGGGGTAAGTGGGTGGATTATTGTGCACATTGTGATCATTGCCTCAAGAACAATGAGTGCGTTGTTCAGGATGATGTGCAGGAGCTTTATGCGTTGCTTGTTGGGGCACAGGGAATTATCTTTGCTTCCCCAGTGTACAATGGTGGGGTAAGTGCTCAAACGAAGGCGGTTATGGACAGGATGCGAGCAGTGGTTGCTTCGGATAAAAACTTTTTCAGGGGTAAAGTTGGCATGGGCATAGTGGTTGGTGGAGACAGGGCTGGTGGTCAAGAGTTTGCGCTTATGCAGATTCATACGTTCTACATCATACAGGGGATGATTCCTGTGGGAGGAGGGTTTTTTGGTGCTAATTTGGGTGCGACTTTTTGGTCGAGAGATACGTTGGAGGGTGTGAAGTTGGATGAGGAGGGTTTTAGGAGTTTGAGGAAGACGGTGAAGAAGTTTGGTGAATTTCTTAAGAAGTATGGTAGGGTGGTTGGGAAATGACTGTGGAGAAGGTTAAGAAGCGGAAGGTTGCTTGGGGGATTACGGGCGCAGGCGACAAAATCGGCGAATCCATAGAAGTCATGAAGACAATCCGAAAAGAATACGAGGACACTGTGGAGATACAGGTTTTTCTCTCAAAAGCCGCAGACATCGTCCTAAAATATTACAGACTTGAAGATGATCTGAGGAAAAATTTTGCAAACGTCAGAGTTGAATTTAATTCCAACACGCCTTTCCTTGCTGCATGGATGCAGATGCGCAAATACGAGTTCCTGATCATAGCTCCTGGCACATCAAACACGGTTGCGAAAATCGCGAACAGCATAGGCGACACCATGCTTACGAACGCTACGATAATGAGCTTGAAAGCCTTCGTGCCCGTTTACATCGCGCCCACAGACTATAAAGAGGGAATAGTGTACACGAAGCTTCCAAACGGCAAAGAAATGAAGCTAAGAGTCAGAAAAGAAGAAGTGGAACAGGTCAAGAAGATAGCGCGCATGGACGACCTGTTTGTGCTGGAAGGTCCACAGAAAATCCCCGATGTTTTCAAAAAATGGTTCGGGTAACCCTTTCTTTTGGAACTGTTGTGCTCACAGAAGCTACCCCCTCCCTTATTTAAAGGCTGAAATGTGTAGCGGGTTAAGCTACGAGCGATGCAAGAAGCCCGCCGATGATTCCTAAAAGTATGGGAAAAGGCAAGCCTGGGAAAATGCGTTTCTTTTCCAGCAGCACAAGAGTAATGAAAGAACCTGCTAGAATACCGATTATGGAAACGAGGCAGGGAATCCAGCCGAGTTTAAAAAGCATGGTTCCTGAAAGCATCGAATAGAAAACCAAGTCGCCCAGCCCCATCTGAACATCTTTGAAGGAGTAGCTTAAACCTTGAAGCTGGTCAAGTCCCGACTGAGCTATCTTCCCAACAGGTCCGCGGTAAACGGCAATCACGTCGTAAACCGCTAAGAACGCGAGGATTAGCAAGGCGCTTAAAAGGGGGATGGAAGCGCCGAAAAAGACGCCGAGTGCGCCGCCCATACAGATTACAGCGATGTTTCGGGCTTTGCTGCCTAATCGGAAAATGGCGAGGTCAAAAAACACGGTTATGAGTATGGAGAGGGGCAGGATCAGAATTTCTAAGCTTGGAACATGAGCGAAAATGGCAGAGAGATAAATCAGTGATAATAACATGGAAGCAGCCGTCATGGCGAGACCGATAAGGGCAGTGATTATTTTGCGGCTTTTGCGTTTGAGCAGAATGTAAAATATCGTAGCGCTTATGGCGAGTAAAATAACGAAGTAGAAGGCGTTGCCGAATGGGCCTGAAGCGGTGTCCTCTGAAAAGGGTGTAACTTCGATAACCGCCACAGACTGCGGCAGAAGTAAGTAGGCGCATCCGAGCCCAAACAGCAAACTCGCCAGTACTGGAACCAAATACACCACGTGAGCGTCAAATTTTTCAGCCAAAGCCTCATCCTAACCTTCTGATGTTTATTGTAGCGTGTAAGTAGCACTGATTACAGAATAAGCTTTGTTTTATATCGGTGTCGGAAATGGAATTCGAAAAATGCATAACACATGAAGAACGCGAGCAATGCCTCAAACCCAAAGTGTGTCCAAGCTCGTGAACAGCCTCTTTTACCGCTCTCGCAGAAAAAAGCTTCACATCAGGGGCATCACCGTAAAATTCAGGTCTCAGTCGCCACAGAGATATCAAAGCAGCTTTCCCAGGGCATAAAGCCTCTCCAAACACAAAATTCAGTTCAGGAACGAAAATGTCCGCGTCCACAACACCTAAAACGCGGTGCAAATCTGGATTTTTAACGGCGTAGCCTTGAAGTTCGCTTAGAATGGTATGTGAACGATACTGCTTGCGTTTTTTGACAAATGCTGATTCTCGAAGGGGAAGCGCGGCGTCAACCACCACGCAGGTCGTATCTGGAAAAACGCTCTCCAATTTTTCCTTAATTCGGACAAGTACGGCTGTGTCTACTTGCCCAACGGGTAAAATGCCAATTTTCATAGTTCCGCTCTAAACCTCAAAGGTTTCGCCAGTCTTTGGGGCAACAGCATCCAAGCCGAGCTCGGATTCCGCCCACTTCGCAAACATTTCACAGTTGCTTTCTTCACCGTGAACAACGAAAACTTTCGGCTTTCCACCAAGCTTCCGCAAAGCATCCTTCAGTTGACTTGCCCCACAGTGCGAGGAGAAATCGAAATGGTCATAACGGGCTTTCACCTTCCGCACTTTACCGTCAATCGTGCAGACACCCTTTTCCAGAAGTTCTCTTCCAGGCGTTCCCGGGATTTGATAGCTCACTAAGAAGATGGCGTTGTTAGCCTTTTTCCCAATTTTCGACACGTAAAAGGCAGCGGGACCACCTTTAAGCATGCCTGCAGTGGAGATAATCACGCCGGGACGCTTGGTGGCTTTTCGTCGGTCTCTCCAGCTTTCAATCCAATCAATCGAGTGCATGGCGCTCATGAACAACTTCGGGTCTCTCAGAAACTCTTTATGGTTCATGATTATCCTGCTTGCCTCGCGTGCCATACCATCCAAAACCATGGGATATTCAAAATGATGAGCCGCTAGGATGCAAGCCATTTCCTGTGACCTTCCAACCCCGAACGCAGGCACCAAAGCGATTCCTCCCTTCTCCACCACTTCTGTAACGGAGTTCACAAAGCGTTTTTCAAGTTCTAAACGGTCGGTGTGATCCGCGTTTGCATATGTGCTTTCTATTATCACGGCGTCCAAGTCTCCGTAGTCCATTGCTGCTCCTGCCAGAAGTTGACTATCAGTGGTGTTGAAGTCACCCGTGTAAAGCAACCTTTTACCTTTAGCCTTGAGCAACACTTGGGCGCTTCCAGGCGTGTGCCCAGCGTTTAAAAGTTGGAATCTCATGTCCCCCACTTTTTCTTCAACGCCAAAATCCAAGTGCCTGTTGCTTTGCATCATGGTTTTTAATTCTAAATACTCGAAAGGCAGATAGTAACCAGAAAGTTTGATAAAATCTTGAATGAGAAGCTGCGTTAAGTCCAAATTCAGCTTGTTTGTGTATAACGGTATTTTGCCGCCTATGTAGAAGACTGGAAGAGCCCCTGAATGGTCAAGATGACTGTGAGTTAAAATCAACCCATCAACTTCTTTCGGAGGCACATGCATGGGAAAACCTGGTTCGTGGTCAAACATCACTCCGTAGTCTAACAAAACCTGAGTTTTTTTAGATTTAACGGCTATTCCTATCCTGCCGACCTCGCGAGCTCCGCCTAGAAATCCAATCTGCAATCAGTACCAATCCTTTTCTTTGACATCTAAGGAGTAACCATGAAACTGACGTTCCCTTTTAAAAATGTATTGACCTCGCCGTTGAGTGCACAGTAACCAATCCTTTCTTTAACGCCTTAAGAATCTCATCAACGTCCAAGCCTGCTTGAACTTCCGTGTAGACACTGCAGACCTCTGATGGCTGGTGCGCGTCGCTGCCACCTAAGCCAGGCAGCCCCATCGATTTAGCCAGTTCTTGAGCCAACTTGTTTGCGTGTGATGAGGATTCGCCGTTAAGAACTTCGATGGCGTCAACCTTGTAGTTCCTTGCTAAGTCACCCATGCCGTACTCGCGGTAAGGGTGTGCCACTACGGAGACGCCGCCTCGGTCTCGAGCGAAGTCAACGACGCCTTCCACGGTCCACGGTTTAGGCGGCGTTTCCTCAGCGCCCAAAATCAACAAGTCTCCTTCAACGGTGCTGATTTCCACGCCTGGAATAATCAGAATGTCAGGATAAGCAGAAGCAAGCTGCTGTGTTACGCTGAGACCTTGCACTGTGTCGTGGTCGGTTACAGCTGCGACTTTGATGAAATTGTGAGCCACAAGTTTTTCCACGAGGTTTTTAGGTGTAACCGTTGAATCCGACGAATAGGTAGTGTGAATGTGCAGGTCAGCTCGAATCAAGGTTATCCGCTCAGGTGTTTTCGCAGAATCATCTCTAAACGAGTTAAAATGTTTTTTCTTCCTTCTGCTCTGACATCTACGACTTCAAAGGCTACGCCGTTCTTTAAGCACGCTTTGCCGCACCGCTCTTTGACGCTGTCGCCCCATTGCTGAGGGTCATGAAGCAGCACGACGGTTTTGTAGTGCGCCCGCAAGATGTACTCTGAAACTTGACTTGCCACGTAATCGACGGTTTCCACGTCAAGCGGAAGAGCGGTCTCATGCTGAGATAGCGGGTAAACCTCATCGAGGTCCAACGGAACCACACCGAACGGAGCAGCGTAGAAGCAAACATGGATACTGCTGGAAAACGTGTTGCCTAAACGTTGAAAAACCTGTTTGATTCCGTTGAACTGCCGTGTTTTGTGAAAAGGTTTTTTTCGAGTTTGAGGCGCAAGCAATAGAACACGTGCGTTTTCAGGCGGACAATACCGCTCCAGCAGCCGATGCTTATAGTGGCTGACTTCAGGACGACTGAGCCCAACAGAACCGAAAAAGAAGAAACCGCTCCTTTTCACGGTTGGACTATACCTTTCAACGAAAACACGGTGGGTCTTCAGCCTTTTCAACGCTGTGAGCAGGGCTGGATGAGCGTGAGCGCGCATCTCCATGTGCTCCCAGAGCCTGCCATCTCGTATAGCCTGCTTTATTCGCCTTAGTTCAGCTTGGCAAACGTAGAGGTTGTGCTCAGCCAGAAATGCCTCGCGTTCTTTCGGCGCTTTCTCCATAACTTCTTGCGGAGCCTCAGCCGCGCATTTGGGGCATTGACAGGGAAAATAGTCAAGTTCGCTGAGGCGCCATGTGCCGTTTTCGGTCATGTACCGGTTTTCTCGGGCGTAAAGCGCATAAGCGGCAGAGTCGAAGAAGTCGCATCCCAACGCTACAGCCAAAGAGAACAGCATTGGGTGTCCAGCGCCGAAAAGATGAAGGGGTCTTTCAATTGGCAAGTTCATTTTAGCCGTTAATATCATGTCAACTAGAACGTCGAAGCGGTAGTTTTCCATGACTTCGGTTGGGCTTCCAAGGGCGTGCACCTGAAAAGGCAGTTTGCCCATTTCAACGGCGGAATTTGCCACGAGGTCCAAGTGGCGTCCTCCTTGAACTGGACCTACCCAAAGAATGTCGTCGCGTGTTTTAGTTTGGAAGAAATCTTTGCCTCGCTGGATGGTTTGCTTTACTGTTTCCGTGGCTTTAGCTTTTGTCACCCTCCAGCCTGTGGGAATATCCAGTATGGTGGCTATGTCGCTGCCTATGCGTTCTTGGTACTCCACGATTTCAGCTTGGCTCACTTCGACTTCACCGTAAACTAGGATTTGGTAAGCGCCAGAATCGGTCATCACGGCACCGTCGAAATCCAAGAACCTGTGTAGTCCTTGCTCTATGGGCTTGTTTTGGAAACGTTTCTTGAGGATGTACGCGTTTGTTATTACTGCTTCAAAGTCGAAATCGTCCTTGAGCCTTCTTGGGGAGACAGGCTGAATGTTAGGGTTAATCACGGGAAACAATAGCGGAGTTTCCACTGTGCCGCTTTTGGTTTTAAGCTTGCCGATTCTCGCAAGCAAGTCTTTATCTTTTACTTCAAAGCTCAACGGGTGAACCTAAACCAAATCACGTTGCACTCTTATAAAAAACGTTAGGCAAACATTTCACGGGTAAGTCTAGTTTGCGTTGTCATCATTTGGAAGTTGGGCTTTTTCCGTATTTTCTGTTAATGAAAACGATTATTACGATTGCTATCAGGATGGCTACAACAATAACCGCTATGCTGCTTATGTCTGTGATGTTGATTTGATCAGGAGATTTTTCGGGTGTTTCGGTAGGTGCAGCTGTTGGAGAGGGAGTTATAGTAGAGCTGGGAGTTGGTGTAACAGAAGGGGTAGGACTTGCAGTAGGCGTGAGTGTAGGGCTAGGCGTAGGAGTGGGTGTAACAGGTGGCTGCGGAATGATGATGGAGGATGGGATGGCGGGTGCGCTGGGATTTGGTTCAGTTAGGTATGGCTCGAAGGTTAATGTGCCCAAGTTAGTGGCGTTCTTGTGGTCCCAAATTGTTTGGCTGATCGCTGAGGCGTCGGTTGTTCCCCACCAGTTATAAGTCGCTGTTATGTTGTCTGGTTCTGTTAAGTGAACATTTTGAGCATTGCTGTAAATGTTGTTTTGAGTAATGGTCATCGAGGAGTTGGGACCCCATATTCCTGCTACCCTGTTGTTGGCAATTGTGTTGTAACGGATAGTCCCATTTACGCTGATTCCAACATCGTTGTTGGCGAGGACATTGTATTGAACGGTTGAAGCAGAATTTTCGCTACGTATCCCATCGTTACCATTGTCCATGATGTTGTTGTATTGAATAGTTGGGGCGCCAATTGCGTAAATGCCTGTCCAGCACCCCGTAATATTGTTGTAAGTAATGTAACCGGTCCCTTCGGTGTAGATTCCATAGTTCTGCCCTGTACCTACAATCAGGTTATGTGAAATAAATGGCTCTGAACCTGAATTGATGCGTATGCAATCAGCAGCGGAATCGAAGTTAAGAACGTTGCCTGTTATCGAAGGAGAACCACCGCTAATCGCAATAAGTGTGCTAGGTGTGCTGGTGAAATAATTGTTGCTTATTAACGGAGAACCCTTCTCCACAACTATAGCCACCGAGATGAAATATGTGTTGTCAACAATACACCCCGAACTTGTTGATGAAAAAACAATTCTCGAGGTAGAATAACCGCCCGAAAAGACTGTTTTGTTATCGCTGGTGCTTTGTGCGTTTAAGATACCCTCTACCTTTATCTTATATGGACCAAAATCTACGGTAACCCCTGCCTGAATCGTTAAAGTTACTCCATTGTTAATTGTCACGTCTCCAGTAAGTGTATAAGGGCTGCCGTCTCTTGTCCAAGTTGTGTCTGCATAAATTGTTCCGTTGATTGAAGTAGCAGCTTGTGAATCTTCAAGAAGCAGTAGTGCACCAACCGTAATAGTTATAATTAAAATTGCATATGCGAACTTTCGCAAGGTTATCATCGTATTTCAGGTGCTTCTTTCTGAAATTTAAACTTATTCCATGATATTTAACATTAAAGTGGAAACGACTACGAGCCCAAACGTTATAGGCAAGAAAAACAATTCACTGAAGTGATACACGTGGTTGCCACTAGGACTTACGGGTGACGAAATGGATCCTTCAGTAAGTGACGAAGAAATATGTGATGAGCCTCACTCCCGCAAAACAAGGGTAATTATCATTGGTATAGTTCTGGCTATTATTGGGTATCTAATCAGTAGTTCGTTCGCCAAAGATACAATGACAAATTATGCAGGTTTTGTGATGTTGCTTGCGGGAGTAGGCATCGCTGTTGTAGGTGTATTTGCGACGGCTTCAGCCTATTTAAAAACTTACTTATGCCAAATTCCTGCGGGCATCAAATCTAAGAAAGCAAAGTTGTTGTTTCTTAGTATTTGGTTAATCGGTATCGGTATACTTGTAGCTGCTGTCGGCTCCTTACTGGGTAATGCTTACGCAGAATATACAATGATGAACACCGTTGGTTACCAGCTTTTGCTAGCGGGAACAGGCGTTTTTTCATTCGGAGTCGCGGTGACAGCGCTAATAGCTTTAAGACTTAGAAAGAAGCGGGCAGGAGTTAAGGTTGCTAAACCGAGAGTTCTTTTTTCTAGCATTTTATTGATTGCTATTGCTGTAGCTCTTGTTGTTATTGGTTTCATGTTGGCTGGCTACTACGAGAAAGAATCGATAATGAACTATGTGGTGTTTGGAACATTACTGACTGGAATAGCCGTCTTAAGCTTAGGCATAGCAAAACTGGTTGTGACGATCCTGAGAAACCGCTTGTACCCAGATGGGAAACTTGGGCACAGGTCGAGACTTATTTTTGGTGGTATATGGGCGATGTCGATTGGGTTAATGTTGCTCGTTAACGGTTCTTTGATAGCTAGCTCTTATGAAAAGAGTACAATAATGAATTATTCAGGTTTTGGAATGTTATTAGCAGGCACAAGCGTTTTCGTTTATGGCCTCTTTGAGACAGCGCGGATTTCTGCATTGGGCTACTTAAGTAGCAAGCGTGATAGCGCTGATGTAGATATGGAAGGTTTGAAGCCAAAAGAAAAATTATCTGTGCGTTTGAAGCGTTCTTTGAGAAAATTGGTGAAAACAAGCGCCATTATTAACCTCATAGGAGTAATGGTTGCTATAGGTTTGCTTTTCTTTAGTCTCTGGCAACTCGACCTTATCGTGAGTGGACCAGTGTGGTATGAGAGTCCTTCTGGTCAGGGGTGGCAGTGGCCTGGTCCTGGCGCGTACGCTAAAGAATACTTTCAATGCTTCGTTTGGCAAACCACTATCGGACAAGCGTATGATACTTTGTTCATGCTGATATTCATTTCATTCATAGTAGTTTTTGCAAGCGCATACTTTTGGCCAAAAGGGCGACCGAAAAAATAACGCTCAAGGTTAAAACTAAATCGTTAGGAAAAATTCAAGAGTATCTTGAACCCAGAACCCGTCAGCACATATTCTCATCCTATTACCATTGCGATTTATAACCCCGAAAAAAATGGGGGAAGATAGTTTGGTGCTATTGGTTTGCTTAGCGTTTCCTCAGCATCAGTATGATGACTAAGCCGATGATGATTATGACTATGATTGCTGTGATTCCTGTGCCTAAGACGTAGGTGTCAGTCATCGGTGCCGGCGTAGGTGTCGGCGGAGGAGTAGCCTCAGGAGCTTCCATCACGGTGAATGAGGTCACGGCTCGTGAAGGCCAGTAACCCTCAGTTCCTTCGAAACTAGCGTATACGGTGTAATCGCCAGAAATTATAGGATCCCACGTGTAAGTGAAGAAGCCGTCAGCATCAGTTGTGGCGGTGCCGATTTCGTAGTAGTTGTTGTTCGAGTCAAGCACGCTTAAGACGACTTCGACGCCTGTGAAGTCGCTCGGCAAAGGTTGCTGCTGGTATATGTACGACATCCAGTCCGTCATGGATTCATCAGATGAAACAGGAACGCCATCTGGGAAGCGGGCTGCCTGTTCAGTTTGTTTCGTGCCAGCTGAGAGGTCTGTAACTGCACCTTCGACGACTACGCTGGTTCCGAATGTCGACGACTTAGGTCCTACGGCAACTTTCGTGGCGCTTGGTCCTCTTCCAAGAGTGTAGATTTGGTGATCATAGCTGTTGAAGAAGTTAGTATAGCCGTCTGCGATGGCGTAACTAATACCGAAGAATTCGCCGGTTGCTGAAGGAAGCGTCCAAATTTCGGTTCCGTCAGTTGCGTTAACTGCTCTGTTTGATGCTCCTTTGTAGATGGGTGTTTGGAACGTGTGCTCAGAGGTCACCAAGTAGACTACGTCGTCGCCGATGGCGTTGATGAAAGTTGGGTAGGGTCCGGGGACTTGGAAGCCGCTGTACGTGTCGTTTCCTGGAACTCCGCCGTTGCCGTATGTCCATAGTACTTCGCCAGTCGACATGTCATAGCAGTAGAGGATTCCGGAGTATGCGCTGCTGTAGCATCTGCCGTAGGCGATGACGTTTGATATTGATCCGGGTCCGTTGCTGCCGTAGTAGTCTAGCGCTGCCTGGGGGTCGGCTGTTTTGATGTGGGCGCCTGTTCGTAGGTTGTAGAAGACGAATTGTTGTGTTTGTCTGTAGGATTCGCAGAAGTAGCCTGAGGGGTCCATTCCTGCGAATGAGATTGTGGTTATGTTGCCTGCTGGCGGGTTAACGTTGTGCCACCATAGCACATTGCCTACTGTGCCTTTTGATGCGTTGAGGTTGACCGCGAAATACGTGTAGGGATTTTGTCTGTTGTCGCCTAATCCAGGATATGAGCCGTTCATGCAGAGTAAGACGTCGCCGTAGATTGCTCCGCGTACTGATGGGTTGGAGCTCATGTCGTTGCGCCAGGTTATTGATTGGTTCTGGGTTGTCGGGTTCAGCCAGTCATACATTAAGCCTCTTTGTGCAGGTACTTGTCCTGTGGAATCGGTCATGAGAGTTAGTGCTCCCATAATTCCTTGGCTCCAGATTCTGCTAGAGTTCCATTGGCACAAGTAGTAATCTGGGTTTGAGAAAGTGCCGTTGTTGTAGAAGCTGTATTTTATCACCTCGCCCATTGGTCCGATAACGGTTGTTCCAGAGGGAACATTGGTAACGTTGAATAGTGCATCGCCTGTGGCTGCATCGTATACTTGCCAGTTTTGTGGCTGTCTAAATCCGCCAACAGAAGCGACTATCATCGGTGGACGAACTCCGTGGTAGTCAGGCGTATCCATGTCCTGTATGTAAGCAAATGATAATGCAGGTAGGTCGGAGCGTCTCCAGATTAATTCTCCTGTAACTAGGTCGCGGCAGACTATTGGTCCTGCGGCACCGCCGAAAAAGCCAGCAGAGCCTGTAAGCCCTAACGGTTCTTGGTAGTAGATTCTTCCATTTACTATTATTGGGTTTACGTATCTTTGAGAGTAAGCTGTTCCTTCAAACCATGTATCTCCCTGCACATTCGAGAGATCTCCACCCACGACTCCTCCGATTTGACCGTCAGGCACAGTCCACATGATGTGCGCTGTCTTTGAACCGATGGAGTCGGGTGCGAAATCTCGCTGGTTTGGCCCGTTCATTCCGCCGTAGCCTGGCATTCCGCTTCCGAGCCAGTTTGAACTGACTGACCACCATTGGCTGTTTTGACCAAAGATTGGGCGTGTCCAGAACTGTGTTGGAAGTGGACTCAGTGGCAGGTGCTCGATTGGGTCTTCCTGAACAGTAAGAGTGGTTGATGCGCTGCTAGCTGCGTAGGTGTCGTTTACGTATTGGGAGTTTGGGTTGTGTGGGTAATCGTTTATGGCCTGCCCTGGGAAGTTGAAGGTGAGGTCGTAGGTTCCGACTTTGTCGGGAGTGAATGAGGCGAATTGGTTTGATGTGGTGTCCCAGACTGTTTCGTATGTTAGTGTGGTTTCTTCGCCATCTGGGTCTTTTATTACTAGCTCGTAGTTGTGGAATCGGTAGTCGTTGGTAACTCTAGTGTCAGCGTAGGTTGGAGTTACAAAGATGTATATGTATGCTGTTTGGCCAACACCTATCGGGTTGGTTGCGGCGTATATATGGGCAAATGTCGGTATTTCCCATGCGGGGTCATGTGCGTTAGCAGCTGGTATGGCAGCTAAGGATACTGCGAAAGTTAATATCAGAAACATAGCAATCGCTGCAACTGTTTCATTTTTTCTCATTTATTTTTCTCCTTAAATTTAATACACATCGCTGTGTACAGTCTGCCTATTTCTAGGCGAGTGTATATAACATTTTGCAGTTATGGAGGTGGGTACGTTGGTTTTTACCTTGTTTTGTATTAAAATGAGATCAGTTACTAGTTCGTAAGATGGAAAATAGAAAAAAGGTATGATTTGTTTGGTTTTGTTGGTTGTTTACTTTCTTCTTATCACAATCACGATGACAACAACGTCTGCGATTGCCATGATTATGGCGGTAATGTTTTTAACTCGACATGCTTATATCACGCGTTTCATCTAATACCAACCTCAACGCAGAGGCGCCAAACCATGGTGTGCACAATTGAAATCAGTGAAAAGCCGCAACTTAACGACCCTATTCTGATTGAAGGGTTGCCTGGCATAGGGTTCGTAGCCAACATTGCCGCTTTGCACTTGATAAACGAGCTGAAGGCGAAACGTTTTGCCGAGATAGTTTCCGCTTCCTTCCAAGATTTTGCGGTGACAACTGAAACTGGAGGCACACGTTCACCCCTAAACGAGCTTTACTATTGTAAGCGTGAGGATGGTGGTCGCGACTTGATAATATGGTATGGTAACACGCAGGCGTTGACTACGTTTGGGCAGTACGAGCTCTGTGGCAAAGTGTTGGATTTAGCGCAGGAGTTGGGTTGCCGCTGTGTCATATCTGTGGGCGGTTTCAAGAAGGACGAGGTGCAGCCTGTTCCAGCGGTTTACAGTGCGGCGACGGATCAAGAGGCGATGAAGGAAGCGTTGGATTTGGGAACGAAGGTTATGGTGGGGCATATTTTCGGCATTGCTGGGCTTCTCATAGGTTTGGGGAGGCTTAGGGGTGTGAAAGGTTTTTCTCTTCTGGTAGATACGCTGGGTATGTATCCAGATGCGAATGCCGCTAGGCACGCTTTAGCTTTGGTTGGCAAATATCTAAAGTTGAACATTGACGTGTCGAAGTTGGATGCTGCAGCGGAGCAAACGAAGCAGGTTCTTGAATCCTTTGGGTTAATTAGAAACGTTGCTGAAGAAAAGAAGAAAGAGGAGCAGCAGATGCGCTGGTTTATCTAGCTTTTCGCTTCGCTGATGAACGCTGTGTACACTCTCTGCACGCGTTCGGCGGCTGGACCTGAACCTTCCACAACGCCTTTTTCAGTTAGCTTCACTTTATCCATGACCCAGATGAAACCTTGGTCCTCGTACAGCTTGACCATGGTTGGAAACACTTTTTCGAGGCGAGTGGCTAAGGCTTTCAGGTCGAAGGGCTTCTCTGTGCTTGATATTTGAGCAACGACGTTTCCGTTTAGGAAAACCCTGTGGGCGACTTGCCCAGCTTCATCTTTTGCTTCTGCTATGGCGAGACTTAAACTGTCAGGGTTTATGCCGATGAGCGTTCCAGTAAACGTCTTTCCCGTGGTAGTTGCAACGATAACAGTTTTATCTACCAGCGCTGCGACTTCAGTGAAAAACTTCCTCTGCGCTACAGACAACTTTAATCCTCCGTTTACTTAACGGAATTGCACTACAACTATATATCTTTGATTTTCCCAGAAACACAAAACACTAGCTTTTTACGCTTTGAATTTTGCTCACTCTGAAACTCTAGTGCTCGGGAAAGACTATAGCCCCCTTATTTAAAGGTGGAAACGCAGAGAGAACTGGAATTACTGTTAAAAAGAGGGTTTGCTGGAGCTCTGGGCTACCTCGATTAAGGAGAAAAGAGATAACAATTCCGACGGCAGCTACTCCATCGTGAACTTTAAACCCAGAGCCCATTCAGCCCCGTTTTTCCCCTTAAGCCAATGAGATTGTGACCCCGAAAAAGAAAGGGGGGAAGATTGGATGGTTTTCATGGATATTCAGCGTTTTCTGAGCATTAACACAAGTACGAGGCCAACTACGACTATCGCGATGATAATGCCAACTGTTGAACCCAACACGTACATATCGGTAGCGGGTGCCGGCGGTTCTGTCGGCGGAGGAGTAGCCTCAGGCGCTTCAGTTACGCCTACGGCGGTCTCAGCATGTGAAGGCCAGTAAGATTCAGAGCCAGCAAACGTGGCGATAACGGTGTACTCGCCGGGAACCAACGGCTCCCACAGCAGCTTATACATGCCGTTTGAATCGCTCGTGACAGTGCCTATTTCGTAGTAGTTGTTGTTCGGGTCAAGCACGCTTAAAGTGACGCCGACGCCAGTAGCATTAGACGGACGAGGCTTCTGCATGTACACGTACTCCATCCATGCGCTCATGCTCTCGTCGGAAACAGCGGGAACACCGTATGGAAAGCGAGCCGCTTGCTCATCTTGCTGTGTGCCAGCAGCAATGTCCATCACTGTGCCTTCTACTAGTACGTTGTCGCCGTGCACTGAAACTTTCGGCGCCGCCGTAACCGTGGTGGCGCTTGGACCTTTGCCAACAGAGTACACCGAGTTGTCGTAGAAGTTGTAGTATGCAAAGAATCCGTCGGCAAGAACACATGTTGATACACCGTGACCTCCAATTGTGCCCGCCCAACCATCCATAGCCCACACTTCTTCACCTGTCGTAGCGTTAACACAGTAAACCTTGTAGCCTCTGTAGAGTGGCGCGTTGGGAGAGTGTTCATTGTTGAAAGCATAAACTTTCCCGTCAGCAACAGTAGCCAAGAGAATAGGATTCAAACCCCAAGGCGACGAAAGACCGCTATAAGTATTGTTATACTTCCAAAGCAGCGTTCCGTCTTCAGTATCATAACAGAAGAGTTCGCCACCATAACCCTGCACGTAAATGTTGCCATAAGCCGTTACAGCTCTCTGACCGGCGCCAGAACCACTGCTAAAGTACTGCATGTCACGAATCTCAGTATCTGTCGGACCCCACAGCTCATTTCCCGTGTCAACACTGAAGCCCAACCATTGCATAGTCTCAGCTTCCGCCATAGTCCAAACACGATTCACTGGGTCCAAAGGTCCAAAGGTTAAGCCTATGGTGTTATCTGGTGCTGGGTAATCCTTCTTCCACAACAGGTTACCTCTCGTTCCATCATCTCTGTCACTTATCGCCCACACCGTCCAAGGATCGTCCATGACTCGGCTAGACATCTGGTAAGTTCCGGTTGTTATTGAAGAACTTCTGCCGATTATTAAGTCGCCTGGCAATATGTAAACGATTGATGGGCTGGAAGCTCCAGACAGGTCTGGTAGGTTGGTCACGTTCCACGAATAAGCATCGCTCGTGTTAATTGACTTTCCGTTTGGCCTCCATGAACCAGTTGCATAGCCAGCTCCTCCTTGCCGCGTATCAAGTGCTTCAGTCCAGTTCCATAAAGCCATCCAGCCGTCATTATAATTAAGCACGTAACGCACTATCTCGCCTCTGTTAGTGTATACCTCAGAGCCCCTGGGAACATCAGTTATGTTGTACATCCATTTTCCTGTGAATCCATCATAAGCAAACCAATTACCGGCACCGCCTCTACTTTCTACTTGCCATAAAATGCCGCCTCCGACTCCGTGTTGATTCTGTGAGTCAAAGTCATATAGTTCTCCCTTGCTGTCACTATATCCACCAGCTGATCCCAAGTCGTCCCGAGACCATATCACTTCTCCAGTGCGCAGGTCAACGCAGACGTAGTCTCCTCCGCCTCCAGAATGTCCTAGTGGCATGGTGAAATAGAGTCTTCCTTGCATGATTATTGCGTCACCGAATCTGCCTTCGTATGAACCGCCTGAATAGTACGTGCTGCCATTGACTCGAACGTTGGTTCCTCCGACGACACCGCCAAACTCGACCGGCATTGTCCACATGATGTGCCCTGTGTTGGGGCCTGTTCCGTCTCTTTGCCAAAGGTTAAGGCGACCACCAGGTAATGCGAAGGACCCGAAATATTCGCCGCGCAGCCAGTGTGATGAGATCGTATACCAGTCGAGATTCTGTCCGTCTATAGGACGCGTCCAATACTCCGTAGGAAGCGGATAACTGTATATAGGGTCAGGTATTGGCTCCTCCTGTACAACCAACGACACTGTTTTGCTAGCGGGCAGAAAAACAGTTCCTGTCCATTGCCTCTCTCTGGATGTTGAATTCCAAGTGTATTCTTGTCCATCATACTCGAACAACAGAGTGTATGTTCCGGCTTCATCAGGAGTGAAACTAGTGAACGCTACCCCTGTTGTATCCTCAACAACTGCCCACTCTTCCGTGTCAACTACGTTGCCGTCAGAATCTTTGATAGTAAGCGTGTAACCATGGCGCCTAATGTCATTTGTGTACAAAGATTCAGGTAAGGATGCGTCAACCCACATTGAAATGTATGTCCTTTGACCGACACCAACAGGGTTGGGTGCAGCATCCATGTACGCGTAGGATGTCAGTTCACCTTGACCTTGAGCATTAGTGGCTGGCAAAGCAGCAAGCGGAACAGCGATAGTTAACGTTAGAAACAAAGCAATTAAAGTAGCCCTAGTCTTGTTTGTTGAAAATTTCATGTATTTTTCTTCTCCTTAATCTGTAAAATCACAATCTCAAGCCACTAGTATATAACAGTTTTTCATTTATACGAGTAAAAAGGAAATAAACGATAACTTTATAGAAATAAATAGTACAAAATCTGCATAGGAAAGACTTAACATCATGATTGAAAGTAAGGTTTCCAATAAGGGTAGCAAATTGCCAAATAGAACAAAGATCGATGAAACCGATGCGAAGATCTTGAAGACACTTTTTAAGGAGTCTCGCACAAGTTTTACCGAAATTGCCAAAGACTGCGGAATCTCGGTCGGTGCCGTGAGAAAACGGTACAAGCGCTTGTGGAAAACAGGCATAATCAACGGAGCGATAATGCAGGTAAACCCGCGAAGCTTAGGATACAAATGCATCGCCACAATAGTATTCATAACAGCTAGAGAAGACGAGAGTGAAGTTATAGAATTCTTGAGAAGCAAACCTTACACCCGTGTGACATTCGTAAACTATTTCGAAAGAGCCAACATGGCCGCCGTAATTAGCTTACATGAATTCGATGAACTATCAGGAACAACGCAAGAGATAGAAGCTAATCCATTAATCAAACACGCGGATGCCTCTATTTGGAGCAAAACAGCTGGCGTAGACTACTCAGAAAACTTGGTGTTGACACCCTCAATAAACAAAAACGACGAGGAGCTGCATCCAAAATCCAATACAATTAACCTTGGAAAAGCAAAAATCGACGAAACAGACAGACAAATTGCTAAAATACTCTCACACAACTCTCGCATCCCATTCACAAAAATCGCAGAAAAACTTGGCATTTCAACCAAAACAGTTATACAAAGATACAACAAGCTCAGAGGAGCCGTACTGACCCGCTCTACAATAACGGTTAGCCTAGAAAAACTCGGATACGACGCGGCGGCTCATCTATTCATAAAAGTCAAAAACAAAAGCAAGATCCCCAAAATCTTGAACAGGTTACTTCAAATACCAAACCTGATAACCGTTATAGAGTTTTTAGACGGAGAATGTGATTTGTTGTCAATAGTAGTTCTGAGAGACTACCAAGATTTATTCAAATTAAAAGAACAAGTTATCAAAATACCTGATATCGAACAAATAGACACAATTTTGCAAAAACCTTACGACGCATGGCCACTAAACGTCTTCGCCTCACTACTCTAACAAACTCTCATAAAGGTCAATTGGCGTGTTGAGCCCACACGCAAAAATCGATTGTACACAAAAGTCTTTATCTGCTTCTTTCCCGTTTCTCTCCATCTTGTTTAAGCAACACGATGGTGTTCGCTGGCACGTCCTTGTGAACCGTAAAGTTCGCTCCTACCCAACTGTTGGCACCCACTTTCACGCCAGGCATCAGAAGCGCGTTTATCCCAGTCTTCACGTTGTCGCCAAGAATCGCCCCAAACTTCCTTCTTCCAGTGTCAACAACTTTGCCTTTCACAAGCATCTTCACAGGTCCATCGTCTAGCCGAAGATTAGCCGTAATGGTGCCTGCCGCCAAGTTGCAGCGTTCGCATAGTATGCTGTCGCCCACGTACGACAAGTGACCGACATGCGTTCCGTCCATGATTATGCTGTTTTTGATTTCGCAGGCGTTGCCCACCCGCGTGTTCTTGCCTATGTTCGTGCACGGGCGGATGTAACAGTTCGGTCCTACGTCGCTGCCTTCGTCGATAAAGGTTGGGCCTTCAACGTACGCGCCAGAGCGGATTCTAGCGGTTTCCGCCACCGTTACGGGACCTATCAGGTGTGCGCCGTTTTCCACGTTTCCGTAAACCTTGTGCTCCATCCGCTTCAGCGCCCAACTGTTCGCTTCAAGCAAGTCCCAAGGTCTGCCGATGTCAATCCAATCAGTCTTTGAAATTTCAGCGGCTAAAACCGTCTTTTTGTCTTCTATAAGCAGCGAGAGGGCGTCTGTGAGTTCCCATTCGCCGCGAACAGAAGCCTTCGTCTGCTTTATCTTATCAAAAATCTCTTTGGAAAAAGCGTATAGCCCAGCGTTAGCCAAGTTAGATGGCGCCTCGCCTGAAGCTGGCTTTTCAATTATGCGTTTGACGGCTTTCCCGTCTTCGAGTTCCACTATGCCGTAGCTTTCAGGCTTTTCCACGGGAACCACAGCCATCACAGCCGCAGGTTTTTCCGCCTCAAACGAGTTAAGCACGGTCTCCATAGCTTCTGGAGCAAACAACAAATCGCCGTAGACAAGAACGAAGTCACCGTCCACGTACGACTCAACCGCGCTTACAGCGTTGCCAGTTCCAAGCATCTCGGCTTGCTCCACGTACTCGATTTTCAAGCCCAGTTTTTCGCCGTCGCCGAAGTACTGGCGAATGGCATCGCCCATGTAATGCGTGACAATAACGGTTTCGGTCACCCCGCACACTTTCAGCGCATCCAAGCCATGCTCAAGAATTGGTTTCCCGCCCACTTTTATCAGGTGCTTTGGCCGAGTAGCCGTGATGGGTTTAAGCCTAACACCTTCTCCCGCAGCTAACAGTACAGCTTTCATTGTTGCAAATCCTCAACATGCTTTTTGACTAGAGCTGTTTCTTTCTCCATTATGTTTGTTGCCGCTTTTAATGATTCACCTTCAACCGTCAACCGAATGAGCGGCTCGGTTGCAGATGCCCTTATTACTAAGCCTCTTAATCCAGAACTTCCGAACAGTCTACCCAAGTTTCGTGCAGCCTCACTTCCATGGGTTAACGGTTAATTCGCTTAAAATTATTTGTCTGCTTCCTCAACGAACCTCGCCAGCTTTTGCCGTGTCGGATGCGAACCCTCGGCGTCAGAGAGATAGCAAGCAGCAACCGCGTTCGCTAAGGCTAACCTGCACTCGTCTGAAAGACCATTCGCATCAGCAAGAGTGTTTCCTGCGTTCCAAGAGTCGCCAGCGCCCGTTGCTCTCAACGCTTTTACCTTGAAGGAGGGAACAACAACCTCGCTTTTGTTAGTGACCGTGGCTGAGAAAGCGGTGGTGTGCAAGTCAATTCTCGCGGGTAAATGCTTAGCCAAGACTCGGGCGGCGTCCAACGCTAATTCGTCAAAACGACGTTTCCCGCGTTGCTCGTTTATCTCGTCATTAAGCAGCGAAGCGTAGCAGATTGCCTCGTTCTCGTTCAAGCTCAAAACATCCACTAAACTGGTTTTCAGAACGTTTTTCAGCAGTTCGGGGATTTTGTCTCTTTTCGGCGTCGGGTCTGCCGTGTCATAGTAAGTTTTGCCCTTTCCTTTTGTTTTAACTCTGCCAAAAACGGTTTCAGCTAACATGGTTCCATATTTTTTTGTTCCAGCCCAGTTGAACAGGCAAACGTAATCCGCGTTTTCAATCAACTCGTAATCGCGGTCAGTCAGGTCGGAAGGACCGAAATCCGCCAGTGCACCTAAATCTCTGAGCATAACGTTGGCTTTTCCGTTTTCCGTCTTGAGTTCCAGCGCCGTTGTCACCGAGGCTTTCTCAGCGATTTTAATTTGTGACAGATCAACGCGGTATTTTTCAAGATAGAATTTTATCTGTTGAAGCCCCAGCTTGTTCGTACATACGATTGGAGTGACATGCGCGCCTAACGCGGCTAGGGCGGACGCCGTGTTAATCGCGTTTCCACCTCTGATGTCTGTTTGCTCGATGCCGTCTATGCTGCCGCCTTTTCGCTCAGCTATATCTGCGATTGCCGAGGAAAAACCATCCGCGTCGCAGTCTAGGCTTATTAGGCGGTCATAGAAAAAATCTGGCATGACTATCACGTCGCGTTTTTCCTGTTTTTCTTTCAAAAAAAACAGCAGTTCATCCTTGCAATCTGCTCGCATCTTGAAGAACACCTCTTAATATTTATTTTCCAAAAAGCTAAAATAACCTTTTTCATTATAAGCTGGAAGTTAAACAGAAATCATGGGAAAATTAGAGTCGGGGGAGAGCGAAATGAAGTTCAAAGCTGAGATTGTGCTATTGCTGATGGCGATGGCACTGTTCGTAGTAAGCGTTTTCTTCTATACCTACCACGTGGTAGGCGAGGGGGTTTCTTTCAGTGCAAGTTTAGGTAGCTATCCCTACAGAGGATACGCCATCACGTTTGTTGGTTTTGGCTCAGTTTTAACGTTAGCTGCGTCAATCTCTTATTCGAAACGCAGCAAAAATTTAGGACACACTCATCATCGAGTTTAGCCTAGGATAAAGCTGACAAATAGCCAGACGAGATCTCCAAAAAACAAGGCAACAATCAAACCTATCGTCACGAATATCAGCATGGGTAAGCCTGGTGTCGCCCACACGTAGTCGCTGATTTTTCCAGCGTCAACAGCATTAGAGAGGCGTTCAACTATTTCGCTTCTTCCCTCGTCTCTCGGCACCACAACAAGCCTTCTTCTAGGCGGGTCTTCACCATCGTCGTCCAAGTCTTCCATGGGATAAACGTGCCATTTCTCCTTTAGCTTAGCAACAGAAACTTTGTACCCCGTTATCAGGACAAGCATTTTTTTTCCGATGGACTCGGTTGAGAGACTTCCTTCAAACAATTTCTTCCCCGTTGTTGCACGCTGGATGAGGTTTCGCAGAAGCATATAGACGCCACTGGCTGCCGCGAACAAAACGGAGTTGCTGAAAATCGTTAATGGAAAGATGTTCTGTGCAAGAGGTGAGACCTCTGAGGCTAAGATAGGATGGAATAGCGCTTCTGTGGAGAAGGGCAAAGCGAGACCAATGCACATCAGAGCTTTGGAGTCGGCTCCTCCGAATCCGCCAGAATAAAACAGTACGAAAGCAATGACGACGGTTAAGCCGAAGCTCAGTCCAAATAGAGGCAGTTTGGAAGGCTCGTAAAGGAGCAGTTCAGCGAGAGACAAAAAAAGTGCTATGGGCGCGTAGAACGCCCAAACTCGGTTGCTTACTTCTCTGGTTTTGTAGTCGCTCCAAGAAGCGTAGAGAAGAAAAGCTAAGGAAAGCGTGACTTTAGCTGCTATGAAGATTGTTTGCAAGTTGCGGGCATCCTCAGAGTTTTCAGGCGTAGCTTTAGTGATGCATAATTTATGCTAATAAAATTTGGGGGCTTGACTTCCGTAGTCTGGTGTGGAAAGATGAAAGGGGAGTTATTGTGGGGCTTGCTCTTGAAGTTCCAAGAATTGACCTGGATTCGGCACTACCCTGAAGTAGTACGTTTCTCCTGCTTCCCAGTCGTCGGCATTGTCGTTTGGCCAAGCAATGGTTAACGTGGCTTTGTCGCCTGCGTTGAGAGCTGCGCCTGCACCCGTTATTTCAGTGACGTCTTCGGTTACGTCTATCATGTTTGATGAGGAGTTACCTAGCCAGACTCTTACGACTCGTGTGTCTTCTGTTCCCGAGTTGCCTACGGTGATTTCTGTTATGCCGGTATCGAAGCGTACGTTTTCCTTGTAGAGTAAAGCTCCTGCTTGCTGAGTTGCGCTGCTCATGTAGGTGGTTATCCACGCGTAGGTTACAACTATGGCTGCGACGGCTATGACTATTAGAAGTAACGTGGCTAATATTGGCGATATGGCTTTCTTGGAGTTCAGAAATTTTTTGATGGACATTTTTTCCTCATACCTGTGTTTGTCTTAGGAGAGGTGGATTTTTGTATATAACATGTATGAAGCGGGAATCTACATTGTAAATACTTCGAGAACCGAACAAGAGGTTTAGGCGGTTCAGCTTTCCGCGGTCACCGTGATTGTTGGCGGATACTCGGCAAGTATCCACAAGCCAGTCGGAGTACCACTCTCCATAGCGTATATCGGCGTCGTATCGTCAAACGTCGCTACTGCGCCGCGCCAAGTTACATCCAGTGCATTAGCAAATTGGACTTGATGTAACTCCACAGGCAATAATTCGATTAACGATGTGCTGGTAGCACTGAGGGCTCCTGTTGGAGCACCCGCTATAGAGTCGAATGCATAAAGTGCCTGGTTGAAGCTGTCAGTAAACATTATTCCGGTGCCTCTCGTGCCTGAGATAAGTTGGCTCCAGTGATGCGCAGTCCAGCCCCCGACAGTGTCATTTGAGAATACGCCAGGACCATTAGCTACTACTGGAAAGCCGCCTGTTGTTCCGTCCTCGGTCTGCACCTGCTGCGAACCTCCTAGATAGGACGATAGTCTGATGGGACATAGATCTGTAATTGTTCTAGACTGGGCTGACTCTATGAACATCAATCTCAGGTGGTAAGTGTAATAAGTTGCGTTGGCTGGCAGGGTAATCACGATGTTCGCGTAGAGGTTTGGACAGTTATTAGCACCTCCACCTCCATAATCACTGCCCCATTCTGCTTCTTGCTGCACGATGTCTCTAACCACGCCATGATGCACAACATATGCGGCTCCAGCGCCATAAACGCTTTCTTCACCGTTTATACGCATGAAGTTTGCTGTGCTCGAAGTGCTCGTGCCTAAGACGGTTGAGGTTACGCTGAAACCTCCAATTTGAAGCCGTATTATGCCGTTGGTCAGCCGATCATTATCAGTGTCATCTCCCGTGAAGTATTGGTTAGTATAAGCTAAGGACGTTTGAACTGCTTCGTCGCTTCCATCCCACCATAGCTTAAATTCTGACACACTGGAGTCCAATAGAAAAACAACCATCTGCCTGTTACTGAAAATCGTGGTGTTACTCGTTAATCCCAGCGGTATCCTATATTGCAATGACCAATCCTCTACTTGGAAAGGTACTTCCTGCTCCACGCCGTTTATAGTTTGGTTCAAATGAATGCATTTAACGGGCATGGGAGGAATCGGCTTTGCGGCGGTTGTCAGTTCCAAGTTTTCGCCTAGCCATCGCAGCGTACCGTTTTGAAGCCATTCCACAACTATTGTTGACTCCTGTTCTGCCGATAGAAAACTTATATCAGGCTGAGGCGCAAGCAAAACCGCATCTATATCCCAAGAATCTTGGACTGAATCCAGACTGTCGCTGGCACCTCTAAACCTAATTGTGAACGTTGATGAAGTTATGTATGGAGCTACGGACACGTTTTTCCATCCGTTAACCAGTCCAGTAAGCGAAGCGACGTTAACCCATGAACCACCAGTCCACACATCCACCATTAAGTTTTCAGAACCCAGCGAGCCTGCCTTGATGCAAAGATCCTGATTAGGGTTCGTGTAGTTCACGTTTGTCCATTGCTCTTCAAGATCTAACTGGTAACTGGTGCCGTCCACTTCTTTTTTCACAGTAAACACATCAACGTATGCTTGATCATTCCAATAGTTGGTGTTTGCGTATATCCGTGCCCTAAAGTTTGATTTGAAATATTGACTATCTGAAATTTTCTCCCGATAGTGAATCCATTGGGTTGAAGATGTCGCTCCCAAATCACGAACGGGATAAGTGTCCCAGTGAGAGCCATCATAATATTGAAGCACCAATTCGCCCGCTTCACAACCTGTGTCTCTATACCAAAAGTCCACATATATCGCAGTGGCATCGGAGCAATCTAAACTAGGAGTAGTCAAATAACCGCTGTACCCTCCGCCGTATCCTGACCCGCCGTCAAAATCTGCAGAATAGCTCCCTTCATACACATTATCGCTTTCCTTGTTCCACCTACCATTTGCACTCCATCCTGCCGGAGGCCATGACCCCTCAAAAGATTCACCATTGATTAGCGTCGCATTTACCAACCCTCCGCCAATGTTTGCTTCGGTTAACGTGTCATAGATCGAGTCGGGCGCGGATTGTTGGGCAGCAAAGTTTGACTGTGTGCCTTTATCTGCGGAAGAATCTACGTCTGAATCATTGACGTCTACAAAATCTGAGTCGGTGTAAGTGCTGTTTCTTATCAACGTGGTGGTATAGCGAGTGAAAGAGGAAGCTACAACCACTATGCCTCTTGTATCTTCAATGTTGATGACGTACGAATCCGAATCTATGTCAGCAGGAAAATCAATTACATAAGTGCCGTTTGCATAAACTGTGGGCTCAACGCTTGGGGATACAAGTTCCCATGTCGAGTCAGTATCAAGGTAACGATAGAACTTTATGTTCTGTGTCGCAAGGTTAACCAATGGCTCAGATTCATCTTTTAATATGCTCAGGAAGGCTTGACTGGAAGAGGAGTTCAATACATGCACATCTAATCGACTTGAGGCTGAATAAGTTACATTATAAACGCCTATACCTGTCAAATCGTAGGTGACAGACAGATTCCCAGAGCTAAAACTTGTATCTGAAAACCAGTTTGTTCTCAGATCTAAAGTTGTGACGTTAAATGAGGTCCCCCATTCTGGCCTAACATCGCCAATGTTAAGCAATCCGCTTTGCAGATAATTTGAGGATAGTATCCTAGCATATGATGTGTTGCCTGTAACCTGCAAAACTGAACCGTAATATCCAACAGTAAAACCTAAAACCTGTTTCAACGCCAAGTTGATTTCATCTATTGCGCTTAAGACTTGAGGCTGGTCTTGTAGCGAACTGTATCGTATTGCAGAGTAGGTTGTCATTACCGCAGCTATCAGAACTACAGCGACAAGCAAAGCGGCAATAATTGAAAACTGAGCCCTACGATTAGTTTTAAACGACTTCAGCTCAGACACCTCCCACTAATCCAAGTTGTAGAACAACGAGCCTTGAGGTCCCATAAGCCGTGTACTCAGAACGGTAAAGTCTGGGATGATAGTCAGCTAAAAGACCTAGAGCTGTGAGTCTGATATCGGGTGTTCGCGTTAGCCCTATGGCGTAAAACGCACCTTGATATGTACCACCCGTTCCAAGGTGTCTATATACGGCGGCTGGAATCGAACTGCCCTCGGGATTAAAAACGTAAGTTGTTACTTCCAAGTTGTAATCGTTGATAATTGATGAGGATAGCGCTCTTGTGGACGTTTGGTATGGTGACGGATAAATACCGTAATAATTGCTGCTTTCTAAGACCTCGGTGGATAAGTATACAACTCCAGGACTACTTGTTGAACTACTACCAGGGGTATATGACGGTCGATTATCCAACCCTTGAAGAAACGCGTTTAGACCAGGGTTGTTGACCTGGACCATTCCATAAATTCCCCAGCCGTTCTGGTTGCTTGAGAATTTGGCAGTGTTGCTAACATAGTAGAAAGGCCAACCTACGATGCTTGTCCATGTCCAGTTGTACTGGTTGACTCTTTTGCCTACTTCGTAGAAATACTCGGCGTACGAGTTACCACTATACAGGTCTGCATAGTTCGATGGGATTGGTACCGCTTCTCCACATGTGTTTATGACCACAGCGTTTTGCAGAGTTTCTCCGTGAAGGGAATTTCCATCCAGTATTTGTGCAAGTTCTGCTGTGTTTTGCACCATTACTGTCTCAGAGAAGTAAGATGAAAGCAAATTGTAAAGATCTTGTGCTAGACTATGGGCTGTGTAGCCAGTAATCCACCAGCCAGGTGCATCATCACAGTCCAATATGTATAATGTTCCTCCGCCACTATGCTCACCTATCTTTTCAGGAATAGTGTTAAAGGTCACGTTTGAAGAAGCCGTAAGATAAGAAGAAGCGTCAGATGTTGCACCAAGACTTTCTGTGTTTGAAATAGATGCTTTGGTTGTATATAGTTGAGCACCGCTTTCACTACCGCCCACTTCATAAACTGTAAGGTTGTATATGACGTTAGGCGGCAACGAAGCTGAAAGCGCAACTTGTAGTTCACCCCAAATCGTGGAGTTGTTAATTTCAAATGCCGCTCTACTCAAGTCATAGTTTGAATCCAACAGCTGCAACGTCGTAAACGAAAGACGCCTAAGGTTTACCGGCGAAACCTGTCTAGGCCACGGTAAAACCGCAAAGAAAGACGCAGCTATAAACGCGCCCGTGATAATTATTATGACTATCAGGATTTCGATTGTACGCATCATCTTAGCTAATCACCTGATACCCTTCCAAACTCCACACAGCAATCTGCGCTTGATACGCGATGCCGCCGACTGTAACTTGGCGCATATCTGTGGCAACCCACTCCTGCTGCGTTGGGTCACCCCCGAAAACTACGGGGAAAGCCAGAGAACTGATACCCCAAGGCATCATAACCACTCCGCCTTCATTCGCACTCTTTTGATAGGTAATTATCAAAATTCCAGGATTATTTGTGGGAATGTTAAGTATTTCATATGGGTTACCATCACCATAGTTAACATGGTTCGCAGAATTTTCTAGATTCATCTCGCGCAAAGTAAAATCTTCTGCCAAAAAAACAAATGATGCATTGTATTTTATCTCAGCTACTGGAGGGCCAAAATATTTGACATCATAACTGTGTGCAATTAAAACCCTTCCATCAGCGAGGCTATCAACAAAAGGTATCACATACTGATTCTCGGCAGAAACACGTTCGTGGTATCCCACTCCAACTAAACCGCCAAGATGAGCATAAGCGATGAACGCATAAGATAGACCACTCTTGGTCACCTCCGCGAAATCCAAAGTAAGTGAACCTTGTTCGTCGGTGTACTCAGTTCCGTAATTGGTATTGAAAGAGGGATAACCACCGCCTAATGAAACAGTTAGTAAACAATATTTTATCTCAGCGTTCGCCAGCGGAAACCCTGTTCCTTGAACATCAAGAGATATACGCAGTGGACTCGCAGCCTGCACTTCTGTAATTTCAACCGTTACTATGGGAGTCATGGTTAGCTGGAAACCATACGTGTTGTTAATGCCCATAAGCTGCAACGCTGAAGAATAGTTAACGACTCTGTTGCTTGACACTAACAGAAAGTTTTTAGAACCTATAGTTATGTTACTGTAAGTCGTACCAGTTTTATAATAATAAACAGGTGTCCCTGTTGCAGAATTCAAGCGCATAAGCGAAAAAGGACTTATCGTATACTGTGTAAACTCGGGATCTTGCAACCCAAAACCCAAAGGGTCATCATCGATTAGGCTCCAATTGGATGGAATGCCAGGGCTTAAAAGCATGTTATCCAGCAGGTCACTGGCTTTCGTCGCCGTGGCTCTGTGGCGTTGATAGATAACCGCGGTCTGAATGGTTTGGTTGAAAAGACCGATAAAAAGCAGGGTCGCAGCTAGGAAAACGGTTACGGCAATCATGTGGTCTACTGTTGAGCTTACCATGTTTAGTCTCCCTCAAAATACATCAGAATAGTACCGTTTGACATCTTTTCAGCAATTAAGCTCGCGTAGGTTGAATTACTCATAAACTCCGAATTTTCATCCCAACCCGCGTTAGGTCCCAACGTAACTGTCGTCGCAGTCGCTATGCGACCGCCCATAAACCTGAGTGTAATATCTAGAACTTGGCTGGAATTAGAATCAGGTCCTAAACGTCTTAACGACGCATTCCCCATGTATGCGTAGCCCTCTATGAACAACGGAATCTCCAATCTGTTCGTGACGGTGCCAGCAGATATTGAGTCGTGATTTAAAGCGGAATACACCTGATGCACCGAACTTCCCAAATGACTCGCCGTTTCCTGAAGCGCAAGCGTCTGGCGCGAGTCCGTCCATGTGGTCATGATCCAACCAGCGGTTAAGGGAAATAGGAAAATCTGAAGGATTAAGATCGGAATCATGATCATGTATTCAATTGTTATCTGTACCATACTTTGTCCTCCATAATTTCTAAACTTGCCCTAGCGTCACAATCACCTTTCCAACGTAAAACTGAACAACGGAATCGTCAAGCGTTATAGTTTCACTAATGTGGTCAAAGTTGAAGAAGCCAGAGTCAAACCCTATACTCGTCTGTGGAAACGTGACGTTAATTCTAACTTGATTAACTCCGCTTCTTACTATCTTGATAATGTCTGTACCAGTCATGGTTATCGATTGAGACATATAGAGATGGTTACCCGGTTCAAGAGTAGGCAGATAAAATTTGGTGTAATTTGCTGAAGTAGGTCCTCCTGGTCCTGCTATCGTCGAATTTAACATTCGTATGGAAGGAACCGCGACTATTCTGGTGTAGTTTCCCTCGTCCATAGGCAGCTTTTCGACGCAGAACACCTGACTCACGGGCGCCGAAGACCCTTGCTGCAGGAAAGAACCGTTTGACGAAGGCATTATGCGTTCAAAGTAGTTGTTGCTGACAGAGTATGTGCTAACAGGTATGTTAAACAGGATCATCCCTGTTGCATTGCTGAACACAACTTCCCAATCTGAACCGTCGTTAACTTCGAAAGTGTAGTTCACCGCTTGGGATTGAAACTTCATGTTTCCGTATTGGCTGGAGTAACGAACCGTCTGAGTACGCCCGATAGTCCACGCAATATCGTCGATTTGAAGCCCAGTAGTAAGCATGAACTGCTTGTTAGTGCTGAACTCGTTCTCAGCCATCCGCGCGTCCAAGAAGTTGTTTGCAAACCCCATAGCCACAAGTATCATGACGATAACCGCAGCTGTCAGTATAACCGTTGAAACGGCTGGAGCAACCGCTCGCTTATCTTTCCGTAATCTTACTGCATGACTGTATCCCGTTTTTTCTCCGCTCCTATCAAATTGCTATGAAAAGAGGCACAACCTTGGCCGCTATACATGCAATGACTACAAGGATCGACGCATGCTTGAACCCAGCGGCCACTGATTCCTCACTAATCTTTCCAGCCACTATACCTATCAAGTAGCTGTGGAAAATCACCGACGTTAAGAATATCAGTTTCATCCCACTGTAGTCCCTAGTTGGAGCCCCTGCCTCACCAGCTATGGCGCTAACACCCAGTGTGCCCGTCGTGAAACTTAGCATCATAATCGTGGTTGCCACAAGCAAAATCGAAGCCAAGTAAGGCATCATAATGTACGGACGCACAGACATCCGCTTTTCCTTTTCAACGTCCTGAGTTAAACTGTTGAATCTGGCAAGCGATTCAATCATTGAAATTGTGCCTCCGCCGACATCTATGGTTTCAACGAGAAGGAACATGACCAGCTGCGTCATCCAGCTTTTTGTTCGCTTGAGGAACTGCATTATCACTTTTTTCACTGGAACACCCCAGGAAATTTCGGAGCTTATTTTGCGAAGTTCTTTGCTGAATATGCCGTACTCACGTTTTGACAAGCTTTCGATGCATTTTTCTGGTGATAACCCTGTTTTCCTTACTTCAGTTAAGTCTCTCAGGAAACTGTTGATTCCCTGTTCCAGACCTGCTTTTTCTTTTGAAATCTTAATGTGAACGATGGCGGCTGGAAAGGTCGCTACGAACAAGGCTATGGTAATCGCCATAGGCAGGTCGATTACGGCTTCAATTCCAGCGAAGATTGTCACAGCGCCCATGAAGTTCGTGAGCAATAGGAACAGGATTATGCCTATTACACCGCAGATGCCATACACCTTGTAGGGTCGCATATCTACAACAGGCGTTTTCGGCTGCATGCTATGTGCCAAATAGATGAACATTAGCGACAGTAAAGGCGTGAACAGGTACGTGTACAGTATGATGCCCGAGTACAGTGTTACACCGACGCTGTAAATTGAGTCTACGCTGAACAATATGTAGAAGCACAGCGACATCATCACCATCACGATGATGAAAGTTTCCAAGAGCATTCCGAGGCGTTCTGCTGCAGCCTTAACACGAAGTGCTCGTGTCTTGAATATTTCTTCAGCTTTACGTTCCAGAAAGTGTCCTATGTCACCGCCGATGATTACGGTGGAGGCGTAGCCTGAGAGAAAGTCCCTGAATATGTCCAAAGGATTCTTTTTTGCCGCTTGTTCCAAAGCAGACAGAGGGTCTATGCCAAAGATTTCCACGTCTTTTATTATTTCCCTTGCTTCTCCGCGCATAGCGGGCATCAGCTCTACATCAGATAACCTTTTGAAGCTGGTGTAAGGTGCGATGCCTCCAGATGCCATAACGCTGATGTAAGCAGCTGCGAAGGGCATCTCTCGCTCTAAGCCAGATGCTCGGTCACTGGCTTTCGACATGGGAATTAGCAGGAAACCTACCATAACATAAAACGGAAGGGGAATCAGAAAGATGATTGGCATGAAGCCGAATACTACTAGAAAAACTATGGATATTACGGATACTGGAATAGTTAGCAATGCAATGAAGAACATTAGGGATACATATGTTTCGGGGTAAATTTTGATACGTGCCCTTTCCAGCATATCCTTGAATTCGTAAATATGTTTAAGAAAGAAGGGTGCTATGCCGCCGAAGAGGCGAAACGACAGAGCCTCAAGCGTCTCTAGAAGCGGCAATTGCTTTTACCTCCTCCCCTGCGAGTACTTTAGTGTAAATGTGTTTGGGTCTCGCGTAGTATTCAGCGATTATTGCAGCAACATCCTTGTAGCTTCTTATGTTACGCTCTCTCATCCAATGCAGGACATCTCTGCGTCTGCCGATTTCGTCTACCAAGTCTTTTTTGGTGACGCCTTGACGCTCGGCTATGGAGGTTAACAGCGTGCTCTTGTCAAAATCCATTGGATGCTCGTCTTTGGCGGGTTGCCATTTGCAAGGTGTTTTGTAATTTTCGTAATCTGCAATCTCATTGACCGTAATGACACGTCTGTACGCTTTTTTCTCGTTGTTTTTCACGAGATGAACCCGCTGTATCGAAAGGACAATGTTCATCAAAGGAATGTACGCGGGAGAAATATCCATGGGTTTCTGAGTTAGACGCTTTACTGCTGAGTCCAAGTTTTCAGCGTGCATTGTGCACATGCCGCCGTGTCCTGTAGCTAAAGCCTGAAAGAGAACGTATGCTTCATTGCCTCTGACCTCGCCCACAATCATGATGTCGGGGCGGTGCCGCATTGAAGTCTTCACTAGATCGAAAAGGGCTACTTCGCCCACGCCACTTCCGCCTAATCCGTAACTTTGTCGGGCGATAAGTGAAACCCAGTTGTCATGAGGTAGGTTGAGTTCGGCTGTTTCTTCTATGGTGATGATTTTGCTTCCAGGCTTGATCAAGCAGGCTAATGAGTTTAGCGCGGTTGTTTTGCCCGCTGCGGTTCCGCCTAGGACCATAATGGAAGACCTGTTTTCGAGGCACATCCAGAAGTAGGCAGCCATTTCCTCCGAGAACGTGCCTATGTTGATTAAGTCTACAATTGAATAGGGATCTTCTCTGAATTTTCTGATGGTGAAAGCCGTTCCGAAGGGTGTAATTTCTCGTCTGTAACAAACTGCGAGCCTGTGTTTGCCTGGGAGAGACGCGTCGACTATTGGGAAGGCTGTGCTGACGTGTTTTCCAGCCATGTGCACGAGTTTGACAACCGTGTTGTCGAGGACTTCATCGTTTGGAAATTGAAGGTTTGTTTCGATGCTTTCGTAGTTTCTGTGCCATATGTAAACTGGCTTTAATACTCCGTCACATGAAATGTCTTCTATGTTTGGGTCACGCATTAACGGGTCAATTCTGCCGAACCCCACAAGGTCTCTTTCTGCGTGATAAAGAATCTTGTACCATGAAACGTCTGGAAGCCACCCTAAGCTTATTCTGTACTTATCGACGATTTTTTTGGCTTCTTCTGCGAAAAACTTCCGCGGGTCGGCGATTTCCTCTTTTGGAGATTCAATTTCAGCGAGTAATATATCTAGAATGCGGTCGTAAACCCCTTTTTCAAGTGGGTCGAGTTGAAGTTCATCAAGGATGTATTTGTGTTCCCCAGTTTTGGGGTTTTGAACTATTACAACGTGTGAGAAGGGCTCGTATAATGGGTATTTTTCGATGACTTTAAGTCCCTTAGGTATTGGTTTTGGAGGAGGTGGAGGTATGGGTAGTTGCTTTTCTTTTTTCTTGAAGCGAATGTTGATTTTGATTTTTTTGAGACCGCTGAGGGACGGTTTCAGTTTTAGCTTTGGCATTGTCTGTCTCCGTTATGTATGATGGATAGCCCAGTCTATTAAATATTACGTCTCAATAGATAATATTGGAGACATGTTAAACACAAATACAGATTTAAAATAAAAATCAAAAAATACCTTCAAAAAAGCATTAAAAACCACGTACACCATGAAGCCACGTAAAAAACGAAACCATATTTGAAAATTCCTCTAACGAAAAACCCACACTGAAGAACACATCGTAATCACAGCCATCTCAAGAAAGGATTAACCCGTTTTTCTTCACCTATCGTTGAAACACCCCCGTGACCCGGGTACACCACGTAATTATCTGAAAGAAGCAGCAGTTTTGCTAATGAAAGCCTCATATCGCTCTCAGAGCCCTCTGGAAAATCAGTTCTACCGATTCCTCCAGCAAACAACGTGTCACCCGAAAAGACCAAGTTTTCACCCACAAGAGATATGCTTCCACGCGTGTGCCCCGGCGTGTGCATAACCGTTAACAGCATGTGCCCAAATTTCAGCAACCCTTTATCTTCAAGCATAACGTTAGCTGGCGAGGTTTTCTCGCCTAAGCCGTTGAGACAATGTGCATCATACGGGTGGATACAAATGGGTACGCCGTATTTCTTTTTGAGGACTGCATCTCCGCTAACATGGTCGGAGTGCCCATGTGTGTTGACGATGAACTTGACGTTTAATGCGTTTGCATTCACGTAACGGAAAATTTGCTCAGCTTCTTGGGCGGCGTCTACTCCCGGGTCGATTATGATGGCTTCTTTCGTTTCGGGGCAGTTAACAACATAACAGTTAGTTGACAGCATGCCAACGGTGAAAGGTTGAATCTGCATTGTGCTCAACGTTTGGAGTGTAGTAAAGGTAAATAAACTGTTTGCCATGGTTCTCAAAAAGCGTGGTGGAAAAACCGCACAGTGACCAAAAAGCATAATCGTCGTAGATGACTTGTAAAAAGGCAATACACTTTTCTATTCCCTTCTTATCTGTAATACAAAAAATGAGCCAGGAAAATACGTTATGAGCGAGATTCCGTACGACACCACTAATGCACAAGCCTTCAGTCAAGCAGATTTTGAAAGAATAACGCAGTTAGTTACTGCCGAGTTCCAAGTTCAAGAGATGTTAATGGAACAAGGTACACCTACATATTACTTGGTGTGGCCTCAAGAAACCAAGCAAGCTTTTCTTAGGCTGCTGAAGCATCTTGAAGAAATGAATTTAATTGCTTTCCTTCGAAAAGTAGATGGTCGAATAGTCCTGAAAGTGGTTCCGAAACCACCCGTAAAACCCAGCAACCCAAGAACGAATTTGATCTTGTTTGTAGCCACCGTTGCCACAACGTTCATCACAGGATACTTCTGGTTTACCCAAACAGGCATCAACCCCATTATAAGTGGCATAATCTTCTCGGCGTCAATCTTAACGGTGCTTGGGGTTCACGAAATGGGTCACTTTGTGACTGCGAACAAAAAGGAAATAGACGCAACTTCGCCGTATTTCATTCCTGGTCCTCCACCGCTCGGTACGTTAGGCGCTGTAATAATGCAGAAGTCTCTGCCGCGAAACAGAGACGCATTGTTTGATGTTGGAGCCAACGGTCCCATTGCAGGATTTATAGTTGCACTTATCCTTAGCGCCATCGGCTTAATGGTTTTGATCCCAACATCCATACCACCCACCGGTGACCCATTAGATTTGATGCCGACAAGTTGGATTCTGCTGGCGCGGGTTCTTTCAGGCTTAAATTTGCTTCCTCAAGCTCCGCCTAACGGCAGTCTGCTTTTACATCCGATAACTTGGGCTGGATGGGCAGGCATGGTCGTCACCATGCTTAACTTGCTTCCTGCAGCCATGCTTGACGGCGGTCACGTGGCGAGGTCCACCCTTGCCAACGATAAATTGCGGCTGATTTTGACGTTTGCTTCAGTAGCTCTTTTGCTTCTCGTAGGCACCGAATTCGTAATCATGGCTTTTCTGATAGTTTTCATGTCTATGTTTAAGCATCCAGGTCCACTGGACGACGTGTCCAGCTTATCGAGAAACAGGAAACTACTAACTGCAGCTCTAGTCGCGGTTTTTGTATTATCGTTCCCGATAAGAGTCTGAGCAGCGATCTGTATTCTTGTTAAACACTTAAACAACAAGCTTTATTACAGCCAAACTGCCTTGAAAAAACAGGTCAAAGGTAAATCCGAAATTCTGGACATAAGGTCGAAATAAACGTGAAAGGCATAATCGTATTGGCTTTCTTTTCGCTTTTCGCAGTAGCCTCGCTCTTGATTCCTGTTCCCATGTTTCCGGGCAGCTGGTTCTGCGGACTGATTGGTCAAGGTGTCCAAGAGTACGTGAGCGTTCTAAGCGCAGTATTTAACGGCTTGTTCTACGGCGTTATTTTATGGGTAGTTTTCATTGGTATAAGCCGGAAACTCGAAAACTAAAAACGGTGTTGCTGTTACTTGCTTGCTAAACCTTCGATAGTTTGTTGAAAGCCAGTGAGCTTAATGTTGCTTCCGCATTCACCGCAATTTATGACTAGTTCTACGAGTTCGTCGTTGACTACTTTTGTGTCCACGATTTTGTAGACTTGTTCTGTTTCATCTTCAGGGGATATCACGGTTCCGCATTTCGGGCAGGGAAATGAGCCGTCTCCATCAATCTGCGTGAGGTCAATCGTGTAGGGTACGCTTTTTTTAGACACACTTTTTCTCATCATGCTTTTTCACGTCTTGAGCTTTCATGGATAGCAGTTTATAATTAACGATTATGAATCACTAATCAGGATACTACGTACATTTAAGATTTGACTTGAAAACTTTAGGAAAAAATGTGACAAACGCATGGCCACAGCATCCTTGTTTTGACAAAATTTCATGTTTAAATCACGAAACATACTTTGTTACCATTCAAAGTTTTCGGGTGAAATGTAGTCGCCGAAGCGTTTTTTGGCTTCAAGCAGACGTTTGCATTGCTGATCTAATATCTCAAAGAGTTCCGCTGGCGTGTCAGAAACGCTTTCCTGATAGAACCGCTGAACGCGTTCAATTTTAGCAATGTTTTCAGGGACGCGAATAGTGAACTGCATATCATAGTCTTTCTTGGAGTAGTCTTTACTCAACACTCGGTCGAAGAGCTTGCGTAAATCCTCGTATTTAGGAAGAAAGCCTGTAGGACCTCTTATTGCTCCCGCTTCACCGTGAACGCGGAGTTCCATCCACTTTATCCACACGTGCTTGTCTTGAGGAGCGTTCAAGTATTTACCGTTGTCTTTATCCCGCAGAAAATAGTTAACGCCGAAGACAAGCGGCACTTTCTTGAGTTTCTTTCCGAACTCCAAGTTGTTGCAGACGTTCTGACCTAAGGGAATGGAGATGAAGTCTTGGGTGCTCATCATGTTTATTTCTGGTACACCTTCTTCACCAACAGTAGCAAAGGTTGTTTCAGTCTCGAGAGACGCACCATAGGCTATGATACCGTGCGCCCAATCAAAGCTCTGCTGTACAGGCACGTAAGCCTTGGCGTCTCGACCACCATACAATATGCCGCTCAGTTCCACGCCCATCGGATTATCCAACTCGGGGTCACAGTTCTCCAGTGCTTTAAGTGCCACAGCGTAGCGGGCGTTTTTGTGCGCAGCAGGAATCGGATTGCCATCCGCATCTGTTTTTCCTTCGTGCCATTCGCCTGAGAAGTTTATTCCATCTTTGGGAAGTTCACTGCCCATTCCTAGCCAGTAGGGTTTACCGTCTTTGACCAACACGTTGGAGAAGATAATCTCGCCTGGGCTGGTAAGCACCTTGTAGATTAAAGCGTCGTCTGTAGGGTTGACGTCTTGGATGATGCCGAAAATGCCGGATTCAACGTTCACTGCCCTTGCAGCTCCACCGATGTCACGTAGGTAGGCGATGTCGTCGCCTAGTATGGTTTCCCCTGGAAGCATAGCAGTAGAAGTTTTGCCGCAGGCGCTGGGGAAAGCACCTGAAAAGTAGGTTTTACGTCCATCTGGACCGTGCACGCCCATGATCATCATGTGTTCGGCTAGCCAGCCCTCATAGTTAGCCTTTCGGATGGCAAGGCGGAAAGCAAGTTTTTTGAAGCCCACAGAGTTGCCGGCATACTGGGTGTTGACGCTGTAAATTGTGTTATCCATATAGTCAATGTAGATGCACTTTTTCTCGTGCTTCGCACTAGTCATGTTTTCAGTTAATTCGCCTGCTGAATGCACGACGCGCATGAATTCCCTGTTTGGCTCTGCCTGGCGGAACACCTCGTAACCAGATCTGTACAGCAGGTCTTCTGAGTGAGCTACGTACCAGGAGTCGGTGCACTGCAATCCGAGAATTGTGAAAACGGAGTTAGGAGGACCTAAAGAAATGAAGCGAACAATCATTGTGCGACCTTTCATTGAATCTCTAAGCAGCCCTTTTGCCTCTACGAGTCCTTCTTGCCTGTCGATCTGGTTGAGGGCTTTGCCGAAAGATATCCCTCTGGGAACCAAGTATTTGGTGGCTTGTCGGTCTCGTCCCTGGTCATGTATGCCGTCGAAGTGGACGGTGTGCCCTTTAAGTTTTAAAACGGTTTCTTCGCGTGTAGCAATTGCTTGCTGCCTAACGTGAGCGATGTCTTCGGCGGAATCGCTGCAGACGAAGATTTTTTCGCAGTTGCAGAGGTCGCTGGATTTGGCGATGAATTCGTACACTTTATAATTAGTGATTGCGCATAGCTTTTCATAGTCAGCTTCGGTCATTTTTGGGCGTAGCGCTTCAAGGTAACCATTCATACTTTCATCACATTAGGCTCTTATAGGTCGTTAACTGTTCCAGGTACTCTTGGGAACGGCTGCGTTTCAGCTATGTGCTTGACGCCGCTTATCCAGCCAACCAAGCGTTCCATGCCTATTCCTCCGCCCGCGGTGGGTTTCAGCTTTCCTTCTTTCGCTAGTTTCAGCACCAACGCGTAGTTGTCTTTGTTAATCTTATCCCGTTCAATTTTCTTAAGTATTTTATCGTATTCCCATTCCCTCTTGGCACCGGACAGCACTTCGCCGTATTTGGGCAGAAACAGGTCGTAGTTGTCCCACTTGCCAGTTTTGGGATCTTCGAAGTCGTAGAATTCACGTGGAATGTTCATAACCCATACCGGATCGCTGGTTTCGTTTGAGATCCCTTCTTCCCAGTCTGCGCCGTACTTAGCCTCTAACTCTTGCCGGTCGTAGACTTTGAACGGTCTCTTGGGCAATTCTAGCGTATCGCATCGGCATAGGAAGGTTAACTCGTCTTTCATGTCGCGTTTCAGGCTTGTCACCAAGCTGCAAATGGCATCTTCAACAAGGCTCATCACTTCTTTTGAGGATGCCCCTCTTGCTTCGAAGTCCAACTGTGTGAATTCGTAGATGTGCTTGCCCGTTTTTGCGCGTTCGGCTTTTTCTATGCGAATGTTAGGTGACAGAATGAACAGTTTCGGGTAAGCAAAAGAAGCGGCGATCAGCTTATGGATTATCATGCTGGCTGTGGTGCGGACTGTTTTTCCGTAGATGTCAACTTCGATGCGTTTTTCGATGGAGGCGCCTGGGTCAGGCCACAGGGGGTCGGTTGACTGGGAAAGGGCTACGGGCAGCAGCCACTGGTAGCCGCTGTCCACAAACTTTGAAGTGAGATTCCGTAAGGTGTAGGTCATAACTTTGCCTATGTAGGCTTTTCTTTTGGTTTCGCTTTCTGAAAGCTGGTCTAGGGGTTTTGGAATTTCAGTTAAGAGTATGCTTTCTTGAGTGAAAGCTTGTTTACTTTCCAAGGAGTTCATCTCGAATTTCAGTTTAGATATAGTACACGGGGCTGCGTTAATAAATTTTTTATGAAAAACATCATAATTTTTACAAAAACTATAAGCTTTTATACTGCTTAATTGTAATAATTACAATTATGAATGTAAAACTTGATGAAAAGGACATAGCCATATTGGCGTTGATACAAGAAAACAGCAAGCTCACTGCAAGGCAGGTCGCTCAGAGAATAAACGCGCCGATAACCACGGTTTTCGCGAAGACAAAGCGCATGGAAGAACTCGGCGTAATACGGGAGTACCGTGCAATTCTGGCTCCTGAAAAGCTTGACGTGGGTACAGCAGCGTTTGTTCTGGCTTCTGTTTCTTACAGGACAAAGGCGAATGAAGCGCCGGTTTCGCAGAGGACGGTAGCAGAGGAAATCTCCAAGTTTCCAGAAGTTCAAGAAGTTTACATCATTACGGGTGACTGGGACCTGCTGGTGAAGCTTCGAGCTGAGAGCGTGGATGCGGTTGGAAAGTTTGTGGTGGACAAGCTGAGGCTCATTACAGGGCTTGAAAAGACGCTTACGTGCATGGTTTTCGAAACAGTGAAAGAGACAACAAAATTAAATCTGCCTCCGAAAAGAACGGGTAAACCCTAGGACAGTGGCTTCACGTGAATATCAGATACGTTGAGGTGGGAGCCTGCGGCCTTTCTTGTAGGCTGTGCCCTTGGCATCATTCAAAGGGCAAAAGCAGATGTGAAGGATGTAAGAGCAAGTTTAGAATGACCGCTGGATGTCCTTTTATCACGTGTGCCGTGAAAAAGAAAGGCCTGGAGTTTTGCGGATATTGTGTAGAGAATGAAAACTGCGAAAAATGGCAAAAACATAGAGACGCTGGCAAGCAGTATGATTCATTCACTTGTTACCAGAAGCTGGAAGAGAACATCGCGTTCATACTGAAAAATAGTCTTGGCGAGTTTGACAGACTGCAGAAGCTGCGAGAGGGATTTTTAAAAGAAATGTTGCAGGAGTTTAATGAAGGGCGTTCAAAAACCTATTACTGCATAGCCTCAACCGTGTTAGAAATGGACGAGTTGGAAGCAGCTTTAAAGCTAGCAAGAGAATCTTCTCGGGGACAAGACGTGAAGGGAAAATCGAGAGTTCTTCACGCTGTACTTGATGATGTCGCTGAGAAAAAGCAGTATCGTTTGAAACTAAGAAAGTAACTGACTTATGATAACTTGTTTCATGTGGAGCTTGAGTAGTAAAGCAGAGGCAGGGCGAGAAGCACCGTGTTCTTTCCTTTTCTGGTTAACGCGTACTCCACTCTTAAGGGTGGTCCCGCGTCAACTTTTCTTGTTATGTAGCCGTGTTTGGCAAGCATTTTAAGCTTGTCTGATAGCGTGCGTGAGTTGACGCCTAAGATTTTTTTGATTTCGCTGAAGCCTGCGGCGTTCTTCAGTAGAAGCGTGTAAAGGATTTCAAGACTCCATTTTTGGAAAACGATGTTGAAATTTTCCTCTAAACTTTTCAGGTCCTCTTTAAGCTCTTGAGGCGTTATCTCCTGTTTCTGCATTATTTGGTTAAGCGTGTCTTCTATGCCTCTGAGCGTTTGTTCTAAGCGGGCTTCCACAAGTCTGCGGAACTCGGCGCTAAGCGGTAGCTTCGTGCTCATGTGCGTTACACTCGGTGTGGAGTAGCTCACTTCACAATTTATAAGGGTTTACTTATACAACAAGGTATAGAAAATATAGTGCAGTTTCCTGGAGGAACTGATTTGGAAAAGTTTGACGCTGTAGTTGTTGGTGCTGGAACAGCAGGCTGCTTAGCCGCGAAAACCATCGCCGAAGCAGGCTTGAACGTTTGCTTGGTTGAAAAGAAGAAGAAAGAAGAAGTCGGCGAGAAAATTTGCGGCGACGCCCTCGGAGAGCACCACCTGAAAACGCTGGGTTTGGAGAAGCCGACGGGTGGAGAGCTTGAGAAGCGAATTGAGGGCATCAGGATTTTCTCGCCAGATGAGAACACTCTTTTTACCATAGCGCACGAAGATTTCGTTGGTTACATGTTGAATAGGCGGCTGTTCGGTCAGTGGCTTTTGAACAAGGCGGTTGACAGCGGCGCCGCGTTTATGGATTCCACATGGTTTCTGGAACCCGTGCTTGAGAAAGGCTTCGTAACGGGAATTTCAACTAAAAACGGAAAAGGCGAAACCGTGCAGTTGAAAAGCAAGGTTTTGGTGGACGCCAGCGGCTTCAACGCCGTGGTTCGGCACAAGCTTCCTGCGGAGCTGGGCATTGACCGTGAAATCGCGAATGAAGATGTGGAAGCCTGTTACCGAGAGATACGAGAGCTTAAGC
>CAZEPB010000006.1:0-76923 GCA_964514055.1 uncultured Candidatus Bathyarchaeia archaeon | reverse complement strand
TGCTTATCTGTGAGGCGCTGGGCAAAGATTCTGAAGACTGCTTGGACTTCGCCATCATTCCAGAGGTCATTCATAACGGCACCCTGATTGTTGATGATTTGGAGGATTCTTCGGAGCTTAGAAGGGGAAAGCCGTGCACGTACCGCGTGTTCGGCGTGGACATAGCCGTGAACGCAGGAAACGCCATGTACTACCTGCCGCTGCTGCCGCTGATGGAGAAAAAGGCTCAGTTGCCCGCGGAAACCCTCCGCGACGTCTACGAGGTTTACGTGCAGGAGATGATAAACCTCAGCTTGGGGCAAGCCATGGACATCACGTGGCACAGGGGCATAGCTAACGCGGATGACCTTGGCGAGGAGGATTACTTGCAGATGTGCGCTTACAAAACGGGCACTTTGGCGCGGATGTCAGCCAAAATCTCCGCGGTTCTGGCAGGCGCCAACAAGGAACTGGTGGAAAAACTCGGACGATTCGCCGAAAGCATAGGCGTGGCGTTCCAGATGCAAGACGACGTTCTGGACCTGACGGGAAAGGAATTCGCTGAAAAAAAGGGCGGAGTCGGACAGGACATAACCGAAGGAAAAAGAACCCTGATGGTAATTCACACGCTGAAAAACGCGAGCAACGCAGACAGGAAGCGCCTCGTTCAGATTCTTAACATGCACACGTCGGATCAAGCGCTTCGCGACGAAGTCATCGCTCTAATGCAAAAATATGACGCCATAGCGCACGTGAAGCGTACTGCTGCGCGGATAGTTGAAGAGAGCTGGAACGAAGTGGATAAGCTCTTGCCTGCGTCCGAGGCTAAGGAAAAATTAAAAGCGTTCGCGGAATTCTTGATTAAAAGAACCATCTAACCTTCACGAGCGGTAAAACAATTGACACTGGAAAACGACAAAGACCTCAGAGAACTTATTCGCAAAGCTGCCTTACTAAACGCAGTGCAGTATGGCGGAAAAGCTCAAACAGGCGCAATCATAGGCAAGATTATCGGCGAAAAACAGGAACTGAAAACGAAAGCAAAAGAACTCTCACGCTTAATCAGCAAAGTAGTTAACGAGGTCAACCGCCTTCCCATGGAAGAACAAAGACGAATAGTTGAGGAAAAGTGGCCTGAAGCCTTTAAGAAAGAAAAGGCAGAGGAAGAGGAAAAGGGTCTCCCACCGTTGCCCAACGCGGACAAGTACAAGCAGATTGTCACGCGGTTTTCGCCGAACCCTGACTGCGTTTTGCACTTAGGCTCGGCAAGAGCCATAATACTGAGCCACGAGTACGCGCGCTTGTACAAGGGCAAGTTCATTCTGCGCTTCGAGGACACAGACCCTAAAGTGAAAAAGCCCGTTTTGGAATTCTACGACCGCATCCGAGAGGACCTTGATTGGCTGGGGTGCAAAGCGGATGAGGAATACATCCAAAGCGACAGACTCCCCATTTACTATGAGTACGCTGAGCGGCTTCTGCGGGAAGGCAACGCTTACGTCTGCGAGTGCCCACCTGAACATTTCCGAAAAAAGACCTTGTCCAAAAAACCATGCGGTTGTCGAAGCCTGTCAGCGGAAGAGAACTTGGAACGCTGGCAGCGCATGTTGAAAGGCGGCTACGGTGAAGGCGAAGCAGTGGTCCGCGTTAAAACCGACATTGAACATCCGAACCCTGCCGTTCGAGACTGGCCTGCCCTCAGGATTATCGACCCCGTAAACTATCCGCACCCGCGAGTAGGCAGCAAATACCGCGTTTGGCCCTTATACAACATGGCTGCTGGAGTAGATGACCACCTCATGGGTGTGACGCACGTAATCCGAGGCAAAGAGCACTTAACCAATAAGGTGCGGCAAGAGTACATGTACAGGCATTTGGGCTGGAAGTATCCTGAAGCCATACATTACGGCAGGCTGAAGATAACAGGCGCGTTTTTGAGCAAGTCGAAAATTGTTCAGGGTGTAAGAGAGGGCGTCTACACGGGCTGGGATGACCCACGTCTTGCAACTTTCGCTGCCTTAAAAAAGCGTGGAATCACGCCCGACGCCATTAAGAAGATGATAGTTGACGTTGGACCCAAAACTGCTGATGTGACGTTAAGCTGGGAGAACCTGTACGCTTACAACCGCAAGATTCTGGACCCAAAAAGCGACAGGTACTTCTTCGTGTCAGAGCCGACCGCGCTAAAGGTTAAGCATCTCCCAAAAGTCTTCAAAGCTAAACTTCCTTTGCATCCCGAAAAGCCTGAACGTGGATTCAGAGAGTACACTGTAACGCCTAAAGAAGAGACCGCTACTTTCTGGATTGCGAAGAGAGACGCGGACGCTGCAGAGGCTGGAAAGGTGATTAGGCTTATGGAGCTTTTCAACGTCAAAGTAGAAAGCGTTAACGCAGACTCGGTGGAAGCGTCGTTTGCCAGCGAGGCTTATGAAGAAGCGAGGAAAGCTAAAGCCAAGCTTATCCATTGGATACCGAAGGGCGAAGAGTACCCTTGCAGCGTAGTCATGCCTGACAACTCGAAAGTTGAAGGGGTTGCGGAGAGCGCCTGCGAAAAGTTAAAGCCAGACACCGTGATACAGTTTGAACGTTTCAGCTTCGTTCGCATAGACAAGAACGACGCGAAATTAGTAGCCTATTACGCCCACAAATGATGGTGATTGAATGCGCAAACAAGACAAAGCCATAATTTGGCCAGCCTACTTCGACCTGACCAAAACAAGAAAGGAAGGACGACGAGTTCCAAAGAGTTTGGCAGTGCAACATCCAAAGATTGTTGAGGTCAAAATGGCCGTGGAAAGGCTCGGTTTAGAGAACGAGTTCTCTCCCGAAGCTGGTTACCCCAAGACTCCTTGGCTTAAGACTGGGAAGATAATGGTTGAAAAGAAAGGCTCTAAAGAGCAAGTGATAGCAAAAATTGCGAAGCAGCTTTTGAAGTTGCGAAGCGAAAAACCAAAACAGTAGTGGGCGCTCAGCTTTTTTCTTCTTTGCCTGTGAGAACAGCGTTTATTACGCCGTCGCTGCCTGGGCGAGAGGTGACACGCGCTAGTCCCAAGCTGGTTTCTATTTCCGCGCCTTTCGTTATCACGCCTCTGCGGTCGTAATCCAAATTAGCTTTGTTTCTGACAACGCGTAAAATCTCGGTTTTCTCGGTTTTGCCGCTTTTCGGGTCAGTCACAGAAGCGTATTTGTCCTTTAAGACTTTGGTTTTGATTTTTCCGCCGTAGCCTCTGGTGTTTCTCCTTTTCGGTTCTCCGAGGGTGGTTTCCGCTGGGAAGGAGCCTTTTTCAAAGTTTCTTTTCACTCGGAAGGCTCGTTTTCTGCCGCCTGTCCGTTTTCTTTTGCGCTGACTGCCATGCCAAACTGACATTTCACAATTCCCTTTTCCAATGCCACGTTTAAGTGGTCACTACAACCGTTATTTTGTCATATAAACGTATCCATTAAGAAACCCGCAACTCACGGGTAGTTTATTCTTTATATAAGGGGGCTATAGACTTTTCCGAGCGCTAGAGTACAAACAGCTTGACCACGGGTTACTTCTCTTCCTTGATTGCTTCGCCGAATATCCGTTTTAACTCTCTTTTCATCGTTGCGGTGTCCTGAGTCAACCCGAAATAGTCGGCGAAATAGTCGGTTGTCCTAAGCGTCATGGAGCGTCCAGCGCGTTCAGCCGCAACTAACCCCATGTCTCTGAGAAGCTTCACGTGACCGTAAGCATGCTGCCCTCTCACTTCGATTACTCTTTTCTGCGAGATGGGTTGCCTGTAAGCGATGTAAGAAAGCGTTTTTAATGGACCAGGAGAAAGCAATGGCCTGTTCACAAGTTTCTTAACCAGCGGCGTAAAATCTGGTTTCAACTGTAAAACGTAGCGTTCATCTTTCAGTTCCAATATTTCAAGAGCGGTGTTTCTGGCTGAATACTCTTGCATAAGCGCTTTAGTGTACTTTTTAGTTTTGTTTTTAGAACGAGTGTTCAAAACCGAACATAATTCCTTAATTGTTAAGGGACGACCAGCAACGTACAACGCTGCCTCCAGCAATCGGAGGCAAAGCTGCGTTTTCTCTCCCTGTTGCGCCTGCTTGTCCTCAGCTGATTGTTTTTTCGTCTCTTGCAACGTTCAAGTTCCCCACAGCTATGTATAATTCCTCGGTTTCCTCGTTCTGCCACAAACTCACTTTTCCATTCTGCGCCAGAAACAGCAGAAGAATAAACGTGCGAACCGCTTCTATTCGAACGGTTCCTTTTATAAGAGTTGAAAACTCGATTATTCCCGCGCCTTTCACTTTCTCGCAGAGAAGCGCATACAACTTCTCCATCTGCAGCTCAATTTCAGCCAAGAACATGTCAAACTGAGGCAAAATGTCCGAAACCGAGGGAAGGACAGGTTGCGCAACTACTCTGTCGAGGCGACGCAGCTTTTCACCTTTCAACACCTCATCTAAAACATCTAACAAATTCTGTATAGTCGTTGAGGTTAACTCGTGTCTCAGAGGCAAAAACAGTGGTGGTGGAATGAAACCTGGAGGAGTTTTTGGCGGTGGTGGTGGTTCCTGAAGAGTGAGCAGAAGCTTGGACTTCATCAGGTAGATGAGTGCAGAGGAGTCAAGTGCGACACCTGACGCTCTGAAATCCACTTTTCCCGTTCGCTCCATTTCCGAAAGAAACGACCTGAGCAAGTACGAGATGTTCACGTTCCAAGGCGTAAGCTTGTCCAGTTTGTTAAGTTCAAAGAGAATGTTCCATGGTGGTCTCAGGTAAAAAGGCTTTCTTGTTGCCGTGGACATTCAGCTGGTCGCCTCCAAGAACTTGGCGGATATGACGCTGGAAACCCCGTTACGTTCATACACCCCGTAGACTTTTTGGGCTTTGTTCACCATTTCAGGCTTTAAAGTAATCACTATGAACTGGATTTTTCCAGCCTCTTCGAGAAGAAGGTCGGCAAGTTTTGAAACGTGAAAGGCGTCGAGATGTGCGTCAATCTCGTCGAGAATGTAAAATGATGCAGGTGTGAATTCTTTCAAGGCGAATATGAAGGCGACAGCCGCAACGGAGCGTTCGCCGCCACTAGCGCCGCTAACAACTATAGACGGCTTATTTGGAAACTGCACAAGCATATCTATGCCGCCGTGGAACGGCTCCTCAGGGTTTTCAAGCTGTAAACCGGCAAATCCACCTCCAGTTAGTTTTGAGAAGTATGTTTGCAGGTTCAGGTTGATTTTTTCAAATGCGTCCATGAAAACCTTGCGTTTCTTGGCTTCAATTTCATCCATAAACTGCACTATGGCTTGTTTTTCTCTTTCAAGCTCATTTAAACGAAGAGATAATTCTCTGTATCTTGAAATTTGCTCCTGGTAATGCGAAAGGGCAAGCTGGTTCACTCCGCCAATTCTTTCAAGTTCAAACTGCATCATCCTCATTGAGGTTTCAGCTTCCTCAACCTGTTTTTCCGTTGTTTCTAAAGGCTGTTCGTACCCGAATTGCCTAAGCTGATTTTGATGCTGCTGAAGCTGCAACTGGCAAGTTTGAACGTTCAGCTGAAGCTTGTTTAAAAGCATTTCAACTTGCTCGTATTCAGAGTCAAGCCCACGAAGCTCCTCGTCAATAGCGTCTATCTGCGTGGTGAACTTCTTGGCTTCTTCTCTCGCGGAAAAAACCGCCTTAGAAAGTTCAACGCGGCTTTTTTCCAACTCCGAAATTTCCTGCTTGAGAGATTCACGTTCCTGAAGCGCTCCAGATACTTCCTTCTCCAGTTTACGCTGCTGCTGTTTAACCTTTGAAAGCTGAATCTTGGCGTTTTGATACCCAACTCGTAAGACGTTGTCGAATTGGGATTGGCGTGTAGACATGTCGGTTTGAACGGTGCCTAGGTTTTGCCTGAGAGCGATTATCTCCTCCGCAAGCTTTTCCCGTTTGACTTCCAACTCCTGAATGTGTCCAACATCAGTTTTCTTTCTCAGCTCGCCTAACTCAGCTTGCAGTTTCTGAATTTCCTTCTGGATGGCGCTTCTTTCAGACTTGTACACTCCCATCTGGGTTCTTCCAGTCTCTATTTCCTTTTCAAGTTTTGCGCAGTATCTTTCCACGCGCTTGACGTTGCTTTGAGTTCGTTTGACGTTTCGCTTTACCCTGACCATTTCCCTGTCAAGAGTAACTATGGAATCTGACAGACGAGCGATTTCAATTTTGGTACGCTCAATCTCCTCTTCGAAAACTGTAATGTCACTGTCTCTTTGAGAAAGATGTTGCTGGAGCGCTTTCACCGCTTCATCAAGGCTATTAATGGCATTTTCACTGGGAATAATCTTTGAAAAGTCAATAGGAGACCTGTAATAGCCGCTTTCGAAGCCTCCTCCAGCCTCGTAAAGGTTTCCATTGACCGTTACAGCCCGATAGCCTTCACTTGAGAGGGCAAACGCGGTCTTGTCATTAGAAACGATTAATGTGTCTCCGAAAACGTAGTTAACTGCTGGCTCGTAAGTTCGTGCACACTTAACAAAAGCGGAAGCAGCGCCACGAACGCCTTGTCTTTGAGGTGTTTTTAACGGATTAGGATTCGAAGCTCCTTGAAGCGGGATAATTTTTATTCTTCCCAGCTTCATCCGTCTCAAAGTTTCTATGCACATAAACGCGGAATCAATGTCTTTCACAACTAAGGCGTTAAGCCAACCAGCAGCAGCCGCGACTACTGCTTTCCTATAAGTTTTTTCAACTTTAATCAGCTTGCGTAATCGTCCGTAAATACCTGTGATTGCGCCTAAATCGCCCAGTTCCTCTATGCTTCTTAACGCTTTTTCTTCTGCGGCTACAGTTTCGGCGAGTTCTCGCTGGGTGACAAATTCTATGACCGCTTCTTTTGCGGAATTCGCTATTTTTCCCGCTTCAGAGATTTCTTTTTCAACCGCTTCTCTTTGGGCAGTTCTTCGCTCAAGAGAGCGCTCAAGGCTCCTAAGCTGCGCTTTCTGTTCTTTCTGGACTTTATCAAGCTCGTTAAGTGAGGTCTCAATTTCCTCAAGCGTTGCGGTGAATCTTGCTTTGCGCTCGTTCAGTTCCCTGAGCCTTCTGGAGCTGAGCTGAACAGCAGTCCGATCTTTCATGTATTCCGATCTTAAGAAGGCAAGCTTCCTGTAGCGAGACTCGATTTGCATTTCGAGCTGGCGTATTTTCTTGCTGTTTTCGTCGAGACCGCTCCAAAGCTGAGCTGTTTCCTGTGCCAGAATTTCATGTTCAGCCTCTTTTGCGTTGATCTGGTTCTGAAGATTGTCATGCTCAACTTTCAGTTTTCTTATTTTTGATCGGTTTTCTTGGATTTCGTTTCTGATGGATTGGTACTGTTCTCTGTTGTTCTCTCTCACGCGTTTTAGGCTTTCGAGGCTGGCTTGTCCTGAGCTTATTTTTGTGGTGAGCTCTGTGAGTTTAGCTTTTAACTCGCCGATTCTGATCTGCACCTTCAGTACCTGTGAGCCGCCTTCTTCAACCATTTCTGAGCTGAGTTTTCGCCATTCGCCTTCAACCTCTCTTCTTTTAGATCTGCGGTCGTTGCGTAATTCACGGAATTTTTCAACTTTAGCTCTGACTTTGTCGGCTTGCGCCGAGGTTTCCTCAACTTTTTTGTTTAGCTGGATAACGTCGTGGGAGATTTTGACTGCTTCAAACTTTTTTATCTCGTTTTGTATGAAATTGTAACGTAAAAGTTCGTTGCGTTCCCGCTCTAGGTCGTCCAGTCGCTTTTGCACTTCATCTATTCTGCCCATGGCTGTGCGGATTGAGATGTCTGCTGTCCGCAGTTTATCTTCCGCCCCAGCTTTTTCAGCGTCATACTGGGCGATTCCAACGAGGTCTTCGATGATTTTTCTGCGTTCCGTCTGGGTAATATCCGTTAATCGGGTTATGGTGCCCTGCGGGATTATGTTTTGGCTTGCGCTGCTTATGGCAGCCATGGAGAGAATTTCAAGTATGTGCGTCCGTGAGATTCTTCTGCCGTTCAGCCTGTAAACGCTTTGACCGCTTCTGTAAACCTCTCGCGAAACCGTAACTGTGATGGTGTCAACGGGCATTATGCCGTCTGAATTGTCAAATTGAATTATCACTTTGGCTCTTTTCGCTTTTTCTAGCCCTGCTTTTTCGGAGCCGTGGAAAATCAGTTTAGCAGCGTTTTCAGCGCGCATTCTTCTTGTGCTTAGTTCGCCGAGAGCGAATAGGCATGCGTCCATGATATTGGTTTTTCCGCTTCCGTTGGGTCCAGTTATGGCTGTGAAACCCTTATCTAAGTTTACTCTAACTGTTTGCGGTCCGAAAGACTTGAAGCCTTTAAGCTCTATTTTTTTAATGTAGGGCATTCAATCTGCGCCCTCGCGTTTGGAAGCCGTGCACTTTCCCCTTATCATCTCATCAACAATATTATAAAAGCTTATTCACATCAACAAGTTTTAACGTTTATGTAAAAAAACCACGCAAAAGCGAAAACTAATAAGTGACGCTGCGAAAAACGAGCAAAAGGTGAACAGCGAAAATGAGCTTACGACTAGGCTTAGGCAACTTAAGCACCGTGCAAGAAATCTTGGTGTTAGCGCTGATGCTGGTGTCCGTTTTTGCGCTTTTCTTTTCCGACATAGAACTTACCTACAAGATAGGCATTGCAGTGTTGGCGTTCAGCTTGATTTTCTTGACAAGCTTGGCGAGTCAACTGTTGAAACAGGAAAAAGAGCAAAATAAACTCCGAACTAGTGCTCAGAAAAGACTCTAGCCCCCTTATATAAAGCAAAAAATGCGCCTATTCAGATCACCTGTCTTGACCGTATTTTTGGTGCTCCGGCCGGGATTCGAACCCGGGTCCACGGCTCGAGAGGCCGTTATACTTGACCGGACTATACTACCGGAGCAATCTAGCGCGAGAGGGTACTCTAAGGTGTTTGGTTTAATAAGAATAGCGATTTCGCAAGCAGCCTATTTGGATCCTAATAGCAGATGTATGCAGAAACTATAGAGGGGTAGGTCCTTATTGGTGTTTTCCGCGGTTAATAGCATGCAGGAAAACGATTCAGCCTATTTAAAGGGGAGGGGGTACAGTTCATGAGCAACAGCTAACAGCGTAGCAATCAGCAGTGCACTGAAACTTCAATTTACCACAACAAGCAGTTACTAAAAATTATCAATTTGCTTTTTCAAAGAAACAAAAAAATAAAGAAAAATTGAGGAGGCTTAATACCCGCCTGCAGGACCGCCTGGGGGCATTCCGCCGCCTGGACCGCCTTTCGGAGCTTTAGCGCTTATTACGTCGTCGATGCGCAGTATCATGGCTGCTGACTCGGCTGCTGATTTTATAGCTTGCTCTTTGACTACGGCGGGTTCGATTACGCCTTTGTCGAGGCTGTTCTGCACTTTGCCTGTGAAAACGTTGACGCCTTTGTATTTGCCGTCTGCTTTGTCATGTGCTGACCGCAGTTCCACGATGATGTCTATGGGTTCTAAGCCTGCGTTTTCCGCCAGAGTTCTCGGTATTATCTCGACTGCCTCTGCGAAAGCTTCTATGGCAAGTTGTTCTCTGCCGCCGACTTTTGTGGCATACTTGCGGAGTTCCTTGGCAACTTCCACTTCCACGGCGCCGCCGCCAGCCACGATTTTGCTGTTTTCGACTACGTCTGAAACCACTGACAGCGAGTCGATCATGGCTCTTTCCGCTTCGTCCACCATTCTTTCCAGTCCAGCACGTATGAGTATAGCCACTGAATGAGGGTCTTTGCATTTCTCCACGAAGATCATCTTGTCGTCGCCGATTTTGCGTTCTTCAACTATGCCAGCTTGGCCCAAGTCCTTTGCTTTCAAGTCGTCTAAGTCGGAGATTATTCTTCCGCCTGTTGCTCGCGCAAGTTTTTCCATGTCAGACTCTTTAATGCGTCGAGCGGCGATTATGCCCTCTTTCGCGAGGAAGTGTTGAACCATGTCGTCGATGCCTTTCTGGCAGAAGACAACATCCACGCGTGAAGCCTTGATCTTGTCCACCATTTCTTTCATCATGTTGGTCTCTTGGTCTAGGAACGCTTGCATCTGGGTGGGATCGCGAATGCGGATTTCGGCGCTCATTTCGGTTTTCTCAATTTCCAACGCGGAATCTAGCAGTGCGATTTTTGCGTTTTCCTTCTTTTTTGGCATGCCGGAGTGAACGACTTCCTTATCGATGATTATTCCGCTTATAAGCTGCGTTTCGAGGAGACTTTTACCTGTTTTCTTCACAAGTTGAATGTTATCTATGTCGGCTATTTTCCTGTCTCCGCGCTGCTCAGCGATTTGCTTGACAGCGTCTATGGAGATTTCCGCCAAGTGTTCTCGGGCTGAGCCGACTGCTTTGCTGCCCATCGAAGTCAAAGCGACTTTGAGCAGGGTTTTGCGGTCTTCTTTGTTGACTGGCACAGCGGCTTTGTTTATGGTTTCAATGGCTTTTTGAGCTGCTTTTCGGTAGCCGCTTACAAGTATGGTGGGGTGAATGTTCTGGTCGAGGAGTTCCTCGGCTTTTTTGAGAAGTTCGCTTGCGAGGACTACGGTGGTGGTTGTTCCGTCACCTACCATGTCGTCCTGTGTCTTGGCGATTTCCACCATCATTTTTGCCGCTGGATGTTCAACGTCTATCTCGTCTAAGATTGCTGCTCCGTCGTTTGTTATGGTTATGTCGCCTAAGCCGTCTATGAGCATCTTGTCCATGCCGCGTGGTCCAAGCGTGGTCTTCAAGACTTCGCCGATTACGCGTGCAGCCATTATGTTGTTTCTTTGAGCTTCTTTTCCTCTGCTTCTTGTTGTGCCTTCTTTGAGGATAAGGACTGGTTGTCCTGAACCTGTTGTTGTTAGATACGCCATATTACTATACCTCACTTTCACGTTAGAACCTTATTTAATCGGAAATAAGCAGAAAACCAACAAAAATATAAACTTTTACCCTTGCAGAAGGCGATTGTGTACTCTATTGCGTAGAAAAGACTATAGCCCTCTTGTATAAAGGCGGAAACAGAAGTTGAGCTGAAGGTTGCAATCGGCACTTTAAGCCTCGCGCGCAGAAAATAGCGTGGTGGCTAGTGCGTATTAGTTTTGCCCAGAAATGTTAAGATGCTTGGCGCTTGAAGAGCAGAGGCAAACCCACAAGCGGAAGCGACAACAGCCACAGGTCCAAGTTGTGACCTAGGAACCACGCGTACCAGTCGCTCCATCCTCCAAAGAAAATCCACGTTAGGTAGTTCCAAAGGAAGTACAAACCTAACGCCACGATTATAGCGCCTATAGTTCTTAGTTTCAGCTTTTCCAAAGTTTCTGTCCCGATGGCTTTTTTCGTAAAGTACGCTGTGAATATTAATAGGGCAAGCAAACCAATGGTGGTTAAGCCAAAACTGAGAAGACTTTCTGGATGAGCAATTAGGTATTCGGGTCCGTTCGACATTGCCATGGCTATCCAAATGCCGGTGTTGTTGAGCCAAAACACTAAAACGTAAACTGTGCCCGCAATCAATCCCCATTTAATCGCTCCTTTCAGGGGTTTGTTCGGTTTCAATTCAGAAGCCAGTTTGAACAAAGCGATGGGAATGGCGATGGCTCCCGCCAAGCAAGGTATCCCTGTCGTTATCAGTAAGCTCAAGCTAAAGTGTAGCCCTGCTTCACCGGTACCGAAGCCTCCTAAATCGACGGGTAGAATGCCCCATACCCCTGACGCAAGAAGCCCCAGCCAGTAAATCGCCTCCAAAACCAAAATCCACCTCAAGACCTTGAACGTGGTTGGCGCCGAAAGACCCTTCTTGGCAAAGTAGAAGATGATTGCCGCGGCCGCGAGGATGCCAGCGATGAACCTGAAAACAAGACCGATAGAAGCAGAAATGTCGGTTACGAAAATCCAGAATGAACCTAACGCTGAGCCACCGAGATATTCCCATTCGCCAATCCATGAGAGGGTGAACATGGCGTGGAAAGTGAACAGAAAATACGCCATGGTAACAATGAGTAATCCGATTTTTAGCGGTGAATAGAACTTTGGCTCTGCCATAATCTCACCAGCATCCATGTGAAAAACAGTTCGTTCTCTTCAGTTATATTATGCTTGCGGTATTGGAAGCACTGGGAAGCGGGTATTCTTAAATTAGACTTACGCTTTACTAGCAGTCACAACGCCAGAAGAAGTGACCAAGGTTGCGATTAACTGACAAGCAGACCGCCAAGTTCTTGTTCGCCGTTCAGGGCATAGGCGCCGTATTCGTGGGCATTTTCTTAGCGGCTTATTTGGGCGGTCTCCCCACGACGGCAGTTCTCCACTCAGAGCCTGCTTTCAGGATTCCCCTCACCATATTCGGCGTAGCGCTCTTGATTCTCGTGCTGTCCGCTTTTGTTCTCGCAGGTCTTTCTAAGAACGACTAAATGCTGAGCTACTTTCGCCATGGCTACGGAAGAGCCGCCCTCTTTGTCCTTGCCATGTTTCACGGGCGATGCTTGTTGAATCTTCGTGATTAACCATGAGCGGCTGATGCTTTGATGCGCAACAGTTTAATTTCACAGTTTTTCTCTAGTAAATTAATGGTGCCTTAACGTTGCAAGTTTCAGTTCGCTTTTTCACCAGTCTAAGAGAGATAGTCGACAAGAAAGAGGAAACGCTCAAGTTTTCAGAAGGCGAAAGGGTCACCGTGGACGCGGTTCTCCAGACGCTAGCGCAACGTTACGGTAAACGGTTTGTCGAATACGTTTATGACCGCAAGACCAAAGGTGTTCGGGGTTTTCTCCAGTTTCTCGTTAACGGAAAAAGCGCCACAACCATGAAAGGGCTAGAAACAGAGCTGGAGGACGGTGATGTCTTGGCTATTCTGCCACCCGTAGGCGGCGGCTAAAGAACAACTCAAAACCATTTCTTTGCTTTTAGGGCAACCAAAAAAACTAACGCTATAAGCTAAACCACAATTTGGAAAAGCTAGAAGCCACCCCAGAAGGGTGTTTTCTTCTGCATAATCTTCGCGTATTCCCTGAGAACCGCCTGCTCATCGTCGGAAAGCTTATCCACATGAGCCGCCATCAACGCGTTAGCGTCAGACTCAGGCACCTTCACGTAAAGAATGTCCTTTTCGAAAACATGCCTTCCCACAATGGGCTTGTCCATGGACACAGCCACCTGCATGCCTTGCTTGGCTTCCGACACGGCTTTGCCTTTGTCTTGGATTTGCTGCACTTCGCCTATGTCTGCGCCGTCTTCAGCCCTGATAAGCGAGTATTTTGGCTTCAGTTGTCCGCCCAAGATTTCCACGCCGAATATCGCAGGTTTTGCTCTTCTAAAAACGTAGCCTTCCAGAACCAAAATTTTTCCAGGCTTAACGAGTTTTTCGAATTCCCGCTCAATTTTAGCTTCACGTTGGGATTTAAGCCATTCTAAATAGTTATCTATCAAATTGTAGATAATTTGCTCCTTGAAAATCTGGACGCCAGCGTTCGCTGCTTCTTGTTCTGCGTCAGGCAAAATTCTAACGCCGAAAGCCAAAACCGCTCCAAACAGGGGTTCATGAGACTTCACCACCGAAGCTTCAACCACGTCACGTTTGGAAACGTCTCCCACATCCGCAATTCTAACTGGCACATCGTTCTGTTTCAGAATTTCAGCAATAGCCTCTAAGGAGCCTAGCGTGTCAGCCTTCAGCACTATGCCTTTGATGTCTGTGGCTATTCTGATCTTGTTGATTTCTTCGGAGACAAGCGCGGCGTATTTTTCTGGTTCCTCGTCTGTAGGAACCGCGTAAAGGGGTGCTCCTGCAAGGGCGCCTTCTACGTCAGACGCGACTATTTTCACTCCTGCTGCTGCAAAGACACGGTCAACCGAGGAAAACCTGTCGCGTGGGTCTCTGATTTCATCCAAGGGTTTAGGAACCAAAATCGCTCTTATGTGTGTGATAACTGGTTTTTCCTTGCCGCCCACGACGATTAAATCGTCTTTTTTCAAGGTGCCATCATAAACTATTGTGTTAAGTGTCAAGCCCAAGCCTGCTTCTTCTTTGACTTCAAGAACCGAGCCTTTAGCTGGGCCTTCTGTGGTCTGCAACCGCTTCTTCAAGTACTGCTGTGTCAAGCCCACGAGAACCATGAGCAGCTCGTTCAAGCCTTCGCCAGTTTTTGCGCTGGTAGGCACCAAAGCGATGGTTGACGTGAAATCTTCACGTCTAATGTGGTCAAAACGGTCGGTTCGGAAGCCTGAACGAGAAAACATGCCCATAATCTCGTAGAGCCTGTTATCCAAGTTCTCCTTAACATAGACGTCCTGAGATGCATAAGTCTTCAGGAAAGGCGTGGATGGCTGAGACTTCCAGCCTGGAACGCGGTCAATTTTGTTAACCGCCACTATGAAAGGTGTTTTGCGGGCTTTCAGGATTTCGATGCACTCATAAGTTTGCGCCTCAAAGCCTTTCAGTATGTCGATGACGAGGACTGCTATATCGGCTACGCTTCCGCCTCTTCGCCTTAGATTGGTGAAAGCCTCATGCCCAGGAGTGTCCACGATTAGCAAGCCTGGGATTTCGATGTCGCCTTTGAGCATAGAAAGCAAGGGGCCGATAAGCTGCTTGAGGGTTTCAACGGGGAAGAAGCTTGCGCCTATGTGCTGTGTTATTCCACCTGCTTCTCTTGCCTGCACGCTTGTCTTTCTAATCCTGTCTAAGAGCAAAGTCTTTCCAGTATCCACGTGGCCTAGAACGCATACTATGGGCTGGCGGATAGGCATTTGGGATGCATCTCTGGTTTTTGTTGTGCATAAGCGAAACTGACAAAAAAATAATGAGCTTTTAGTTAATAAACACTCAGCCTGTGGTGAGGCAAAATTTAAGTGCGGTGTAACCGTTGGCAAGGTGAGGTGGAAAGGTTGCCTTATTGCACTAAGTGTGGCGTTCCTCTGAAAGAAGAGGATAAGTTCTGTCCTGCCTGTGGTGCTCCAGTAGCCAAGGTCACTAGGGAAGAATACTCGGTTTCAGGCAGCAACTTGGTTGACCGAGTCGGAGAACTGCTTCATGAAGGAAACGTGACTAGGGTAATCGTGAAGGACGAGAAAGGAAAAACGTTGCTTGAGATTCCAGCCACTGTAGGCGTGATAGGTGTGGTTCTGGCTCCGTGGCTTGCGGCTTTAGGCGTGATAGCCGCGTTGGTTACAAACTGCAAGATAGTGGTTGAAAGAAGAGAATAAGCCTATTCTGGCGGTCTGACCAAAAGCAGAAACAAGCCGATAAGCAAAACCACGATGCTTAGGAAGCCGAAGAGCCCTGTGAAATCGCCAAGTGCTGCGGTGCTGGTGAGTGTGAAGTAGAGGAACAAAGCACCTATGATCGTGAGGAGAAGCCCGAAGAACTTCTCTGCGAGAGATAACCAGAAAGTGTCTCCTTCGCTCATACCAGTTCAACCTTTTCCTTTTCCAATGCGTGGTTCCTACATAAAACAGGAAGGGTTATTTTAAATTTCGCATGCTGAGATGGCGTTTACAGGCTTGGGAATGTTAAGTGCCCTAGCGGCTCGGAAAAGACTATAGCCCCCTTATATATAGCTTGAACTTGCCAGTGAACCCTAACTTGATGCAAAGCCTTCTATTTTCAAATAATCAATGTTGTCTACTTTTTTCTAAGGAACAAGGCAACTGCGACAATTATGGCTATGACCACGCCGACTGTGACGTAGAAATATTCAGGTGGTATAGTTAGAGTTGAGGCTCTTGGTGATGGAGAAGGAGAGGCTGAAGGAAACGGTGAGGGAGAAGAGGTTGGACTTGGCGCATTTGTCGGAACAGGTGTAGGTTTTGGAGTAGGCTCAGGTGCAGAAGATGTAGTTGTTGATTGAGAGGTTGAAGCTGTAGATGTGGGTGTTGGAGTGGGCGAAGGCGTGACTAGGATTATGGTTGCCAAGTTAGTCGGGCTGACTGACCCCTCGTCGTCTTTGATTTGGTAGTAGACGATCTTCGTTCCATCCCCATCCGTTAGTGTCCACGACTTGTTTGCTGGAGTTTCCCACGTTTCGGTGTCCCAAACGCCATCATTGCTATATCTAACCTGATACGCGTCCGAGTTTCCGTCTGGGTAGGTCAAGGACAGCGTCACCGACCTTGAAGTTGTAAAGGCATCCCCGTTGTTGATGACAATATATGGCGCAACTTCTCCAAAAATGGGTAGAGATGGGTCTCCGAAAAGGGTGATAGGGTTCTGCCAAGCTCCGTTACAGTTATCATACAGTGCTGCTCCAACTGTCTTTCCACCGAACAAATCACTCCAGAATCCACTCTCTTCAACCGACAACTCACCTGAAAAGGCATTTCCTAGTGGCTGACCTCCACCTAAGACAACTGCAGGTCCTTTTTGGGCTTTCAAGAATGCTTCATCAAGGCACTCGCAAGTGTGGTACATTTGAGTCAGGCAAGAAAAGGTGATGAGTAGGGGATTAATAAACTGGAAATCCGAAGCATTATCGTTCGTGATGTAAGTGTTTCCCATCTTGAAAAGTTGAAGGTTGCCGTGGGCTTCTTCAAACAAGAAACCTGTTTGGTTGAATAATTTTTCGTAAATCTCTTGGGAAGAGGATTCGTTGCTGAAAAAGTAGATGGCAGATGATATATTTGATCCAGTCAGCGCTAGAATCTTGGTGAAGAGAGCCTCGTGAACTGGGCTTGATGTGTCATTAGAAATTAAGAAAGTGGCACGTGAACTAACGTGAGAGTTGATTGTCTTTGACAAGATAGTCTGCAGCTCGGTGGGAGTTCTTACAGGAACAACGCCCACGTACACATTGTAATCGCCTGTCCAGTAATACTCGGTTTCATTATAATCAACTTTGTCCGAGAGATCAGAAAAATAAAGCGACGTGTACTGTGCTCCAAGTTGGGAACCGCCTGCCCCACACCAGTAATAGCCAGCTGGTAGATTCCAAGCTTCGGACAGCGATGGAGTTGGCTGCGTTTCGTTTGCGAGGGCAGAGACGTCTATCGAATCGCCTATGAGCATGGCGTATTTTACGCCATTGTCATAGTAATATTGTCTGATGCAGTTTCGTATCTTAACTCTAACATCAGTTCCCGCCATGTGTTCTTCTATCCATTCTGCTGTGACCACGTACACGTCAAAGCCCTTTGATTCTTTCCACTGTATGAATGGTTCAAGCGAATCTACAAAAATCTGACGAGTAATTATCAAAAGTCCCTGAGGCTCTGAGGCAAGTGTTGGCTGCCATACCGTTGTTGTCAACGTAAGACTTAACACCAAAATTAGCAAGACTGCTGCCAGCACGCGTCTCTGTTTTACCTTAGTCAATATCATTTGTTCGCAGGTCCCAATTAGTTTCGGATGCTATCAAAATTTCCGTTTTCTCTAATTTGGTTGGGTTAGTATAAATGCTTTATCAGGATCAAAAATAAACAGAGTTAGCGGTGAATTCCCTTCCACCTCAGCTAACACTAACTTTGGTTGGTTTATTTGGTCTCTTTCAGTTTTGTTGGCAGGTACTCGTCAACGATGTATGTTAGTCCGTAGCGGCTGAATGCTTCTTGCTCCGCCTTCCGCCTGATCTTCAGGAACATTTTGATTTCTCTCTGCCACAGTGGGTCTCCTTTGTAACGGGGGTCCCGTTGCAGCTCGTAAAGCCGTTTCACGTCTACGTCGTCCAGCGGGTCGGTGGGCAGCTTGTAGTTGACGATGTCGGATGCCCAGACGCCGCTCCAAATCGCGTCGGGCGTGGTCAGCTCCCGCAGGTGCGCGGCGTTGGCTGAGCCAGAGATTATGACCATGGCTATGTGCATTCCCCACGGGTCGCCGTCAGTGAAGATGTACACGGGCAGTTTCAGTTCATCATGCAGGCGTCTTATGAAGTAGCGTGTTTGCCTGGGCGCTTGACCAGCCGTCAGGACAAGCACGGCGTTGTGCTTCGTGTGCACGTTTTCCTCGATAAACCTGGTGAACAAGCCGCCTTTCTCTATGGCTATGACCTTGTCCGCTTTTGTGCTTGCGAACTCGGAGGAAGTCAAAGCTGGACCAATCAGGACGCCGTCTGGATGCGAGGAAAGATTCAAGGTTTTACCTTCGTAGCCTGGAACCGTGTATTCTATGGTAAGGTCGCCGAAGACCGCGGAACGCTCTTCAGGGAAAATGTTAAAGTCTTCTCTGGAGTAACCAGTCGCCGTCTCCAAGTCAGTGACTATGTTGTTGGATTCCTGCTGGTCCCTGAAAGTCATGTTGTAAGCTTGAGCCGAGTAGTAAACGTCTCTCAGGGTTGAGGTTTTACGATGAGACGTGAGCTCGTTGGAGAACATGGCAGCCCACGCGAGCTGCGTAAAAGGTTTCACGTGCCGTATGTTCCGCGCACTTCTGGTGACCGCTTTTTCGCCTAGGACATACTGGCGAAGGTCTGGATCGTAATGGATGTTCTCCGTGGAGCGACTGGGCATGCTAATGGTTGGAAAAACCCCACTGTCCAGTTGATCATAAATCTGAGTGCCTAACTCCTTCAGACTACCCATTATCTCGCTTTTCTTCTCAGCAATAACCCCTTTACTTTTCTTTCTCACCATACTTCTGCACGCTCTTTATCAATTTTTGAATGTCAGGACGCTTCTCTTTTTCCGCAAGAATCGTAGAAAACTCGGCGATTCTTGGCAGGTACTTGGCGAAAACGCTGAGCCTCCGTTTCTCCCTGTCCACGTGTTCGCGCTTGGACAAGAAACGGTGAAGCTGACGGCCAGCCTCACGCAACGCGTTCGCCACTTCCTTTCTGACTTCAGGTCGGTCAGCTATGAACTCTTTCCCAACTGTTTTGTAGGGAACTTTGGTGCTGCAAATGTGCACCACGATGGCTATGGGCATTTCAGGTGAAACCTTGTACCTGCGCCAATTCATAGAGTTTATAACCCTGTACGAAACGTCACTTGCCTCATCATAAAGCAGCGGAATCTTGTTAGCAAAACGGTAAATCACAAAGCTACCTTTCTTCGGAACCTCGCCGCCGTAAGCTATACCCAACTCAATAATGAACGGGTGACCCGCGTAAGTTGAAGGTTTACGCTGATTGACAACAAGATACTCAGGATTAAGCTCCTTCATAATTCCAGCCTTCAACAGCTCTTCACCTAGAGGAGACAAGCAACTCGCGTCAGGCGGCAAAAACTCTTTAAACTTCTTCAGGTTCTGCATCAGCCTCACAATTTCCTGATGGGAAAGCTTTTTCGGGTTCTTAGACTGAGTCAAAGTTACTTCCCTATCGCAACGGGAACAATTTGGACCGCCAGTCCAGTTTATCTCCTGATAGCCAAGTTTGCCGTGTTTGCTGCAAGAAGCGACAGACAAACCGCTGAATACCAAGAACTTCTGTGCGGTGATGTCGCCGACTCTGTGAAAGTGATATTTCAAAAACTCTTGCATGTTCTTGTACGGCGTCACCTGAATAAGCCGCTGAAGAAGCTCCACGTCAACGCCGTAGGGATGTGGTTCTGTCTCTTTTGGCGGGTCAGGCATCTCCGTGGTAGCCCTATTAAACTTGTAGAGCCTGCCTTTAGGGTCAACAAAAGTCAAATTCGCGTACGGATTCACCATGGCTGTCTGCTTGAAATAATCCAGAATTTTTGCCCTAGCCCGCAGATAGTCGCCTTCAAGGGTGAATTCCACGATTGTTCCGCGCCACCGCTCCTTGTTTATAAGCACTTTTCTATCGAGGATTATGGGGCGGTTTCGCTGAATATCCATCATAATCTTAAAAGAGTAAATTTTAGCCGAGCCCGTGCTAGAAATAACGTAGGCAGGCTGATGCGTCATGATCTGCCCGTATAACACAGCCATTTTGCCGCCTAACCCGAAGGTGCCTCTCATCTGTTTCAGCTTGTACTTCGAACCGTACAGGACTTGACCAAAAGCCGAGGGAATAAATCGAGGCTGGATTCCAGAACCGTTATCCTCGACTCTAAGTTTGTAAACCTGCGTTTCTTTGCTCGCTTCGCCCTCGAAAGAGAGGCGCACATAAATGTCTGGCGGTATCTTGAGGCTTTCAGCGGCATCCAACGAGTTCTCCACGAGTTCCCGAACCGCCGCGAAAATGGCTCTGGACGGGTTAGTGAACCCTGCGATGTCGCGGTTGCGATAGAAAAAGTCAGATGCACTGATTTCCTCGAAGGTTGCCTGTGCCACTTTTAGCCTCCACCATTATGGTCCTTTCTCATCATTGATTCGCATACGTTATGTTTATGCTCATTCTTTAACTTAACTACGCGTTTCGGGGAAAAAGCTCGGCTCAAGGAAGAGCACGCTTTCATTTTTGCCGAAGACGCGTGTAATAATATTCGCCAATATCTTTTTGAAACGTGTCCATTTTTGAGCCTTCCTTGTTAACTCTGGGGCGTCTGGTGACGGAGTCTCTGCGGAAAGTAACATCCATCTCTTTCAGGAACACGTTCATTCCCCTTCGCAAGCTTGTAGGCGGATTCGCCGTGCCGTTCACGCCTGGTTCTCCGCTGAAAACCATAAGCCTGTCCGCGATAAAGTCTTGAGTCACAACATCATGTTCAACGACAAACGCGGGCACGTTTTGCGCTTCAATGACCCGCCTGATGGTTCGCGCCATGTTCAGCCTTTCCTCCACATCCAAGTAGGCGCTCGGCTCGTCCAGCAGGAACAGGTCAGCTTTTCGGGATAGGCAGGCGGCGATGGCGACTTCCTGCAGTTCTCCACCGCTTAGTTCCATGACGTTTCTGTCCAAGAGAAGGTTAACCTTTAATTGTTGAAGGACCTCCGTCTTGTACCAGCTTGACGTAAAGTTTTCTTTGGCAACGCCCATGAGAAGTTCCTGAACGGTGCCCTCGTACTCTGCGGCTATGTACTGCGGCTTATAGCTCACCATCAACTCGCCCAGTTTCTGCTTATCCTCGGTTTCTTCAAGTCCAGCCAAAATCTTCACGAAAGTTGTCTTCCCAATCCCGTTGGGTCCGAGAATCCCGATGATTTCGCCTCGCTTAATCTCTCCTGGCTCCACAACCAACTGGAACCCTTCAAACTTTTTCTCCAACTGATTCCAAGTCAACAGCGTCTCGCCAGCGCCTGTGCTGACGGCGGGCGGTTTTTCGTGGAAAATGATGGATTCTTTGCGGAACAACATGTTCTCGTCGGGAATATAACCCTGCAAGTAGATGTTTATGCCCGTTCTGACACCGTGAACGTGCGAAACAACGCCGTAGACACCTGGCTCTCCATAAAACACGCATATCTGATCCGACAAGTAGTCGATGATGGCTAAGTCGTGCTCAGCCACGATTATCGTTTTCTGCTGCTCCTTAAGGCTTCGGATGGCTTTGGCAACTTGCAGTCTTTGCTTCACGTCCAGATAGCTGGAAGGCTCGTCGAAAAGGTACACGTCGGCTTCTCGGCTTAAGGCAGCAGCCACCGCCACGCGCTGCAGTTCCCCTCCGCTAAGCACATTTAAGGGTCTGTCCAAAATCTTCGTGAGTTCAAGCTCTTCCGCGAGTTCACCTAGAACGTTTCTTTCGTCAACCTTCTCTAGAAGCTCGCTGACTTTCCCCGAAACGGCTTTTGGAATCTTGTCCACGTACTGCGGTTTATGAGCCACCGCGAGGTTGTTTTCGCTCATTTTCTGGAAATATTCCTGAAGTGTCGAGCCTCTGTAATGCTGTATTAACTCGTTCCACTCAGGCGGGTCTTCAAACTTTCCTAGGTTAGGTTTGACCTCGCCCGACAAAACCTTCAAAGTGGTGGTTTTGCCTATGCCGTTTTGTCCTAGCAACCCCAAAACGATGCCTGGTGAGGGCGTGGGTAGCCTGAAAAGTTTGAACGCGTTTGGTCCGAAACGGTGGCTGCAGTCTTTTTCAAGCTCGTCGGGAAGATTTACTATGCTGATGGCTTTGAAGGGGCATTTTTTGACGCATATGCCGCAGCCGCTGCAGAGCATTTCCGAGATGACAGCTTTGTTTCCTTCTACCTTTATGGCTTCCACTCGGCTACGCACCATAGGACAGAAACTAACGCATGGCTGACCGCACTTTTTCACTTTGCATCTGTCAGCGTCCAATACTGCAACTCGGGTCATGGCAAACTCGAAATATGAAGTCAACTAGTAAGTTATAAACTTGGACCTGAAAACGTGCAAAAATAACAGCGCGATTATTTGACATAGAAAAGAAAAATGTAAAAAGTTCCATCTTTAGCGAGAGGCTACCATTCCTCTTCTTCCCATTCTTCGTCTTCGCCTTCTTCCCATTCTTCATCTTCCTCAAACACCATCACGTTTCACCTCCACTCGCAGTCTAATGTAGTGTAGCGTAGTCTGGAAACGCTTTAAAACATTTTTATTCGTCAACTGTCGTAGTCTGCTGCAAAACTTCCGAGAAAACCCGCACTTTTTGTCCTAAACTTCTCTAAACGCTTACGCTTCAACAGTGCTTCGCTGGATAAAAAAGAGGAAATTCGATTTACAGCATCAAAACGGATAAATCCGCGGGTGTTGATTTTACTGGTGGGATGATGTGAGGCGACGGCTTCGAGCGTAAAGCTGTGAGAAAAGCCATAAACCTACACTGACCCTAACAATTAATGAAGCTGAAAAACTTGCTCAAGGATTTTAACCTTTTAGCCACAACTTCCCGTGGAAACGAGAGACAGATGTGCTCTGAACTGACCTATCTGCTTAAGGAGGAATTGGGAGACCCCGCGCCAGTGGTTGACAAGACTGGAATCAGAGGCTTAGTTGCCGCTAAAACCTCGTCGAATCCGCGTGAGGTCATAGAAAAGTTCCGCGCTGTCCTGCAGGAGCGCCCATACGAGTTTCGCTACGCCCTGCGGATTATTCCTGTTGAAAGAGTGGTGCCCACCGATTTAGACGAGGTTAAGCGTGTAGCAGAAGAGCTGGCCGCGGATATCGGTGAGAACGAAACTTTCAGGGTTACCGTGGAAAAGCGTTTCACCAGCCTTCACTCTCGAGACCTCATAGAAGCAGCCGCAACGGACATTGACCGAAAAGTGAACTTGAAAAACCCCGACAAAATTCTGCTAATCGAAGTCGTTGGCGGAGTAACTGGCGTATCGCTAATAAAACCAAGCGAAGTTTTAGCCGTCATAAAAGAGAAAATGCTTTAAGCTAAAGCTGGGTGGACAGCAAAGCGGTTCTCTCGATAACTAAATTGACCAAAGCCTGATTGGCATTTTTCTTTTCCATGACCGCTGCAAGTTCGTTAGCGCCGATGCCGAAGGCTTTGCGGATGCGTTTGGTCTTTTCTCTTGTAAGTTCAAGAACAGTCTCATCGGGTTCCGCGTCCACACGCTTCGAAACCGCAGAAAGAACCGCATTGACGGAATCGGGGTTTTCGCCGATTATCACTACTGCCACGTTTGCGGAGTCACGTTTGACGCCCATGAGCTTCAAGGCTTTTCGAATCTGGCGCTGAGCAGACGCGTAAAGCATGGTCTCCATCGCCACGCTTTTTGATATGTTCCGTTTGTTTCTGAAAGCCAATAGCGCGTTTAAAACTGCAAAGTACAGGTGCTGCCAAGTAGCCACTAATTCGGCGTCGAAAAACTGAATCCAAGCGGTTTGCGACGTCACCTCGCGGGCTGCTTTCACGAATTCTTCAGCATCTTTGATGTTGACATTTCTGAAACCCGTCAGTTCCACGTATTTTCTAGCTTCCTCGATGTATTTCAGCAATTTCTTTCCTCGGACACTTCTTTAAGAAGCCTTTCAGCCAATTGTTTGGGCAAGCCAGCCCTTACAAGTTTCGCGGTTTCCACGTTGATTACGTGTTTATGGCGGTATTTCTCAACGATTTTTCTGATGGTTTCCTTTGTTTCCCATGGAAACACCACCCAACGGCGCGTTTCCTTCTCGTAATAGTCTGGCTTGGTTACGCTTAAGGGCTTATAGTACAAGGTGGCGATTCGAACTTCTGCGGCACCTTGCTGTAGAACATGCTCTTTGGCGAGTTGTAAGCTTTTGCCCGTGTCGGCAACATCATCAACCAACAGCACCCTCTTGCCGCTCACAACCGCGGAAACGCGCTGCGTCAAAACGGGTTCATCTCGGGTTTCGGCAACGCCCAAGTAAAACTCAACTCCGAGCGTGGCAAGTTCAGGGATTTCAAGAAGGTCTGATAAAACCCTGGCGGGAATCCACCCGCCTTTCGTGATGCCTACGGCAATGTCGGGTTTGAAGCCGCTCTGGAGGATTTTCGCCGCTTGGTTGAGCAACATGGCGTATGTCTGGTTCCAAGTCGGCACTTCAAACTCCGCTTCGGTTTCCACGTTTTCGCCCCTTTATGATGAAAAACGTTGAAAACTTATAAGTTTAGACCACAGGCTTGACTTGCGTCGGTCGTTTTGTAGGAGATCAACTTTGCTTTATGGTGCCGCAACATTCAGCTCGAGAGTGGCGCCGAGTACATTATGTATCTGCGTGTTTCCCAATTCAACCAGAAACGTATATTTCCCTGTCGGCACATCTTCCGCTACGTGCAAAGTTAAAACGGATGTTTTCGTTTCATTAGATGGCAAAACTACGGGGTTAAGGCTAAACGTGGAACTAAAAAGCTCTTCTTTATTAACCGAAGAATCCCAGGACTCATCATTGTAGGCTTGCAGAACAAGACTCAAAGGTATAGTTGTTTCACTCATGTTCAGCGACGTAAGAGTAACATTAACGCTGGTTACGCCACCTTGAGTAGCGTTCAGGCTTCCAGACGGAGCCAACTTCAGGTCCACTAATGGAAGGGGTTTAGATAGTTGTGACGGCTGACTGTTAGATTCAAGAAAATAATAGGCGCTTACAATCGCCGCTATAACTATTATGACAGTGAAGACCGCTGCAAGTTGTATTCGCATAATTCCCCAGACTCGTATAGTCGTCGAAGGAATAATATACATTTCGGCACTTAATCACTATGGGACCGACCTTTTTATCATAAAAGCAAATGTTTCAGTTCGTAACTGTTAGACTTTATCGAGCATCAACCACCAACTACTATACCAAGCTAAAGTTCAAGGTATATAAAAGGGAGGGGGTAGTTCTGGAGAGCACTAGAGCACAGGCGTAAGCCAACAATCCACCTGAACATCCAAAAAAACTACGAGGAACATTCTATTACCTGCAGGACCTTCACCGCGGAGCCTATCCATCGTAGGTAAGCGTTCAACGCAGCACGCAGCGCAACCGTGTCTTTTGCTTCCACTTTCAAAACCAAGAAATTGCCTTCTTTCTCCAAAAACGTCCTCGCTCGTGTGGTGACGGGTCTGTTGGCTTCTGGAGCCAAAGCATCAAGGAGGGTTTCAAGTTGTTTTTCTGAGGAGAAACGCAAACGGACAGTGGTCTTAGCCTTCATTTTTAAGCATGCCATTATTGAATGAGGCGTTTTTGCCTTTTAAAATGCGTTGCGGTATGAATGATGAAAGGGGAACTGAAAAAGGGTGTTTAGTCGGTTTCTTCTGCTGCTGCGGCAGGCGTCGCTGTCTCCTCTGCCACGGTACCTTTGGCTGCGCGTTTAGCTACCACTCCGAGCTTGGTCACAGGTATGTATGCTCCGCCCGCGAACGTGTAACCGCATTTTTTGCATTTCCAGACGCCGACGCTTTCGCGTTTAACCCTTACGAGACCGCATTGTGGGCACCTGTGAGGTTTTTTGAGCCCTGCAACCACTCTGATGTACCGTTTTCTTACCGTGGAGCCGTATCGAGGTCCGAAACCTTGTGTTGGACCTACTTTCTTTGTTTTTCTTCCCAACGTTTTCACCATTTCATTTTTTTGCGCAGTTCCGCTGCTTTTTCCTTTGTTAGTTTCAAGGCTTCTAAAATCTGTTGCTGTGTAAAATAGCCCGAGCCGCCCTTCTGCATGGCGCAGATGTTGCCTTCATCGTTAAACGCAATTGAAATCCTCGAATCCATTACTTGCTCCTCTTCCAACCACGGGTCAACAATTAACTTGTTGTTTATCTTTCCAAGCGTCACCGTTATGGGGTGGCTTTTAATCGGAAGCGGAGTGTATCCCTGCTTGATCACTACTTCCCCGTCTTTAACCTCGTAGTTAGGCATCTTCGTGTTCATCAACGCAGCCACCGCCGCCAAAGCTGACGCATCAATCAGGTTCCCATCATGGTTAAGCACGTAAACGTCGACGAAAACGACGAAAACTTTCTTTCCAGGCTCAATGCACAATTTCTCGGTGTCTATGGCTTTTGACTCGCGTATGCCCCTGTCAACTATTCTGGCTAACTCTATAGAGTTCTCGTCGGGAGGCCCAGGCTCGAAATTCGGCGATGCTAAAGGCACGAGTTCCGCGTTCACTGTTAGCACTCCATCATTAGGTGTGTCAGGAAACGGTGTGCCAGTTTCAACTTTTACACCGACCATAACCTCGGTTTTTCCCAGCAAAACTCTGGCTGAACCCTCTGCCTTTTCAATGACTCCCTGTTCAACTTTGATCTCTCGGTGTTCTTCTAAGCCTCTTCCATCGAGACGCTTTGCCTTCTCAATTAGCTGCTCTATCTGCTTCGTTCTAACGCGGGTAATAAGTGATGACATTACTCTTCTTCAACCTCCTCTTCTTCCTTGATGAGCATATACTTGGTTTTTAACGCCTCTTTCTGCAAGTCGTAAATTTTTCGGCAGCCTTCAATCGCCATGTTCACAGCTTTTTCGAACTCTTTCGGCGTAAGTATACCATCCATCTGTAGTAGCGTAACCGCGTTCAAGTTGGGCATGAGAGCCACAGGAACATCAGCGGAGCCTACTTTGTCTTCTGTGTCAAACAGGTCCAGAACCACTGTGTCGTCAACTTTGCCGGCTGCACACGCCACTACCAAGTCGCGCATGGGAATGCCCGCGTCTGCTAAAGCCAAGGAAGCCGCAGTGATGCTTGCACATCTTGTTCCACCGTCAGCCTGTAAGACTTCAATGAAAACGTCTACGCCAGTCCGCGGGTAATACTCCACGAACACCGAAGGCTCAAGAGATTCCCGGATCACCTTCGAAAGCTCAACTTCTCTTCTTGAAGGCGCCGGAGACTTGCGTTCCCCCACCGAGAAAGGCGCCATGTGATAGCGACATCGCAGCACCATACGGTCTGGCTGCGCCAAATGTTTAGGATGCATTTCTCTCGGGCCGAACGCTGCGGCTAAAATCTTGTTTTTTCCGTGTTCAATGTATGCTGAACCATCAGCGTTTGACAAGATGCCTACTTCAATTTTTACAGGTCTTAACTCGTCTGGTTTTCTACCGTCCAATCTTAAACCTTTTTTATCAATTAGTTTTTCAGGTTTTTCATTCATTCTTGTTTTCCTCCGTTTTTGTTTTTTCTTCTTTAAGAAATTGTGTGATGCGATCTGTTAGACCGCTTGTGTGGGACTCGGCTTCGATTTTTTGAATCGCCGCCATGGCAAGGTCCTCGTCCTCTGGGTTTTTTCCAGTGACCAGTATGACCCCGTTTAGCCCCAAAATTATCTGGCAGCCCGTTTCCTGTTTAATCATTGAAATCATAGAACCTTTCCTGCCGATGACGCGGGGAATCTTCGACGGCGTTACTTTGATTATTTGTCCACGGGTTATTTTTCCCAAGCCTGGCTCGCCGACCGTGAGCTGCGGGTCGTGAGTTCTGTCGTAAGAGGCTATTTTAGCAACTATTAAATCTCCTCCACTGAGAACTTGGGATAATTCGTCGTTTTGTGGTTTGAACGGTCTGCTTAGAACGTCTGATGCTCTCAGAAGCGCCGTGTAAGGGGCTTTGATGTCTACTGTCCAGCCGCTGAATCCAACTTCTAAGACGGTGCCTATCACCATGTCGCCTACTTTTGGAAAATAGAAGGATCTTAAAGCAACGACGTTTACTTTCTTGTTGTCAAGGTCTGCAAGCCCGATTCTTTGGGCGTAGATTTTCTTGTCTTCCGCGTAAGTGTTGCTGCCAGCTAAGTACTCGCCTTCAGCAAGCAGTTCTCCAGGCGTTACAAGCTGCTTTTTTTCAAAGTATGTTGGCATAATTCATTAACCTCCATTTAAATTTTTAAAGTATTTTCGCTTCTCCATTTCCTTTCGTAATGTCTCCAAGTTTGTTAAGAAACGAAGCGTACGCGCCAGCGGGCATCTCTATTATGCCGTACCATGAGCCGTCTGCACGCCACTCCTCCTGTTTTATTTCACCAAAACTTTTGATTGATCCATACGCTCTCGCCGAGTACTCGGCGGGTACACGGACACCCACGGATATTTGTTCGATTTTCAAAGGTAGAATAGGTCGTAAGAGTTTCACTATCTCTCTGGCTTGTTCTTCCACGGGTTTGTGCGCGTCTATTGGATAGCGGATTTGTTCCATGGCGTTTTCTATGCGCAAAGGCGGATGTGGAAGATTAGTCTTCGGGTCAACTGCCTGCCTCGATATGAAATCTATTATCTGTTTTCTTTTATCCTCTGTCATTTTGCGTCTTTGTTCTGTTGTAAGCTGAAGCGTGCCTTTTTTCAATATTACATCTGCGATTTTCAGCGGGTCCGTTGTTTCGAAAGCTTTGTGCATTTGTTCCTCCGAGACCTTGGTGCCTTTGTTTGCGTCGGCGAAAATAAGCTCGGTTGCTAGAACCTCGGTTATTCTAGAGATTCTTCCTGTACGGTAGTCTAACGCTTTCTCTGGTTTTACCAGAATTTCAAAATGTTCGTTGTCTTTTGTTAAACGTGCAATGGTGTACTTATCACTCATCAAGTTGTCACTTGCTCGAACCCAGCTCTTTGATATAGCTTTCTACTTTTTCGTCAGTCAGCATTTGCAGTTGTTTTGTTGTCTTGGGGATAATTGCGATTTTTATTCTGGGCGGTAGTTGTCGGGCGTCTAAGGCTTTCACAAGGCATTTTACGGTGAGCTTCGTGTTTTCTTCTAGGCTTCGGTCTTCCTTGTATTCATCTTTCAATATCGCCAGCACAGTTTCTCTTCCAGCGCCTAAAGCTGTGGCTTTGTAGCCTCTGTAAGTTCCGCTTGGATGTGTTCCAAAAACATGGGCTCCCGTTTTGTCGACTCCGCCGAAGATTATTGAAACTCCGAAGGGTCTAACACCGGCGTGCTGCGTATACATCTGCTGTATGTCGCATATTCGTTTGGTTACAACTTCCACATCTATGGGTTCGTCATAAGTTAGCTTATTGCTCTGCGCGTATATCCGCGCTTGATCGATAAGTATTCTGGCGTCGGAGCTCAAGCCCACTATGGCGGCTCCTACGTGCTCGTCAACCTTGAAGATTTTCCATGAATATTCCGCTTCTTCAAGGGGTTCTATGTTTTCTTCTGAGCCTAGAACTACTCCTTCGGCGCATTGAATTCCCATGATTGTGGCACCACGATTAACTAGTTCCATAGCGTATTCAACTTGAAAGAGCCTCCCGTCCGGAGAGAAAACTGTTATTGCGCGGTCATATGCTCCTGGTGCTGCAAATACAGACATAACTTTAACCTCACATTACGCTATACGCTTTTGCATGTCTCATATAATAACTATACTAAAAACCTTTCCTTTAAAAAGAGCCTTTAACATAACGCCGTCTACATTCGCGTATCGGCTGTTAGGCTCTGCAATGAGACTGCCTTTCCTTATAAATACCTTAAACTTTAAAGCGAGCCTTGGTCACTGTGCGGAGCGTTTTTTCCGCGGTGGAAACACAGAAAAGCAAATCGTCAATTGTGGCGATAAAAGTGGCAAGTTTCGCTTCGGTTTTCACCTCTGTGAGGATATGACTGCCTTTCCTAACGGTTTTGATGAAAAGCCCTACGGGCGTCTTGAAGTTGTCGGGGGAAACCGCATTTGCAATGGCAGCGGCGGTTTTCGCGTCGCCGTACTCAAGCGTTATCGTTGCTTCCAATGTCTTCGCCTTTCAGCTGTTTTCCAACCAACTCGTTGACGGTGTTTATGAAGTTTTCAAGTTGGTCTATGGGCACTTGGGCGCCTGCGGCTACGTTGTGTCCTCCACCTTTTCCGCCGTATTTCTCTGACGCCACGCGCATTACGTCGCCAAGGTTGACTCCTTTGCTTAGTGCGATGGCGGTTGTTCTGGCTGAAAATTTGGCGGCGTTTTCCTCTTCGATGTTCGAGAAGGCTATAAGCGGCTTTTCAGGGTTTTCAAGTCCAGAGACCAGTATGGATGAGATGGTGCCGATAATCTTCTCGTTTATGAACGTCTCTCCGTAAACAACGTAAATGTTTTCAAACTGCTTCATTCGTTCGGGTTTTTCCATAACCCAGCCCAAGTAAGTGCTTATGCTTTTCCTGTAATCCTCCAAAACCCTGTTAGCCTCTTTTAGGGCTGTGGCGCGGTCGCCCATGCAGATGGCTATGCCGAGGCTGGGTCTGTCCAAGCGTCCTGTGGAGTTCAGCACCACGGCGAATTCTCGGGCGTCTCTGAGCGGAGTCCAAGGTTCCTCTTTGGCTAAAACGTAAACGTTGCCTATGAGATTCTCCACATCAGCGTGCAGTCCCCTCGAAATCAAATGGTCGGCGAGAGCTGAGGACAATTTTTTCTTTTCGTCTTCCGTGAGGTCTCTTAGAGCCCGCCACCGTTCGCCCTCTTTAGGCTTGATGTCCAAGCTAGCCAGAAAAGCCAAGCTCTTGTCTTCTTCCCCGCTTAAGCCCGGAATGAACGGAGTGGTCATGGCGGCGAGAGCCCTGTGGATGGGTCGTGTCTCTCTGCCAAAGAAAGTCAGGTCCTTCTCCACCGTAACAAGTTTCGCGGCTACGGCATCTTCAACTATTATCTCGTTTAAGCCGCCAAGCTTTCTCTGCTCGTTCTTGTCTTGCATGTCTCCGAGAGCCCCGACCAGCGCTATGGGCGCCAAATCAACGTTCTCTGCGTTTACGGCTTTAGCCACAAAATAAGCCACTCCGGAACCGCTGATGTCGGTGGCTCCGTCAATGCCGTACAGATGCGGGTTCACCTGAACGAAATTCTCGTTTTCAACGTCACCCGTTATTTGATGATGATCCAAGATTGCTACCTTAACGTCTGGAACTTTCTCGTTCAGCAGGTCGAGGTAGCCGCTTCCAAAATCCGTTAACACAACCAGCTGCGGCTTGTCCGCGACGATTTCGCCTATGATTTTCTCGTCAACCCACTGCGTCACCCTCAGCCTGAACCGCGCGTCAAGCCTGAACAAGGCTTTTCCAATAATCCCCGCTGCGGCAACGCCGTCAGCGTCTAGATGCGAGAAAACATGGATGAATCCGTCTTTCTCCACGGTTTCCACTATAACCTTGGCGGCTTGTGCGGCTGACGCTAAAAAGCGTTCGGTTGGTGTTTGCTCTGCTGCCATGGTGATTCACTCTTTGCCTAAAGAGGGGAAATCAAGATTTAAAGCTGGCGCTACCCGTAATTCCCAGATGCATATTCGATATCCCAGTTTTAGTCTTAGTATTTTGGACCTATGTTAACATGGGGCAATCTGAATTCCTTTTGTGTTCTCAGAACAGATATTACTACAAGAATAATTCCTAACGCAAGCAGTATCAGGGCCGTGATAAGAAAAATCCATCCTTCCAAAGTATTTGGCATGGTGTATCCCAAAGAAGGGTTTGACTTAGGAGTATAAAACTGAGGATAAAGTATGTATGGAACCATAATAAGAGAAACTGACAGAAAAATACATGCGAACCCCGTAATGAGAAGGATTCGGTTGGATAGATACTGTTTAACAGATTGTACCATATGTAAAGTATTTTTACGCCATGCAGATTTAAGATTTATTCTGGTCGTGCAAAAGAAAAAGTAAAATAATTTTGGGTGATGAGCCGCTAGGTTATGGATGCTACTTTTGCCTTGTACTTCCAGCTCTTTGGCAGAACGCCTTCTCGCTTGTAATACCTTGAAAGCTTGTGAATTCTCGCTTCGATAACTTGCATGGAGCGTTTGTTATGGAGGTCCTTCTTGTTCTTATCCATGTGAACCGCAAGCCCCTGCGCCTTCTTGACCAAGTTAGCTAGGTCTTCGGGCATCGACGGCGCCATCCCCGCCGCTTCAAGTATGTCACTTATGCTCTTTCCCGTTATGGGCTTCACCAAGGGAATCGCGTACTGATCCCTGAGGATAGTGCCTATCTTGCTGAGCGAGTGCCCTTCTTTCGCCAGCCTGAGCACGAAGGCTTCTACTTCTTCGGGCTGGTACTTGCACCAGTTTGGCGGGCGCCTGCTGACAGGTCTTGTCGAATGTGATCTACCTTTTTCCTTTTTCGGCATCTACACACCTTAAGCACTATGACCCACGGAACACGAATATTTAAAACTAGTGGCAAGATTTTCTTATAGCCAAACTTCTGGAAGTTAAGATTTCCCTAATCTTTTCGCTTTAGAAGTATCTTCGTGATTTTAAGTAACTTCCCGTTTGACCACAAAATTTTTAAGTAAATCTTTACTATATTTTGGTAAATATATGAGTGAAGGATGTGGGTATATGAGCAAGACAATAGTGGAAGTTGATTCCCTCGTCAAACAATATGGCACGTTAAACGCTGTTGACAGCATTTCCTTCAAAATCAACGAAGGCGACGTCTTCGCATTTTTAGGTCCCAACGGCGCAGGAAAAACCACCACAGTCGAAATACTCGAATGCCTAAGACCCTTGACGAGCGGAACCGCCAAAATATTCGGCTGCGACGTCACACGCAACGAAGATGAAAAAGAAATAAAGAAGCGCATAGGCGTCCTACCGCAGGAATACAACGCTTTAGACAAGCTCACTGTGAAGGAGAACATAGAACTAATTGCTGACATGTACAAGAAACACCTCGACATCACCCAAATAATAGAGCTTCTTGGCTTGAAAGACAAAACCAAAGAACGCTTCCAAAACCTGTCCGGCGGCTTAAAACAAAGAGTAGGCATCGCCTGCGCCCTGATTAATGACCCGCAACTCGTATTCCTAGACGAGCCTACTACTGGTCTTGACCCGAAAGCGAGACGAGACGTCTGGTCGGTTATCCAGAACTTGAAGACACTGGGAAAAACCGTGTTTTTGACCACTCATTACATGGAGGAGGCGCAGGTGTTGGCCAACAAGGTAGCCATAATTGACAAGGGGAAAATTGTTGCGATAGGCTCACCCGAAGAGCTGATATCAAAGTACGGTGGCTTGAAGGTGCTTACCATTAAAAAAGGCGACAAGAAGCTTGCGGATGTGCTTCAGAAAAAGTTTGGTAACACCTCTCTTGGTGACGATGGAGATGTGAATGTTAAGGTGGATGATGTTGGTGAGTTGTGGCGTGTGATGGCTGTTTTGACTGAGATGAAGGTTGGCAGGGACATTGAGATTCAGACTCCTACTATGGATGATGTGTTCCTCAAGATTACGGGCAGTCGAATAACTGAGGAGGGTGAACTGAAGTAATGAAAGCTTACACCATATTCAAAGCAGTAACCAAGAATTGGATGAGAAGCCGCACTGGACTCTTCTTCAGCATATTATTCCCCATACTTCTGTTGGTGGTGCTAGGCGTCATCTTTGCAGGAGTCGGCGACGCTTCCCAATACACGTTATTTGTGCAGAATCTAGACTTAAACGCTGCGAACGGCGAACCAAGTGAACTCTCCACAGCTTTTGTTGCGGCATTGAACAGTTCAGAAGCATTCAGCATAAGAGAAGTACCTCTCGGCGAAAACGTCACAGAATACGCTCGCGACGAGCTTGGACCGTTAGGCGGAAGTGCACGCATACTCGTAATCTCCGAAGACTTCGAGGCTGATTTGATTAATGGCACCAAAACCTCTCTCACAATTATGCTTGACCCTACAGACCAGTCTGGAACAGCGGTGAAAAGCATCATAGCAAGCGTTGCCAGTGCTTTCAATTACCAGTTAGTAGGCGCAGAAAACTACATTGAATTTAACGAAACTTCCTTGTTAGCCAACGAGTTCAGTATGGTAGACCTGTATGTTCCAGCAATCACGGCAGCATTTATGATGATTAACGGCGTCATTGGCTTAACAGCTAACACTACGGAGTTCAAACGAAGAGGCATAATCAAGCGACTCTCAATAACGCCACTTACTAAGCTGGACTGGATACTGGGAAACGTACTCAGCCAAACACTGCTGAACCTCATGTTGGCAGGGATAATGATTGGAGCTGGCTGGATAATATTAAACATCAGAATAATACCTGACGTGTTCACAATAATAATCATCTTGCTTGGTTCAATAATGTTTTCAGGAATAGGCATGATTCTCTCAGGCTTCATAAAAGATGTCGAAGCAGCGACAGCAATCGGAAACGCGATAGCGTTCCCCATGATGTACCTATCAGGAACTTTCGTCCCCATCGAGTGGATGCCAAGCTACATACAAACGATTTCAAAAATAATGCCATTAACATACTTCTCTGAAGGACTCAGAGCCGCTATGCTCTACAAGGATCTTGAAAGCATCTATACTAGCATGGCTATACTCGCGTTTCTCGCTGCTGTCTTCATACTCATAGGAGCCCTTGTAACCCGATGGAAAGCAAAGTAAAAATGGAATACACGTATACTCAAAATGAGGGAAACTGAGGCGTGGGGCTACTCTCAAGTCATGAATCAGTTGTTTGGCAGGAATTCCAAAGAGGCAAAAACACAAGCGCAATTGCAGAGGACCACAAGGCAGACGGGTGGAGTCCCGCGTACGTGTCGAGGGTGCTCAACAGGGCTCGCAAAAAAATTGCGAAAGCGCTAAAGGAACACGCGAACAGTCACCGTCTCGACATTGAAGCCCTACTAGACTACAAAGGTCTCCTAATCGGTTTCGATTACCAGACAAGCGCCCAAGTATACATAATTTTCACTGAGCAACTTGGGATAATCGTCTGGTACAAGCATGACTCCTACGGTGGGAAACTCTGCCCAGAATGCCCAAAAGAGAACGAGTGCAGAGAAACATTAGACACCATAATCCAGGAGCATAACATCCAGTTGAGGGATGACGAAAAACAGTTGTATATGACGGACCAGTCTATTGCGATTTTCAACAAGCTCGCTGCGAAGGAAACGCCGCGGTACAAGAGACAAGGAGGTGATTAGTTTTGGGAAAAAATGACGAAAAAGTCATCAGACCTCCAGTTAAGCAAATCACAAGCGGAAAAACATTCAAGCCCTCACAAGCATATATGCACAAAATGCTCGCCCAAAGCGTCGTGACTTTCATACTAATTTGGCTAAGTGTTGTCGCTTCCCTTATATCCACCGCATACATGGCCGCACTTGACCCAGCCAGCCCAAGTGCAACTCAAATAATCAACGATTATTTCGTGCCAGTTAACCTCTGGACAGTGATAATAAACTTGTTCTGGCTTGTGCCAGCTCTAGTTCTCACGCCACCCTACTTCAAAAGCATTGAGTACTCAGTAAAAGCTGAAACTGGTGATACTATGCCAGAAATCTACTCAAAACGAGGAATCTTCACCATAACCCGCAGACATGTCCCCTTCAGAACCATAACAAACATCTCAAGCAAAGCAGGTCCACTCGACAGACTTTTCAAGATAGGCTCAGTTCACATTGAAACGGCGGGATATTCAGGTGCTAGCCAAAAAGGTCCAGAAGAAAAAATAAACGGCATAGTTTTCTATGAGGAAGTCCGCGATTTCATCCTAAGAGAGCTGAGGAAGTTCAAGGAACCCTATGTAACCGGAACCGAGGTAGTTTATCCAACTGAAGAACCTGTACCGAAAATGGAAGGCCTCGACGACGAGATACTGATAACTCTCCGTGAAATACGCGACATACTAAGAAACAGAAAAGACAAAGCTTCTTAATCTAACTTTTTCGTTTCACTCTCTTTTCTTCTCTAATTCTTTGGAAAAACCTCTCTTGCAAAGTTTTCAGTTTTGCAGAGTCATTGAAACTTTTTGTACCATTCAGCAAATTTGCGGACCGACATTGCACGGTGTGAAAAACAGTTCTTCTCTTCCAAAGTCATTTCCGCAAAAGCCTTCTCGCTTCCTGAGGGCTGAAAGATGGGGTCAAACCCAAAACCTGATTTGCCGCTTCCCGTGCGCTCTTCGTTCGTCATTTTCCCAGCGGCATCGCCCTCAAAAACCACAGGCACTTTGGTTTCGCTGTTGCAGTAAGCTATGGCTGACTGGAACCGTGCTTTCCTGTTTTCCACGCCTTTCAGAAGCTTCAGCAACCCCGCATTGTCTATGGTTTTATATGCATAAGCCGCGTAGGGACCTGGAAAACCATTCAATGCGTCTACGAAGAGACCCGCGTCCTCCACAATAACCGGCAAGCCGCATCGCTTAAACGCGTCTAGGGCGCTTGTCTGCGCGATTTCCACGAGGCTGTCACTTTGCAACTCCGCGCCCTTCACCTTAAGCATGCCAACGGCGATGCCAAACTTTGCAAGCAGGTTGCGGGCCTCGTCGAACTTGTGAACGTTTCCCGTGGCGAAAAAAACGACTCTGCCTTTCAACGGGAACTTTGCGTTACGCCTGTTTCCGCTCATCCACGTATCGACCTCTCCGCTCTATTTCACGAATTTTCCCAAAAACTTTTTCCGCGTCTTCCGCTCCCAAAACCGCGGCGTACCCCTCTTGCACATGCCTGAAGCATTCAGCCGCCATCTCGTAGTGCGTGCTCTGCAAAGCGCGTTTCATCAAGTGCAAATCCACCCCTCTCGCTTCCAATTCCTTGTTTTTTTCACCTAATCCGAAATCAACCAGAAAAATCTTGCCCTCAGCGTTTAGAATCATGTTGGATGTGGTTAAGTCGCCGTGAATCACGCCGTGCTTGTGCAGTAGCCCAATCAACTCGCCGATTTTCACGCATAACGCTTGCCTCTCTTCCGATGCCATGTTGCCCAACAGCTGCTTCACTTGCTTGCCCTCCACAAACTCCATCGTAATCGCCGCGTCCTTCATGTCCACAAGGAAAATCGTGGGTGTCGGCACCCCAGCTTTTTTCGCTTCATGCATAAGCTGCGGCTCATGCGCCGTCCTATAACCGCGGATTTTCTCGTCCAGCTCGGCTGGGCGATATTTTTTGGGAAACCGCGCCTTGATTATGACCCGTCTTCCATGCCAGTTCGCCAGAAAAAGGCTTGCTTCTGCGCCCTTCTTGAGCAGTGTCCGCGAATCTACTTCATCCATGGGACATCCACCTTTTCTAAACGCCATCGCAGCTTGACAAAACTCTTCTCGACAGGCGTGACTAAGCCATGAGTGTAGGCTAAAACGCCAGTCCAAGCGATCATGGCGCCGTTGTCCGTTGCGAACTGAAGCGGCACCACATTAAACTTGGCGTCATGTTCTTCCGCAATAGAGCCAAGCATAGACTGCAATCTACTGTTGGCTGCGACTCCGCCTGTCAGCAGAACCTCTTTTTTCTCGGTGTGCGCCAACGCTCTTTCAGTGACCTCCGTAACCATAGAAAACGCGTGTTCCTGAAGGCTGTAGCACAGGTCCTCAAGTTTGTGCTCTCCTCGGCGGAGCAGAGTGGTTGCGGCGGTTAGCAAGCCGCTTAGAGATATGTCCATGCCCTTTACAACGTACGGCAGCGGAACCAGCTTTTTTCCGTTAGCGGCTAACTGTTCCAACGCAGCGCCGAGCGGCATTCCCCGTTTGTGCTTGAGACCTGCTTCTCTCGCGAAAACGTCCAAGCAGTTGCCAAGCGCTATGTCCAAGGTTTCGCCGAAAACCCTGTAGCGTCCAGAATCGAAAGCCGAGACGAGGGTGTTGCCGCCAGAAACGTAGAGCGTCACGGGGTCCACGGCGCCCGTCTGGAGTTTTCCTATTTCGATGTGGGCTATGGAATGGTTCACTCCCACGAGCGGAACGTCCAAGTACGACGCCAGCGCGCGGGCTACTGTTGCTCCGGTGCGAAGGCAGGGTCCCAACCCTGGACCTTGAGAAAAAGCGATTAGCGCCAAGTCTCTGGGCTTCACTTCAGCCTTCGACAAAGCCTCGCTTAAAACTTTGTCTGCTACTTCAGCGTGATGTCTCGCAGCTTCTCTGGGGTGAATGCCGCCCTCTTCGGGAATGTAACCACTCGAGGCGTTGGCTAATATTTCGCCTTGGAAGGTGACTATTCCAACGCCGAAGTCATCCGCCGTGGATTCTACGCCTAGACAGCACGCTGATTTTTTCATCTTTTGCGATCCTTCATGCAGTTTTAACCGTTTTTAGGGATACATATTTTTATCTGGAACTATCGCATATATTTAATGTAGTACGCGGAACTGATAGATTATGCCGAAACGTAATGATCTGGAACAGAAAGCCCTTCATTTCGTGATAAACACTGGCAAGGAGGGGGTGCTGCAGTCGGAGTTGTGGCGGGAACTGGGCGCAAGCAGCAGAGAAGGCTCTAGAGTAGCGATTAAGCTGGAAGAAAAAGGGCTTATCCGCCGAGAAAAAGAACTGCAGGGTGGAAGGTGGACTTACAGGCTTTTCCCTAAAAGGCTTCCTCCGTCCATAGAATCCATCGCCGACTGCCCGTGCTTGCTGTGCAAAGATAACGCCAGATGTGACCCGACAACAGCGATTTCGCCGAAAAGCTGCGCGAAACTTACCGAGTGGATCTTATCATTAGGAGAAGAGGATTCAGACGGGTTAGGTGACGATTCTTTTGCCCAAAGCCTGGATCCAAGATAGAAAGCGAGATTACTACTACAAAAAAGCAAAAGCTGAAAATTATCGTTCAAGAGCAACCTACAAACTTTCTCAAGCCGCAAAAAAATATCGCTTTATACGTAAAGGCGATGTCGTAGTTGACTTGGGCGCGGCGCCAGGCGGTTGGATTCAAGCCGCCAGAAAAATCGTTGGCAAGAAAGGCTTCGTTTTAGGTGTGGACTTGAAGCCGATTGCGCCTTTTCCTCAAGAATACGTTAGAACGATTGTTGCTGACTTTACTGAGCCTGAAACGCTGCAGCTGATTCTTGATTTTCTGCCCCGAAAAGCCGACGTTGTACTTTCAGACGCGTCGCCGAACATTTCTGGCATATGGGAAGTTGATCATGCACGGCAGATAGACTTGGCGGCGCAAGCGTTGAAAATCGCCGTGAGTGTACTGCGCCCTTCAGGAAACTTTTTTGTTAAGGTGTTTGAGGGCGACATGTTAGCGGATTTTGTGAAAAAAGTTGAAAAGCACTTCGACGCCGTCAAGGTTATAAAGCCAAATGCAAGCCGAGCCAAAAGTTCGGAAATGTTCCTTTTAGCAATGAACCTGAAAACCAGTGACCGTGCCAGAGAGTAAAGCTAATTTTGTGGTTACCTAATTACGGGTAGGTGAGAGATTTGAAAATTGTGTCAGCGGATTCTGCAGCGGCGATACTAGACGCCAGATTTAACCCTTTATATCTCGTTGCGTCCGCTTCAGTGGCTGTTGAAAGTCCATACAGGGAAGCGCACTCTCGATTGGCTAAACCGATTTTCAAGGAAGTGGCAGACGGGTACGAAGTGATAGTGGGTGAGGCTGAGCTTTGCAGAGACCTGCTCAGCAGCGTGAAAGCCGATGTCGTGCATTTGGACGTGTCTTTAGGCGCTGTTCCCGTTGAAGAGCTGTCTCCAGTTCAGCTTTCAAACATGAGAATTTCAGGCAGAGCGCGGCAGCATCTTTTGCGGTTGTTGCCTAGGCTGCGGAAAATCGCGGGTGAAATCAAGAGAGCTTATGGTATAGATGTGTTGGCCATAGGCAAAGAGAGCGTTCCTGTTAGGGTGGCGGAGTTAACGGCTGGCGCTGAAGCCATATTGTTTGCTTGTGCGCAGGCTTTGGAGGAAAAGGAAGAGGTGCTGCTGGGTTTGCCTTCCAGATGCCAGCCCATAATAGCTGATGGAAGAGTTTACTTGCATTCACTTATGGCGTCGGAGCATGACGTGCGCGGTTACGCTGAAGACGCCTTTGGCGTTTTAAGCAAAGTTAATATGGTGGAAACCTTGAATCCATGTGCAAGAGGTTTTCGCGCTTTAAGAATAAAGCCGAAGACGTGAGCTGCAAAACCTTTAGTGTGGATTGAAAGTTGAACGAAGCTAACACTGTGGAACAAGAAAAGGTTCGTGCTGTGCCTACTCTTGATGCCTTTCTGGTAATCGTGGTTACTTTTTTTCTGGTCTTGTTTTTGGGATTCATCTTTAGTTATACTTTAGGAGATGGCGCTGCTTTGGTTCTTTCCGAGCTGCTTATACTGATTGTTCCACTTGGGTATATGCTGTTAAAACATGTGGACATCAAGCGTTACGTCGGTTTAGACGTTAGCCCCAAACTGGTGGTGTTAGGGTTCGCGTCAGGGGTGCTGCTGCTCTTCGTGGATATTATCGTTTCTGCGGTTCTCACCTCCATCTTCGGCGTCAGCGAAGCGATTGAGCAATCAAATACTATTATAACCGACCTTAGCTCCACAACTTGGGGACTCATCGCCGTGATAGCTGCGTTGGCTCTGGCAGGTGTTTGTGAAGAATTCGCTTTCAGGGGTTTTCTCCAGAGCACGCTCACGCGTAGATACTCATTCATACCCGCTGTTATCATTTCTGCTTTTGTTTTCGGACTTTTCCATTTTGACATTCAACTGGTCTACATTCTCTCAGCCTTAACCGCTGGGCTGGTGCTGGGCTACGTCTATCACCGTTGGAACTCCTACGTGGTTTCGGCTATCGCTCACTCCACAGTGAACCTTGTGGTGCTTGTCACGCTGCTGCTTGTATCATAAAGGCAAAAACTACTTGATCTTGGTGATTTCCAAGCTTATGTCTAATGCGTTGACGCTGTGAGTCAGCGCTCCCATGCTTATGATATCCACTTGTGCCGAAGCGTACTCCAGAAGGTTCTGCTCGGTGATTCCGCCGCTGACTTCCAACAGGACCTTCCCAAGAAATCCTGCCTGTTTCAGCGCATTCACAGCTTCTCTGACTTGTTTCGGAGAGAAATTGTCAAGCATAACTATGTCAGCGCCCGCTTCCGCCGCTTTCAGGGCATCTGCAACGCTTGTGACTTCTGCCTCGATTTTTTTGCTGAACGAAGCGTTTTGTTTGGCTTTTTTCACCGCTTTCTCGACGCTTCCAGCTATCGCGATGTGGTTGTCCTTCACCAAAACCATGTCGTCCAAGCGCAGCCTGTGGGGGTCGCCGCCGCCGATGAGCACGGCTTTCTTATCAAAGTAGCCGAGACCAGGTGCGGTTTTGCGTGTTGCCGCGATTTTCGCTGTCGAGTTGGCTTTTAGCAGTTTTTCCGCAAGCCTTCTCGTTGTTGTGGCGATGCCGCTCATGCGCGACAGCAAATTCAACATTGTCCGCTCCGCTGAAAGAACAGCCCGAGCGTCTCCAGAAATCCTTAAGATTACTTTGCCGCTCTTAATTTCGTCGCCGTCCGCAACTTCCGTCTTAACACTCAGTCCAAGACTCTCCGCAAGAATCACGGTTTCTTCGATTCCAGCCGCTATTCCCGCTTCTTTAGCCACGACCACAGCCTCAACTGGCAATCCTGCGGAAACAACAGCCGCGGACGTTACGTCGCCCTGTCCAACGTCCTCAGCTACTAACTGCCTGAGTTTTTCTTCCAGAACCTTGCGCGGAATAAACATGACTTGTATTCTTTTAGTTTAGGCTTAAAATACTTGCTTTTTAAGTGATAGAGATAGAAATATTTAATTAGTTAACTAACTATTTCTGGTTGGCTATATATTGAGGGAATCTTTTGGAAGATACTTTAAGCTATTTATTGCGTAGTGTCGACATGAAATACCGTTACTATGCTTATAATGTGTTAGGTAAAGACAGATGGGGCGTAAGTCAAGATTTAGCAATTTATCATATAGCACAAAACAAAAAGCTCGATCAAAAGGACCTTGCCAACAAATTGAACATTACACCCGCCTCAGTCTCAGTCATTGTTAATCAAATGGAATCAGATGGACTACTGATCAGAATTCCAGACGAAAAGGATGGAAGAAAGTTCAACCTATTGCTGACGGAAAAAGGTCAGAGTTTGGTCTCAAAGGTAAGAAACTCGTGGTCTAAAATTCAGGAGGAAATAACGAACGGATTTCATGAAAGCGAAAAAGCAACACTATTACGTCTCTTACAGAAAGTGGAAAAGAATCTTGACGAGTTAACCCGTCAAAATTATTAAAGAAAGTGAAGGTCGATTTTTTGAAAGAAAAACAAAAAGCCAATCAAGCAGACGATTTCGTGTTTGACAAACGCCTCTACATAGTATTCCTAATATTGTTTACTGAAGTTCTGGGCTTCAGCATGGTGTTGCCACTAATCCCGTTTTTAGGATTGGAACTTGGATTAACTCCATCGCAGATTGGACTTATCGTCAGCGTGTTCAGTATCTGCCAATTATTCGCCAGTCCAATAACAGGAAAACTAAGCGACCACTTCGGAAGAAAACCATTGTTCATTCTGAGCCAAATAAGCACTTTTGTCGGCTTCATTTTCCTTGGATTTGCGACAACAGTAATTCTGTTAATAGTAGCAAGACTAATCGACGGTTTGCTGGGAAGCAACATGACTGTCAGCCAAGCATACATAAGCGACATCACTGAACCTAAACACAGAACTAGAGTCTTCGGCTATTCCAGTGGCGTATTTGGTGCAGGATTAATATTTGGACCATTCATTGGCGGAATACTTTCCACAATCAACTATTCAGTTCCAATGTTTTTTGCAGCAGCCATAACCCTGATTTCGATTGCTCTTGTCATTTTGTTTCTTCCTGAAACAGTCCCTAAAAGAGCAGACAAAATTTCTCTTAGCTTCAATGACGTAATTCCTGTAAATGATGTTAGACACTTTGTAAGAACCCATCACATTAGAAATAGCTTGCTAATGTTTTTCGTCTATAACATGGCGTTTTTCCTGTTTATTTCTAACATAAGTTTGTTTGCGGAAGCCCAATTTCATGCTACTGCTGAGCAGGTTAGTTTTTACACGGTTTGGATAGGCATAATTAGAGTAGGTATACAAACAGTTTTAATTGCGCGTATTCTACGCTTTTTTGGAGAAAAACGTACACTAGTAACAGGGATAGTTTCTATGACTATTTCAATGGTGGCAATCGCGTTTTCCGCCGAATACCTGTTGGTGTTTGTTCCGCTGACTTTTCTAGCCTATGGCACTGGAGTGGGCAGACCTATCTTAACGAGCAAATTAACGAATAGTGTAACGCAAAAGGAGACAGGATCGATACTGGGTGTCAACAATTCACTAACTAGCGTTGCCCAAATCATTACGCCAATACTAGGGGGGTTCATAATCGAATATTTACCTTCACAAACATTGCCACTACTGTCAGCAATAATCTTCACAGTGCTAATACTCTTTTTGAGAAACAAAACTACTTCAAGCTATATATAAGGGGGCTATAGTCTTTCCCAAGCACTAGAGTACAGGTCAAGAATCCGCTTTTTGCCCAGAATGAGGATAAATAAAATAAATCCATGCGCTTACTTGTGGTTATTATGCGACTGATGCTTTGCTGCTCCGAACTCGGTTTAGGGCACGTATCCCGAATCATACCGTTAGGCAAGAAGCTGCAGGAAAAAGGGCATGAACTGTTCTGTTTCTCAGGCGGCAAAGCATACGCGCTTTTGCAAAAGGAGTTCAGGAACGTTTACCCGTGCACGCCTGTGGCTTGGTACGAAAACGCAAGCGGCATAGTCGCTTCAGCATCCCTCATCAACATTCTCTTTCCCCTTCCAGTTTTTAACCACGAAAAAAACAGGTTCACGATCAAAAGTTCGACTGCGATGGAAACCGTGCACCGCTACTACGACCTTAGAAGACCCATCAAAAAGATTAAACCAGACCTCATTGTTGCAGACGGTGACTTGCATGCACTTCGCATGGCAGCTAGATGGAAGTTCCCAGCGGTTTACATAGCCAACTTAATCCGACCAAGCTACGGGTTTTCTGCCGTGCTCAATCCTGGCGAACGATTCACCGAACGCTACGTGAAAACATGCCAGAAAATAATCATACCCGACAATCCGCCACCATACACCATCAGCGAATACGACATAGGCAACTTGGACAGCATAGGCATAAGCGAAAAAACAGAGTTCGTAGGCAGCTTCCTCGATACCACGTACACGCAAGGGTCAGAGGAACACGTTTTCGCTCCGATAAGCGGAACCTACGGCACAAGAGCCAAGCTGACGCAGATGATACTACCAGTGCTTGAAAAACTCGAAACCAAAAGCATAATCAGCCTGGGAACACCAGGCAAGAAAACCACTGCGAAAAAAGGCAACTGCGAGATACATGCGTGGCTATCCACACAAAAACGGCGGGAATGCATGAAAAACGCCAAACTAATCATTTTCAGCGGTGGACACAGAACATGCTTCGAAACCATAAAGTACGCGAAACCAAGCATCTGCATTCCGACGCAGCCAGAGCAGATGGGAAACGCCGCCAAACTTCAGAAGCTAAACTGCTCAATATTCGTGAAAAACAAGCAGGAACTAAGCGCTGCTATCCAGAAAATCGAAGCGGAAAACCAACTCTTTAAACGAAACATCATGGAGCTTAACGCTTTTTCTAACAAGTTTAACGGCGTGGACAGAGCAGCTGAAATCATCGAAAGCGTCTTAAAATAACCGTGCGAAACCTATTTTCCGCCGAGTTGCAAGCGCTTAACTTCGCCTTGCGGAGTTTCCTCTTCAAAAATTATGGCTTGGAACTTGTAAATTTTGGCGCCCTTCGTCAGCCAACTGTCTGGCGGAAGCCCTGCTTTGACGCAGCATTGGCAAAGAAACTCTTCTTCGCACCATTCCCACTCAACAGGCACCTGAGGCAGAAGCAACCCCTTGTAAATGCCTTTCTCAACGATTAAACCATCTACACCCACTCGGATCTTAGCCAAGTACTCCTTGGGATTTCCAACTTCCACCACTTCAGGAGGAGTAAGCACACTAACTTCGAAAACCACGTTGCCAAGCTCGCCTAAAGAAAGCGGATAAAATCTCGGGTCCTGCGTTGCAGCGTTTACTGCGGAATCAATGACGGCTTCCACAAGCGGACTGGTAGGATAAGGATAGCCTATGCAGCCTCGAAGTTTTTTCTCCCCACTTCTCAGGCTGTTTATGGTGACGAAAACTCCGCAGCGTTCAAACAGCTTTTTAGGAGTGTTTTCTGGAGCTTTAACCGTTTTTCCTTTTTCCAAATAAGTCTTCACCGCGTTCCGCGCAAGCTGTATCAGGAATTTTCCTTCATCTAGAGTCAATTCGAACGTCAAGTCACTCAAACTCCATTTGCACAGCCACCGCATGTGGCTCTACGCGTTAAAGTCGTGTAAAACTCGCAGATTTAAAATTTTGTTGATTCTTCAGCTATTCCGTCTTTGGTTATTATCAGGAAGTCTATGCCGTCACCGCTCATCGCGTCTCTGCTTATCGCCGACTTTATAGCTTTGGTCACCAGCGTCTTCGCTTCGTCTACACTCATTCCTTCTTTATAGCCTTCTTCCAAAACCCCCACGGCTATTTCTGTTCCAGAACCAACCGCGGCGTACTTGTCAGGTATCAGTGAACCCAGAACATCAAGCACGTAAAGTGATGCCCCTTCATCGTCTAAGCCGCCTACAATCGTCTGCGTGATTAACGGCGCATATCGGCGGTTGAAGAGAATGTTCGCCATAAGCTTAGATGCCGCTCTCACTGAGATTAGCCTGCCAACTTCCATGCTGAAAAGATTGGCTTGCGCCTCCACTTCTCTGGTAAGGATTTGCATGTCGCCAACGAGTCCTGCGCAAGCTACGCCTATTTGGTCGGTTATTTTGAAAACTTTCTTGCCGCCTTTGCTCATGACAAAGTGGCCGTATGTTACGCGTTTTTCAGAAGCTAAGATAACTCCGTCTGCGCAGACAACTCCGATGGTTGTTGCACCGGGAATCCACGCTAATCCGCCTTGTTGCGCTTGTGGTTGTGAACCGTAACCTTCCATGTGTTTTTCACCGTTCTGGTTGATATACACAAGGCAAGCTATTAAGGTTACTTATAAGCATTGCAAACCGAGAAAGCTATTTTATTAAGCCCTGAAGAAGCATACTTCTGCAGATGTGAGATGACCGAAGCTAAACCGGTAAGGTGCCAAAAATGCGGAAAACCAGTGGGCTATGTAACCGTGCTATCAAAAGGTTTACGCTTCCAGCAACCTCTCCAGAACGTTAAAGTAGTTGCCATCTGCATGGAATGCTACCAGAAGAAACAGTAAGCAAACGGTTGTGAACATGCAAATGATAGGCGTGTACACCAAAAACATTGACGGTGTATGGTTCGGAGTTGCCTGCGCTGAGCACCGCGTTTTCGGCACATCCTTTGCGGATAGCCAACAGGAAGCCCTGAAGAAACTGCTCAGCAGCATACCCTTTAACGTTCCCTTCCAAGTTTATCCAGAGCCATCAGCCTTCGCCGAAACCGTTCTCATCTCAGTGAAAAACGTGTATGACGGAAAACACGTTTCCAAAAAATTGCCTTTAGCAACCGAGCACTTATCCCCTTACACTCATAAAGTGCTTGCAACGACATCTTTGATTCCAGTAGGCTACGTAGCATCTTATGGGTCCATAGCCAAAGCGGCTGGTGGCAGCCCAAGAGCCGTTGGTCGAGTTATGGCTTCGAATCCTTTCGCGCCGATTGTTCCTTGTCACAGGGTTGTCAGCTCAGACTTCACTTTGGGAGGTTACGGAGGAGGTTTAAACGTGAAACTTGAATTGTTGGTTCGTGAAAAAAGAGGACATATGTTTCCGCTGGAGATTGCCGTGGGTGACAGGAAACTGCGGGTTTTTCCTGTTGAGTTTGTCTTAAGAAAACTTGGCTCCTGATGTGCGCTGCACTGGGCTATTGGCTTATTAGTTTTGAGAAGTTCTTGTAAATTTCTTCGAGACTTCTGGCGACATAGTCTGGTTTTTGGTTGCTTTCGTGGAGGTTTTTCAGTGTGTAGAACTGGGAGGGAACGAAAACCGTTTTTATTCCTGTTGCTATTGCGCCTTTTATGTCTTCGAGGGGACTGTCTCCGATGAAAACCGTTTCTTCAGCCTTAACGTTTAGTTTTGTTAAGGCGTCTTGGAAGATTTGCTTGTGAGGTTTTCTCCATCCGTTTTCGTGTGAAACCAGAACCGTGTTGAAATAGTGGTTTATGCCTAGTTTTCTGAGGCTGGCGTAAACCACGGGTGCGTAAGTGAAGTTTGAGATTAAACCGAGCTTGCAGTGTTCTTTTATCCTTGCGAGTAACTTCTTGGCGTATGGTCTGAGCTCAAGGGACTCCAAGTAGTTTTGGAAGAAAACGTTCAACGCGACCTTTATTCGAGAGTCTTCTGGGTTCACGGTGCATCCGAGGCTGTTCAGCGCTTCGCAAACCCAAACCGCGTTCGTGACTTCTCTCAGCTGCTCGTAGCGAACTATGCGGTATTTCCCATGAGCTTGCTTGTAGGCTTTTAGAAACTCCGTCAACTTCGTGTCTAATCCTGCTTCCGTTAGGGCTTCGTGCAGTTTTTTCCGTGAAGCATCTAAGTCGTAGTAACGGGCGTTTACCAACGTGCCGATGTAGTCCATTATCACAGCTTTGGTGGGTGCCACTCAGCGTTTCTCCTTTGGTTATTTGTAATCCTTTTTTGCAATTTTTATTTTGGCGTAATAAGACTTACTTATATGTTTCATTAATTGCTTTACTCGAAGTCAGATGTCGATACAAGATTATTTGCACGAAAAAGCAGAAGAATCGCGACATAACGAGATAATAGCGTACATGATGTTTCTGGCGGGTTCAGTGTTTTTCGTAGGCGGCATCCTCTCATCGCTGGGCATGGGCAGAGAACCCAGCTGGTTCCTGTTTATTCCATATCTCTCGGATTCCACTCAGGTGCTGTTTCTGGAAATTGCGTTACTCTTAACGGGTCTTTTGTTGATATTTTCTGGAATTGGAGTAGGAGTGCATTACTACCGAGACAGAGGCTGGTACATGCGAGAACTCGGCAAAGCCAATAATGCAGAGAATCTTATGAGAGAGCAACGAATTCAGTTCGCACGACCCATTGCCGCATCGAAAACGCGAAGTGTGTCTAAACGGAAAAAATCAAAGTAAACGTGTGCATCCCACATTCTTTACTTGATTGCAACATCTTTTTTTATTATGTAATTTTGCTTGTAGCTAACTCGCTGATTCCTTGAGCAAGCCGTGTATCGAGAAGCTTTGTCTCGTCTCCGATAGCCTCTTCCACTTTAGGGTCATAAGGAACTCCCGCTAGAAACTTGACCCCGAGTTTTTCCGTCTCTTGCTCGATGTTTTTTGCCCTGTTCATTTTCATGTTTTCCACAACGCCGATTATCGGAATCTTCAGCTCCTGCAGTAAGCAGACCTGTTTCTTCACGGTTTCAAAAGCCAACAGCGAAGGCGTGGTCACTATCAAGAACTCTATGCGCTTCACCAGCCTCACAAGGTCAAGCACTGCGTCGCTTATGCCTGGTGGCATGTCTATGACGAGAAAATCCAGTTCGCCCCACTGTGTGACTGCGAGCAGCTCGATTAAAGCATTTGAAACATCTGCTCCTCGCAGTGGCGTGGCTTGGTCGCCTGAAAAGTGGACAAGCGACATGTAAGCTAAGCCTTTAACTTTTGGAGGAACTATGCCCTTGTCCTCCTTCGGCTGGACGTTTTTAACGCCCATAATCAGGTGAGTTGAAGGGCTTGTGAAGTCCAAATCAAAAAGTCCGACTTTGCAGCCTCTGTGAACCAGCGTCAACGCGAGCGTGGTTGCCACGAGGCTTTTGCCTACGCCGCCTTTTCCGCTTGAAACGGCGATAATCCTGTTTACTCGTTTTAACCGTTCGTTTATCACGGTTGTTCGTGGGTCCATCTTGTTTATCGGACTCCTTGTATGCTTTCAAGCCAGACTCCACGTCCTTCGGCGATTTCAAAGTCTGGACTGCCACATTTCGGGCATTTGATGTAGGCGTGTGCTACTTCGGGAACGAAGTGTATGGCTTCTGCGGTTTCTTCGTCCAGTTTGTTTTTTGTGAAAAGCCAGGTGTTTCCGCAGACTCGGCACTTAAGCTTTGTTTTGGCTTTTTTGATGTGGAAATCTGCGTTTTTGAAGCTTGCTGGCTTGAGCTGTGAAAGCGCGAAGCGGAGTATTTCCTCTTCTACCTGCTGCAGCTCGCCGATTTTGATGGTTACTTCCTTTATTTTTCGTAGTTTTTCTTTTTCAGCAATCTGTTGTGAAGCTGTGATTACTGCTTCGGCTAAAGCCCATTCGTGCATAGAACAGCCTAAAGGGTTAGCGGTTTAAAAGAATATTGCAGAGGCTTGGCTGGTTTGAACGCTTGTTCTCTAGCGCGTGAAAAATTGTCTATACCCCACTTATATATAGAGTCAACCAAAGCGTAGACTGGTAAACTACTCTGAAGAGACTTTGCCTTCTCTGACAAAGGGAAATTGCTATGCCTTTTTGAGAATGGTTAAAATTTAATCTCTGCAGGCATAGGTAATCATAAGCGGGCTTAGTCAAGAAAAATTGTGTCAAGGAATCTTTACAAAAACCCTTTTTATCATGAGCATGGGCATTTCTAGTTAGAGGAATGCATCGTGAACAACAAATCACTCCCGAGTGCATTCTTGGCAGCCACCCTGATAAGCATATTAATTTTAGTTGTTGTTCGTTTCGGCACAGTTCAAGCTTCCACAGGTGACAACGGCATACCCAAGCCGTCTGTTCCACAATTTAGTATCCAAGTAGTTGACTACTCTTATGATGTTCCAACAACATATTCCACTGACCCCTACACAGGAAAACAGATCACACATCCAGGCTATCACGTCGACGATATAAGAGTGGAAGGCAAAATCAGAAACCAACACTTCACCCCCTACACGATACCTAATCCCAACTCAACTAGCAACTTGAACATTGACTTCTACTATAGCATACGCTATAAAGGGCACTTCGGAGACGAAAGCGAATGGATGCCGCTCGTTGGAACCAGATATGTTGAATTCTTAAAGCAAAAATACGGTTCCGAATATACGAATTTCACAGTTGGCGGATATGACGCTAGAATGTTTCAAGAGGGCGCTGTCATAGATTTCCAAGTTAAGGCGGTTATTGGCTTTGAAACATGGGGATTCGTTGGAACATGGCCTTATCGCATATTGAATGGTGAAGATAGTGGGTGGAGCAATACCCTGACAGTAACCATCAGCAAAAGTACAACCTCCAGCAACACCTACGCAAGCACGATCGACAGTTCACCATACCCAACACTAATATCACCCCAGACGCTTCCAAATCCAACACCGACTTCTCCACCTGCAACAACGCCGACACCAGATCAGACGCCGAAGCCTTCGCAGGAACCTCAACAAACAGAACAAGAAATAGTAATAGGCGTAGCCGTCGCAGCGGCAGTAATCGGCGCAGGCTTAGGCTTGCTAATATACCTCACGAAAAGAAAATAGCCTGCAACCTTATTTTTACTATTTTCAGGTAGGTACAGTCTCTTTACAAGCGAAAAGCAACGTGAAAAAGTTCTCTGTTGCTGCGATGTGTTTATGTTCCACTTTAAAGGTTAGACCTACACGAAGGCCAAGACAAATGAGCGAGAAAAAAGACGCGATTACCATGCTGCACGGTGCTGGCGGCACCGTCATGCACGACTTGGTTAAAAACTACGTTGTAAAGTATTTTGGGGGCGTGGGCAACGCTGAGGTTCCGCTTGAAGCCATGGACGACGCGGCTGTCGTAGGCGACATCGTGCTCAAGAGCGACTCGCACGCCGTTAAGCCCATATTCTTTCCAGGCGGAGACATCGGGCGCATAGCCATCTCAGGCACCGTCAACGACATCGCATGTTTGGGCGCTGAACCGTACGCTTTGGCGTGCGGCTTGGTTTTAGAGGAGGGGCTGGCGTTTTCCGACCTTGAGAGGATTTTGGCGAGTATGCGGCAGACATGCGTCGAAGCGAACGTTGGCATAGTCACGGGTGACACCAAGGTGGTTGAGAAGGGCAGCTTGGGCGGCTGCGTTATGAACGTGTCGGGAGTCGGCAGAAGAACCCCAGCGTTGGAAAGCAACCTGCAGGTGGTCAGGCAGCACCGAAGCGGCTTCGAGGCGCGTTGGCTTCTGGACTCTAACCTGAGCGTGGGCGACAAGATAATTCTGTTGGGAACTATAGGCGACCACGGTTTGGCTGTGCTCTCGGCGCAGCAGGGGCTAACCTTCGGAAGCGAAATAAAAAGCGACGTTAAGCCCTTAAACCGCTTGATTCAGCGCATGCTCGGCGAGATTGGCGGAGTCGTTGCCATAAAAGATCCCACACGGGGTGGGTTGGCTGACGCTTTGAATGAGTTCAGCGAAAAATCAGAAGTAGGCATACTCATCCACGAAGACAAAATTCCCATCAGAGAAGATGTGCGCGCCGCGTCTGAAATGCTGGGTTTAGACCCGCTGGAAGTCGGCAACGAAGGAAAAATCGTAATCGGCGCCGTACCAGCCAAGGCGGAACAAGTGCTGAACTGGCTGAAGCAGACCGCTGAAGGCAAGGACGCCCAGATAATCGGCGAAGCCACCAAGGAGTTCAAGGGCGTAGCCATGCAGACAGCGGTAGGCGGCAAAAGAATCATCGCCCGACCCGTAGGCGACCCCGTGCCAAGAATATGTTAACTTTTACGTGGAACGAGTGGCTGTTGTGGCCCAGACTCTGCAGGTGCCTTCGCTGCTCACCATGCAGGCGCCCACGGGTTTTTGCGGCGTGCAAGCCTTCATGAACATCGGGCACTCGTCAGGCTTAATCTTGCCAATAATCACCAAGTGACACTCGCAGCCAAGCAGAATATCCTTGCCCTGCTCCACATGAACGCCGAACTTCTCACGCGCATCGTACGCCGCAAGCGCTTCACGCAGCTTCAACGCTGAATCGGGCAGCCTACCTATACCGCGCCAGTTTCCGCCCGTAACCGCAAACGCCTTGTCCATCATTTCCAGCGCTTTCGGGTTTCCTTCCCACTTCACTATGCGCGTGTACTCGTTTTCCAGCCGCGCTGTGCCTTCAGCCTGCTGCTTCACAAGCATGTAAATTCCCATCAAAACATCTATGGGTTCAAAACCAGCCACCACAGTGGGCATGCGATAAACCCGCGGAAAAAGCTCGTACGGCTTCAAGCCAATAATAGCGCTCACGTGTCCAGGAGCGATAAATCCGTCAATCTGCAGGTCGCCCACGCCCAGCAACAGTTCCATGGCAGGCGGAATCAAACGGTGTGAAACCAAGAAACTAAAGTTTTCAGGTGGCTTCCCAAGCGCCTCAACCGCTGTAGACGGCGCAGTGGTTTCGAAACCCACCGCGAAAAACGTGAACTCCTTATCCTGTTCGCGCCGAGCCATTTCAACCGCGTCAGAAACACCATAGACGATGCGGACGTCCGCGCCCGCTGCCTTCGCCTCCAGCAGGCTCATGTGGCTTCCTGGCACGCGCAGAACATCGCCGAAACACGTTATGACGATGCCTTTTTGGGCTAACTGCACCGCTTCGTCAATCTCGGCGGCTGGCACTATGCACACGGGGCAGCCTGGACCCGCGATGACCTCAACGTTCCGTGGCAGAAGGCTGCGCAAACCGTAATGCGTTATGGTCCACTCGTGGGTGCCGCAGACATGGCAGAACTTCACGGTTTCGTTTTTCGGCGCGACTTCCCTGATTTTCCTTGCTATATTCTTTGCCAGCGCTGGGTCTCTAAGCCTGAATTTCTCAGCCATTCCCGCTCAGCTGTCCTGTTCCTTTTCGAACGCGAGAATCTCCTTCCACAAGGCTAACGTTTCCAAGGCGTCTTTCTCATCCACTATTTGAATGGCGTAGCCGGCGTGCACCAAAACGTATTCGCCCACTTTGGCGTCCACAAGCGTCACATTAACATCTCGCAAAACGCCTTCTCCGAAGTCCACTTGGGCTTTGCCGCCGTCTACGCGCATGACACGCGCTGGAATCGCCAAACACATGCTGTATCAACATAAACACGGGCAAGAACGGCGATAAAAAGAGTATGGTCTAAAACCTGAAAAAACCACCTACAACCGCCTGCCCAAAAGAGACGCCGCCGTCACCTGGAGGAACAGCCTCATGAACCAGAAACCGCAAACCCGCAGCCTCCACCGTCCGCCGCATGACATCAGACAGTATCCAGTTGGAGGCAGTGCCGCCCGAAAAACCCAAGGCTTTGACGCCGTGTTCCAACGCCTTCTGTACGGCTAAGGAAGCCAAGCCTCGGGCTAAGTAAGCGTGAGCGGAATAAGCCAAATCCGCAACAGGCACCTTGCCGAGATTCTCAAACACCGCCAGAAGCATCTGCGTCGTGTCCAACACGTCACCATCTGTTATGGGCTTCATGTTCAGCACGTCTTTGCCGTTTATGGCGGCGGATTCCAGCTTCATGGCTGGCTCACCTTCATAAGTGCGCTCATAACACACGCCGAGGACAGCGGCAACCGCGTCTAAGACCCTGCCGCAACTCGTGGTTTCAGTGACACCGACGCCTTTTTGCAACTGTTGAAGGATCAGTTTCGCCTCGGTTTCGCCGTGAGGCAAATGCCCGCTGTGCTCACGAAGCCAGTCTGCAACGTTTACTTTTTTGCTTAGAATTCCCGCCGCTATGCGCAATGGGTAACGGGTAGCCACGTCTCCGCCGAGCAAAGGCTGCTTTTCCAGATGCGCTAACCGCTTGAACCCCGCGGACTCACGGGTGCAAAGCAGGATTTCGCCGCCCCACGCGCCGCCGTCAACGCCGTACCCATAGCCGTCACAAGTTACGCCGACTATCTCGTTTACTGCGTGTTCCATCATCAACGCCGCCACGTGGGCGTGGTGGTGCTGCACTTGGATGATGTGCCAACCGTTCGCTTCCGCCAGCTCCCTCGCGAGAGCGGTGGTTGTGAATTTCGGATGCAAATCGCAGGCTACGGCTTCCACGCGGCTGTTGGTCAGGCGAATCAGGTGGTTTGTGGCTTCTTGGAGGAACGCTCGGGTTTCGATGTTTTCCACGTCGCCTAAGTGCTGGCTGATGAACGCCTTGTTCTCGAACAGAACGCACGACGTATTGTTGAGTTCGCCGCCTAAGCCTACGACGCAGCGCCGGGCTTTTTCCTTCAGCATCAGGGGTGCGGGCGCGTAGCCTCGGCTTCGCCTGATAAACGACTGCTGGGTGCCGTGGACGCGCATTACGGAGTCGTCGCAGCGATAGGCGATTTTGCGGTTGTGAAACAGGAAATAATCCACCGTGTTGCCCAGCGTGCGCAGGGCTTCGTCGTTATCCTTTACGATGGGTTGGTTAGGCGGATTCGCGCTGGTCATCACGAACGCCTTGTCGTCCACGCGGTCGAAGAGCATGTAATGCAACCCGGTGTAGGGCAGCATCACGCCGACGTTGTGCAGGTCAGGCGCCACCAGCGGCGAAAGGCTGTAATCGCCACGCTTGTTGAGCAGCACTATCGGACGCGCGTAAGAAGTGAGCAGCGCTTCTTCCTTCGAAGTTACTTCGGCGAAAGATTTTGCCGCTTCCAAGCTGCGAGCCATGATGGCGAAGGGTTTGGCTTTTCTGTGCTTCGCTCTTCGAAGTGCCTGTAATGGCTCGTCTCTGGTTGTGGACGCGGCAACGTGGAAGCCGCCGTAGCCTTTTACGGCTAAGATTGCGCCTTCATTGAGCAGTTTTCCAGCTTCGCGCACGGGGTCTGCGTGCTGAACCTGTTCGCCGCTGCTTGTTGTCAAGTAAGCTTTGGGACCGCACGTGGGGCACGCCACGGTTTGCGCGTGAAAGCGCCTGTTCAGCGGGTCACTGTACTCTTTCTGGCAGAAGCTGCACATCGGGAACTCGCGCATGGTGGTGTTTTCGCGGTCGTACGGCAAACGCTCGATGATGGTAAAGCGGGGACCGCAATTTGTGCAGGTGATGAAGAAATACTCGAACCGGTGGTCTTTCGGGTCGCGCAGTTCTCGCAGGCAGTCGTCGCAGATGGCGATGTCTGGCGGGATAACCGAGCCTGAAAGCTCTGTTTCTTCGGAACTTTTGTAGATGGTAAATTTTTCGTGTTCATTTTTGCCTGTGAGCGTTCTGGTAATTACGTTGTGGATTTGGGCTAATGGGGGTTTTTTCTCTTTCAGGTCACGCAGAAAATTCTGGATGCTTTGCTCATTGCCTTCTAAGAGGATTTCTACTCCTGCGTCGCCACGGTTGCGCACGTAACCCGCCAACCTGTTTCGCACTGCTACGCGGTAAACGAAGGGACGAAAGCCGACGCCTTGAACGATGCCTGTAACGTTGATTTTAACACGCAATTGTAAGCGCCATCTCTAAAACAGAGGGAGCGAAGTTCTCTTATACGTTTCGACCCGATTTACAGGGTTTTTCTTTTCTCTTCTTCCTGCAACGCTCGCCTGAGAACTTTGCCTGCGGCGCTTATTGGCAGCGCTTGTCTGAACTCCACTTCGCGCACAGCCTTGTACGGAGCAACTTTCTCCTTGACGAACGCCATAATTTCCTCTTCCGTGGCTTTGGCGCTGTCTTTCAGAACTATGAAGGCTTTCGGAACCTCGCCCACCACAGGCGCGGGCTTACCAACTACGGCGCAAAGCTTCACCGCAGGATGCTCATAAAGCACGTCTTCCAGTTCGCGTGGGTACACGCTGTAATCCTTGTATTTGATGAGGTCTTTCTTGCGGTCAGTGATGTAGAAGTAGCCATCTTGGTCCATTTTTGCGATGTCGCCCGTGAGCAGCCACCCGCCACGAAGGACAATGGCGGTTTCTTCTGGCTTTCGCCAATAGCCTTTCATCACTTGGGGTCCTTTGACGGTGAGTTCGCCTGTTTCGCCAGCCTCAAGCGTTTTCTCGCCAGTTTTCACATCCACGATTCGGGCGTCCGTGTCTGGCAGCGGCAAGCCGATTGAGCCTACTCGCACCGTGCGCATGGTCTTGTCCACGGGGTTGCAGTGCGTGACGGGCGACGCTTCGGTCAAGCCGTAGCCTTCCGCGAGGAACCCACTTGTGATTTCCATGAATTTCTTCTGGACTTGCGGGGGAAGCGGCGACGCGCCCGAGATGCAGACGCGAATGCTTGTCAAGTCGAACCTGCCCAGCTCAGGGTTACCCAGCAGTACCGAGTACATGGTGGGGACGCCGCAGAAAACCGCGACCCTGTGCCGCTGGATTGTTTCTAAGACTGCTGCTGGGTCGAATTTGGGGAGCAGCACCATTTTTGCCGCTAGGCTTATGGGCACGTTCATGCTGGTGGTCATGCCGTAAATGTGAAACAGCGGCAAAGCGACTAGAAACGTTTCGTCTGTGGTGCCTTTTATCCAAGCCGCGAAGGCAACGGCGTTTGAGACCAAGTTCAGGTGGGTCAGCATGGCACCTTTGGCTGTGCCCGTTGTACCGCCCGTGTACTGTAAAGCAGCCAAATCTTCTTCAGGGTTTATGTGCACGTTCGGCGGCTCAGCCCCTTTTTCCGTAAGTAACTCTTGAAAAGAATAGACACTTGGTTTCTGCCAAACTCTACTGGACGAAACGGCGGTTTTAGATGCGTAGTCTTCCGCGCTGGTAACCACGACGTTCTTCAGCTTGGTTTTCCCCCAAACCTTCTCCACGATTGGGTAAAGCAAGTCTAAAGCGACTATGGTTTCAGCTTCGGAGTCACCAAGCTGATACACCACCTCGCGTTCCTTGTGCAGGGGGCTTATGGCGGTTAAAACGGCGCCAGCCTTAAGAACACCGTAATACGCGATTACGAACTGGGGAATGTTGGGCAGAAAAACCGCAACCCTGTCGCCTTTTTTGACGCCTAAGGCTGCAAGCGCTCCTGCGAACTTGTTGGAAAGCGAGTCCAACTCGGCGTAAGTGATTTCCCTTTCACTGTAGGCTATGGCGACTTTTTCAGGATGCTCTTTCGCCGTCTTTTCAAGAACCGCGTGCAGTGGCACCTTTGGATATGCGAGGTTTCTGGGTACATCTTTTGGCCACGAGCTAAACCAAGGCTTATTCTCCTCTTGCACAGGAAACACGAACCTTACCAGTAAATCGTGAGGTAGGAGTAATAACACTTATCGAAAATCGGTGAGAGTGTGTGCTCAGAAGAAATACAGTGTTATTAAATACAGCAACGCCAAATGAAGCGGATAAAAAGCATAGAAAAAGTATTTCCTGATCGAGTAAGCAAGAGAGTTTTCGGGAATAAGAATTTCCTTTTTTAACTTGCCCTTTATGTGAAGAAACACCAGCGGCACCGCAAAAAGAGCCAGTATTTGGATTTGGCTTCCAACGTCGGAGATAAACAGGAATTGAAGATTGAGAGCGACCAAAGCGAGAATACCGAGTTTCGGAATGTCCTTTAGAAGCTTCATGCCCACCGCGGTCAACACCACATAGTAGCTTCCTTCAGTCATCAAAAAAATTGAAAGCAGCAAGGGAATGAACGCCAGCATACTTCTCTTGTTGTAATAGTATATGGTCACGGCAGATAGAAACAGCGAGAAAAGTATGTTTAGCCGTTCAAAAGGCTGGATTCCGAAAGCCAGAAAATAGGGAACCTGAGAAATCAGGGCGAAAATAAGAAGCGTGATCACGTATTTTCGCGGTTTCTTCGTGCTTTCTACTCCTAACACTATGAGGTAAGCGAATAAGGGAAAGGAAAGCCTGCCGATAACTTGGAGAAATAAGAGGTCAGGATAAAGAATCCTGCCAACGTGGTCTATAACCATAGTCACGATTGCTATTATCTTGAGTAATTCTCTTCCGAAGTCAAACTTTCTCATCGACGGAAGCACTGTCACACCGCACTACATGCTGCTATAACTTTTATCATAGTTTTGCAGACACTCATAAAGTTACGTGTTTCCCAAAGAAAAGCCACGCCGCGTTTGAATAGGAAACCACAGCGTGAAAAACAGGTTCTACACTGACGTTCAATATATATAAAAGGGAGGGGGTAGACCCGACAGAGACTATCAGTTACACGCCTATTTCTTGTTCGTCAAGTATTCGTGTATGGCTTTGGCTGCGGTCTTGCCCATGCCCATGGCGCTGATAACGGTTGCGGCGCCTGTGGCTACGTCGCCGCCTGCGTAAACGCCTTCCAAGCTTGTTTTGCCGTTTTCGTCAACAATTATTGTGCCGCGTCTCGGATTAGCCTCCAAGCCCTCGGTGGTCCGCTGAATAATCGGGTTAGGAGTCTGCCCGATGGCGATGATGACAGTATCAGTTTCCATCGTAAACTCTGAACCTTTGATTGGTATTGGTCTGCGTCTTCCCGAAGCGTCTGGCTGCCCAAGCTCCATGGCTTGGCATTCCATGGCTTTAACCCAGCCTTTCTCATCGCCGATAAACTTCAACGGTGCTGCCAGGAACCTGCATACTAAGCCTTCTTCCTCGGCGTTCTCAATTTCCTCGTGCCTAGCAGGCAACTCTTCGCGTGAACGCCTGTAAAGCAGGCACACGTCAGCGCCAAGCCGCATTGAGCTTCGCGCGCAGTCCATGGCTACGTTGCCGCCGCCGATGACCACAACATGTTTGCCTAAGCGCAGCGGCGTGTCGTACTCGGGAAACTTGTAGGACTTCATGAGGTTAACGCGAATCAGAAACTCGTTGGCGGAGTAGATGCCGCCTAAATTCTCCCCTGGAATACCCATAAACTGAGGCAACCCAGCACCTGAACCAATGAATACAGCGTCGAACCCGTTTTTCATTAGCTCAGGAATAGTGTGCATCCTGCCGACCATATTGCCCACGCGTAAATCGACGCCTAGTTTTTCGATGTAAGCCACTTCATTTCGAACTATGACTTTGGGTAAACGAAATTCTGGAATGCCATAAACCAAGACGCCGCCAGGCAGGTGAAGCGCCTCAAACATAACTACTTCGTGACCAAGCTTAATCAAATCAGCCGCAGCCGTAAGCCCAGCTGGACCAGCGCCGACAACGGCTACTTTTTTGCCCGTGGGCTTGGCTTTTTCAGGCAGCTGAAAACCATGTTCACGTTCCCAATCAGCCAAGTACCGTTCCAAGCGTCCAATGCTAACGGGTTCACCGATTCTTCCGACAACACAGTTTACCTGGCACTGTTCCTCTTGCGGGCAAACACGACCGCACACCGCGGGCAAAGCGTTTTTATCCTTTATCATAGCTATGCCCTCAGCATATTTTCCTTCTTTGATACATTTGATGAATTCGGGGATGGGCACTTCCACAGGACAGCCACCCACACACTGAGGCTTAACGCATTGTAGACAACGGTTAGCCTCTTCGATAGCTTGCTCTTCAGTGTAGCCTAACGCGACTTCGTTAAAGTTTTTAACGCGTTCTTTAGGCTTCTGCTTAGGCATCTCAACGGATTCTTTCTTTATCTTCGGCTTAGGTTTAGGCTTTGTTTCTGCCACACTTACAACCTCCTATTTCCCATAGAACAGAGCTCAAACGTTCCTCAGGGAGGAACATACGCTGACGCTTAACCAACTCTTCAAAATCAACCTGATGCCCATCAAACTCTGGACCGTCAATACAGCCGAACTTCATTTCTCCGCCAACCGTAACTCGGCAGACGCCGCACATGCCCATGCCGTCAACCATCAGAGGCGTCACCGTTATTATCGTCGGAATGCCAAAAGGCTTAGTTATCTCGCTAACGGTTTTCATCATGACAACGGGTCCCATGGCGACGCAATGGTCAAACTTTTCGGTCTTAAGCAACTCTTTCAAGAAGTCTAAGCCCTTATACCCTTTGGAACCGTCATCCGTGGCTATGTACAGCTTGTCGCTCATGGCTTTGGCTTCGTCCTCCATCATCAGCGCATCCTTTATTCTGGCACCTAACACCGTGGTCACGCTGTTTCCTGCTTCTTTCATGGCTTTAACCTGCAACAGCAACGGCGCAATCATGATGCTGCCGCCGACACATAGGACTTTTCCGTAATTCTTAATCTCTGAAGGATTACCCAATGGTCCAGTGACGTTTTCTAAGCAGTCACCTTCACATAAGACACCGAGTTCTTTCGTGGTTTTGCCGACCTCGTGAAAAGCGAAAGACACCGTGCCCTTCGCCCTGTCGTAGCCGCAGATGGTTAACGGTATGCGCTCGCCTTTCTCGTCAACGATAACTATGACGAACTGTCCAGGCTGAGCCTTCGCAGCGATGTCTGGAGCTTCAACTTCGAACATCTTTTCTTTAGGAGCAAGCTCCTTAGTGGCTACTATTTCGTACGTTTCATTTCGCCTCCGTAACTATGACTTTACGCTGAGGCATAGCCGCAAGCTTTGCGTAAAAAGCGTCAAGCGCCTTCTTAAAATCGCCTTCGCACCTTGGTGAAGCCTCATAATACTCGAAACGGTCAAGCAGATTCATCTTTTTCAGCGCGTCCTTCAGCACGCCCAAGTTGCGTTCTGCGGTGTCTCTGCCCTCTTCAAGCTTGCAGTCGTCAGCGGAACACACCACTGCCATTACACCGTCAAAACCGCATTTTAAGGCGTTGATGACGTGAACCGGATCCATCCCTTTGAAGCAGGGAACCTCCAAAGCCATGGCGTTCTTGCCTTTAAGCACGCTGTCAGGATTGTCCAGCGTTGGGAACTCTGACCATTGGCAGACGAACGCCAGAAGCGCTGGCTCCTTGCGCTCAGCTTTCAGCTTAGACGCTGCTTCACCGTAACGCTGCAGAACGTTTTCAAACTCAAAGCCCTTAACTTCGATAGCTTGATGCGGACAGACCAATGCACAAGCACCACAGCCCACACATTTCTCCTCGTCGATGTTCGGTGTGGCAAAAGCCTCAGCCGTTATAGCGTCATACGGGCAGATGAAAACGCATTTGTCGCAGCCCACGCATTTCGTGGTGTCGTAAACCGCTTTTCTGGAGTACTTCACCACTTTCAACGCGTTTTTGTCGTATCCTAGCTGTTCCAAAACGTTACGAGTCAACTGGAACCGTCTCGTGTTGATCTTTGTGCCTTCTTTGTAGCGGCAAAACGGGTCTTCACACTGGATTGAAACTATGTTCTTCACGCCTGAGCTTAACGTTTTGAATATAAAGTCTGTTGGGATTCTTCCCGAACAGGGTAAACGTAACGGGATGTAGTTATCGACGCAGATGCCTTGCTCTGCCAGAATCTCTTCGGTTTCGCATGTGGAAGGAGAGTTTCCGCGACACATCAAAACAAGCGTGTCACTATCAACTTTCTTTCTCACACAATCCACGTAATCCACCAAGTGATCATAATCGTAATAGGCAACTTCTATGGCGGCAACCGGACAAGCGCTGGGACATATGCCGCAGACCTGACATTTCTGTATGTCTATTTCTACCTTGTCCGCTTCCTTGTCATAGTTTATGGCTTCATAGGGGCAAACTGAATGGCAAACGAGACATCGACTACATAAATCTTGGTTAATTTCTACTGCAGCGAGACATTCTTCACTCATTCTCGAAACCTCTTTCACTGTTCCGCTTGACGTTTTTCCAAGCCGTAAGCGTATCAGCTTATGCTTATGAAAGCATGAAAAGTGCTTTTGGATGATATAATGTTTTCCCTCTATTTTCGGTAATAAGGTCGTCGAACATAGCTGTATGCTTCGAGGGCTGCGGTGATGCCTTGACCAACGGCAGTTCCAACCTGTTTGACGGGATGATTCGTCACGTCGCCAGCCGCGTAAACTCCTGCCACGTTAGTTCGCTGGAAGATGTCGGTTTTGATGTAGCCTGCGTCGTCAACTTGGATGCCAGCATCTCGGGCGATATGACTGTTCGGCGCTTCTCCTACTTGAACAAAAACGGCGTCAACCGGTATTTCCTTGGTTTCTCCTGCCTTGTTGTGATACAAGACGACTTTGGTGACAAGTTTCTCACCTTTGATTTCTTTGACTTCGGTGTTCCAGAAAACCTGCACGTTCTCTTTGGAAGCTATGTCCTTCACGAGGGCTTCTTCAGCACGAAAAGCGTCCCTGCGGTGAGTCACCACGACTTCGGCAGCGATGCCAGAAAGGTAAAGAGTGGTTGTGGCTGCGGAGTTGCCGCCTCCGATCACGAGCACTCGTTTGCCTTTAAAGAACGGTCCATCGCAGACGCCACAGTAGCTTACGCCTTTTCCACGAAATTCTTTTTCACCTTTAACCCCGATCTCGCGGTAATGAGAACCTGTGGCGACAATGACCGCGTTGGCTTCATAGGCTGCTCGGCTGGTTTTCACGATTTTACGTTCCCCTGCAAGCTCTAAGCCAGTCACGGTTTCAATTTCATGAATGGTTACGCCCACTTTTCTGCAGTGAACCACCATCTTTTCTGCCAGTTCACCACCGCCAATCTGGGAGAAACCGGGGTAATTCTCCACAACTGGAGCATCAGCAGTGGTTCCACCCGCCAGTTTTTCATCAATAATCAAGGTTTTTAGTCCACTTCTAGCGCCGTAGATTCCAGCGGCTAAGCCAGCAGCACCAGCGCCGATTATAATAAGTTCCCAGCTTTCCATGCTCAGACAACTCTTTAAACGGGATAATTGGTGCGGGGCGATTTATGAATTATTCGGAGAACGCGTACGGTGCCTGCCTGAAGCTAGTTGCTCGCGGAGACTACCCCCTCCCTTTTATATACATTGAATGGTTGCTTTCTCTGTTCGGATTTTGGAGCTAAGATTTTATTTGGCTCATAATCAGTGGGTGGCACGACTTCTAGAAAAGCACATAAGAGCGAAGAACAATTGAAGTATTGACAAAATTTTTTGAGGTTTTCGTATGGCAAAATTCAGGTGCACAGTTTGTAATTATGTTTATGATGAAGCGAAAGAAAAAGTGAACTTCAGCGATTTGCCGAAAGAGTGGGTGTGCCCTGTCTGCGGCGCACCAAAAAGCGCCTTTGTGCTCTTAGCGGGCAAAGCGGAAGAGGAAAAGAAGGGAACCAACGTCTCAGACGTTCTAATAGCCCAAATCGCGGAGTGGGGAGTCCAATACGTCTTCGGAATCCCAGGCACCTCAACCTTGGGCGTCGTAGAAGCAATAAGAAAAAACGACAAAGTCCAGTACCTGCAAGTTAGACACGAGCAAACCGCGGCGTTTATGGCTTCGGCTTATGGAAAACTCACAGGACACGTCGCCGCCTGTTTAGGTGTTTCAGGACCAGGCGCAACCAACCTCGCCACAGGCTTGTACGACGCAAGCTTAGACCGCTCGCCAGTCCTTGCCCTAACTGGATTGGTCGCTCGACAGCTTATGGGACCTGGATCGGTTCAGGAAATCGACCAATACTCGTTCTTCGAGCCTATATGCGTATTCAACAAGATCCTCATGTCCCCAAATCAAACCACAACGCTGGCTACGCTGGCAATGAGGCATGCGCTGCTTGACCGAGGCGTAGCCCACATCGGAATCCCCAACGACGTGCAAAAACTGCCTTACGAAGCACGTATACTTCCGCTTGAAGGAAGAATGCCGAACCTGTCATTCAGCCAAGAAGACGCGCTCATTGAAAAAGCTGCACGGACAATTGATGAATCGGAGAGAACCGCGATAATCGCAGGATTCGGCGCCATGGGACAGGGAACCAAACTGCTGAAGTTAGCCACGAAAATTTCCGCGCCGATAATAACCACTTTCAGAGCGAAAGGAGTCATAGACGAAGACCACGCGTTATACGCGGGCAGCCACGGCGGCATCGGATCAACGGCAGCCGCAACGCTCGTTCGCAAATCAGACTTGCTCATTGTCATTGGCTCCTCTTTTTCTGAGTTAACGCAGATTCCTGAAAAGAAAACCGTGCAAATCGACATCAACATGAAGATGATTGCAAAGAACTATCCAGTTGAGGTGGGCTTGCTCGGCAACAGCGCCGTGCTCATCCCGAAGCTAACCGAGAAAGTGAAAGAAAAACAAAACACGGCTTACCTAAATGAGATTGCGCAGCTAAAGCAAGAATGGATAAAGCAACTGCAGCGAGAAGCTGATGCATCCTTGAAGCCTATTCGACCGCCATACGTAATGAAAGTTTTAAACGAAAAAATCGCAGATGACGCCGTAATATCGTTAGATGTGGGTGAGAACTGCTGGTGGTTCGGAAGAAACTTCCAGATGAAAAAGACGCAGAAGATGGTGATGAGCGGCTACTTGGCAACGATGGGCTTCGGCTTACCAGGTGCCATGGCAGCAGCACTCGCATACCCAGACAAGCAGATCGTGTGCATAGCGGGTGATGGCGGCTTCTCAATGGTCATGGAAGACTTTCTGACCGTGCTCAAGTACAGGATGCCTGTGAAAGTTTTCGTTCTGAACAACCAAAGCTTAGGCATGATAAAGCAGGAACAGAAAGTGGAAGGCTACCAGAGCTGGCAGACCGAGCTGTACAACTACAACTTCGCGGCTTTTGCAGAGCATTCTGGCGGAACAGGAATCAAAGTGACAGAACCGAGTGAGCTGAAGGCGGCGGTTGACAAAGCGCTTTCCACGAAAAAACCAACAATAGTTGACATCGACACGGATCCAAGGCGGTTCATATAAAGGTAAATATAAACCTTTGAAAGTACATAACTAAATAGGTGACTTTTTGATGGGAACAAATCAGGGTCCAACAACCTCGTACATTCTATCTCTCATAGGCGGCTTAATAGTGCTACTGTACAGTCTATTGTCCCTCGTAATGTTTGCGCTTTATGGTCCATATTGGGACGGAATCGGCGGCTGGATGACTGGAATGATGGGCGGCTACCATGATTTCATGGGCATCTACGGCGGCTCCACCGAGTTCTTGGCGGTCATTTCCATCGTAGGCTTGGTGTCGGGCGTCATCATGGTGATTGGCGCGGCAATGCTGAGGGCGCATCCACAAGAGCATGTAATGTGGGGCACCGTCATAATCGTCTTCTCGGCAATCAGCTTCGTGGGCATGGGCGGCTTCTTCATAGGTGCACTATTGGGTATAATCGGCGGCGCATTCGCCATAAGCTACAGACCAAGAGTTGCAACGACGTAAAACATAGATGGAACAGAATGGCTGTTAGGGTTTGCACTCTTTGAGTTCTTGAAGCTCATCAAACGTTTTGTTTAGAACCGCGGTATCCTTAATGGATTTCACAACAGATACGGGCAGGCAAACCATCACTTTGCCCAAGAAAGGGCTTTCGAAGCCCAGCCTCTTTGCGGCTTCATCATTCAAAGCAACGTAAAAACTCGTTAACTTCCAAGTGTCAAGGTCCAAGACCGCACTATGTATTTCTCCCAGCACAAAAGCGTCTGAAGTGACAACTCTCTTCCAGAATAACCGTGTAATTTCAACCATTCGGATCACAGCAACAAGTTTAATGAGGCAGCTTATATGTGTTTGTGGGCATCCAGCAGAAACAAAAAACGGTAAAATTCAAATTAAGCTTATTTGGCACCATGCACTTAATGTCTAAGCTGGAGATACACTCGAATGAAGTACGAGATCAAGTATAAACCGTCTTACGCACTGCTTGTTGTAAGCTTGGACCAAGGCGAAACCATAACGGCTGAGTCAGGCGCATTGACTTACATGGACCCAACCATAGAAGCACACACACGTAAAAGAGAAAAAAGCCTGCTAGGCAGCTTAGGACTCACGATATTTGGCGGTCAATCCTTCTGGGTGAACGATTACGTGGCGGAAAGAGGTGCTGGAGAGGTAGGTTTAGTCGCGGCACCAGTGGGTGACATAGAAAAGCTGGAAATAAAACCAGACCAAGGCTTCATAATACAGAAATCCGCTTACATAGCGTCAACGCAGGGCATAGACTTGGACGTGAAATGGGAAGGCTTCACCAAAGGACTGTTCGGACAAGGCTTATTCATGCTGAAGGCAACGGGAAACGGGCAGTTATTCATCAACACTTTCGGCGCCATAGACACGCACACTCTGGAAGCGGGGCAAACGCTGGTAGTTGACAACTTTCACTTAGTCGGCTTCAGTGCCTCGTGCAGCTACAAAGTCACCAAGTTCGGCGGACTGAAAGAAACGTTGCTGGGCGGAGAAGGCTTAGTCACGCAGATCACGGGTCCAGGAGAAGTTCACATACAGACGAAGAATCTCAGGGAATTCGTGGAGTGGCTTTGGACCCTACTTGAACCAAGAGTAAGATCGAGAGCCCGCTAAACCCTCCTTTTTTATCACCTTTCCAGCATAAACGGCTTCTCGTCAGCAATTTTCTCGGGAACCCGATCCAAAAGCATTCGCTCTTCAGCTCTCTTGCTCAGCACAATGGGCTGAAGCCTCTTCGCAAGCTCCAACGCCGATTCTAACTTGCCGCTTCTTTCAGCATGTATCTCCAAGAGCACACTGTCTTTCTTTACGGCTTCACCTAGCTTCGCCTTAAGCACCACTCCAGCACCCTTCTCTCTGGGTGCACCAGCCTCACGCGCGATATGAATTATGTCCTCGGTGCTGATCCATAAGACTCTGCCAGCTTGGTTCGAGGTTAACTCCGCTTTCTTGTCGCCTACAGGTATCTCATCAGGCTTTACCCGAGGGTTCCCACCCTGAGCCTCTATTATTTCTCGCAGTTTCCTTTCCGCCCTTCCAGACTGTAACATGTGTTCGGCTTTTTCCCGTCCGCCTTCAACACCTACCATTCCGAAAAGCATACTCGCTAGGCTGACTGCCTTTTCTTTTAGATCAGCAGGACCAGTACCCATGAGAGCCGTCAACGCCTCTTGCGCTTCAAGTGCAGGTCCGACAGCACAACCTAGAGGTTGCTCTCCGAAGGTCAACGCGCACTGAATGTGCAAGCCCAAACGCATGCCCAAGTCTACAAAGTCGGAAGCCAACGTGTACGCTTCTGTCATGCTCTTGATTTTGGCGCCGTTACCTGTTGGAATGTCAATTGCGATGTGGGTGGCTCCTATGGCTTTCTTCTTGCTCATGATCGAAGGCAAAAGCAACGGGTCAATCCCAAGAGGATATTCAACTTGAATGAACAGGTCGTCAGCTGGCGCCAAATCCAAGGCTCCACCCCAAACTAGACAGCCGTTTGTCTTGTCCACCACAGCCTTTATCTCGCTGATGGACAGGTTTACGGGGCACAGGGTTTCGACGCGGTCAGCGGTTCCCGCGGGAGACGTCACCGCTCGCGAAGATGTCTTGGGAATTGTAAAGCCAGCAGCTGCTACTATCGGAACCACGAGCAGGGATGTCTTGTCTCCTGGTAGTCCGCCGATGCTGTGCTTATCAAGTATTGGTGCTTCGCCGAAATCAAGTGTCTCGCCGGTTTTCACCATAGCGCGGGATAGGGCTTCGTTTTCGCCCATGCTTAATCCGTGAATTTTGAGGGCGGTCAAGAAAGCGGCGATTTCCACTTCGCTCAGATGCCGTTCCACCACGTCTTTGACTATGGTTACCATGTCGTGTTCGCGTAGTCTTTCGCCGCGTATTTTGGCTCGCACGTATCTGAGGGACTCGGGAAGCTTGGCCAACTGCACGGTTACTGTTTCGTCGCTTTTTAATCCAAGCGCCTCTGAGATTTCCTCGTAAAGACCGATGTGGTTTTTCGGGAAATGGGTGGCGAGGTTGGCTATGGCGATTATCTGCTGGTCGCCGTATGTGACGCGTATCCTGTCTGAGGAGTGCACGCCGAGTAGGCTTGCGGTTTCTTCGCCTAGGATGGCGATTCGTTTTCCGCCAGCCGTTATGTTTAAAACTTCAGCTACAAGCTCCATAGAGTTCACAACAGTTAGAATGGGCAAGGGAATAGTTAAAGATTTTAAGCAAAAAGCCATTCACACTTACGAGAGGAAGCCTGTTTTGAAGTATTTGGACTTTGTTGATTTAGAATACGAGCCTGCAGAAACGGATCTTGTCTGCACTTTTTACGTGGAGCCAGAAGGCATCAGCCTTAAAGAGGCAGCTGGTGGAGTAGCCGCTGAAAGCTCCATTGGCACGTGGACCGAACTTACCACGGCAGAGCCGTATGTGGCGCGGTTGGCAGCGTGTGTCTTCAGCATAGAAGGTAACATTGTGAAAATCGCTTATCCTGTGGAGCTTTTTGAGGGGGGAAACATGCCTAACATCTTGAGTAGCGTGGCGGGAAACGTCTTCGGGCTGAAGGCATTGAAAAATCTGCGGCTTAACGACGTTGAGTTGCCCGCTGAACTGGTGAAAAGCTTCAAGGGTCCCAAGTTCGGCATTGGGGGAATTCGGGAGTTGCTGAAGGTGCCTAAGCGTCCGTTGGTGGGGACAATAATCAAGCCGAAGCTGGGCTTAAAAACCGAGGATCACGCGCGAGTGGCTTATGAGGCTTGGGCTGGCGGCTGTGACATCGTTAAGGATGATGAAAACCTGAGCAGTCAGCGGTTTAATCCCTTTGAAGAGCGGGTCGTGAAGACGTTGGAGAGCAGGGACAAGGCGGAAGAGGAAACGGGAGAGCGCAAAGTGTACATGGTGAACGTTACAGCGGAAACTGAAACCATGGTGAAAAGAGCTGATTATGTGCTGGATCACGGCGGAGAATACATGATGGTTGACATTCTTACATGCGGGTTTTCGGCGTTGCAAACATTGCGCGATCAGAACTTCAAACTGGTGATTCACGCGCACAGGGCAGGTCACGCTGCGTTCACCAAGAACCAGAAGCACGGGATAGCCATGTGCGTGATAGCCAAGGTGGCGAGAGTTATTGGTGTGGATCAGCTTCATGTGGGAACCGTTGTGGGAAAAATGTCTGAAACCAGAGAGGAAGTTCTGGAAAACATTGACGCGTTAAAAGCTGAGATGAGCGGGTTGAAGCCTGTTATGCCTGTTGCTTCTGGCGGACTGCATCCCAGACTGGTGCCTGCGTTGATGGAGACTTTTGGAAGAGACTTCGTCATCCAAGCTGGCGGAGGAATTCACGGTCACACTAATGGCACGTTTGCGGGAGCCACAGCCATGCGGCAAGCCGTTGACGCAACGATAGAAGGAAATACATTAGAAGAATACGCCGAAAACCGCAAAGAACTGAAAACGGCACTAGAGCTTTGGAAAGACTAAGCTGAAGACTGTTGTGCTCGGAACAGTCTATAGCCCCCTTATATATACTAAACTGCATAGAATTCCTGCAGAGTGTTGATGCGGCTAGGCTCCCTACTGGTTTCTGCATAGATTGGCTATTAGGCTCCAAAACGGTCCTGAATTAGTAAAAATCAAATACATGTAATCACCAAGTTTCAACACTCACTTAGATTTCTTAATTCTCGGATTTGTTAGGTACTCTATTATAGGTAAGGAAAACAGAGAAACAGTTACTGCGGCCAAGATTCCCGTTAGTACGCTCAACACTGTTGACTGTTTAAGTATGAAATCTTCAAAGGAATTTATTTGATGGAACTTTTCTATTTTTACCACAGGTATGCTCGTATTTGAACCTCCGTAATGATAAAATCTAACTATTTGTCCTTCATCAATAACGTAGGTGGTTGTTTCGTCCAACCTTTGGGATGAAAAGGCGAGTAGCGTCCCTTTATCCCAGCTAAGCACCCCTACATCCTTAATTTCATTCCCCGTTAAGTTATAAGCATAATACCAGAAAAATACAGAGTTAACTGTCACGTCAATTCTAGTTAATCGTTCACCTGTTGCGTTAGAAGTAACATCCATAGCGTTGAATTGAGCTCTAGAAAAAGTGCAGAATAACGAGTCTACTTGAGAATTGACAACATCGAATCTATCATGTATTATTGGGGTCCCTAAAAGAAGTAATAAAATTAGCAGGCATAATGCACCAAGAAATACACTTGAAGCTCCATTAATCATTCTTGCCTTTCTTCGGTCTTCCTCTAAGGATAACACCTCCTATCAAACCTAATGCACCGGTTATCAAAGCCACGACCCATGGATGAACGTCAAAAAAGGCAACTAAGGGCGCTGAAAAAATAATCATAAGAATCAGGCCTAAGATTCCGATAGAAGAGGCAAAAATGATCGCAACATATTTAGTATTTATTTCTTTCTGAGTGAGTCTCTTCCACGCTTCCTCCATAATATCCCATGTCGCCAATGATCCAATAAAACCAAAGAAAACTACAGCGGCGAGAGGAGCAACGATTTGATCAATAGCAAAGTTTTCAGCGAAAAACGCGTAATTCAAGTAACTCGATGTTAAAGCGACTACGAGGATCCCTCTTCCAATATGGTTAACTTGACTTACACGTTGCCCAATAGCGGAGAACAAAAGACATAAACTAATTCCAACGGCAAACGCTTCAATTTGACTTACAGAATTTCCTCGTAAAAAAAGATAAGTGAAAAATGATTGACTGGCTAAGACTGAAAAAATTATAGTAAACACTAAAATGACTGAATGACCGTATATTTTTTTGCGAGTTGAAGCCAATTAACTCTGTCCCGTTTAAGATATACTCCTACTGCGAGTTTAAAATATTAACGGCGCAAATATCATCTAATATGAAGATGGCTGTTTCTAATTCTACTTAGGCATCAAGCGCCGATGCAGTTTTAGTTAAATTTCATGGTCTTCATATTCGACTTCTTCGTTCTCATAACCGCAGGCGTCACAGTGGCGAAGAATACGAACAGTCCATTCCTCAAGTTCTTTGCTTTTCCTCCTTTTGTTAAGAACCTCAGTTCTCCTTTTTCTGTACTTGAAGACCGCTTTGCAAGTGGGGCAAGTTGTGTTTTTGGCAATCGTTGGAACAGAAATGCAGAAATAGAATCCTACAGCCAACCCGATTATAATGGGGACATGTCCCCACAATGGGTAAGTTAAAGGAAGGCCGGGTACGCCCCACATACCGCCAAAAAGAAACAAAAAAGACACCGACAGAGATATTATGCCGATAACAACTAAGACCAGCATCGTTTTGACCAAACTCCAATGACGTTTTTTGGAGACATAGGACACAAGTTTTTCAGTTATGAAGAGAAAACCTCTTTCGGACTCGGTATAAGGTTCAGTTTTAACCCCTTTAGCCCGAGATCCACCGTGTTCAAGTGGGGTTATTTCTCTAATTGTCGAGCCAACCCGTGTCGGGTATACTAGCCCGTCTTTCGTCTTAACACCATGACGAACATCGCTCTCCTTTCTGACGATCTTGATGACATACACCGATCCTTCATTCGGAATAATTACTCTTCTGAACTGAGGCCTTATTGGCGGATCACACTTTTCGGCTGCCACATTCATGATGTACTCTTCATGCCCCTTCTTGTATTCCATTCCTTCAATGGTTCCATCGTCTTTTACGCCGATTAGAATTAAACCGCCTTTATGATTGGCCAATGCCGTCATGCTTCTCGCAAGTTTAGCGGGGTTTGTTAAAATTCTACTATCCTTCCACTCTACTAACTCGCCTTCTCCCTGCTTAATTAGCAGCAAAACATCGTCAGGACCCATTTCATCCTCGTACATTTAGCATCTTCCCCCTGTAACCAGCAAACCAATAAATACAGTGTTGATTCAACTCTATATATGTTCAGTTCAGACAATAGATACGGATTGAGCTCAACTAACTTTTTAAGGCAACTTCGTCAATAATTGTAATCGAGGTGCGAGAGTGAGATATTACAAACTACGCATCGATGGAATTTATCCTTCTGAGTACAGACAGAAACTTTACGAGGCTTTAGATAAAGAACAAGAAGCTGGAGGTCTAGATTACAGCAATATAATAGAGGAATCGGCTCCTCCATTGGAAATGATCAAGGACATTGTACAAGTCTTAGCCCCTACTTTAACGATCTTGAAAATTCTTTATGACTTGAAAAAAGAAGTTAAAGAGAAAAAGGGTAAAATTTACTTAACCGTCAATGGAAAACAATTTGATTTGGAGGCTCATAATTTAGACGAGATTAAAATAAAAATCGGTGAACCATTAACGAAGAGGTACAAGGTTGAACTTTCATTCCCGAATCTTACTCAAAAAGAACTAAAAGAGTGGGCCGCCAATTTGAGCTTTCGTCCGGTGGCCTTCAACGGGAGAATACTCTCTCCAGACAATACAGTATTATTCGCCGACTATGATGATGAGTCAGGAAAAGTCAAGGCCACATTTCACATAGACGACCAAAAGGTAAACAAACTCTATGAAAATGGGATCCCCATATACGCTACAGCAAAAGTTGTAAAAAGATATGAAGGAACACCGTATGCGCAGACCTTATTTACGCACCTCATCTTAAGCAGAGACCCCGAGCAGGCAGCATCAAAAATAGAAGAATACTAGCGCATGTAAGTGCCCCAACAAGATATCTAACAGTTATAGTTAGCAAATGAATTTTTTTTTGCATTCTACTTGAATCAAATACAGAACAACTTATAAGTTAATTCTCAATATTTTACAGTCAAAGAACAAAAGGGAGGAATAATCCATTATGGATACGGTCCATGTTGATTGGCCAAAAGGCGCTGTACTTTTTGATCAAATTAAAACATTCCAGCATAGCGAATGGGACTTAGATAAAAATGGATTTTATGCTATTTATTGTGCCTCATACGACGAAGAATCTAGAAGTTGGAAGAACTTAGTACTATTGTATATAGGTCAAGCATTTGAACAAACTTTACGACAAAGAATTCCCCAACCACATGACGCGTATGACTGTGTATTCGATTATCAAAAGAAGCACCCAGGTACTGACGTCATAGTCAAGATAGGTTATATTACAAAATCAACCGTTCAAAAGGTCACTCAGCAACTATTTGATGATGTCGAGTGCTGCTTAACATTCTGCAATAAACCTTATTGTTCCATAACATGTAAGGACTCTTATTCTGGACGAGACCTTCAGGTAATAAACACGGGAGACCCGCCATTGAAAGACCAAGGCTCTTGTTCTGAAAAGGAATTAGTAACTGTCTAATTACTCCCAACAAATTATTTCCGTTTCTCAGCGTAGAAAGTAACTCTTTTAGGTACACTAACTTTTTTGTAGGCTACGAAAGAAACTCGTTTACCTGAACTTGTTTTAAACGAAACTCCTACTCTCCTGTTGACTGTTGCTCTGAATTAATAATTAATGGAAAAAGCGTAAGAACAAAGTTCAACATTAATCAAATAGAAGATAACTCCATTTGCTTTTAAGCAACTTTCGCATGTCAAAAGTCTTAAGTTGTTCACCTTTTATAAGAAAACATCGGTGATGAATGTTGCCGAAAATCCTATCTTTACGAATTCTTCTCTCATCGATTGCTTTGAATCTTTTGTTGTTTTTCTTTTTCTTGACTGCGCCATATTATTGGTTTTTCGGTGAACAATATTACATACCAAAGGCTAATCCAGCATGGGGATTCATGATGCCTAACTCTCCAGAAGCGTGGTTTTTCTTCGTCTTAGCATTTGTATTCCTTGTTTTTTGGGCTGTCTCGGTCATGCTACTTATTTGGAAAAGACCCGATATTGCCCAGAAAGGGATACATCCAACGTACTGAATCAGAATAGAACTAACTCCCTTTTTCTTTAAAAGCAACTTCATAGTTATTATTAGAGCATCGTTAAGAGAGTGAAAAACAAAAACCTAACGATTTGTTCGATGCCCCAAATACGCTATTAGCCCCAGGACTCTTTTGCTCAAATGTCACTCGAAAATCCAAGGATACTTTCGATGCATGACTTCTTTTATCGAGTGCGGTGGAATTATGCCTTCTTCGCAGATTACGCCGTGGATAAAGTTTCGTCGGGTAACGTCAAACGCGGGGTTACGAACATTCAGTTTTTCAGGAGCGCCCTTCCACACCTCGTCTGGGCTGCGCTCTTCGATTTTCTCGTATTCCCCGCAGACGGTGGCTGGGTCAAACTTCAAAAGCTCCGTCACAACGTAGAAGGGTTTCCGTGCTTCATGAGCCAGAAGCGCGATGGTGCCTGTGCCGATCTTGTTGATGACGTTTCCCTCCGAGGTGATGGCGTCGGCGCCCACGACCACCAAGTCCGCGTTACGCATGAATGAACGCGCCGCTGAATCCACAATGAAAGTTGTCTTCACGCCGAGCGCCAGCATTTCTTTTGCGGTTATTCTGCCCTGAAAAACGGGTCGGGTTTCCGTGCAGACCACTTCGAACGTTTTGCCTTCTTCTTTGGCTTTGCTTAGCAGATGCGTTACTGTGGAAGAGTGGCAGTGAGTAAAAACCATCATGTTATCGCGTATGCGTTTGGCGCCTATCTCCGCTATGCACTCCTTTGAGGCTTCAAGGTTTTTCAGGAACTTGCTTGAACTTGAAGACACAACTTCAGCGAGGGCATCTACTTCTTCTTTGCCACTGTTCTCCACTTGGCTGATTACCCATCTAACCGCGTTTCTCATTAGCGGCTCGGTTGCTCTTGAAGCAAAAAGTGTGGCTTTGGCTTCGGAAAGCTCCTTCATGAACTCTTGCCGCGTCTCAGCTTTTGTAGTCTTTGCTAATTCTTCAATAGATTGGATAGCTGCTATCGCAACGTTTCTGGCGCCCTGCACCTCAAGCTTCCTGATTCGGTCAGCGGTAACGCGAACTGCTTGTGCCATGGCACTTCACCTTTTCCCAGTTATACACGGCGAAGCATATAAGGCAATTCAGACAAGTTGCTAGGCGAAAACCAATGATGCCCGATGAAGACGCACTCAACAGCATATTGCAGCCCATAATTGGTCCGTGGTACGAGGCGCTGGAGAATCCGCAGAAAGCTCAAGAACGCGTCTTGTGCGATTTGCTCAAAAAGTATGCGCTTACAGATTATGGAAATAGCTATGGTGCATCCCAAATTGGAGAAATCAGTGAGTATCAGGCGAAGTTTCCAAAAATAGATTACAAAGGACTTTTGCCATACCTCACTGAGGCGAAAGAGGGTAATTACAAGGCGATTCTGCCAGAACCGCCAGAGAGCTGGGTGATGACGAGAGGCTCAACTGGAAAAGCAAAAGTCTTGCCCGTAACGCCGTCGCATCTGAAACAGATTTTCACGTGCGGCGCAAGAGCGCTAATAAATTTCGCGCTTAGAAAAAAGAATTTTGAGGTCTTCACGGGCAACATACTGAACCTGAATTTTCCCTCCAGCGTCCACACCATGACCTCCGACGGGCGCGAAGTCACCTACGGCTACAGTTCAGGAACCTACGCTAGACTTAACCCCATGTTCGACCGAGTCAGCCTTTTACCCCGCCAAGAAGCCATAGACGCACTCGGTTCTGGAATCGCCAAAAACGACTGGGAGAAAAGATTTGAACTTGTTTACCAGCAGGCGCTTGACAAGGATGTCACCGCCACCATGGGCGTCACGCCCGTAATCCTCGCCTTCGCCAGATACATAAAGAGTAAACACGGAAAGAAGCCTGCTGACCTGTGGAAATTCCAAGCGTTGTTCTGCACAAGCGTGCGCAAGATACAGTTCAAGTATGCACCTGTTCTCAGAAAGTACTTCGGCCCCGCGCCCATCGTGGAAATGTACACCGCGACGGAGGGAGTTTTCGCCCAGCAACTTGATGATTTGCCTTATGTTACGCCGAACTATGACGCTTACTTCTTTGAGGTTGACACGGGCAGAGCCGTGAAAATGCTGCATGAACTTAAGCGTGGTGAATGGGGAAGCCTGCTAGTCTCTTCATGCATGTTTCCCCGCTACGACATCGGCGACATGATAGAAGCCGCTGGAAAAAACTACTATCGCGTTTTCGGGAGACGAAACACTTTAACGCTTCTGGAACACCGATTGCACCGACTGTTTTTGGGCTGGCTGCTCTAAGAAGGAGGCGGATACCGCTTTCGCGCCATACTAGTGAAATATACGGCGGCAATTATTATTACCACGCCTATGATCAAGAGCACCAAAGCCCAGCTCACCCCTGAAGTAAAATAGCCTGCGAACTGGAGCAACGCGAAGAAACCGATGAGAATAAGAATCAAGCCGCCTATCAACCAGCCTACGAAGCCGTACTCGCCTTTCTCGTGTTTTTCGCCCTTTTCAGGCTCCTGTTTCTCACGCTTTTCCTGCTTTTCACCCTTCTCCGCTTTTTCGCCTCTCCGAGGAGCTGCAGGCGGAGCCGCCTGAACAGGCGCTCCCACTTTTAACGGTGCTCCACATCGTGGGCAGAAAGCCATGTTTTCTTCAACTTTGTTGCCGCATTTCGGACAATACGACATGAACTCTCACCTTCCTATTCTTTTATTATAGAGTGAGTATTTAAAACATACACCTCAAACTGCAAAAGAAAAAGTTATATTTGCTTCAGCCACGAATAATCAAAATAGGGAGAAGCAAATTGAATAAGAATCTTAACGCGCAGAGCAGCGCGTACAAGGCTCAAGAACGCATATACTCTGCAATCTCCGCGGGCGCTTTCTTCATCTTGATTGGAATAGTTTACGTTATTAATCTCCCCTCCAACCTCTGGAACGCTGTAGTCGATTTTTTCAGCAATTTCACTTTCGCCCGAGTTCCTAGTACGGAACTATATTTGCCAGCACCGATTAGTCCAGCTTCGCACGCAGTGCTTTACGGAGCCGTATTTCAGGTCTGTATAGGCTTAGGCATATTGCAAATCATAATGCTGATGCTGAGGTTTACGTGGCAGTCGCCGATTGGCAAGACGGCGGAAACAATGGGAAACCTTGTTTACTGGTTTGGATCCGCTTATCTGGTAGCAACATATCTCAATAGTACCACAACTATGAGCAAGTGGTTCGTGTATTGGGCGGGAATACTGATTATCCTGGGCTTATCGTTTATTGCCAGGTCATTTGTCCTCTTGGCCAAAAGAAAATGGGGTTCCTAAACTACTGCATCTTTAAATGCCACCAAAGCGCGAATATCTGCCAACCCATATTCAACGAGTCCTGAAGAAGCCGCACTTTCGTTTCACGTCCACCTTTCCAAGACACTGGAATCTCTTTTATCTTGTAGCCCCTCCGGTATGCCCTAACAAGAACCTCGGTGTCCCAGAACCAGTGGTTAGCGCCTACCTCATCAAGTAATTGCATGAGCGGCTCTCGCCTGAAAGCTTTGAATCCACATTGATGATCTTTAACCTCAGAGCCTAACATAGCTCGAACCATAAAATTGTAAGTTTTAGAAGCTAAATTCCTGGTGCCGCTTCTT
>CAZEPB010000005.1:0-79981 GCA_964514055.1 uncultured Candidatus Bathyarchaeia archaeon | reverse complement strand
GATATCCTGAAGTCCGAACAATTTCTAGGCGAAAATGTGCCAAATGCGCCAAATTCATCCGCCCAAAAATAACAAGGACACAGAAAGCTTAGTGCCACTTAACAGCGTGTTACTCTAGTACTCATCGTGGCCAGAGGCGACGCGCAAATAATAAGAGATCTAGGGGGAAGAGCTGAAAGGCAACGAGCAGCTTTCTGAGGCTAAAGTGACGATACTGTAACTTTAGATTGTTTTCCAGCGTCCGGTTCGCCTTATTTTTCGCGTAAGACTTTAGGAATGTAAGCGCATCTTGGATCAGACCCAAAAACATCACCTGTATAGAACTCCGCCGCAGTACGACACCCACCGCATATCTGGCGGTACTCGCAAACTCCGCACTTGCCTTTCAAGTTGCTTTTGTCTCTAACTTTTGAGAAGAACTCAGATGTCTGAAGTTCCTCCCAAATGGTCTTAAGCGATTTGTCTTTGACGTTTCCGAACCTGTGAACATCGTTGAAGCTGCAGGGTATGGCGTCTCCGTTCTCTGCGATGCTCATGAACTTGCCGAAGAAGCATCTGCCGAGGAAGAAATAGTTGAACCAGTTATCAAAATCTGGCAGTCCCCTTTGTTTAGCTATACGGGCGAAGAATGGGCAGTAAACGTTGATTTCAGGCTTCCCCTTGTATTTTGAGCGTAAATCGTAGAGCTTATTCCAAGCCCACTCATACTGCTGTGGCGATGGATCCACCTTAAGGCTGTTTTCGTCTCGGCTGTAGGGAATGAAACCGTGGTAGATAACCCATCTCGCGCCATACTTTTCTGCCAGATCAAGCACATGCGTAAAATCCTCGACGTTAACGTTTGTTACGGCTTCGTTAACATTGGCAAAAGTGTACACAAGACAGTTTAGCAGCCCTGCGCCTGACAGACGTTCAATCGCGGAAACCGCTTTCTCATGTGAACCTTTACCTCGAATCAGGTCATTCGTTGCTTCTGCGCCATCTATGCTTATCGACACGCGTACTTCGTTCTTAACAATGTTCTCAAAGGCTCTGTCGTCAAGAAGGTGCCCATCAGTTATGATGCTTGCGTTCAAGCCAACTTTCTTAGCGTGCCGTATTATGTCGAAGAGGTCTTTACGCAGAAGGGGTTCGCCGCCGCTAATTCCAAACCAGCTTGCCCCAAAATCGTACACTTGATCCACAATCCGCATGGCACCTACAGTGTCTACTTCATCTGGGAAAGGCGGTTTCCCCGCGGAAGCACAATGCGCACAGTTGCTGTCACACGCAAACGTGCATCGCCAAGGTAAAATGTACAAAGGTCCTTTACGTTTCAATGGGTCAAACTCCAATAAGCTTCTGGAAAAATGCTATTTAACCCTTCGTAAAAAGGCAAGCAAAATGCTTGTCTCAGCGGATTTATCAGAATCTGTAAAGATTTCCAACGCTGTTCCATACGAAACCCTTCGGAAATGTTTGGGCTATGGCGCACATCGCTCTCCATCCCGTGCAATGTGAGGGTGCAATCAGCTTGGGGTTTATTCTCTGTAGTTCTTCAACAGTTTGCTCAATTCTGCTCTCAAATTCTTTTCCAGCAAGGTGAAAACCGCCCATCACGGCGTAAACTTTCTTCGTTCCCGTAATCTGCTGCGCGTAGGATATTGTGTTCATTATGCCCGCGTGGGCGCAACCAGAGAGAACGACTAAGCCTTTTCCTTTGATGTTGATTGCGATTGCGCGTTCATCCAGAATCCAGGGGTCAGATTTCCACGAACCGCTCACGAAAGCTTTGTGTTGCGTATAGCCTGTTTCAAAACTTGTTTTCCGAGGAATTTCACCCGTTATGCAAACCCTGCCATCAGCTGTTAGAGACGGCCGTTTCGTACTGATAAGTCGAGCTGGACTTAACTGCGCTTCCGTTGGAAACTCTGGATATTTTCGAACCGTTCCCTTAGAGCTAGCTGACCCTCTAGTTTTAAACATGTTCTTGTGGACAATTATGGGCAAATCCGCTTTGCCGACCGCTTTGACTGCGGCTAAGAGTCCTCCGAAATGGTCGTAGTGCCCATGAGATAGAACAACACATTCTACTTCGCTTAGGCTTATGTCCATTCGCTTCGCGTTTTCCACCATTCCGTTGGGACTTCCGCCAGTGTCGAACAAAACACAAGTTGATTTGTTTTTGCTGAAAACTCGGATAAGCATTGAAAACCCGTGTTCAGCACAAGGTAACTGCTTATGCGATTTAACCCATTCCTGACCATAGCGTTCTCGCGTCCATTGCCTAAAGGACTGGACCTGTTTGTTGTCGATTGTGGAGAGAAAATCCACGGAGTTGTCTACAAGGCTAATTATCTCTACGGCATCGGCTTCTTTAACTGTGAATTCTTGGTTAATTGGCTTCTCGCTTACTGCATCCATGTAATGCGCCTCTGCTAAAGCGTACCTTTGTAATAGCTCGTTGTTGGGCATCCGACGCATTTTTGGTTTTCGTAACGGTTGCATGGGACACAGTCTACACTGCACGGAGTGACTGATTTTTCTTTATGCGCGAGGTTTTCTCTTATTTGCAGAAACGATGAAAAGTACGTGTCGCTTATCGGATAGAATTCGGACCTGCGTATTCCTTTGCTGCATCTTAGCGAGCATTTCTCCGTTGATATGCTCTCAAGGGTGTCTTGGGTTTCCGCGACGACAAGGGCGATTAGGTTGTAGCCGCCTATTGTTTTGAAAATATGAACCACCCGCGGGCAATCTTTGAATCTTTCAATTAGGTTCTGCATTGCTTCTGCGCTTTCCATTTCTAGCATCACGATGGCTGGATGAAGTTTAAGCGCATTTGGATTAATCAGGGCTGACACTTTGATTGTGCCGTTTTTCAGGAGTTTTTCCAGTCTTTTTTTGGTTCCCATGCTTGTGTAGCCGATTATTTTGGCTAAATCTTGCAGTGTTGTTCTTCCGTCCTGTTGAAGCCGGGAAATTATTTTTCTGTCAATATCATCCAAACAGCTACGCCTCAGTTTAGTTTATAAACGGAAAGTATTAATAAGGTTTATGTATTAAACTATTTCTTCATGAAACGGTGAAGCCGATGATGGACACTGAGAAACAAGTAGAAAAAAGCAAAGGTGATCTAAAAGCAAAATCGAGTTCGAAGTCCAACGCGCATAACGAACGGAAGAGAGCAGCGGCGGAACAGGAGCAAAGGCTAAGGCTGAAAATGAGCAAAATTAAACACAAGATAGCAGTTATAAGCGGTAAGGGCGGAGTTGGAAAGAGCACAGTCACCGTAAATCTTGCCGTTGCCTTCGCATTACAAGGGCATACGGATAAAGTCGGTGTTCTCGACGCAGACATTCATGGACCCTGCGTGCCGAAAATGCTGGGCTTAAAAGGACAGAAGCTTATAGGCGGACCAGCAGGAATGCTTTTTCCTGTTACAGGTCAGCATGGACTCAAGGTTGTTTCAATGGATTTCTTACTTCCAAGTGATGAGGCACCAGTGATTTGGCGTGGACCCTTGAAAATGAGGGTTATCCAACAATTCTTATCCGACATCGCTTGGGGTGAACTTGATTTTCTGTTCGTTGACCTCCCACCTGGCACTGGTGACGAACCATTAAGCGTTATGCAGTTGATTCCAGACATTGACGGCGTGATAATAGTGACTATGCCTTCAGAAGTCTCACAAGCTGTTGTCAAGAAAGCCATTTCATTCGCCAAGCAACTAGGTGTTCCTGTAATAGGCATAATCGAGAACATGAGTGGTTTTGTGTGCCCCGAATGTGGCGCCGCGCTTGACATTTTCAAAACTGGCGGAGGAAAAAGAATAGCAAAAGATTTATCGGTTCCGTACTTGGGAAAAATTCCTATAGACCCCGCGATTTGCGTTGATTCTGATCGTGGGATTCCTTTTGTCGCTGAAAACCCAGCTTCTCCAGCCGTCAAGGCTTTCGCCGAAATAGTCATGAAAATTAAGCAATTCTTGAAAGTTACGTAATGGAGTTGATGTAAAATGAAAATATGTGTAACCGCGACTGCAGCCAGTTTAGACGCGCAGATAGACCCCCGATTCGGCAGATGCTCCTACCTTGTAATAGTAGATTCTGAAACCATGCAGTTTGAAGCCATTCCAAACACGGCTGCTGGTGCAACAGGCGGTGCAGGAATTCAAGCAGCACAAACAATCGCAAACAAAGGTGTGAAGCTACTTATAACCGGAAACGTTGGACCTAACGCTTTCGGAGCGTTGTCGGCTGCTGGCATAGAAATCGTGACAGGTGCTTTCGGAACTGTGAAAGAAGCCATTGAGAAGTTCAAGAGAGGAGAATTTAAGAAAACTGGTTCACCTACTGTTGGAGGTCATTTCGGCATGGGGGGTAGAGGAGGCGGTCGAGGAGCATGGAGATCTTAGACAATTTTAACTTTGAAGAGACACATCAGCCAGAGAATGGAGGTGAGTGATTGTCAGAGAGAGTAATAGTTCCTACAATCGGTCAAGAAGGTTTGAAAGCAACTTTAGCAGAGCATTTCGGAAGAGCACCTAACTTCGCTGTTGTCGACCTAAACGACAAGGGAGACGTCGTGAACGTTAAGGCTGTCCCAAATGTTGGCGAGCATGCTGGAGGAAGGGGCTACACTCATGATCACATTTTGGGGTTGCAACCAAACGCTATCATAGTCTATGGCATGGGTCCGAGGGGTCTAAACACTTTCCAAAGTGCAGGGGTTGCGGTACTGAGAGCCAACGCAAATACGGTTGGCGAAGTGATTGCAGCTTACAAAGATGATAAGCTTCAAGAGCTCACAGAAGGGTGCCAGCATGCCCATCACCATTAACGTGGAAGCTGAACGTGGTGACTGTGGTTTTGGAGGTGAAAAGACGTCAAGGAAACTTTCGGAAGAAGAACTGAACTTGATGATGGAGTCAGGTTATTCCAACAAAGCCATCGAGTTTTACGTGAACAACGTTAACGTAGGAAAACTGGAGAACCCCACTGTGGTCACGACCTTTCTCGGTTCATGCGGCGACCTCATAAAACTATACTTGAAAATTAACGAAAAAAACGTAATAGAAGACGCCAAGTTCTTCTATTTGGGGTGCCCAGGCTCAGCCTCTTCAGCGTCTGCGATGACCACGCTCTTGAAAGGCAAAACTATTGATCAGGCAAAAAAGATGACAGGGGACGACATATTGACGGAGCTTGGAGGTTTACCAAAGGCGAAGCTTGACTGCACCACGCTTTCAATAAGAACGCTGCGAAAGGCTATCGCTGAGTACGAGAAACTGAGGGGTCGCTTAGAGATATAGACGGGAGTTTCCAAAGTTTTTCACGAATCTTTTTTTGAGGGTATGTAGATGATAATGTCGGTTGCTAGTGGAAAGGGTGGAACTGGAAAAACATCAGTAGCCGTAAACATGGCGCTTTCAGTAGGCAACGTTCAACTTCTTGACTGCGACGTTGAGGAGCCGAATGCACATTTACTTTTACATCCCGAAATGCATAGCACGGAACCAGTTTACGTTTTGGTTCCCCATATAAACGAAGAACTATGTTTGCATTGCGGAGAATGCGCCAAGTTCTGCCAATACAACGCCCTATTCGCCAGCCCAGAAAAAATCCTGTTTTTTCCAGAGCTTTGTCACAGTTGCGGCGGATGCACCCTAGCTTGCCCCAGACAGGCGATTACAGAAGAAGAGCGTAGAATTGGAGCATTGAGATTTGGCTCGGCAGGAAATGTGGAACTTGTTTACGGAGAACTTGACGTTGGCGAACCAATGGCTGTTCCACTTATAAAAGCAGTTAAAAAGCAAATCGTAAACAACAAAAACGTGATTATTGATGCTCCCGTCGGAACTTCCTGTCCTGTTATAGAAACAGTTAGAGAAAGCGATTTCTGCGTTCTTGTAACAGAACCTACCCCTTTTGGTTTGCACGATTTGAAAATAACCGTGCAAGTTTTGAGAAAAATGAAAGTTCCTTTTGCGGTCGTCGTTAACCGTGCAGGTATAGGCGACAAAAAAGTTTACACATATTGCAAAGAAGAGAACATCCCCATACTGCTGGAAATTCCCTACCAAAGAAAAATAGCCGAACTTTATTCAAAAGGTGTCCCATTCAGCCTAGAAATGCCCGAATGGAAAGAAAAATTTCAGACACTTTTTAACAAAATAAGGGAGCTTGTTGAAGAATGAAACAGTTAACAATTTTAAGCGGCAAGGGCGGCACCGGTAAAACAACAATAACTGCTTCCTTAGCTGTTTTAGCAAGAAACGCTGTTCTCGCAGACTGCGATGTTGACGCGCCAGACCTTCACATGCTGTTACATCCTGAAGTGATTAAAACGCAAGAGTTTAAAGGCTCAAAGCTCGCCGTTATCGACAAAACAAAGTGTGACAACTGCGGTTTCTGCAGAGAAAAATGCAGATTCGATGCCATAACCGAAGCCATCGAAGTTGACCCTATTGCTTGCGAAGGATGCGGCGTCTGCGCCGCCATTTGTCCAGCGGATGCAATAACTATGACTGAACGCGTTTCTGGTTATGCTTACATGTCAAAGACGAAATACGGCTTCATGGCGCATGCCTTGCTTAGTCCAGGCGAAGCAAATTCAGGAAAACTGGTCACTTTGGTCAGACAGAACGCTAGGATACTATCCGAAAAGGAGAACAGCGACTTAATCATAATAGATGGTCCACCTGGAATTGGCTGTCCTGTAATAGCATCGGTCACAGGTGTCGACGTTGGTTTGGTAGTTACTGAACCAACCATGTCTGGAATCCACGACCTTCAAAGGGCACTACAACTGCTAGAGCATTTCAGTGTTACGCCCCTTGTCTGCGTAAACATGCACGACATAAACAACGATAACACTGAAAAAATTTTGAAGTTCTGTAAAGAAAACAGCATAGAAGTTGTTGGCAGAATTCCCTTTAACCCACAAGTTACAGAAGCCATGGTCAACGGGAAAACTATCATAGAATATTCTCCAGAGAGCGATGTTGCAAAAGAAATTGAAAACATCTGGAAAAGTTGTAAAGATTCTTTTAATCTCGGAAATGGCTAATTTGCAAGACATGAAAACACTCGCTTTCGGTCCAGTTCCATCAAGACGTCTGGGAAGAAGTTTAGGAATAAATAATATTCCACCAAAAAACTGCTCGTATTCCTGCGTCTACTGCCAGGTGGGAAAAACCCGCAATATCACTGTTGACAGGCGAGCTTTCTACAAACCCGAAGACCTTCTGAGAGTGGTTAGAAGGAAAATCGATGAAGCCACCGTGAGAAACGAAAGAATTGATTATCTTACTTTCGTGCCAGATGGAGAACCAACTTTAGACCTTAACCTATCTAAGGAAATATCATCTTTAAAGCAAACAGGACTGCCAACAGCTGTCATAACCAATGCTTCACTACTTTGGCAGGACGATATGAAAGAAGATTTGCGAAAAGCGGATTTTGTCTCTTTTAAGGTGGACGCCGTCAGCGAAGGTTTATGGCGGAAAGTGAACAGACCTCACAAAGACTTAAGATTAAACATGGTTTTGGAAGGCATACGGGAGTTTACAGAGGAGTTTCGAGGAACAGTTGTCAGTGAAACCATGCTCATAGGAAACATAGACTACGGAGACGAATTCGTAAAGATAGCTAAGTTCCTAGCAGAGCTGAAAAGGCTGAACAAGGCATACATTGCGATTCCGACAAGACCGCCAGCAGAAAATTGGGTTAAACGAGCCAAGGAAGACGTACTGAACGCTGCTTTTCAAGCCTTTTCCAAAACGCTTGGAGCTAACAGAGTTGAATATTTGATGGGTTATGAGGGAAATGCTTTTGCCTTTACTGGAAACGCTGAAGAGGATTTGCTGAGTATAACAGCTGTGCATCCTATGCGCGAGGAAGCAGTTAAAAAACTTTTAAAGAAGGCTGATGCGGATTGGCAAGTTGTCGAGAAACTTCTGTGTGAAAACAAATTGGTAGAACTTGAATATGAAGGAAACACATACTACCTGAGAAAATTACCAGTAAAAACTGACGACAACCAATCCTAAACCCAAAACTTGCACGTTAACCTTTTTCTATTCGAACTATGTACTCTTATGATGCTTTTCAAAGAAAGGAGTTGAAGAAATTTGTTGTCGAAAATTCCGATAAATCTTGAAAGAATAAAGAAAGAAGATTTGAACAAAGAAATACTTAGAGCAGCAATCATCGCCGAGTTGGATGCTGTGAACCTTTACGAGCAGATGGCAGCGTTAACCGAGAACAAGCACATAAAGATGATTCTGCTGGACATAGCTCGAGAAGAAAAAGCGCATGTCGGAGAATTCCAGACTCTGCTGTTGATGAACGACAAACAGCAGGAAAAAGAATTAGCCGAAGGCAAAAAAGAAGTTGAAGAACTGACCAGCTAACCCTGTACCTAGACGCAGCTTTACTAACAATTCTTCTCTCTTTTTTAGAATAAACATTAAATCGCAACTTTTATGCCAACAGTCACAGGCACTTTCAGCCCTAATTTATGCTTTAGTCAGTGGATTTCATCGCCTTAACAACTGCTTTGGCGAAACGTCTCACGCCACTCACACTCGGGAGGTCTCCAAAAAACAGCATAAAGTACGTTACACCCAAACTTGTGTACTGCCGTATTTTCTGTCTGCATTCATCCGGAGTGGCTATGAAATTAAGTTTCTTAAAATCTTTCAAGGAAACATTCTTCGGCTTCAACCGCAAAACTTTTTCGTCAAGTTCTTTTCGATTTGAGGCAATGAATATCTGGCCGCCAAGCCAGCATGACTTCTCTATTTCGTGAAAGTTTCTGCCCACGGCTTTGCAGTGGTTTTCCAAAACGTTTAGTTTGTGTTTATACAGTTCTAAGGATGGCACGTATCCCCAGTCGCATCGGTCTGCGTGTTGTGCGGTCACTTTCAACGTGAGTTTTTCTCCGCTGCCTCCAATTGTTATGGGCGGATGTGGCTTCTGCACGGGTTTAGGCTCGCAAACGGCTTCGTTTATTCTGTAATGTTTTCCGGTGTAGCTTGCTTTTTCTTCGGTCCACAGTTTCTTCATTATTTCCACGGCTTCTTTCATTCTACCTATTCTGTCACGTGGCTCGAGGAAGGGTGCGCCGTAAGCGGTATGCTCGTCTTTCTGGACTCCCGCGCCGATGCCGAGCTCTAACCTACCGTTTGATATGACATCGAGTGTGGCTGCCATTTTGGCGAGTAAAGCGGGGTTTCTGAAAGAGTTGCATAGCACCATGGTGCCCAGCCTTGTTTTTGCGGTTATGGACGAGAGCGCTGAGAGGGTTGTCCAACATTCAAGGACAGGACTTTTTCCAAACATTAAATGATCATCTAACCATATGGAATCGTATCCTAGCCGTTCGCATTCCAGAACTATAGTTCGAACACGTTCAAAATGTGCTGAGGAGTTTGTTTCTTCAAATTTAAATGCGTAAAATGGCAGGAAAACACCGAATTTGATTTTGTTCAAGGCGCTTCACCCTCAGCTCTTTAAAGAAGCTATCGGTATGAGGATATAAAGGATTAACTAGAGTATAATAGGTAGCTTCACCCTGTTGCAGTTCATGCTATTCAGGTAAACGTAAATCAGAGGAGGAGTACAGAATTGGAAGAAGTAATAACAACCGAAAAATTGACGAAGAGATATGGTGACATAGCAGCAATTAAAGATTTAGATCTGAACGTACACACTGGCGAAATATTTGGTTTCTTAGGACCAAACGGAGCAGGCAAAACCACCACTATTCGTGTGTTGACCACTTTGACTAAGCCGACTTCGGGGCGTGCGTTGGTAGGCAGTTTTGACGTGGTGAAGGAACATGATAAGGTGAAGGGAATGATAGGTGTGGTGCAGCAGCATCTGAGTTTGGATCGTGATTTGACTGTGAGGGAGAACATGGAGTTTCGTGCTCGCCTGCATCACCTTGGCGCGTCTGAGCGCAAGCGGAGAATTGACGAGTTGCTTGATTATGTGGGGCTCACTGAGCACGCCAACCGAATAGTGGAGAAGCTTTCGGGAGGAATGAAGAAGCGCGTGTCGATTGTCAGTTCTCTTATGCATCAGCCTAGGGTGCTTTTTCTTGATGAGCCGACAGTAGGATTGGATGCGCAGACACGGCGCCGTTTGTGGGAGTTAATACGTCGTTTGCACCTTGATGGCACCACGATTTTTCTTACAACTCATTATATTGAGGAGGCTGAGGCTCTTTGTCAGCGTGTTGGGATAATCCACACGGGAGGCTTAATCGCTCTTGGTAAGCCCTTGGAGTTGCGTCAAAAGTTGGGTTGTGTCACTGTGGAAACTCTTGTGAACAATAAGGAAACTCGGTATCAATATTTTGCTGACAGAGAGGCGGCGAAGAATTATGTTCAAAGCTTGCCTCCTGAAGTCAAAACCATTATTATTCGGGAGTCAAACCTTGAAGATGTTTTTGTAGAACAAACTGGGCAAAAGGTGGAGGATGATTAAATGTTCAGTGTGTTCAGGGATATATACTCGGTTTTATGGGTTGACCTGAGGTTTCTGAGACGCCACTGGCTTAGGACGCTTGCAACCAGCATTGTTAATCCTATTCTTTATCTAGTAGCGTTTGGCTATGGTTTGGGGCAGGGAATCAGCTTTGAAGGCTACAGTTACCTTGCGTTTGTCATGCCAGGCATAATCGCTCTTACAGCCATGAACAGCAGTTATGGTGGGGCTGGGTTGAAGTTGCATGTGGATCGTCTTTTCTATAAGTGTTTCGAGGAATACTTGTTGTCGCCTATCAGCCTTTTTTCGTTGGCGGTTGGGAAAGCTTTGATTGGTGTAGTGCGAGGTTTAATTGCTTCTGTTGCGTTGTTGGTGGTGGGTGTTATAATTTCGCCTACGCTGATAGTTAGCCCGTTGTTTGTGTTGGTCTTAGTTAGCTCCTGCTTTGTCTTTGCTTTTCTTGGAGTGCTGGTTGGGCTGGTGGCTAAGTCGCATCAGGATATGGGTACGTTCGGCACATTAGTGATTTTGCCTATGACCTTTCTCAGCGGCACCTTCTTTTCCCTAAGCCAACTGCCTGAGGCAGCGAAAGCCGTCTTGTACGTGTTGCCTCTTACGCATTCGAGCCAAACGCTGCGGGCAGCGGCTTTGGGGCAGCCGTTTCCTTGGTTGTCTTTTCTGGTGCTTCTGGTTTTTGGTTTGGTTTTCTTCGCAGGGTGCATGGTAGCCTTGAAAAGAACAAGTGTGTGAGTGGAGACTGTTGTGCTCACGGCAGTCTATAGCCCCCTTTTATATAGATTGAAGCTTGGAGTGAACGTCTGGTTCCTTGTCAAGAAACCTTGACTAACGCTTGAGCCTATTTGGTCAAGAATCCTTGACAAAAACCTATATGAATTATTAATGCACGTTAGATGAAGGGCACAAAATGACTGAGAATGCAGTTCTTCCCATGGTTCTTATATTTTTAATAGCATCATTCATGATTACACAATTGTCAGTCAAAGCTTCTAATACGATTGTTGTTCCAGATGATTACCCTACTATAGCCGCTGCAGTTGAAAACGCCGTAGATGGTGATACAGTATTTGTTCGCAAAGGAACATATAGAGAGCACGCTCTGATGATAAACAACACGATAACCCTCGTAGGAGAAGGAGCACCCAACTGCAAAATCACGAATATAGACGTAACACCAGTATGGGACCGCCACCTATATCCCATCTATCCTCCTCCCCCACCCGTTGCAATTCAAGTCAGCGGCAATAACGTTAAGGTTTCAGGCTTCACCATTAACGGTATTGACTCAAGCTATGAACCCCTAAGATTGCTTGCTGACGGAGCCCAAATCAAAGATAACATCATTGAATATAGCAATACCCTAAGAGTGAGTAGCGACAACAACACGATAATTGGGAACTCTCTAAGCAATATCAAATTAATCGGAGCATACAACAAAATTTTGCATAATACATTGACAGGAAATGCAAGCATCAATGGAGCAATATACATCGAGGGTTCTTACAATATCGTTTTTAGCAACACGATCAATGATGTTGCAGTCTATGGATTTTACAGCGGAATCAACATAGAAGGTGATAATAACATTGTTGCTAAGAACAACTTGACTCGTAGTAGCGCAATAGAAATAGAAACTGGCTCAAACAACATTATACTTGGAAATAAATTACTCAATTCAGGAGGAGTATACATAACAGCAGGTTCTAGTAATGTATTATTTGCTAATCACATCGAGAATGCCAGCATTGGAACTTGGGTTGGAGGCTATTCAGATGGGGCCTTGAACAACACGCTTTACCACAATAACTTCATAAATAACACAGAGCAAGTATTAACACGTTATGGTGGGGGCAGCTTAACTTATTTTGATAACGGCAGAGAAGGTAATTACTGGAGCGACTACGCAGGTGAAGACGCCAATGGCGACGGGATAGGCGACACACCGTACATTATCCATTATAGAACTTCCACAAGAAGAGATAACTACCCGCTTATGGCTCCTTTCGACATATCTACTGTAACGATGGAAGTGCCAGACTGGGCATCTTCGATGCTTTCATCATTGCAGTCTCCATCGCCCACAGCTCCTCCCTCTAATCCCGAGCCTTTCCCAACCGTACCAGTTGCTATCATAGGCATCGTTGCTGTGGTAAGTGTGAGTTTGTTGGTCTACTTCAAGAAACGCAAACACTAAACACGGAATGTTTGTCATTTCTTTTTTCTGAACAACTTCACCTTTACCCAAGTCTCCGCTTCGTTGTAGAGTCGTTTTTACTTAGATTTTTTAAGTTATAATCGCTAATGCAAGATCGGAGTTCGCGAGCCTTGATTTCCCAGAAAAATGGTTAACATTTGCCCATTCTCCTCGATTTCCCACCCTGTTTTCTGGGGCGAAACAAGGTGTGCACAACCCACTCTTCTAATTTTGAATACATACTTCCCTTTCATAAAGTATAATTTATCACTTTTCTTCATTATTATCGATAAAAATTGAGCGCGAAAGAAGAACGTGAAAAATTGCAAGCTATGCGAAAGGAGCTTGAAGAAGAGTCACGCTTACTGATAGAAGAGCAACAGAAATTGGAAAAAGATGTGCTGGCTCTTGAGGAGCAAGTTGCAGCCCAAGAGCTGAAGAAAGAGAAAGCTCTGGTTAACGATTTGAGGAGCAGGAACAAAACCACCAAGAGTACCATAGCTCAGCTGGAAGCCAAAAAGAAGGAACTTGAAACTAAGCTGGGGCAAACAATGCAAACCCCCGAAGATGCTCCTGAGACGCAAAAGGCAAGTGAGACACCTGCAAAGCCTGAAAAGGCAGAAGAAGCCTCTGAACAAAATGAAGCAGGTCCAGAAGAAAATGGGGTTACCGTAACCGTAGTAGAAAGAGAAGAAATAGTCGAGACTCAAGAGAAACAGCAGGAAAAAAAGAAGCATAGGTTCTTCTAAATAAACGCTCCGCGACATTTTTATTGAACGGTACATGCACTGCCCAAAATGTGACATCTACCTCTGCTTTATCTGCGGATACAAGTTGCAATGTATTTCAAAAGAGGTTCCAGCTAAATGCCCGATGTGTGGAGGAGCATTTTGATAATAATTTCCACTAGACTAAATCGAAAAATGATTAAAAAACAACTTTTAATAGCAAAAGCATTTTGACCAAAAGAAGATAGCTATGATTCAAGCTTTCGAAGCATTTTTTTTGGCTTTCTTTTTCATTATGTTCTCAAATCGCGTATTGCTAATTGGGTGGTAGCTTAGAATTTCACCGTTATAAACGATGCAAAAACTTCCAAAAGCACAAGGCGAATTCTGAACTGCAGCAGCGTCTTCTAAGTCTATCAGATTGACATCAAAACCAAATTTGCTTTTGGCAGACTCAACCATAGCCTTCACGTTCTTCTCAGTGTATGGACATTGGAACGAGCGGAGTATAAACAAGCCTTCCTTATACTTCGCGAGACTTGCCTTCAGATTGTTAAACTTTGGATCTTTCGCTTCATGATTAAACTTTAGAACCATTAACTCAAAATCCGGCTCTGCCTTATCAACTAGAACAAATCCTTTCTTAACAAAAATGTCCTTCTTAGCCATAAAAGACCCTTTTCTAGTGACAACAGCAACTCCATGCATATTCGCATTATTCGCTTCTGCAATACACGCGTCAATAAGAGACGAAGCGTAACCTTTTCCTTTATACTCCCTCTTGAACCCAACAAAAATACAGTGAATAAACAGGTATCCTTCGGCATCCACTGGGCGGTGTGCGTATTTGCCCGGGATATACTCAAGCATTCCTTGGTAGCCGCCTTTTTTTGAAAGGAGCGCTTTTATCCTTAAGCCCCTAGGATAGTATTCTTTGAACCAAGCGATTTTTTTTCTTAATTCCAGATGTTTCTTTATGTCTTTATATCCGCAGACTCCGTATTCAGCTATGTTTTCTGGGGTGAGGTCGATGATTTCGATATCCTTCATGTTTTTACCTAAGTTGTAATTGTTCTAACGGTTTTTAGAAGTTATGTATGGATATATGCATTTCGCAATAGCAAGAAATTTTGGTAGTTAGAGTTTACGTTTTTTATTGTACTTAATTTGACGAAAGGGTTGTGTATTTCTGTTAGGCATTTGCATGGAGTAGATTTGAAAACCTTTGCATTTTATGGATGACGTGTTGTACAAGTTAAGCCCAAAGCGCGCGCAAGAGCTATTCTTTCTTTTCACTTCCATCTGTTTCGGTGCTGCCCTCTTTGTCAACTCAAAGGGTTGTTCATCGTTGAAGCCTTTTTCCTTAAGCTTGTTGTAGTAAGACCACAACATCTTAGCCTGTATCCCCATGAGTGCCTCTAAATCGGATCTTGCTTCTGTGAGTAGAGTAACCGCCTTCTTCAACTTCTCTCTTTCCAATTTACGATCTCACCGCCTTCCACTTTTGTCTGTTAATAACATAACACATCATTTCAAATTATACTTAAGATTTGAAAAAGAAGCTTAGGTGAGAGGAGGAGAGTCAAGATGGGGTCCGAAAATGCGCGCTCGCAATATGACAGTTTATATTTAGGTGGGTTGTTGTGTGTCTTTTCAGCCCTTACAGAAAAGCGTTTAAAACACCACCTTATGGAAAGTAGGCGTTTAGAACAGCCACCTTTCATATATAGGTTGAAACGAGGAGTGAATTGCTGTTTCAGCTAAGGTTGCGCTAGACCGTGCGAGCTGCTTTACGTTGATTTGCGTTTGGCTTGAGGCGTCAAGAGTCTTCGTCTTGGTTCATGCTGACTGTTTCTTTACGAATAACCACGTACGGTTCCTCTTTTCCCCTTTTCAAGTAGATTATGAACGCGATTAAAGCTACCAGCGTTATAACGAATATTAACATTACGATTCTGTCGTTGCTTAGTGCACTTTGTGAATTGTTAAGGTCGGTTTGCAGATTGTTGAGGTCTGTTAGTAAATCAATGTATGTCTGGTTAAGCGCGTCGTAAACAGCTTGGAGGTCAGTATAGTTTCCTTGGACGTTATAGAAAGTGGAATTCAGCAAGTTGTAATCAGATTGCATTTCGCTATAGTCTCCAAGAAGCGCGTTGCGGGCAGAGTTTACATTGTTATAATTCGAATCCAGTTCGTTGTAGTTATTCTTCAGGGTGTTGTAGTTATTGTTCAAGGTAGTGTATTGCACTAGAAGGTCGTCGTAACTGTTTTTCAGAATGCTGTAGTTACCTGAAAGCTCGTTGTAGGATGAGTTTAGCGCTGCGTAACTTGATTGCAGGTCGTTGTAAGTGTTGTTTAGGTCGTCGTAGTCTGCTAAGAGTTGGTTGTAGGTGTTGTTCAGATCGTTGTAATCCTTTAATAGCTCGAAGTAGGATGAGTTTAACGTTGCGAAACTTGACTGTAGGTCGTCGTAGTCTGTTACGAGTTGGTTGTAGGTGTTGTTTAGCTCGTTGTAGTCTTCTAATAGCTCGCTATAAGTCATTTCTCGAACCTGTGTAGTATAGAACATTATAGATAAGTCATCTGTGCTGGTTGTGTCTACAAAAATGAAGCATTGCAGTGTCCCATTAGTTTCTTGTGGCAACGATAAGTTGAGATTATAGTCTCTTGGCAAGAGTTGACCAGATGTGTCCTGTGCGTTTAAAATTTCAACCCAGCTTGAGTTCACTTGGGCTTTGATAACTGCCGTGAAGTTCTGCAATGTGGTCGCAGTGATTGCAGATATTGTTATGTTGTGCCAAATGCTTTCTGCGGGATGTGCCTCCTCGGGAAATGTCAAATCAACCGTAACGCTACCTCCGCGAAATGATGCAGTAGTATCAGGCGAAGCATCCACTGTGAACATGAATGCTGAGACTAAGAGTAGCACGCTGAGGAAGTAACCTATTTTTTTTGTTCGCATCAAGCTTCCATTGGAAACTACTCAAAAAGAGTATTTATCGTTAACTAATTACAAATCACAATCAGACTTGGAATAACATGTTTATAAGAGGCAAAAGACTGAAGCCCGGTCTCCAATTTTGCTTTAAACCTTGAATTGTTTTTGAGAAACTCTTATTTTGAAGTAGCTGCTTGAAATTATAGTGTACTAATGAAACCCAAATACCTGATTCTTACGTTTCTTCTTGTTTTGTTGCTTATTGTTCCAGTTTTCCTATACTACGGTTTCCTTGCCGACACCTCCGTAAAAGAAGAACCATCTGGTCTCTTCGTTGGCGTTGACATGGCATACGACAATGTAACAGAAATCAAACAGCTCGTTGACGAAATACGCCCATACACAAACACCATTGTGATCGGAAGCACAGGAATAACCTTTGACATGGAAAAACTTACCGATCTTTGCGAGTACGTTTACGACCGAGGATTTTATTTCATGATTTACGCGCATCCTATAGGTGATCCTGAAAAGCTTGCTATTCAGTGCCAGTGGGTGCTTGACGCCAAACCCACGTGGGGCGACCATTTCTTGGGCTTGTATGCTTTCGATGAGCCTGGAGGAAGACAATTGGATAACGCCTCGTATAAAATAGTGAAGGATGCATATTGGTCTGCGGACAACTGGACGGAGGCTGCTGAAAAGTATGTTAATACATCGTTCATTTATATTCATCACATGATTGAAGATCAAATGTGTGGTTTACAGTTGCCTTTGTTCACCTCAGACTATGCACTTTACTGGTTTGACTACAAGGCGACTTATGACGTGGTTTTTGCAGAGTTCGGCTGGAACTACAGCAGACACATAAATGTAGCTCTCGACAGAGGCGCAGCTAACGTTCAAAACAGGGATTGGGGTGTCATGATCACTTGGACTTACACTGAACCGCCTTACCTCGAATCTGGAGAAGAACTTTACGACGACTTAGTCCTAGCGTACGAAAACGGCGCGAAATACATCTTGGTCTTTGACACCGACGAGAATTATACACGCAGCATTCTCCTACAAGATGAAAAACGTTTGGATGCACTAAAGCGATTCTGGCAATACGCAATGGACAATCCCCGACCAAGCGAACCACCTACCGATAGAGTTGCGTATGTTCTTCCAAAGGACTATGGATACGGTTTTCGTGGACCATATGACACGATTTGGGGGCTATGGGAAGCCGACGACTACAATGAGTCATTTAGAATAAGCACAGAAATAGGCAGTCTGATTCGTAAATACCAGAACAGGCTGGACATAATATACGATGACGGATTAGAGGATAACAACACTTATGGGTACAGCGAGCTTATTTTTTGGAACGGAACAGTTTGGAATCCATAACTGCAAGCACCGTTTTTCTGTGCCAGCGTGAATATAACAGCATGCTCTAGGATACGTTTTTAAATCTTGAATTGAAAACCATTTAGGTTGAAATCCATGTTTTTCAGGCAAGTCCAGCAGCACGGCGACAACTTCTCATACATCATAGCAGACGATACCACACGAGAAGCCGCTGTCGTTGACTCAAGTTACAACGCAGGCAAAATAACGAGCATGCTAACAGCAGAAAATCTGAAACTGAAATACATAATTAACACGCACAGCCACTCTGACCACACGGCTGGCAACCCAGAATTGCAGTCAATATCCGGCGCGAGAATTATAGCCCATAAACTATCCAGAGTCAACGCGGATGTCAAAGTGGACGACGGCGACGTCATCAGCATAGGCAGTATTCCAGTGAGAGTCATCCACACTCCGGGGCACGCTCCCGACAGCATATGCCTGCTTGTGGACAAAAAGAAACTGTTAACAGGTGACACCCTCTTCGTAGGAGAATGCGGCAGAACGGACATGCCCGGAGGCAACTCCAAAAGCATGTACAACAGCCTCTTCCACAAAATTTTAAAACTCAACGACGATGTGGAAGTTTATCCTGGGCATGACTATGGACCAAAGCCTTCTTCCAGTATAGGCGAAGAAAAACGATCAAATTACACTTTAGAGCCCAGAAGCCTCTCGGAATTCATCGAGTTCATGAAGCAGCCGTAGGTCATTTTTGACATATAGCGTTGCAAGTAAACGTGTTTTTGGTTGAGTTTTAGCAGAAGGATGTGCACTTTGTTGCGGCGTCATTGCGTATGAAGTGAATGAAACGCCGAAATCAGTGTTTTAGGGCTAGAAAAGGCTTTTTCTGAGCGTTTTATACTCGAAATTATGCATAAATTTTTTATTGCTATCGCTTAAATAATTATTGTAAATTCATACGCGTAATAAGAATTAAGACATAATAAAGAATATGAATTGAAAAGATACAGCAGTGATAAGGAGTTAAAACCAATCATGTTCTCAACAGCGCCTAAAAAAAGCCATCGCCGCTTCCTAGACAGAACTCAACTGGTAAAGATCAAGTTGAAAGCCATGCGCGCAGGCGTGTGGTTCAGAGCTTTGCCCAGAATCGACAGAGTACTTATCGATTTAACGATTAAAGTTGCCGACAGCATCCGCAGCACTTCTTTAGCCAAATGCATCTTCTCCGTCACAAGGAAGCTGGAAGGCCTGCTTGAGAGCAAATTCTCGCGTGCCATTAGAGAGATTGGTTTCCCGCTAGCCTGCAAACTCAGTTCGTTTGCTCAGAAATGGGGCAACCGTTCGGCCCAAGATTGGGCGAAGGACATGCGTTTTGCCAGGTACTTGGCGGTTATGAAGCTTAATGGACACGGCAGCGGCTTAACATGAAAATAGTCTATGGCTAAGGAAAATCTTGCTGAGCATTATTGATTTAGTGTTAATCTGTGTTTTCACGTTTGTCTACGGGTGGGTATTCTACAATCTGCCGATTTTGGCTGCTGGGGTAAAGAATTTAGTTAAAAGTAAAAAACTTGAAGCCAAAGATGTTGCGGGTCACAAGGTTTTGCCTTCAGTCTCGGTTATTGTTCCAGTTAAGAATGAGGCGAAGGTTATTGGAAGGTTTTTTGAGGCGTTTTCAAAGATGGCTTACCCCGCTGATAAAGTGGAGTTAATCGTTGTTGAAGACGGGTCTGCAGATAGTACTGTTCAAGTTTGTGAGCAGTTTGCCAGAGTGTGTCAAAATGTTAAGGTTTTGCATAGGTCTTTTTCGAACGGTAAGCCTTCGGCTTTGAATTATGCTCTTAAGTACGCTGGGGGTGAGATTGTTGCGGTTTTTGACGCGGATAGTGTTCCTGAAAGTGACGCTTTGTTTAAGGCGGTCCAGTACTTTGAGGATGCTTCTGTGGCGGCTGTTCAGGGCAGGACTCTGACGATTAATTCACGAGAGAATATGCTTACTCAGTTCATATCTTATGAGGAGACTGTTTGGTGCGAGGCGTATCTGCGAGGCAAAGACGCGTTGGGTTTGTTTGTTCACTTGAGAGGTAGTTGTCAGTTTTTCAAGCGCAGTGTCTTGGAGCAGCTCGGAGGTTTTGATGAGGCTTTCTTAGCGGACGACATGGAGATGTCCGCGCGGCTCACAGAACGTGACCTAGAGATTAAATATGCGTCAGACGTGCGTTCTTGGCAGGAAAGCCCTACGAATCTGAGGTCACTCTTTGGACAGCGTACTCGATGGTTTAGGGGAACCATGGAGGTTGCGTTCAAGTATGGGCGGCTGATGAGTAAGCTGAGCAAAAAGCGCTTGGATGCTGAAGCTACGCTTGTTGGCCCCTTCATCATTATTGCCTCTTTGCTTTCGTATTTAGCGGCTTCCGGCGCTTTCTTTGTGGCTTTTCCTTTTGATGTTTTGTGGCGTGCTCTAATGCTTTTTTCAGTTTTCACTACAACGCTTATGTTGTTTGTTTGTGGTTTTGCGTTGGTTTTCGTGTCGAAGCCCACTCGATTAAGGAATTTGCTGTGGCTTCCTTTCATTTTTTCTTACTGGGTCTTGCAGAGTTTCATTGCGATGTACGCTGTGTTGCTTATTATGTTACGTCGACGTGGAAAGTGGGTTAAAACTGCGAGGTCAGGTAGGGTGGCGAATTCAGAGTTTGAGATTTCGAAAGAGGCAGTTGCCTGAAGACCGCGATTGTTTTGGGGACAAGACCTGAAACGTTGGATGTTGGCTCTAACATTTTGGCTGGCACGGATCTCGAACGAATTGTTGATTGTGCGAGACTTATGCTCGCTGGGAAGAGCGCCTGGGTCAATCCTTTCGGAGACGGCAAGTCTGGCGCGAGAATTGTTGAAGTGTTGAGGAGCAAGTTTGATTAAAACTGCCAAAAGAGTTCTGGTTACTGGCGGGGCTGGTTTCATAGGTAGCCACGTGGTTGATCGGTTGGTCGATTGTGGTTATGGTGTTAGAGTTGTTGACAATTTGTCTACTGGTAGACTGGAGAATATCAGTGGTCACTTGACGAGTGGTAGAGTCGATTTTGTCGAAGGTGACATTCGAGATGCTTCGGTTGTCGAAGGCTGCGTTGAGGATGTTGATTCGGTGGTTCATTTGGCAGCTTTGACCAGCGTGCCCTTTTCGGTTGAGAAGCCAAGTTTCACTTTTGACGTTAATGTTAATGGAACAGTGAATTTGCTTCGTGCTTGTGCACAGGCGAAGGTTGACAAGCTTGTATATGTTTCCTCATGTGCGGTTTACGGGGAACCCAGATTTCTACCCGTTACTGAAGAACATCCGGCGAGCCCAATTTCGCCCTACGCTGAATCGAAGGTTGCGGCTGAGAAGTATTGCCTGGGTTTTCATGAGAAGCAGCTTTTGCGATCGGTTATCTTACGTTTGTTTAACGTTTATGGTCCCAGGCAAGGCGTGAATGATTATTGTGGAGTGATAACGCGGTTTATTGATCGGGCTGGGCGGGGGTTGCCGTTGGTTATTTATGGTGATGGGTGGCAGACCAGAGACTTTGTCAATGTGCGTGATGTGGTTGAAGCTGTTTTAAGCGCTGTGGAGCGCGATTATGTTGACGGGAAGGTTTTTAACATTGGTTTTGGCGTGCCTACCTCTATTCATGAGTTAGCTACGACCATTTTGGAATCTGCCAAGTTGGATTTACAGGTTCTTAATGAGAAGCCGAGGAACGGCGAAATTAGGCATAGTTATGCAGACATTTCTAAAGCTGCACAGCTCTTGCGATATAAACCACAGGTTTCTTTGAAAGATGGGCTACTCGAGTTGCTTGCGAATCACGTGCCAATTGTAGGTAGTTGCAAATGAGCGTGACAGGGTTGAAGCTTGGATTTTCTCGGATCTTAAGCAACACTGTGCTTACCGATCGAAGAGTTTTATTTGCTTGCTTGTCCATAGGCTTTTTTGTCAGGTTGGTGCCTGAGCTTTTAGCTTTTCCGTTGCCTATTGGCTTTGACACGATTCATTACGCAGTTGCTATGAAGAGCGGGGTAGTTTGGGCTCATTGGAGCCAGTTTTTCACTTCTTCTTGGTTGCTGTACGCGTTTATTGTGCCACTTTACAGTCTCTTTCAGGGTGATCCCTTCTTATTATTGAAGGTTGTTGCGCCATTGCTGTTTGGTTTGAACGTGGCTGGTATCTATTGGTTCTCTAGAAAAATGTTAGGCTGGAACTTGCGTTTGGGGTTGTTGGCTGGTGTTTTTTTTGCGTTGCAGTTGGCTTCTTTGAGGATTAGTTGGGATTTGCTGAGGAACACGTTGGGGTTGGGTATCTTGTTGTTTGCTTTGGCGTATGTGAAGGAGGTTGATTCTAGGCGTGGCTTTGCGCTTTTCGCTGGGCTTTCTTTGTTGAGTGTTTTTGCTCATGAGTATGCGGCGGTGACATTGTTGGTGGCGGTGTTAGGCTTGTTGGTTTGGCGTTTGGTTAAGCGGCAGCTGGATTCTGGGTCTAAGCGTTTGGCGTTGGGTGTTCTTCCAGCTTTGTCTGTCTTCGTTGTAGGGTTGGGCTTGAGGTTTTTCCCTATTCGGTATGTGACTGAAACTAACGTGATTACTGCGGGCGACGGTGTTAGCGGCAGGGCAGGCGGCTTGTTTTTTTTGGTTGATTACTTGCAGGTTCAGAATTCCGTAGATTCGTATGCGAATTATTGGGTGCTTGCTTTAAGTGTTGGCCTTCTGTTTGCTGTTTTGTTTGTGCCTTACCTTCTGTTGGTTGCTAAGGGTTTCTTCAGGAATGGTGTTTTAGATTTGTGGACGGCTCTGCTGCTTGTTGGCGCTTTCGGTTGTTTGGTAGTTCCTTTTTGTGCGTTGAACCTTTGGCATCGATGGATGTTTATGCTTGTGTTTCCCTTCACGTTTTACGCGGTTAATGGGTTTGGCAGATTGTATAGCGGTTTTCGTGGGGTAAAAGTTCGTTTTTCTTCTTGGGTTTCGTCTAGGAAGGGTTCTGCGATGGTTTTGTTGACTTTTGCGTTAGGAATGGCTTATTTGGCAACACCTGTTTCTATGGTTTATGCGAGTGCAAGTGTGCCCGCTGTTTCTGGTACTTATCTTTATTTTTCGACTAATCCAACGGTGCCTTATGAGGATGTGGATGGCGTTGTTGAGGCAATGGGTTGGCTTGATGACAGTTTGGATGCGGTTTCGTGTGTGGTTTTGCAGCATGCCTTTGTGACTTGGGGGCAGCTGTATTTGGATAGGTCTCATGTGATTGTGCAGTTTGAGAGTGATATTGATTTGGCCGTGAATACTGCGTTTAGCAGTGGTTTTAGTAGAGTGTTTTTTGTTTGGTGGAACCAGCCGATTGGATGGTATGGGGTTTCTGTTCCTGATTATTTCGTTAGTGTTCAGGATTTTGGTCGCATATCTGTTTACGAGTATGAAGGTGTGAATGTTGGTGGAAGTTGAAGATAGCCGAGTGATTGTGGAAGACTCTGTGGTTGCTGGAGTCAAGCCTTTTGTTGTGGTTGGTATTCCAGCGTTTAATGAGGAGCATTCGATTGCTCGTGTGGTTTTGGAGGCTCAAGGGTTTGCGGACGCGGTTGTGGTTTGCGATGATGGCTCGAAAGATTTGACGGCGAAGATCGCTGAGCGCTTGGGCGCGGACGTGGTGAGGCACGAGCGGAATTCTGGTTATGGCGCCGCCATCAAGAGCCTGTTTGAACGTGCCTTTGAGTTGGGCGCTGATGTCTTGGTAACTTTGGACGGTGACGGACAGCACAATCCATCAGAGATTCCTACCGTTCTGAAGCCTATCGCTGACGGCGTGGCCGACGTGGTTATCGGTAGCCGGTTTATTGATGTACGTGGTGCTGCTGAGATGCCGGTATACAGGCGGCTTGGAGCTAAACTGATTACGAAGATTGTTAATGGTTCCGCGAAGAAGGGGGTTAGCGACGCTCAGAGTGGGTTCAGGGCTTACAGTCGTCGGGCGATTGAGCGGCTGAGTGTTGTTGAGGCTGGTATGGGTGCTAGCGTTGAGATACTGTTGGAAGCCAGCAAGAAGAATTTGAAGATTTGTGAAGTGCCTAGCTACTGCAAGTACCAGAATGAAGTTGCCACTTCCACAGAGCATCCAGTGACTCACGGCATGGGCGTTGTCATGTCCATCATTCGCCTCATTGTTGAGGAAAAGCCTCTGATATTGCTAGGTCTCCCCTCACTGTTGTTTTTGTTTGCTGGAGTATCTTTTGGCGTTTGGATGCTTCAAATCTACGCTACGGAACATCACATAGTGACTAATATCGCTTTGGCTTCCCTGTCCTTCCTGATAATTGGTTTCTTCATGTTGTCAACAGCCATAACGCTATACGCTATTTCTAGGATTTCTAAGAAAATGAATGAGAAGAGACAGTCGAATGCTTGAGATCGAGGTCGTAGAGGTGCGTGGTTTCTGTCCGGTGCACAAGGTTGGGGATAAGATAATGGTTGATGATCCTGAGATAGTTTTGGAGAAAACGGATGCCTTGTGTACGCATGCCCTTTCTTCCTTATTGCATTACGTGGTGGCTCTGGAGCGAGGGGCTGACCCTGTTGAATTGGGCTTATCAAAGCCTGGAGACAGGGAGAACGCGTACATTCAATGTGTTGATCCTGGTGAGCCCTACACGCAGGGTGGGACTGCGATTTTCAGAATTCGAAAAATTAAGAAGAAATAAGGAGGTAGATGTTGTTTGAGTGAGCGGAATAAGAGAGTTTTGGTGACTGGTGGTTCAGGTTTTCTTGGTTCAAATCTGGTTCGCGAGTTGAAAAGGCGCGGGCATGAAGTTTGGCTTTGCGATTTGATGCATTGCGAGAATGAGAACTTTGTTCGCTGCGACGTGAGCAAATATCATCAGGTGGAGCGCCTGTTTGAGGCGCATGACTTTGATTATGTTTACCACGCTGCGGCAGAGTACGGCAGATGGAACGGCGAGGATTATTATGAGAATCTTTGGCCGACAAACGCGGTAGGCACGAAGAACATTCTCAGAGTGCAGGAGAAAAAAAAGTTCCGACTGATTTTCTTTGGTAGCGCTGAGGTGTATGGTGACTATGATGGTGTGATGAGCGAGGATGTGATGGAGAAGATTCCAATTAAGCAGATGAATGATTACGCCATTTCCAAATGGGTCAACGAGATGCAGATTCTCAATTCAGCCGCTATGTTCAACACCGAATCGGTCCGCGTTAGATTGTTCAACGTATACGGCGTCGGCGAACACTACACGCCCTATCGTGGCTGGATACCCAAATTTATCTATAAAGCGATGCGTGACGAGCCATACACTGTTTTTCTCGGGCACAAGCGCACGCTTGAGTATGTGGAAGACCTTTGCAGAACGCTTGCCAACATAATTGCCAACTTCAAGCCTGGGGAGATATACAACCTAGGCGGAGACACGCAATACGAGATCAAGTACATTTCCGATTTGATACTGAAAAATTTGAACAAAGACGACTCAAAAGTTACCTATAAGGCGGAAGAGCCTTTCACGACTAAGATCAAAACTCCTGATTCTTCTAAGGCTAAGCGAGATTTGAATTTTAAATTGACGGTTCCTGTGGACGAAGGGATTCGGCGAACTGTTGAATGGTTCAAAAAATTATATGGCAAAAACAGTGAAAATGGAGGAATATGATATGAAAGAAAGAGTGCGTGAAGCATTTAATGGAAAAAACGTGCTTGTTACTGGCGGGGCAGGTGCAATTGGATCAAATCTAGTGAAAATACTGAACAATTTGGAAACTAAGAAGATCGTGATCCTTGATGATCTGTCTTCGTCTTATGAATGGAATATTCCCACTGGACCAAAAATCGCGTTCATTAATGGCAGCGTCCTTGACAATGAGAAACTGAGGCGGGCGTTTAAGGAGAAACCTGACATAGTTTATCATCTAGCGGCGCATTTTGCCAACCAAAATTCGGTTGATCATCCCGAAGTGGATCTGATGGTGAATGGTATGGGAACGCTTAATGTTCTGAAGTGCGCTCACAGAGTCGAAGTTGAACGTTTCATCTATGCCTCATCTGGATGCGGAATATACGGTTCAGACTCGAAAATGCCCTTTGAAGAACACGATGTTTCAATGAAGCTTTACACGCCGTATCAAGTGACAAAAATGTTGGGCGAGCTTTATACAAACTATTTCCATAATCTGTATCATCTGCCAATCGTAAATGCACGGTTCTTTAACTCTTACGGTCCAGGGGAAGTTCCAGGAAGCTACAGGAATGTCATTCCCAACTTTTTCTTCTGGTCGATGAATAGGCACCCTCTGCCGATCACTGGAACTGGTGATGAGACGAGAGATTTCACTTATGTTGGGGATATTATTAACGGACTATTGGCTATGGCGTATTATAAGGAAGCTGTTGGAGAGGCGTTTAATCTTGCCTCTGGCAGAGAGATCAGAATAGGCGACCTCGCAAATTGGATCAACGAATTGACGGGAAACGATGCTGGAATTGTTTTTAAAGAGAGGAGAAATTGGGACAAGAAAAACAGGCTTTTGGCGTCAATTAAAAAAGCTAAAAAAATTCTTGGTTACGAGCCCATGATGGATTTCAGGGAAGGTCTAGAGCATGTGCATGATTGGTTTGTGGAGAATTGGCTTAACATCGCAGAATCTGCAGACTTTGATTCCAAACAAGCAAAAGAACTTAAAATGTTTACGTTGGAAAAAGTTCATGCTTGACGCGGCAATATTCAGAAGTGTTTTGGACAATGGAATTTGTATGGCACGCATTTGTCTAAAATCTGTGGATGGTTTGGAATAGAGTTATGTGCGGCATATTCGGACTGCTGTTAGCTGACGGAGTATCTTTTTCTGCCCGTGACCTCATGGATATCACAAATCATTTGTTCAAACTATCAGAGTCGCGTGGTAAGGAGGCGTCAGGGATAGCGGTCAAAGTAAAGGGGTCAATTTACGTTTTCAAGGAAGCTGTTTCATCGTCTAAACTGGTCAAGTCAGAGAAGTACCGGAATTTGTTCAAGAATCAAATAAAGAGCGAGGCGTATGCAGAGGGTTGTCTTAAAGTGCCTCTTGCTATCTTGGGTCACTCGCGGCTGCAGACTAATGGTCTCAGCGGGATCAACTCTAACAATCAGCCTGTGATTAAGAGTGGTGCGGTTGGTATTCATAATGGTATCATAGTTAACGACGACAAGCTCTGGAGAATGTTTCCACAGCTTGAAAGGAAATACGAGGTTGATACTGAAGTTTTCCTCAGTTTATTGCAGTCATTTAGAAGTAAGGGTGAATCATTGACGAGTGCGGCTAAAGCTGTGTTTGATTGTATTGAGGGTTCAGCCTCTGTTGCAGTCTTGTTCGACGATATTAGCAATTTTTTGCTGGCAACAAATACAGGGTCACTCTACACTTGCATGAGTGACAATGGAAAAATGTTTGTTTTCGCTTCGGAAAAACATATTCTCAATCAAGTCATGAACTCGGGACATTTGGAGCGATTTTTTGATAGCGACAATATCACTCAGGTTAAAGCAGGGAAAGGTCTTGTTGTCGCTTATGATTTGATGAAAACAAGCTCTTTCGTTTTGAAAAACGGGACAAGTGACGAAGAATCTGAGACTTTGACCGCTTCAAATTCCAAGATTATTGAGCTCTACGATCAAGATGCACCGCTGGATACTCCGCCTGCCGATGCTTACTTGCTTACTGATGAAGTTAAGCAGTCTATGTTGCAGGTGTGGCAGCGTCTTTATTCGGGTGAGGTAGAATTGAAACGGTGTTCTCGCTGTCTTTTGCCGGAGACTATGCCTTTTATCAGGTTTGACGAAGAAGGTGTCTGTAGTTATTGCAGAGACTATGAGCGTAGAGGCAATTATTTGAAGGGTGAAGAAGCGTTAGAAGAGTATGTTTCAAAGTATAGGCGTGCTTCTGGCGAACCGGATTGTGTTGTGGGGTTCAGTGGAGGGCGAGACAGTTCCTTCGGGCTGGATTATCTTAAGAATCGTTTGGGTTTGCATCCTGTTACTTTCACTTATGATTGGGGCATGGTTAATGATCTTGCACGTAGAAACCAAGCTAGAGTAGTAGGTAAGTTAGGTATTGAGCACATAGTTATCTCGGCTGACATTAAGAAGAAACGAGAGAACATCCGCAAGAATCTGAAAGCCTGGTTGAAGAAACCTGATTTAGGCATGGTTCCGATATTGATGGCGGGAGACAAGCAATTCTACTACTATTTCCACCAAGTTCGAAAGCAAACAGGCGTCAAACTGTTCGTTTTCTGCGGTGGTTATGAAGGCGAAGAAGGTACTGGTCTCTTTAAGTACGGTTTTTGTAATGTGAGTCAAGGTAATAAGAACGCGTTGAAAAGGATGACTGGAATCTCGAGAATTGACAAACTGAAGATTATGTACTATTATCTGAAGCAGTTTATCAAGAATCCCGCGTACATCAATAGGTCGATTATCGATACTCTATTCGCTTACTATTCCTCTTACGTTTTGCCCGATGATTATGTGTATCTCTTTCATTATTTGGATTGGGATGAAAACAAAATAATCAAAGCCATAACCGAGAAGTTTAATTGGGAAAAAGAGACGGATACAGTGGCGACTTGGCGCACAGACGACGGCACAGCAGCAATCTACAATTACATCTACATGACTATGGCGGGATTTTCCGAGTTTGATATTTTTAGAAGTCACCAAATAAGAGAAGGCAAACTAACCAGAGAACAAGCTTACGAAATAATAAAAGAAGAAAACAAGCCCCGTTTTAAGTCGATTGAATGGTATGGTCAAGCAATTGATTTCGACATGAACAAGGCTATAGAAATAATTAATTCTGCACCAAAGCTTTACGAGAAGACCAAAGGCAAGACAGATGATATGCAGGAAAAGATGGCACTTCAAGAAAGTCAAGAACTTGAATTGCCGTTGACAATGCAGGATAAGAGAAGTCGTTTGATTTGAACGTGCTGATTATAGGTCAGTATTTTCCTCCAGACTTAGGTGGAGCCGCAACCAGAGCATATAATGTTGCTAATGGGCTTTCTTTGAATGGGTGTAATGTCACTGTTGTTACGGCTTTTCCGCATTATCCAGATGGAAAGATATCGACTGCGTACAAGTTTAAGCCATTTACGGTAGAATGGGTTGGAAAGGTTAGGGTTATACGGACCTTTGTTCTTCCTTTAGCGTCAAAAGGGTTGTTTAAGAGGATACTCCTTTTCGGGTCGTTTATGCTTTCATCTTTGTTTGTCTTGCCAATAGTTGGGAAAATTGACGTGATTTGGGCGGCTAATCCAGATATATTTGTACTTGCACCTTCTCTGGGATATGGGGCAGTGAAAAGAAGATCTGTTACGTCTAACGTGGATGATTTGATAATTGAAGACCTGTATGATTTGGATTTGGTACAACGAGGTTCTATTGCTTCAAAATTGGCCGAGTTTTTTGCGCGAGTTTTGTTTGCGAAGATTAAGGCGGTAACACCAGTAAGCCCAGGATACATTGAAACTATTGTCAAGTATGGAGTGGAACCGAACAGAATTCAAGTGGTCAGAGGTGGCGTGGATCTTGATGTGTTCAAGCCAAGCGAGGTCAAGCGAGATGATAAAAAATTTGTTGCTTTGTACTCTGGCGGTTTTTCAATAGCATATGATTTTACACTGATGTTGAAAGCAGCTAAGATAATTGAGAACTTAGACGAAGATGTGGAGTTTGTAATTCAAGGGAAGGGCGAGCTTTTGGATTTCATGCTTTTTAAGGTTAAAGAGTTAGACCTAAAGAATGTGAAAATTGTTGATAAACTCTTGAGCAGAGCTGCTGTTGCTGAACTTTTGGGTCAGGCTGACCTGTTAGTTTTGCCTCTTGTTGATTTTAAGACGCCTTATCGCGGCATGTCCTCTAAGCTTTATGAGTATCAGGCTGTGGCAAAACCGATAATATGTTGTAGTAACGGGTTGCCTAGAGACTATGTGGTTGAAACTAATTCAGGGTTGGTTGTTCATCCTGGTGATTATGAAGCGTTAGCTAAGGCAGTAATAGAGTTGAAAGAAGACCCATGCCTTTCACGTATGATGGGTGAAAACGGAAGAAAATATGTTGAGCATGAGGCATCCATTCAGGCGGTAGGCTCAAAAATGAAGGAAATCTTCAAAGCAATATTATGAGCGCTGGACGGGTGAGGGTTGCATATGAGCTTAGATGAAATGCAGGTTTATGATGCCGCAGAAGTTTCTAGCTTGACTGGTGAGACTGAAAGCTACGATAATGCGTTCTTTCCAAATGTTATAAGAAAGAGAGAACTCGAGTTGATAGAGCAAGTGCTTAAGGATAAGCATCCGAAGCTTATTCTGGACTATGGTTGTGGTGGCGGCTGGCTTTCATTATTACTGCAGAAATGGGGTTTTCGTTCTGTCGGCGTGGACATTAGCAGGAAGATGGTTAGGAACGCCAAAATCGTTTGTCCTGAGACTGACTTCATTGTTTGTGATGCGATGAAGCTTCCGTTTAAAGATGGCGTTTTTGATTTTGTCATCGGCATATCTATTCTGCATCACTTAGATTTGAAACGTTCAACTGGTGAGTTGAAACGGGTTTCAATTGCTCAATCAGCGTTTTTATTTATGGAGCCAAGTTTGCTTAATCCTCTTTCAGCGTTTGGACGGAAATTGTTTCCTATGGAAGCGCATACTGAAGGAGAAAAACCGTACACGCCAGAGTATTTGAAGATAGCTTTAGAGACGGCTGGTTTTACAGTCGAAAGGTGTTTTGCAATGTTCTTTCTCGCTTTTCCTATTGCACGCTTTTCGAAAATAACATATCTTAATCCGCCGTCTTCGCTTGTCAAGTTTACCTATTTTTTGGAAAATGTTCTGGAGAAAATGCCTGGAATCAGGTATTTGAACTCGAACATTGTTGCTTTAGCTGAAACAGGTTTGTAGGATCAATTGAAAATCCTTCACGTTGCGTATATTTATCCCCCAGGACTTGACATAGCTGATGGCATTACTACAGTTGTCCACAACGTTACTAAGGAACTTGCCAAGAGAGGGCATGAAGTTGCAGTATTCACCTCAAATATGTTGGATTTACATAGTAATGGGTCTTTGCGCTCTGGAAATTCAACATTATACGGAGTTGACGTGCATTATTCACGTTCCGTGGGGCGGTCAAAGGCCTTTATAATTACTCCTGATCTCATTTCTACACTTTCGAAGAAACTCAGAAGTTATGATGTTATACATATTCATGATTGCAGATCTTTTCAAGGTATCAATACTTTTTTGTTTTCGAGAATGAAGAAAGTTCCGTATGTATTTCAGCCTCATGGTTCATATCTGTCCTCTTCACAAGGCTCCATATATAAAACGTTGGTGAAACGATCTTTAGATTTGCTTATAAGTGACAGAATAGTCAGGCATGCATCTAGAGTCATTGCACTAAATCAAGTGGAATCGGAAGAGCTTCAGCGATTCGGCCTGCCCTGCGACAAAATTATTACGGTTCCTAATGGAATAGACCTATCTGAATATTCATGTTTACCTTCAAGAGGCTCTTTCAGAAAGAAGTTTGGGATTAAGGAAAAAGCTAAAGTTGCGCTTTATCTTGGTAGAATTCATGAAACCAAAGGCATTGAAGTCCTGATTAAAGCTTACGCTCACTTAGTTGACATATTGAAGTTTCATAATACAATATTAGTTTTGGCTGGACCAGATGATGGCTATTTGAACAGCGCTAAGTCTCTGGTTTGCTCGCTTGGGGTTTCTAATTCGGTTCTTTTCACTGGTTTTATAGATCGAAAGGATAAGCTGGGCGCATTGCTTGATGCCGACTTGTTTGTGACGCCGGCTTTTCAAGGTTTTCCGATGACTTTTCTCGAAGCTTGCATTGTAGGTACTCCGATTCTTACGACAACCATGGGCGACCAGTTAGACTGGATCGATGGTAAGGTAGGTTATATCACTTCTCCAGAAGAACGAGACCTTGCCTCAGCTATGCGTAATCTGTTTTCCGATGACTCATTGTGCAGTGAATTTTCGAAAAATTGTTTGAATCTTATAAAATCCCGCTTTTCGCTAAATGCGGTGGTGGATAAGTTAGAGCTTATTTATCAAGAAGTAATCGGAGAAAAAACCCAGTTCATCTAATAACAAGATTCTGTTATTGAAAGTGGACATGGATATATTATGTGTGAAAATAGCAAACCCCGAGTAGTTTACACTGAAGTAATCGCAGAGAACTACGAAAAAGATAGAAGAAACAATGCCGGCGATATAGCCTTCTGGGAAAAAGAAAAACAAGAATTGCTATTCGCTATTAAGACTTCAAATCTCAATATAAGTACCGTTTTGGAAGCTGGTTGTGGAACAGGACGTTTTCTATCCGATTTAGTGAACGAAGGCTACATGTTTTTGGGTATTGATTTTTCCCCTTTCATGCTAAGAATGGCTAGTGCAAAGACCGAAGCCAAGAAATCCAATTGTGGCCTTGTGAGAGCTGATATTTCGCATTTACCAATCAGACGCCTGCGACCAGACTTTTTGTATTCGATTCGTGTTATGAATCAACTTCCTTCTAGAGAATATGCTTTCAGCGCTATTAGAGAATTGTGTCAGATATGCAATGCTCCTGGCGCCGTTCTCATAGAATTTGTTAACAGTTGGAGTTTATCCCGCTTATCCCTAAATGGAGCTACGCATTTTTCAATACGGGATTTAGAGGCCGTTCTCAAGGACAATGGAAACTGCAAGGTGGTTTACGTTCGCGGGATTCTTTTCTTTTCTCAGACTTTATGGTCCAAATTACCACGCTTCATATTGCGACCTATAATTCAACTTGATACATTTTTCTCTAAACACTTTCCAATGTTCTGCACAAGGTGTTATGTACTAATAAAGAAGCCTTGTTTCAGTGAAATTGCATGAACGTATGCCATTTTGGGTTCTCACTCAGTCTAATTTCAGGGCATTCAAAACCAGCTTTTGAGCTAGCACATAACTTAGAAAAAAACGGAGTGAATGTGAAGATTCTGTCTTCTGAATTGCCCGAAAAATATCTTACGCTACATAAACATCTCTTGGAAAGTGCCCAAATTTCGATTGAGGAATACAGGCCGTTTCGGTCAGAGTATGACTTTGTTTCTTCCGGCAAAAAGGAAGTTATTAATAGAATCCTTTCTTGGGCGGATATAATTCATGTATACGGACCAAACTCATTGTTCTTGTTGCAAAAGTGTGCCAACTTCGACGCAAAGGTAGTTTTGGCGATAAACTCAGTGTTCAAAATGAGCTTAAGCGACATGATAGACTCTGGCCTTTCTAGTTTCAAGAATCTCATAACGCCGTCATACTTAACTTGCTTATTTCCACACAAATATTTTTCATTGACTTTGTCAAAAGCGGATGCAATAATTTGTTGGACGCGATTCATGCAAAAACAGGTTGAATCTCTGGGGATAAATAACTCTTTTCTCTTGCCTGTAGGTGTGAACCATGGAAATTTCAATTTTAAGAGAAATATAGTAGTAGACCAGCATTTCACTTTCTTGTATATGGGGTATTTAGCTTCTGCCCGCGGGATATCAGATTTGCTAAACGCGTTTGAGCTAGTACAGCAAGAGTGGGCCTCAACCCGATTGATCATTATGCATACAGGCTTGCATCCCACGGAACAAGACCATTTCTTAGACAGGATACGTAAATCAAAATCTAAGGATTCGATCGAGGTGACTGGTTTTGCTACCAACCTTTCAGAAGCAATTAACAGGGCTAATACTGTCGTGCTACCTTTTAGGACATATGTAGGATATTCGCAACCTCCTCTTACAGTATTGGAAGCTTTGGCTCATGGTAGACCGGTAATTACAACAAATGTAGGTTGTTTACCCGAAATAATCCAGAATGATTATAACGGTTTCTGTATTCAACCGTCCAATCACAAGCTGCTCGCAAAACATATGTTAAGTATGCGGCAAGCAAATCTCGATTTGCTATCTGAAAACGCTAGAGAGTATATATTGCGCAACAATGATTGGTCTAAGATTTGTCGCTCAACTCAGAAAATATATGCCAGTCTACTTTCTCTAAACTGACCTCTATTTTTGAAGTAATAAAGATGAAGATACTTTTTGTTCCTCCAATCGGATTAAAAATCGCGGCTGATTACAAATCGGAATTTCAAATGGCTGCAATAGAGCAGCAAGTATTTGGCATAGCAAAGGAGCTATCAGATAAAGGTAATGAAGTTTTTATAATGCGCGCTTGGCCAGGGTCACTTAAAATGGAAACTATATCTGGAGTACACCTTGTCAACATTAATCTTTCCACTACCCAACGAGGGTTTCATGAAGACCTAGCATTCATGCGCATACCCCTTGTTTTAATTGAACATCTTTTGTTTACGTTAAAAGCCTACAGAAGGATAAAGGTGCTTAATCCAGATATCATAAGCATATCCAATATTCTCACTGGATATTTCGTATATTTGTTGGGTGGGACCTCTAAAAGAGTCTTTATAACACACGACCATGACATCTATCCTGGCAAAGGTATTCTTTCTTTAGTAAAAAGGAAAATGCTACAAAGCATTGTAAGAAATTCGAACAGTGTAATTGCTCTAAATGATGACATAAAAAAATACATGCGGTATCTAGGTTTTAATGTTGATATCGTTATCCCTAACGCAATACACTTGATGAACTACGAGGAAAACAATGATTCTGGCTTCATTATGTTTGCGGGTAGATTGGTGTCACATAAAAAAGTTGAAGATTTGTTACAAGCATATGCTGAACTCGGTTGCTCTTTCAAAGAAGCCTTGGTAATTATTGGCGATGGCCCTTGTCGCAAAGAATTGGAACAATATGCAGAATCGCTAAGTCTTCATGAAAAGGTTCGTTTCTTCTCTTTCTTGCATCGGTCGCAATACCGGCGTTTTCTCTCGAAGTGCTCCGTTTTTGCTTTTCCTTCCATGGAAGAAGCATTTGGAGTCGTCTTAATTGAAGCCATGGCGTCTGGCAAGCCTGTAGTTGCCCGAAATATAATCGGACCAAAAGGGATAGTAACACACGGCTATAATGGTTTTCTATTTAATGATATTACAGAATTAATCGGTTATCTGAAAACCTTACTTTCGGATAAGGAATTGCGAAAGAAAATGGGCAAAAACGCGCGAAAGACTGTGAAAGATAAATATACTTTTCGCAAGGTAGCAAAAAAATATTTGCGATTATATGAGCATTTGTTAGGAAGGGGCTAACATGACGCAGGTCGATATGCGATCAAACTCAAACCAAGCTAGCAAATCGGTAGATTCTTTTCCTCTCGTCGTTATTGTTGTGCTTAACTGGAATGGCAAGGAAAACACTTGTGAATGCCTAAATTCAATAGCTAATCTACAATATAGTAATTACGAAGTTGTGGTAGTTGATAATGCTTCAACAGATGGATCACCAGAATTCTTTAGGATTAACTTTCCCCAATTCACCTTAATTAAAAACTTGAAAAATTTGGGATTTGGTGAAGGCTTAAATGTAGGAATACGCGAGGCAGCAAAACGAAACGCTGATTATGTCCTATGCTTGAATAACGATGTAGTTGTTGATAGATACTTGTTGAATGAACTGGTGGCTGTAGGCGAGTTGAGTGCTAAGATCGCTGGTATGTGTCCATTGGAATATAGTTACGATCAACCTGACCGCATTATATGCGCTGGAGGTTCAGTTGGGTTTTTACGCGGAAAGGTTAGTGGGCATGGGGAGATAGACAAAGGTCAATTCAACAAAGTTACCACGACGAGGTTGTTAAGCGGACCTGCAATGATGTTCAAACTCAAAGCTATTTATTCTGTCGGTCTTTTTGAAAAGAAATATTTCTACGGTCCTGAAGACCAAGACATTGCACTGCGCATTATTAGACAAGGCTATTACCTTGCATTTACCCCAAGGGCAAAATTATGGCATAAGAGACGAGGTGCAACAAGCGGGAAAATTACGCCTTTAAACGACTATTTTCACGTCCGTAACTATTTGTTATTTGCGCGGAAGAATGCGACAACTCTAGAATATTGCTTCGCTCTCTCATATTTTGGACTTGTTGACTTCCCCCTAACTTTTCTTATGCGCTTATTTTCTCGTAAATGGGATAATCTAAAAGCAATGATAAGAGGCATTATATGGCATTTCAACCCAAGACTTTTGCCTACTGACTGTCAAATGGTCAATCACTATCTCTGTATTTGAAAGACCAGAGGTCAAAGCACCACTTGATTATCAACGTTTCAAGAATATTGAGCGAGAAAGAACTGATTGTTGCATACATTTCCTTTTCAATGATGTTCCTAAATAGTATCTACTTGAACTCCAGCCTTATTGGCGTTGTTGGACTTGCCGTTTTCATATTCACTATAGGACTCTGGATAGGAAAAATGTATGGAGGTAATTTTACGGTCGTGAATTTTCTTATGGGCTGTTTCGTTCTATTATGTTTGAACGTGATTTTCGTTGGAATTTTTATTTATTTGATGGTTTTTTCTAATTTGGTTGTATGGGTGTTTTTGTTTTCTATACCAATAGCATGTTGGCTTATGGAAAAACACAGAAAGCCTGCAAAAAATAATGTTGAAAAAGAGACTTTCAGTGCCTTGTGTTCGTGGTCCCGCCTAGGTTCAAGCAGAGTTGCCATTGTCAAACTTGTCTTCCTACTATCTGCTGTCTCATTGGGTCTTGGGGTAGCGTGGATAGGCAGAACGGGGACAGCAATCTCACATATTGGAGAAGCAGTATCTTACAGTTATTGGTTTATTTTGGCTTTTTCTTTCTTTATGCTGTACCTAGTTTGGCGCGAAGAAAATCTTGCAGTGGGATTAAAAATCATCTCTATGTGCGCTGTGGCTTTTCTAGTTTTTGGGGCCCCTCTTATGGTATATAGTAATTACATCACTGAAGACAGTTTTGGTCTTTTAGGAGTTGTCAAAAGCATAATTCACTCAGGCATCTATGGTTGGACCCCTCATCTCGCGCGTTCGGGATACTTTGCTATTCCATCCCTAATTGCTGTTAGTTCTTCCACCCAAATTTATATTCAAGAAATATACAAATTACTGACCCCTCTGGCTGTTTCAATTTACGCACCGTTATTCATTTATTTGATATTGCAAAGAACTACAAGAAAGAAACCAATTTTCGCAGCTTTGGCTAGCATTTTTCTTTTTCCAACGGTTCTCTTTATTAGTATTCCTATTGAGAAAAGCATAGCCACCCTTTTCTTTCTTGGATCTCTTTGTTTTTCTTTCATCATATTGGAAAAACCGGTTTTAAGAAAAGCTGAGATAGCGGCATTAAGCTTGGTTCTGCTGGCAATACCTTTTCTGCATGATTATTTCGCGATCTTTGCAGCTATTCCTTTAATACTAGCAATTTTCCTGAAGCTTTTTCAAAAAAAGAAAGCAAAGCGATTCTATCTATTATCATTAATCACACTTGGCTTAACCAGTCTTCTAATACCTGCCTCTTTTGTACTGGGCTCCTATGTTACTCAATCCACAACTCCTACGATATTTTCTTTCCCAGACGGAAATGAAGTAATTAAATTCTTGGCACCTACGTTGAAATTACCCATAAGCCTCGACTGGGGCGAGTCAATCTACTCTTACACGGACAATATCATGTGGGTCAGATACATCTTGTTTATATTCAGTTTTATCGTAATAGCGAAAACTAATGTGGTAAGAAAAAGAAAGGATATTGCAACATGGTTTATGCTAACAATACTATCGTTTTGGGTTGGCTACTTTTTGCTTAGAACTTCAGTTCAAAATGCTCCCGAATCGGCCAAAGATTATCGATTCGGCTTCTTCGTAGATTTATCATTAATACCTTGCACAGGCATGCTTCTAACGTATTTTATGGAAAAAACACGAAATACAACGGTTCGACTTAGCCTACAACGCATTTCCTTGAATTTAAAATCTCGCAGACTTTTCCAAGTTTCAACGGTGACATTTATGATTTTATTAATAGTCGTGTCCGTATTTTGTGGTTTCAATTTTGATCGAATCATGGAACGCCCAATAGAAGCCCAAGGTATAGGGCGATACGTTGTAACCGATGAGAAACTGCAGGCAATGCAGTATATTCAAAATGTAACAGGGACACGAAAAAACGTCGTTCTGAGCGACGCACATATGGGAAACATAGCTCAGGGTGCGTTAGACATGAACTTCGAGAAGGCTGAAATATTCAACTTGAACTCTGGAGGAGTTTTGTATTCATATTTCAATATAATGCGACAGGAACCGAGTAGAGACATAATGAACGATCTTATGGTTAAAACAAATGCTGAAATTGGCTTCTTTGTTATTAGTCTGGATGATTGGAGAGGTTGGCAATCTGAGAATGCTTATTGGATTGATTTAAATGCAATTGAGGGTCTAAAAATAATTGCTAATGACTGGAGAGAATTTGGCGCAGAGAGTGATCTGTTTGTTTTTGTTTTTGAGAAATCTTGATTTGCGGATGCTTTTAATGAAATTTAAAAGCAAGAAAACTTTCAACTCTGCAATTATAGTTAGAATTGCAACTGCAATGATCCTTTTTGCATTATTATTTTCTGCTATGCAGATTGATATGCATAGCTCACACGTTTATGCAGAGTTAGTACAAACAGGGGACATTCAGTACGTCACAAGCTATTTAGACTATCCTGGAATTGTCCTTTACTTTCCATTAATAGAAGGTAAAGGCAACATCGTATTTGATACTTCTGGTTATAATAATCATGGGGTTTGTTTTCCAACAGAAAATGTTGAATGGGTACCCTCCGGTGGAGTTCGCTTCGACGGTGTAAGCACCAGCATTAGGGTCAACGCAAGTGCAAGTTTACAGAATTCTTCTAAAACAGTTCTTATTCGTTTTAAGTGGGATGGTAACGTTACAGATTCTGAGATGTACCTTTATGATGATGGATGGCCGAATGCTAGTAGCTTAATAATGTATTTGCATCCTGAGACCTCGAGATTTTATGTGGAATTCATTACTCATAGTGGCAACCAAAAGAATCTTTGGCATCCAATCATTGCCAATACGACTTATACTGCAATTTTCAGCTTTAATGATTTTGGGTATGATTTTTGGCTGAATGATCAAAAGAAATCTGGTTCTTTTAGCAACTCCGAGACATTACAAACAACCAGTGCTTTGACCTTGGGTTCAGATTATGAGAATAGTCGACGCCGCTTTTCTGGTTATATATATTCGGTTCAGATATTCAACCAGTATCTTACTTCTGAAATTTCTCGCCTACTCGAAGGCCAAAACCAACTCAGAGTTGATCCAAATAGCAGATATGTGATATGTGGGTTGGTGTCGGATATGAGTGGTAACAATGGTTTAGCAATAACCCCTATTCAAGTTTACCTTAACAAAACTATTGCTACATATACTGATACGTTTGGTACTTTCAGGTTTGCTTTTAATCTTCCAGCCCAAGTGGGTAATTATACTTACACGGTGGCAACCAGTAATTCGTCGGATGGATTGTCCACTTCTGTCGTGGTTGATCAAGTCAAGATCTGTGATTCTGGTGCTACCAGTGCCGCCGTTGGCGAGGAGGCGTTTGCATGGTTCGAGTTGGTAAGCGATTTTGATGGACAGCCAGTTGTGTCAGGCACAGTTTCTCTTACTGGTGGATTGAATGCTACATGGAATTCGGATGCTTCGCATTGGGAGTATCGTGAAACTCGGAATGATGTTGGAAATATCACTTTGCGTGTGGAATCTGTTTTCTGGGATAAGTATGGCTTAACTTTTCTTTCCTCATCGGACTCGAATGTTGTCACAATGGAGTGGGTTAACCCACCTTGGTATACTGCTTTGTTGCCTTGGTTCTCTGGAATAGGCCCTGCATTATTTGGAATTATAGGATTATTGGGGATTTTAGCAATATTGTTACGCTTGGGGGTCATAAAAATCAGCACTGAAGATCTTGAGCTTTCTGAACCAACCGATCAACTTCGAACGGAAATAGCTAATCTGATCAAATCATCTCGACTTGACAATAGTGAAGCGCTCTTTCTGAGCCAAACCTTGAACAAATTACTTCATGAAGAACCACCTCATGAAGTTTTGGAATTCTTGCGTAATTCTCTCCCAGCTCTTGTTAAAGAGCTTGAAAATAACAGGCTAAACGAAGAATAATTACGTGGTAAATGAGAAAAATAGCTATATTATTACAGAAGGTTATGTAATATGGATGATTTGACTCCAAAGATGAAAGAAAATAAAGAGATTCATGGGAACAAACACGTATCATCACGTCTGAACAGTCTTCTTAAGGAAGCAAGATATGGACTTCTACAACTTTTCATTGGACGCGAGGCTCGTGTTTGTGTGGAAAAGGCTCTTTATGAACATAAAAACCTATCCCGTTTTAAACCTGCAAACTCGTTAGAGAAACTTATGACCCAGCAGTCAGACATATGGGAGCATTTAGCTACACTTCACATGCTTAGTGTTGAATTCGATTTGAAGAATATATTAGAGTTAGGAACTGCTGAGGGAGAGTCAACTGTTGCTCTGCTACAAGCTGCTCATCAGATTGGCGGTAGGGTGTATAGCATCGATATAAATCCATGTATAGAGGCTCGGAACCTTATTACTAACTTGGGTCTAGCTGACTGCTGGAACTTCACTCAAGGAGACGACCTAAAAGTAAAATGGGACAAGAGTATTGACCATTTGTTTATTGATACTTCGCATATGTTTGAACATACATTGAAAGAGCTTCAAAAATACGAACCTTATGTCAAAATAGGTGGGGTCATTACATTACATGACATAATCTCTTTCCCAGAAGTTATGGCTGCTATCTCGAATTATACTAGAAATCGAAGAGATTTGAGAGTTTATAACTATTTACACAATAATGGTTTGACAGTTATATTCAAGGGAAAAATTTCCTGACGGCCAATGGAACGGCAATCTAACTTACTCAGCCCCAAACATTCATCAACTTTTAAGCTGGTTCAAGTGTCACTTCAATAAATAGGCCTGTTAGGTTTTGTTGTTGTGCTTTGCTTTGCAGTAGTCTGAGCGTCAGTTTGGGTATGGTTATGCGTCCGCTCTTATCCATTTTTCCACAGAAGGTTTCCCAACTCATCCGCACATCCACTGGGCAGACCATCACCCTTAGAACTTGGCTGGTTTCCAGCTTGAACCGAACGCGACGGGCTTGGGCACTTGAACCCTGTTACCCTTCTGCAACAGCTTTTTGAAGCTGACGGCTTCAGTCAAAGTCACAGCCAATAAACACGCACAAAAACGTGGCAAAACAAGACGCTACAAAGCTCTTTAGACGACAAAAAGCACATTTTCAATTTTTAAGAGCGAAGTAATTCAGCAGCATGGGATCAGAGTCGATGATGAGACTTCTCGACCCTGCCTTTCTTGATGAACACATTCATAGTCATCGTTGCCAGAGGTTCTAGAGTTGTTTCGCTTCCGTTTGAGTAGTGCCTAGATTCTCGGTCGTTTACCTTGTTTCCAGTGAACTTCTTGTACAAAGCTATGGCTACCAAACCATAAGGGCAGACTATGTCTTTCGGATCTAACATTTTATGGACATGATTCGCCCAAACGCATCCTTCAACTCTGAAAATGTATTTTTCGTCTCCCATCTTTTCGAAACTGCTTGCTCTCACGACTTTAGCTTTGACAAGGAAATCCGCGAAGTTCTGAAGAGCTTCTTCCAGAGTCTTGTTGTTGGCCAGTTTAAATTCTTCTTCCTCTTCGATTTGAAGCAGCAGATTGATGACTGGATCTACGAAAATTTCTGATCCTGAATTAAGAATGTCTTTCAGGCTCTTCTGATATGCAAAAAGCAAGTTGTGAAATATCGTGCCGATGTTCGCCATGCATTCTTGTTCATCTGCCAAAATAGCTCTCGCCAAAATAAAAAACCTGCAATCAAGCATATATTTACTGTGAAGATGAAATAATAACGCTCAATCTCCTATGTTCAGAATCAGAATACAAACAACAGAGATATTTCAGACGCCAAACTCAGCGAACCTAATCCCCAGAATTTGAAAGACGCCCTTGCAAATTTATCACCACAATAATGAAATTAATTAATGCACAACACCTATTCACGTTCGGGAATAATCCATGTTCGACATCCATAACATTCAGAACGAAAAAAACATTGCGATACTGAAAATCAGATCAACGATACTCAACGCGGCCAGATGCTGGCTCAATCAACACAATTACACCGAGGTTCAAGGACCAACCATAATTCCTGCAGTAGGAGACTGGCCAACCCACTTTGAAGTAAAATACTACGACAAAAAAGCTTACCTTGCCCAAGGGCTTCAACCATACACCAACGCATTTGTAGCAAGTCTGGGAAAAGTCTACACGATTGCCCCCACCTTCAGAGCTGAAAAGGCAAAGACTCAACGGCACTTATCCGAATACTGGCGTATAGAAGTAGCCCAACAATGTGACTTAGATACAATAATTGAAGTACAAGAGAAGTTGGTGACCCACATCTGTTATGAATTGTCGAAAGAAACCACAGAAGAGTTGAAGTGTTTAAAACGCAATATCAGTGACCTCGCAAAAATAAGAACCCCATTTCCTCAACTAACGTACGACGAGGTCATCGATAAGTTGCAAAGAGAAGGATTCAATCTATTTTGGGGACAAAAAATAGACTGGGAACTAGAAAATCACCTTAGCCTCAAGTTTAACCAACCATTCTTCATAACCAACTTTCCAGTCGATGTAGAAACATTATTCCATAAGTCAAACCCTGAAAAGCCGGAATTAACTTTGTCCGCAGACATGCTGGCTCCAGAAGGATACGGAGAGATTAGCAGTTGTTTGCAAATGTTAACAGAAAAGAAAGTCATTTCCAAAAGAATGGCAGAGGAGGACATACACTTTGAAGATCAAGCATGGTACTTGAGTTTGATTGATAGCACTTCCTTTCCCCGATCAGGATTTGCCATAGGACTTGAGAGGTTTATCCAATGGATATGTAAACTTGAGTACATTAAGGGAGCGACGGCATTTCCAAGGCTTTATGGTAGTTATTTTCCTTGATTTTTTGATTGCTTGCCGATTTTCTTGACGGTGTTGACGTGTCGTCTCATTCTCATTCTTTCGCGAAAATATGGGGACAACAGTTCGGGAGCCAACACTATTGGTATGTTTGAAAGAAAAACTAGCAAGCAAGTCATAAGAGAACTAATGAATATTGGCATCGAAATTTGCACGAGAGACCCAATGCCTACGGTTAGGTAGTAAGTTGCTATTCCAATTGTATACATTTTTGCGCAGTTGTCCTTGTTGGCTAAATCGCTCCAAACAACAAAAATATAAAGTGTTAAAAGAATACCCCAACCTAAGCCATTTATGACGTAAACTAAAGAAAGCAACTCACTGCTTGTGAATATTCCAACAAGAGCGGCGCTAGTTCCGTATAATGTGAGACTCAAAGCCAAGGATTGCCTTCGTCCAAATATATCTGCTATTGTTCCTCCAATTATGGCTCCAAAAATTACGCCTATGAACTGCAACCCGATTAGAAACAGGTAGAAAGAAGATGACACTTGCTGTGAGATACTCAATGACGCGTTCTTTGCCAATGTCACATTTACTAAAGAAAAAATTATCCATGGAATTGAGTATAGAAGAACCGTTCTTTTTTCAAAATAATTTTCTTCTGTATTCTTCTTTGCTGTCAACATCTCTTCTTTAGGCTTTAACAAGACAATCACAATTATTCCTAAACTGCCAATAATGCTTAACGTAATTATCCCGAGAAAATCTAGACTTGGCGCTATCAGATATGCTACGATAAAATTAAGGGGTAAAGCCACAAAGCCAATGAATCCTGAAATTCTGCCTCTTTCTTCAGGAACCGTTAGTTTCCAGACATATGTGAGAGTCCCCAAAAGCTCCATGCTGAAGAATACTCCACTCATGAAAAGGACCGCAATTTTGAAATCAAATGGAGCAAAAAGAAGGAAAGCAGTCATTAAAATTATTGCAGTAGAACTTGTATAAATGAGAACTTCCTTATTTATTCTATCAACAAAAAAACTGCATAATATTAATGCGATTGCAATAACAAAATTTAATGATGCTTGTATTGTTAGGCGATAACTAGAAGTTGGAATGAGGCGCTCCAGAACAAGAGATGAAAAAACAAGATGTAACGTTAGAAAAAAGAATAAAAGCAATGTGCTTAACAGATAACCGCGCTTTGTAATTTGAATGCCATTTTTTAATATGCTCATAGTACAAATCAAACGCATGTATTTGGTATTTCGTTCATAAATCTTTTCAGGAAAGACTTAAAAGAAAAACGAAAGTATCACATAGAACTATGAAAACTCTTAAAGAAAGAATAGCTGATGTGTCTTTCCATCTCCAGACTCTGACTGCTCCTGAATTCTCTTCAAAAGTACAAGAAGCGGTTGAAAAAAAAGACAGAAATTTACTCATAAAAATTTGCAGAAAAGCCAAAATCCCAGCTATCTACCTAGCCACAGTAACGTCTGTGCTGCTTTCAGTAGGACCCGAGCAGAAATGGCCTGAGTACAACTAGCTTTCTAAACATGGGCTGTTGAAAGACTTTCCATGAAAAGTCTGGGTTGAAAACCCATTAAAGTTTCCAGTGTTTGAGTAGCGTTATTCTTTTTCAAATATCCAAGTTCATCTTTTGCATTCTTTGTATATCTTTTAATATTTCTCAACGTGTTGTCTAAAGCCTTTGTTGCCAAAACCTCTTCTACAACCTCTTTTATGAGTACTTGTTTAATTTCATTTGTTTCTGTTAATTCTTTGATTTTTCTCCGAAGTTTTCCAGACCTGCTACAAGCCCATGATAAGATGTAAGGTAGTTTTCCGGTTCTTACTTTTTCAGCAAGTTCTAACGTTAGATTAACAGATACACGAAAATCGTTCCATAATGCTAGAATTACGCCGAGGTAAAATCCGTATTTTGCTAGATGATCAATTTCGTCTTCAGAACCATTTCCAACGATAGCCCCAATTCTTAAACATGTTTCTGTAGCTACAGCTTCCGTCTTAATTTTCCATTTTTTCTCTATGTGGGAATATTTTTTCGTGAACCCGCCTTTTGAAGTAGCTATTTCAGCTTTAGCCATCTTGGTCAAAAGGTCCCAGATCAACTTGTTGACCCTTTGACGTTTGCCTTTATCCATGTTCATGTCGTTAAGAATTAAGAATGCTTTGGCTGACGCAAGTCCTCCGATAACCAGGACTGTGTCTCCTCCGAACTTCCCAAAAAGTGTAGGCTTAAATGCCTTTGATTGAGCGTTATCAAGCATATCATCCCATACATAAAAGCTGAGGTGCAGTAGGCACATAGCTAACGCCACGTCGTGTGTTTCGTCTGGTCGTCCTCCAACCGCCTCACAAGAAAGACTCGTCAAAGCTGGCGTTAAATCACGCCAATTCTTTGATACGAACTCAAGAGGTTGCCACAAATCCTTTAACGCGGGATCTTCGAGTAGTATTTTTCTAGCTTCATCCGCTACTGCTCCTCCGTTGTCCTCCAGAATTCTCCGATACAATGCATCTACATTGATTTTGCCGCACATTTTCCTCAGAAGATTCTGTGTACATCCTTTTTAATAATGCTGTGCTTATCAGAGAATCCAGTAGTGTGGATTTAGACGTAGAGTCGAAAGTCTTATATCTGAAGTATTATTGTATATACAATAATACACTTTTACGTGTTGAACATGGAGAAGCAAGAGCAAATCAATTCAAAACTTGAACCTTTGCTGGGCAAACTAGTCGAAGCGCTCAACGTGATTAACAGAAACCTCGAATCAATAATCGCTTTAAATAAGAAAATATTGAAGACACAGAAGGAGTTACTTCGAGCGAATCTCGACAAGACCCTTTCCGAAGCCCCACTTAGGCTTGAACCAGACGCAATGACGTTACTGTCTTTACCCATGTCATTAAGGAAGACTGTAATGGCTCTTTACAAGCTAGAGAAGGCAACGGCTGAAGAAATCGCGAAAGAGACGAATAGATTGAGAGCGGTGGAAAGCTCATCAGCGAACCAATTAGTAAGAATGGGTTATCTGAAGAAAACTCGAGAAGGTCGAGGCGTTTATTTCTACATCGAGCCTCCATTGGAGATAAGAAAATGAAAGCAAAAGCCATATCTATTCACTCGTCACGCGGTGGAACTGGAAAAACCATAATTGCAGCGAATTTGGCAGTAATTCTAGCCCGTAAAGGGTTTAATGTTGCGCTTTTAGACCTCGATTTCCGCGCTCCGAGTTTGGCAAAAGTGTTTTCAAAGGCAATTAAAGTTCCTATAAAGTGCTGGTTGAACGATTTTCTTCACGGAAAGTGTGATGCAGAGGACGTTCTGATAGATGTAACTGAGAAGTACAATCTTAAAGGAAAGTTCTTTCTGGGACTGCTGAACCCAGCAATAGATGCCATTCGAAACATAATGGACAAAAGCCGCGCGTGGGAAGTGACCGCTGTAAAGAAGCTTTTTTCATTGCTCTCATCCCTCTTCGATGACATGAACATAGATTGCTGCATCTTCGACACGAGCCCAGGCATTCAATATTCATCAATCAACGCTGCAGTCAGTTCTGACATTTCCGTCATAATAACAACCTTAGATTCATTGGATATTGACGGTACACAAAACATGCTATCAGACTTATACGATGCCTTAGCAAAGAAAACGGTTGTTCTAATCAACAAATTTTCTCCTGAGACGCGGATTACGTCAAGCGAAAAAGAGAAAGCAACCATCCAAGAGGTTGAGAGCGTCCTGAAGCATCCTGTAATAGGAGCAATTCCCTGCTATTGTGATGTGCTTCAGACCGAAAGGACTTCGCTTTTAGCGGTTGAGAAGCTCAGCCATCCTTTCGTAGTGAACTTGGAGGCGATTGTAGAAAAACTTGAAAACTACATTTAAACGGTTGGGAGATGAAAAATTATGGAAAACAAGATTCTAAAAAAACTATACGAAAGAATAATCAGGCATTTTCTAGACATAATCATTCTGTCTGAACTCAAAAAAAAGGAGCCTTTGAGCGGCTACGACATTATAGGAATCGTACACAACAAGTTTGACATCCTCGTCAGTTCTGGGACTGTCTATGCCCTTTTATACTCACTGGAACGGAAAGGATTAATAAACGGCGAATGGGCAAGAAAAAAAAGATTGTACACCTTGTCCGACAAAGGTAAAAGCACTCTTAACGTTATTCTGAAGTCGAAGACAAATATCAAACGCTTTGTCCAAACCCTCTTTTGAGAATCGGTCAACTCGCTACTTATAGTCTTCCGTTACAAAGACCTTGTTAACTTTTTTGCACCAAGGGATGACTGTTTTGATCTGACTGATGTCATTGAATATTTCACTCGCGATTTCATCGTTCGTCTTTTCTAAACATTCTTCAACAAGAGAAATTTCAATCAATGCTTTTTTAACCATAGCTAAGCTCCTTTCCAATGGAAACTACTGAATAGCAAGTGTGTTCAATTAATATATCTTTTCACCGTAACCTGAAAAAAAGTTCAACCCGTTCCTCCGCCATTCAGTTGCCTATCTCTGAAGCTTAAAGAACAAAAAGAAATTAAACGACAGCAAAAACTCGCTCGCAAAACTTGCCGAAGAGATAGAACACCCAAAAAAGTGACGACTGGTCGTATTTACCACAACAACACTGCGAGAAAGCAAACTAGCTCCAATTAACAAAACACCAAAGGTACACTGCTATTATTTATAGTCCTAAAATGTTTTCCTCCCACTATCTCCAAAAACTCAGACTCACTATTTACATCATAACTACGTACATCACAAGGTCATCTATCTATAAATAAACCAACTTTCCATAAAAGAAGAAACAAGTTTCTTATGAGCATCTTGATCTTTTCCTAAGGTTCTTTTTCAGTTTTTCCCGCTGACGTTTACATTGGTTTCCCTCAGGATACTCTTCATCTTCGCTACACTCGGGGTAGCCTTCCTTGGTATGAATCAACTCTAGGACCTCTGACACCTTCTGATCCAGCGGCTTATTATCCCACAAATAAGGTTCGTCCTCAAGAAGCTCAACCAAGCTCATATGAACAAAGCTTACGTTTTGATTCTCCAGCATCTTCTTCAGAATCTCTTCGGCGCCTGCGCCGGTTTTAACCAGCGCTTTGAAAGCCTCATAGGTCTTCTTCAGGTCGGGTTTAACGAACTGCTCACGATAAGCATCATAAGTCCATTGAAATCCCAGAGCATTGAAACCCTCCAAAGACACGTTCTTCTTCAAAATAACCGTCAAAAACCTATCCACGAAATCATCCTCGCCCTCGTCTATAAACTCCTCGTCTTCTTGCGTGAACGTAGTTGCGTATTTGAAATCCCACTTTTTCGGCCAAGGCCCGCTGAAGTAATCCCTGTACTTGTCCATAAGCCTCAGGTAATCTTTGAAGCTATCCTGCGCTGTCATTCCTCCTGATTTGCTGCTACTTTCCTCATCCGAAGACATCAACTGCTTCAAGAAAGCTCTAGGAACCATAACTTTCCTTTTTTTCCTGCTCAACTTTCTTTTGCTCCTTCAACATCAACCTAAGCTTAGGATAGTCGTTCTCCCACATCGACCACAACTCAGCTCTCGGGGACAAACAGACCTTACGCGCCTTGATGCCCTTCTTGGCGGACTTGGCGCTCTCCTTCTCAAACCTCGCAAACTTGCGCATGACGTCATCTAAACTGACCAGCAAACCATCTCCCTTCTCAAGCTGCAGTCGTTTTCCCCTGTTGATCGCCAAATCCTTAAACAGACCTCTGAGCACGCTATCCATCTTGGCGATGTGGGCTTCCAAGCTCATGGACTCCTCGCCCACCCCCACCTCGGCCTCGTACACTTCAGCCCGCATGATCCGAATTAGGTACATCGCCAAACGCTTAACCAAGATCCTATCCGCCGAACTGTCCAAGTCATACTTCTCAGTCAACTCTTCAACGGTCTCGTGAAACCTTTTCTCCTCCAAACCACACTCCCCTCCAGGTTTGAAACTCTCGCACTTCGCTCTTGAAACACACCGGTCGCAAAGCATAAACCCAGACCTAAACAACCCATGCTTTGTAGCGCTCACTCACTGCACCTTCTTCTTAACCCACTCGCCGCCCTCACTCTTCTTCAGAACCTCCACCAGAACCAAACGAACATAATCCCCATCCTCTACGTTAAACCGCTCTCGCAGCTGCTTGGGAACCGTAACCTTTCCGCCGTTGAAGACCCGACCAACAATCTCCTCCAAAGCAACCCCCAACAACTAAAAGTAACTAAAAGTACTTAAAAGTTACCAAATTGCCCAAACAAAAACAAACCAAACCCCAAGCCTACAATCGCGCGCTTGAGAGCCAACAAACACATCATCAATCATCAGCTGAGACTATTCCTCTATATACAACAGACGTCATGTGAGGGTTACATTTTAATGTTCAAGCTGCCTAATCTACAAGTTGTCCTGAAGTGTTAATATGAAGGCTCTTGTGCTCAGCGGCGGAAAAGGAACTCGTCTTAGACCGTTAACTTTCACTTTGGCTAAGCAACTTATTCCAGTGGCGAATAAACCTATCCTTGGGTACGTTCTTGATCAAGTAGCAGAAGCTGGAATAAAAGAAGTCGGCGTAATAATTGCCCTCGAAACAGGTGCATCCGTCAAAGACTACGTTAAAGACGGCTCAAAATGGAACTTCAAAACCACATACATCCCTCAAGAACCCTTAGGCTTAGCTCACGCCGTCAAAACCGCCAACCCCTTCCTCGGAAAAGACGACTTCATCATGTGCCTAGGCGACAACCTACAAGGACAAGGACTAACCACATTTGTACAAAAATTCAAAAAAGAAAACATGGATGCTCTGATACTCCTAAAGCCCGTAGAAGACCCAACAAAATTTGGCGTAGCAACACTAGACGAAAAAGCCAACATCATAAAACTGGTTGAAAAACCAAAAAAACCCTCATCAAACCTTGCCATAATCGGCACCTACATCTTTTCAAACAAAATCTTCAAAGCCATAAGCCAGATTAAACCGTCATGGAGAGGCGAACTGGAAATCACAGACGCCATACAACAAATGATAAACATGGGATTCAAAGTGAAAGCAGAAATCCTAAACACATGGTGGCTTGACACTGGAAAAAAAGACGACATATTAACAGCCAACGCAAAAGTCCTAGACGCATACACAAAAAAAGACATCAAAGGCGTAACCCAAGAAAGTAAAATCGAAGGAAGAGTCACAATCCACGAAAAAGCAAAAGTACTAAACTCCACAATTAGAGGACCCTGCATTATTGGAGAAGAATGCGTTATAGAAAACTCTTTCATTGGTCCATACACAAGCATAGGAAATGGAACAAAAATTGCTGACAGCTCCATTGAATACAGTGTAATATTAGAGCATGCCCAGATAACTGGTGTGGATAGATTGGAAGAAAGCTTAATAGGGAAAAACGCAAAGGTGATAAAAAATAATCGAAATGGATGCTTAAAACTTCATATAGGTGACTATTCGGAGGTTGAAATATGAAAGAATACGCCCTTAAAGGAGTAAAAACATACGAAATAAAATTACTGCCCGACGAAAGAGGCTTCTTCGCTGAAGCCCTAAGACAAGACTGGAAAGAATTCCTCGAAGACGAACAGATAACACAGATAAACCTAAGCTACAGCTACCCCAACATCGTCAGAGCATGGCACAAACACACCAGAGGCCAGATAGACCACTTCTTAGTAGTGCAGGGAGCCATGAAAATCTGCGCTTACGACGAAGAAACAGGAAAAATGGCTGAAGTTATAGCCAGCAGCAAAAAACCTACCGTTGTAAGAATACCTGGAAAATACATGCACGGCACCAAAACTGTCAGCAATGAACAATCCCTTCTAGTGTACTTCGTCAACAGACTCTACGAATACAAAAATCCTGATGAACTTCGCAGACCATGGGACGACCAAACAATAATTCCTACAGAAATAAACGGCAACAAAAATGATCCTCGCGTCGGCAAACCATGGAACTGGTTCAGACCACCCCACAAATAACCATGTGGTAAACATGAACGTTTTAGTAACTGGCGGAGCCGGCTACATAGGTTCCATCATGTCCAGACTCCTTCTGGAAAAAAGCTACAACGTAACCATCCTCGACCGCCTCTTTTTCGGAACCGATTCAATAAAGGACATAAAAGACCAAATAACACTCATAAAAGACGACATCAGATTCTTTAACCCAGAAATCTTAACTGGAGTAGACGCCGTATTTGATTTAGCCGCCCTTTCTAACGATCCCTGCGGCGAACTCGACCCAGAAAAAACGTTAGACATAAACTACAAAGGACGAGTTAGAGTCGCTAATTTAGCAAAAAAACATGGCGTAAAAAAATACGTGTTCGCCAGCACCTGCAGTGTCTACGGCTTCCAAGAAGGACTACTAAACGAAGACTCCAGTCTAAACCCTTTAACAACCTACGCAAAAGCTAGCGCGATGGCAGAGAAAGAAATCCTTCCTCTCACCGACAAAAATTTCTCCACAACAGTGCTCCGCCAAGCCACAGTTTACGGTTTTTCGCACAGAATGCGCTTTGACTTAGCTATCAACGGAATGACATTAGGCTATTACCGAAACGGCAAAATTCCCATAATGCGCGACGGCAAGCAATGGCGACCATTCGTAAACGTCAAAGACACCTCAAACGCCTTCATAAAAGTCTTAGAAACAGAACCAGAACTCGTCAACGGCCAAATCTTCAACGTAGGCAGCGACGAACAGAACATACAAATCTTTGACTTAGCCAAACTGGTAGCCGAAGCATGCGATCTTCCCTTCAACTACGAATGGTATGGAGACTGCGATACCCGAAGCTACAAAGTGAGCTTTAACAAAATTAAAAAGGTGCTCAATTTCAAGCCGCAAACCACAATCAAAAAAGGCGCAAAAAACGTATTCACCGCCCTCAACGAAGAAAGATTAAATCCAGATGATCCAAGAACAATAACCGTCAAATGGTACAAACATCTTCTAGAGATGCAGCGGATTATTAAAGACACAGAAATCAACGGAGTAATTTTATGAAAATAGCCGTTATAGGCTCCACGGGCCAACTTGGCACCGATTTAGTAAAAACATTAAGTGCTACACATGATGTTGCAGGCTTGACTCATAATGACATTGAAGTATCAGATTACGACAATTGCATGATTCTAAAAAAGCATCATCCAGACGTTATCATTAACACTGCTGCTTTCCACAAGACCGACCTCTGCGAAGATGAACCTTTGAAAACTTTTTCTGTAAACGCTATAGGCGCAAGAAACGTGGCATTAATTTCCAAAGAAATAGGCGCTACAGACATCTGCATCAGCACAGATTACGTCTTCGATGGCACCAAAAAGGAACCGTACACTGAAGAGGATACTCCCGCACCCCTCAACACCTACGGCATCTCCAAACTAGCTGCCGAGCATTTCACACGGCAAAACCCAAAACACTACATCATAAGAATAGCCAGTGTGTTCGGAAAAGCCGGAGCAAGCGGCAAAGGCGGGAACTTCGTGGAAACAATGATAAAAAAAGCAAAAAACAACGACCCCATCAGTGTTATTGACGACATGTATATGAGCCCCACCTACACCAAAGACGCCTCCTCAACCATAAACCAGATGATCGAAAAACAGCTTCCGTACGGGGTCTATCATGCCACAAACAAAGGATACTGTTCATGGTATCAATTCGCTGAACAAATATTCAAGTTCACAGATCTAACTCCTAACCTAAAGCCAATAAAAACAGAACAGCTAACCGTTAAAGCAAAAAGACCGATGTTTTCAGCGCTCAAAAGCATAAAACTGCATCAACATGGCATAGATATGCCAACATGGCAAGCCGCTCTTCGCAATTACTTGATCGAAAAAGGTCACATCTAGCTCTTAGTAACAACTTTTTGAGGAAAAAATATTGCACATTGCCCAAATAGGAACAGGACGAGTAGGACGACCCACAGCCTACACAATCATGTGCTCAGAACTGGCAGACACAATAACTGTATGTGACACAAAACCCAATCTGGCAAAAGCTTTCGCTGAAGAACTCAGACATGTAACCGCGAGTCTAGGATTAGATGTTGAAATTCTTGCATGTGAAAGGGATGAAGACGTCTCTGGAGCAGATGTTATTTTGGTTTCGGCTGGAAAGCCGAGAACTCCCGGTGTTAAAATGACTCGAAGAGACCTGGCTGTCCAAAATGGGCAGATAGTAAAACAGATTGCCGAATTCACAGCTCCGAACAATCAGAATGCAAAATACGTTGTGATAACAAATCCAGTTGACGCCATGGCAATGGTCTGCAAGAAATATTCTAAAGCCGACTTTGTGATCAGCACCGGAACTAATCTTGAAACTTTACGTTTCAAATCTAAATTAGCTGAAGCCCTCCATGTTCCCGTGTCTTCAGTTGAAGGTTGGGTTGGCGGAGAACACGGTACAGACGCAATCGTCTTATGGTCAACCGTAAAAATCGATAGTCTTCCTCTACAAGTTTATCTAGAATCAGCAGGCAAATCCCTTTTCAAAGAAAAAATACGCGATTATGTGAAATCTGTTTCCAAACTCATTATAGACAACATTGGAGGCACCGAGTTTGGTCCAGCAGCCTCATTCAGAGACATCGTCAGAGCCATAATCAAAAACACCAACGAAATTCTGCCTATTGCGGCACCAACAAAATTTGAAAGTTTACCTGAACCCGTCTTTGTAGGCATCCCCCGCAAATTGGGAAGCTCAATTGGAGCGCCGACCTACGACATTCTCTCAGCCAAAGAAAAAGAGGGAATAAGAAAAGCAGCCGAGGCGATATATCAAACCTTCAAGACAGCCATCTAAATGATAACTTAAACTTGATAGCTAACGATTTTTTTCAGCTAATTTTGAAATAATCAAAATCCGCCTGCGACATTCCAACTTGAAAAAATCGGTAGCATCTCCTTAGGCTGCTTCTTAGTCGCTGGAAACAAACGTGTTTCTAAGCCCGCAGCTGGAAACCACAACCTTACGAATCATATGATCTCCTTGCCTCAAACTCTTTCATAACTGATATTTATTTAAGTGAATAATGAAACAGATTTATCTGACTACTTGAGGAAAAAGACAAATGAAAAAACAAGCAATATCGGTATTAGGCATAGGCTACGTAGGCTTATGCACCGCTGTCGGATTCGCAAGCAAAGGATACGCTGTTATCGCATCCACTCACAACGCCGAAAAAGCCGCCAAAATAAACAAGGGTATTCCTCCGTTTCATGAGCCGAATCTTCAAAAACTGCTTAAAAAGACTATTCAAAACGGGAACCTCACCTGCTTAGTAAATCAAACAGAAAAAGCCGTTCTTGAAACAGACCTAACCTTTAACGCCGTGGGAACCCCAAGCAAACCAGATGGCAGCATAGATCTCCAATTCATTGAAAAATCAGCACACGAAATAGGAAAAGCGCTCAAACAAAAAAGTTCTTACCATGTGGTAATAATAAAAAGCACCGTTGTGCCTGGAACAACACAGGACGTAGTCAAACCAATTCTTGAACAAGAATCAAAAAAGAAGTGTGGTTCAGACTTCGGATTATGTATGAACCCCGAGTTCCTACGTCAAGGCTCCGCATTCCAAGACACACTACATACAGACCGCATAGTCATAGGCGAACACGACAAAAAATCTGGTGACACCTTGGATAATGTGTACAAAGGCTTTTACGGCAAGAATACACCGCCAACTATCAGAACATCACTCTCAACAGCCGAACTAATCAAGTACGCAAGCAACTCACTTCTAGCCACAAAAATCAGCTTCATCAACATGATAGCCAACATATGCGAAAAAATCCCCGGAGCAGACGTAAAAACCGTAGCCACAGCAATGGGACTAGACAAACGAATAGGTCCCCTATTCTTAAACGCAGGTTTAGGCTACGGCGGCTCCTGCTTCCCCAAAGACGTAAAAGCCTTAATAAGGCACTCAAAAAGCCTTGATTACACCCCAAAACTTCTAGAAGAAGTCGAAAACATAAACAAAATCCAACCCCTAAAAGCCGTCCAACTCTGCAAAGAACAACTCGGCAATCTAAAAGGCAAAAACATAGCCGTTCTAGGCTTAGCCTTCAAACCAAACACAGACGACATGAGAGAAGCACGCGCCACACCCATAATAAACCACCTAATACAAGAAGGCGCAAACGTAACCGCCTATGACCCAGTCGCCATACCCACAGCAGAAAAAATCTTCGGAAACAGAATTCAATATACTGCTTCAGCAATTGACTGCCTCAAAAACGCAGATTGCTGCATAATAGTCACGGAATGGGAAGAATTCAAAAGGCTAAAGCCCGAAGACTTCAACAAAAACATGAAACAACCCATACTCATAGACGGAAGAAGAATATACAACCCTAAGGAATTTAATGAAAAACTAACGTTCATGGCCATAGGACTTGGGCAACAACATGAGCCAAACTGAGCAAGCTCAAACAAAAAACCGCGGCGAAAACCTGTGAAATAACTAAAAACCAATGAAATTTTAATCTTTTTGACATATGTGGCTTTACCTAATCAATTATATCACGCGTTATTCCTTAATTTCATCTGTTCTTTTCTGTCAGCTTCTTTTAATGATTGAAACGTTCCAATATCGTATCGAGTGCCACGGAACACAAAACCGTAGACTTCATTGTCCTTTTTTCTCATCAAATTTAACGAATCTGTAAGCCAAACCTCATTATTTTTACCTGGATTTGTCTTCTCAACATAGCTGAAAATGGAACTGTTGACAACCAGTAATCCAGCAATGGCGAAATAGCTATCATAACTTTTGAACCTTTTTGCTTCTTTGAACGTTGGTTTCTCAATGATATCTATAACTTTGCCAAAAGTGTTAAATTTCACAAGACCAAATCTTCGGGGGTCTTTAACCTGCTGTAAAACAATAGTTGCATTCGCTTCCTTCTTTTCATGAAACTCCACAACATCTTTCATAATCTCGTATGGTTTCATGTAATTATCTCCATACATTACTACAAAATCTTCTTCACCAACAAAATTCTTGCCATGATACATGGCACGCCCAGAACCCTCAGGTTCTTCTTGGACCCTATAATAAATATCAACACCGAGTCTCTCTCCAGAACCAAGATAGTTCATTATCGCTTCCTTATTTCTTCCAACAACAACCAGAATTTCTTTTATTCCACCTGCCTTTAACACTTCAATCGCATGCTCAATTACTGGTTTTACACCAACTCTAATCATCTCTTTAGGCATAGCCAAAGTCAAAGGTAACAATCTGGTTCCTTTTCCAGCTGCCAGAACAATCGCTTTTCTAATCAACACAACCACCTCAAAGCTTAACTTGTTTATTATTTGCAAACAGTATATGTAATTAATGGCGAACAACTACGAATTATCAATTTAGAGATGAAAAATCATTCCAGATCTACTCATCTTGAACCTACAACTTGGTTTTCGTGCTGATCTTTTTTTCTGGACGTTGCCTAACAGCAAGAAAAAGCGAACCGCGTTCATCATTAACCAAAACCAATAAACACCACGTTTGTTAACATCGTTTAATCAAAAACTCACACTTAACACTGGGAAAGAAACAGAATGAGCAAAGCAGCAGAAATGGCTAAGGTTTCAGTTAAGGGCGGCTTCCACGTCATGTGGGGGTTAATCGCCTCCACAGTTATCTCAGCCGTGGGCACCATACTCATCGCTTTGCTCCTCGGCGAAGACAACTACGGCTTATACTCCATCGCCCTGACCGCGCCAACCCTGATAGTCTTGTTCCGAGATTGGGGCGTAAACTATGCTATCATACGCTACACAGCCCAGAGCAAAGCCGAAAACAAAACCGCCAACATTAGAAGCATCTTTATGTCTGGGCTGATCTTCGAGATAGCGTTGGGCATCGCGCTTTCACTGCTCGGCTTCCTGCTCTCCGGATTCTTAGCCACAACCGTCTTCAACCGCCCCGCCATAACATCTCTCATCCAAATAGGCTCATTCATTGTCCTAACAAGTGCGCTGGTGAGCACTGCAACCGCAGCTTTCACCGGCATCGAAAAAATGCACCTCAACAGCATCATGGTCGTAAGCCAATCCATCCTGAAAACAGCACTCATCATTGCACTCGTGCTCATGGGTCTAGGCACATACGGTGCCATCACAGGCTACACCCTCGCCACCCTCTTCTCTGGACTAATCGGCGTAATGCTCATGTTTACAGTCTACAAGCGCCTACCCAACCCGAACGGAAACAAACTAAAAATCGGGAACAACATAAAAAAAATGCTTAAGTATGGAGTGCCTCTCTCTCTCGGAACTATCCTAGCAGGCTTCCTACTGCAATACTACAACTTCCTCTTGTACATCTACGTCGCAGACGACGCGTTAATAGGCAACTATGCCATAGCCAAAAACTTCGTCGTTCTTATTACCTTCTTCGCCGTACCTGTGACCACCATGCTGTTCCCCGCATTCTCTAAAATAGACCACCAGAAAGACCGAGAAACCCTGAAAAACGTCTTCCAAACGTCAGTGAAATACGCCTCTCTCCTCGTCGTCCCCGTCGCAGCTATGATTATGGCTCTCGCCCAACCCGCCATCTCCACATTATTCGGAAACAAGTATGCTGAAGCACCCCTATTCTTGGCGTTACTCGCCATCACCTATCTATACCCTGTACTGGGCAGCCTGAGCATCGGTAGCCTCATAAATGGTCAAGGTCAAACCACCTTCAACCTCAAAATCGCTATAATCACCGCAGCCGTAGGTTTCCCTTTCGGCTTCATCCTCATCTCAAACTACGGTGTCTTAGGACTAATCATCATAACCCTAACCGCAAGCATCCCAGGTATCATCGTATCGCTGGTCTTCATAAGAGAACGCTACCACGTAACCGTACACTGGAAATCCTCAGCTAAAATCTTCTTGTCCTCTGCCGTAGCCGCAGCACTAACTTACGCTCTCATCACCCAACTTAACTTCTTCAATAGCCTCACACGGCTAATCATTGGCGTAGCCTTCTTCACATCAACCTACCTTACAGCCGCGATATTAACGAAAACGTTTAACAGAGCAGACATCAATAATCTGCGCGGAATGTTCAGCGCGCTCGGTCCACTCCGCCCTTTGTTCAACATTATCTTAGACATAATCGAGAAGCTAATGACGATCCTTGGAGCAAACCACAAACAAGACAAACGGCCCAATCCGTGAAAAAACTCTTTCCAACACTCTAATCACCAAGAGTTTGAGCTGCGTGTTGTTGTTCTTTGATTTTATCTTAGAAGCAAGAGAAACATATGGGTGCCAAAAGTTGCGATTCTGCATTTCAACTTTTCCTTGTATTTTATTTGGCTCAGAGATGTCAGATTCAGATTTTAAGTAGCTCTCGACTATTCACAAGCTGGCTTGTTTGTTACTCGTAGGAAATAAATATGTCTAGTTCACCTATTGAACAACGGTTGCATGAAAAATGATTCCTTCACCGATTCATAGGCAAATTACGTCGTTGATGCCAATTCCTTCTGTAGAAGCGATGATTTTGAAAGACAATTCATTGTTGTTTCTGAAAAGAAAGAACAGCCCAGCCAGAGGACAATGGTGGTTTCCTGGCGGAAGAATTTGGAAGGGTGAAACATTCAAAGAAACACTGTACCGTGAAGTCAAAGAAGAAACAGGTCTAGCCGTTGAGGTAATCAAATTTGTTGGCGTTTATAGTAGAGTTTTCCCTGACAGGCATGACATTACTATCGCTTTTCTCTGCAGATGTTTTGACAATAAGGTTACCTTAAACGAGGAGCATTCAGAGTACCGCTTTTTTAGGAATATTCCAAAAGGCATACACCCATATCTTCTTGAGACAATCAATGATTCAGGTTGGAAACCCATAACATAATTTTAAGCTTCTTCTAAACATGTTTATCCAACCCAGCAGAATAGCCTGTGCTCGTCCGAAGACACAGAAGCACACGGGTCTCCTAATTAGTCTTATTTCAGATTTGGTGTTGAGATGGCTTCGCTCTATTGTATGTTAATGCTCATTATCTTGCATTCATAAACGTTAAGTTGCTGAGCATTACTTTTTAAAACATAAAAGAGGAAAAAGACATGCCAGAATATTTAGTATTGCTCAAAGTGAACCCCGCTAAATTAGCTGAGACCTTAGAAGCCCTGAGAAAGATGGAGCAGAAGCCGGTTGCAGGCGTGGACTTGCAGTACACCATAAACATCTTCGGTTCATGGGACGCAGGACTATGGATAAACGCTGATGAAAATGCTAAGACTTTACAGTTTGTGCAGAAAAAGCTGAAGGAGCTTAACGGCGTCACCGACATATACCCGATTCCTACGTTTCCACATGGAAACACAGAAGGCACCTGAGCGCAAAAAGTACATTAGGGCAACGCGACGTAAAGCGCGCGTTAACTCAGCCCATTTAGTTGGAGTCCATCTTTATTTTTTTAAGGTTTCTGTAATGAATGCTCTTGTATCTCTGTTTGAGACGAATAAAAGCTGGATAAGTAATCTTTACTCTACTTAAACAAGTTCTAAATACTTTTTGGAGCAACTTCATATATCGACAGGCGCCAAGCGATGCAACAGAAAGACGAAAAAAAGAAGCGTCAAGTGGAACTGTACCGCTGTTCAAATCCTAATTGTAAGAGCGTTTTTTCTAGACCTAAAATAATAAGATACTACATGTGCCCCAAATGCCAAACACTTGTTAAAACGGATACAGCATTAGGCAATGCGAAAAAGAAAAAGCATAGGCCAACAGAAGCAGATCTCAAAAGAAAAGAAGCGGAACTAAAAGAAGCCGAACTGAAAGCAGAGCGATTAGAGGCAGAACGACTAAAGACCGAACGGAAAGTAGAACGATTGGAGTCAGAACTGAAAGCAGAGCGCCTAGAAGCGGAGCAAAAAATAGAGCAACTAGAGGCGGAACGCAAGGAAGCTGAACAAAAGGCGAAACGACTGAAAGCAGAAAGAAAAGAAGCACAAAGAAAAGCGAAACGAAAGGAAGCTGAACGACTAGAAGCAGAACAACTTGAAGCTGAACAGCTTGAAACACAACGGGTAGAGTCAGAACGCAAAATGGAACGCCTAGAAACAGAGTTACTAGAAGCGGAAAGAAAGGCAAAACTGCTAGAGGCAGAACTAAAAGCGGAACGCTTGGAAGCGGAACAAATAGCAGCAAAACTACTAGAGGAAGAAAGAAAGACAAAGCGATTAGAGTCAGGACTAAAAGCAGAACGATTAGATGCAGAACGGAAAATAGAACGGTTGGAAACAAAACTCAAGGCAGAGCAATTAGAGGCAGAACAAATAGTAGAGCAATTGAAGGCAGAACGACTGAAGGCAGGACGCAAAGCGAAACTGTTGGAAACGGAACGAAGAGAAGCACAACAAAAAGTAGAACGATTAGAGGCAGAAAGACTAGAAGCAGAAAGCCAGGAATCAAAACTTAAAGCGGAACGATTGGAAGCACAACGACTGGAAACAGAAAGAAAGAGAGAACGACTGGAAACGGAAAGAAAAACAGAACGATTAGAAACAAAACTGTTAGAATCAGAAAAAAAGGCAAAACGGTTGGAGGCGGAACTAAAAGCAGAACGCGAGGAAGCAAAACAAAAAACAGAACAAATAGCTTCAGAACGGATAGAGGCAGAAAGAAAGGCGAAACTATTGGAAGCGGAACGAGAGGAAATACAACGAAAGGTAGGGCAACTGGAGACAAAGCTAAAGGCAGAACAGTTGGAAGCACAACGAATGGAAGCGGAAAGAAATGGATCGCAACGAAAAATCGAACGATTAGAGGTAGAACAAAAAGCCGAGCGACTTAAAGCGGAACGGTTAGAGTCAGAACGACTGGAAGCACAACGAATAGAAGCAGAACAATTAGAATCGGAACGATTGAAATCAGAACTGAAAGCAGAACAACTAGCAACAGAACTGCTAGAATCAAGACGAAAGGCAAAGCGAATGGCGTCAGAACTAAAAGCGGAACGATTGGAATCAAGAGGAAAGGCAGAGTGGCTAGACTCAGAACTGAAAGCAGAGCGATTGGAATCGCAACGAAAAACCGAACTACTAGAAGCAGAACACTTAGAGGCAGAACGAAAAGCGAGACAACTAGAAGAAAGACTGTCAGAATCAGAAAAAAAGGCAAAGCAGTTAGAGTCCGAACTGAAAGCTGAACGATTAGAAGCTGAGCAATTGAAGGCGAAGCGAAAAGCGGAAAGCCTAGAAGCCGAGCGTCTGGAGGCAGAGCGCCTAGAAGCGGAACGGTTAGAGTCAGAACGACTGGAAGCACAACGAAAAGAGGCGCAGAGACTGGAAGCTGAACGAAAGGAAGCAGAAAAGCTAAAACAGGTTAAAAGTCAAGAGCCAGAGTTGAAGGAAACGGTTCAAATTGGACCGTTGGCTTCAAACGAAAAGGCAGTGGATAGGGAATCCGAATATGGATGCAAGCACTATTTTGGTTATCTTGGTGAACGAGACAAGGGAGAAGAAATACCTATCGAATGTTTGGAATGTCCTAAATCTTTGGATTGCATGCTTGGTAACTACTACAAATCAAAGGAAAGCGTTGCCGAAATCAAGAAGTGGTATCCCAAGACCTGATCTACAATGAACTGCAGAAACATTTTCTAATCAGAGAAATTTTACAAGTTGATTGTAGCTGGCATTAAAAAACGTTGATAAGTTTTAGAACAACAACTATTGTGGCGATTGAAGATAAGAAGAACAGTAGAATCTTTCTTTTTGAAGTGAAGAAACCTTCTTGAGCCTCTGCTTCTTGAATTTCGTATTCTTTGACTTCCTTTGTTTTGGTGTCGATTTGTACTCTGGCGGTTCCCTTTTGAAGTTTCAGTTCTACAACGTCAGTTTCGCCTTCCACAAATAGTTTGGTAGGAATTTGGTCTTGCTTGTAACCTAAACGAGTCATGAAGTCGGTTGCCAAATGTGTTGTGTTTTCAGCTTTTGACATAAAAGTCTCTTCAGGTTGATGGGTGCTAGGGGCAACGTTATTTACTCTTTTCTCAATTGTGAGATTTTCGGTTTGCTCTTTGTCAGTTGACCTAGGCACATAGGGTTCACCACGAACCTGCGTTTGCTCTGGTTCAGCTCGAAAAAATCGAGTTTGTACCGCGGAACGATTTTCTGGGATAGCTTCTAAAGAATTCTCGCGGTTTTTGATGGTTTTTGATTTAAATTTACCTATATTCATGTTGCCGGTAATTCCGTTTATTAGTGCAGTGACTTTTTTTCCGTTTTTTATGTTTTTGTATGTGAGTTCATAGATAGGAGTGTAAATTGTTGTGCGCTCGTTGATTTCGAATTTTTCTCTGACGATTTCCGCAACATCTGAAGGTCTTTTAGCGATTTTAGAACGAAGAAACGTTATTTCTTGATCCAACGAAATTCTTGGCTTTCTTAAATCGAAATAGATTTCTGGCTGATTTTCCAGTTCCCCTTCAAAAGGTGCGAAACACAATTTTTCGGGAGAGACTTCCTGTAACATTCTATCAAGGATTACGTATGTCTCGTTTTCGTAATGGGAATGCTCTTCGCCGACAAGGTTAATTACCATGGCATTGTCTTTCGAAGGCAGAGGTTCGGGTTTTAGCTTTTTGCCTTCAATAAAAAGCGCTTGCGTTTTATCTTCAACTTTGAGAGCGTACCTATGTCTCTTGCAATAATCAATGGAGTATTTTCCACCGATCAAGATGTAGGGTTCGTAGTATTTGCTAAAAGCTACAAGCACTATGTCTTTGGGTTTAGGTTTCAGGAAGCCGAATCTGGTGAAAAAACTGGTTTTTAATTTTTCTCCTTGCTGCTTTACCCTTTTAGAATCAAGTTTAGATTTAAGAATAATGGTCCTCATGTCAACTATTTTCTGTGGCAAGATTTCGGTTTCTGCCATTGATTTCACTTGTCATTTGTTTTGTTTTTTCTGATTTAACTTAACTCTTGTGAATTAACGCTCCACATTTGCTCCAAAATTTTTTGTACGCCTAACGCTGTTTTGCATCTTCTAGCTATTCTGTTAGGTAGAGGCTATTCTGACAAGTCTAAGAAACGAAGGAAATTGGAAATGTTGCAATTTCGCGAAAGTGATTGAACCCTATTTTCGTTTTTTTGGTTTTTCGCTTCTTCAGGTTGTTACTACAGGGGCTTTCTGTTCCTCTGAGTTTTTTACGTTCTTGGCACCGTTTCCATGCGGAAACGTAGGCACAGTGTATACGTCGGTGACTCCGCTTAGACCCTTTACTTTTTTCTGCACAAAATCGATCACTTCTGAACTGTTTTCAGCGTTTATCCAAATTCCTACGTCCCAAGCTCCGAAAATGTTCATGCTGTAACAGAGGTCTACACCGGAAACGGGTTTTTCGTCTAGTTTTCTTATGTCGCCTAGGGCATCAACTATTTTTCCTGGGTTCAATTTCATCAATACTAGATATTCGGGCATACTACTTTTTCCTCCAGTTTTTTCTTCTTGTGTTGATATGCATCGTATAACTTAAATATTACGATTTACGAATATTTATTTCAGCTGGATCCAACAAAAAATAGCAAAAAAAGCCAAGTGAAGTTAATGATCCGTCCCTATTTTTCTCAGAAAACCGGGTTGAGAATAATCCAATATCCATTTTTGAGACAGCCAAATCTTCTTAAAGCAACCTTTATGATAATACCTCTCTAATTTTCCAAAAGAACCCCTGAGCACGACTTCTTGACCGCGCTCTATTGGCTCGTCACACTCACTACATGTCAAATCTTTCTGTCTTTCTGACTGCCGCTTCTTCAAAGCTTCACATTGCATCCTTAACTCGGAAATCTGGCTTTTCAAGGATTGCAGTTTCACTAAAGCAACCTTAACCTTCTCCTTTCGCTCGTCAAAGCTACTGAGTAAGTGAGCATCATTTGCCTGCATCTTTCAACCCTGTCTCCTGATGCCTCGACAGACTACATAAAAAAGCTTCTAAGAATACATAATACTTTATTTCGATAGCCATAATATTCCAAAACTTAACTCGATAATTAGCTCATTTCACAAAAAATTTTTCGAAGAGCAAAAAGAAAACCCGAGAAAAGCCAAGGTAACACTATATGATGTTGCTGAGCCCCAATAATCAACACAAGCACTCCAAAACGATATCCGACTTAATATCCTCCGCCTTTTAAAAAATTAATATTACGGTTTTCATATTTTACTTGGGGGCTGAGGAAAGGGCTTTGGTGATAGTATGGGAAAACTCTGGTTTGCTCTAGCTGTTTTGGGCGAAGTAGCGCTCGGCATCTCTGCGGTTCTTCTGCTTCAGCTTGATAATTTGATTAATGGCACATTATACAACTACGGTTTGGAATTCAGCGTTGAATGGGCTCAGCCTTATTGGTTGTTGCTAAGGGTAAGCTTAGTGTTGATTATTGTGGGTTTTCTTATTTTCCTTCTACTGTCTGCGGTGGAGTTTTCCGACCTCGATTTCCAAGAAGATTAGGCTCGGTATAAATGATTTAGATTCAGAATCCAAATATTTGCACACCAGAAAGAAAACCTATTCTTTCGCGACGTTGTCCATGATGTTGTATTTGAAGCAGGGCTAAAAATATTTTAGTGAAGAGCTGCAGCTGCCGCCTAACAGAAAAAGCAGATAAGCCAGTAACCAAAAACCACAACTTAGAAATTCGACTAAGCATAATCAATACTTGTGAAATCTGCAAGCCGAAAGTTGATAGTTCTTGGAAAAATGCCTCAAACTTGTTCAATAAAAACTAAATTGAAGGGAGTTCAGCTCTGGTAAAATGAAAAAAACAAAATCTATTGAAGATAAGGAAGAATTACCTAAACCTGCAGAATTGCAATCTATCATCAAACGGCTTGATGAGCACTGTGGTAAAATTAAGGTGTTAGCTGATGGATTCGAGGCAGCTCAGAGCAAGAATCCGAATTTCAGCATAGATCAACCTTTTGATTCAACCAAGTCTAGCATGACTAGAACCTTATTAATGAATACGCTCGCAACCTATAAGTCAATACGCAGTGACCTGCAGAAAACAGTACAGGTCAAAAGTGATGAATTCGATAACTTGTTTCCTAAACTCGAAATTAATTTTGAAACCTACTATTCCGTTGCACTCAGTCTACTGAATCTAATCTATCAAATGCAGCATATGAAAATTTATTGTCGGCGTCTCATAGACTCCTGACATTGTGCCTAGCCAACACATGACACTGAGTCTATTTCAGCCAAACTTGCCTTCATAGAACGCCGTTTTCTTCGAGTTTTCTCTTTTTTCGTTTTTCTCTTGGTTTTCTCTTTTTTCTTAGGTTTCTTGGTTTTCTTGATAAGTTCCAATGGTGCGCTAACCACTTGCACTATGTTATCAGACTCTACGACGTAGACAGGCATTCCGTCTGGAGAAAGTTTTTCCAATCGTTTTGCACTCTTCAGATTATATTTCACCTTAATGTTTGAGCCGTCGCTGAGCCTGTATCTATGCCAAAGCTTTTCATCTCTAGATTCTTTTTCTCTTTTTTCGTTTTTTTCTTGGTTTTCTTCCTTATTCTTACGTGTCATTAAGTAAATTGTGGAAGCTACGACTGTAAAAATTGCCAGCCATGACATAGCAAAACCAATTCTAATTGTGTTCCAATACGGCGTCGCCCATTCGGCGCTGAATTGTAGACCATACAAGTAAAGGTTCTCATTGACTATCGCATCTATCTGGAAAAGAACAATTATGGAAACCAGGGAGTAAGCCACCATTAGTACAGGAACCCAATCAAATATGTTTCGCGTGAGTCTCATTTCTACTTATCCCTTGATAATCGGGTTGGTTGCACAAATTAGTAAACATTGCGAATTACAGATTACTATTCACTATATAGTTTTCTGCATTACAAGCAAAGCTACTGGAATTACACATTTACGATCTTGAGAGCTTACACTGTCTCAGTTTCTAAAGAACTATCATCATCGGACTCAGACTCATTAGTCGCCCACCTGACCGTAACCTGAGAGTCTTCTGATTGGTCTTCTTCTTGTGAAGTCTCTTCTTCTGAATCTGCAGGATTAGTTTCTTGTTGTCCTTCGGCTTGATCAGTGTCTTTTGATTCGGTCTGCTCACAATTTGATGTTTCATACGGAATTATTTCCAAGTCTTCTTTCGCCTCAGAAGAGGCTGCTGGCGTTGTTTCTGCTGTATATTCCTGTGGTTCCTTTTCTGCAATTTTTCGATCCATATTTCTATGTTTGGCTGTTTCTTTCGTTATATTTTCTTGTTCATTTGAGCTTTCGGATTGACGGGCAATCATTATTCTGTATATTTGGAAGGCGATTGCCACGATTATGTTGAGCCACGCCATTGCAAAAACTGTTCTAATTGCGTCCCAATACGGAAATGCCCAGCTGGTGCTAAACTGAAGCCCATGCGAGTAAAGATCTTGATTTACTACCATATCTAACCTAAAAGCGGCAATCATTGAAACCAGTGAGGCTGTGGCCATGATTATTAGAATCCAATTGCCAATTCCTTGTATTGCTCGCATTTTGCTTCAAGAGAAGTTCTATTAAAAAAGAGTTAAACATTGTGACTTAGAAATAACTATTACAAAATCGGATTTTACATATACTCGCTTTTGAACCTTCTGAGAGACAGCCGGCTTACTAGTTAATGATTATCAGTGCTTGCGGGAACCATTCGCATGATTGTTCAATCTATGCAATTATTGTCCTGACACACATGAAAAATGGACCAGCATAAATATTACCTTAAGATTCTCGGTATTCTCACCGTTAAATCTTATTTTAAACTTAGTTGTAAATCTGATGCTGCCGTATCACCTTTTTTTGCGCTTCCCACGTCTCAAACTTACCGTGAATTTTTGGTACTTCCATTAATAAAAGCGTTTTTGATACTTACTGAATCCCAAATATAGATTGAAAAATCAGAAAATTTTTTATTATTCGTGAAATAGAGTACTAATTCATAGATATGTAAATAATACGAGTTAAGATTGACGATTTGAGAAGGTCTAAGTAAACATGCTCGAGACGGCATCTGCAAAAAAAACTTCCAACTCCATTAACAAAATGCAACTGGTGAAGCTGAGGCTGAAGGCCATACGCGCTGGCGTGTGGTTCAGAGCATTGCATAGGATAGATCGAGTACTTGTAAATTTAACTATAAAGGTTGCTCGTTGTAATGTGCGCAGTACTACTTTAGCAAAAAACATACGTATGGTTATGGAGAAACTGGGAGGTCTTTTGGAAGGGCGTCTCTCAAAAGTTGTACGAAAGATTGGCAAACCATTAGCTCAAAAGCTCAGTTCTATGGCTCAGAAATGGGGAAATCGTTTAGCCGAAGACTGGCTTTTTGATATCTCGTTTGCACGTTTCTTGGCGGTGTTAAGCATAAATAAAACCTGTAATCTTTAAAAGTAATCTGCAATATAACGCTATCAAGGGAATTACATGCTGCTCGACATAATAGGTCTGGTCTTAGTCGTAGGGTTCCTAGGGATATGTCTTTGGGGACTTTACAACCTGCCTATTTTGATTATGGGTATTCGGGATGCACGCAAAAATAGGAAGAAATCACCCAAACGTATCTCAAATGAACTATTACCCTTTGTATCTATCGTTTTACCGGTTAAAGACGAAGAACGTGTGATAGGAAAATCGCTAGATGTCCTTTCGAAGCTGAATTATCCTGTGAACAAGAGAGAAATAATAATTGTTGAGGATGGGTCGTCTGACAGGACCCTCGAGGTTTGCAGGGTTCACGCTGCAAAATCTTCTGGAATTAAGATTTTACACAGGGATTCTTCAAGTGGTAAGCCTTCAGCGCTTAATTATGGCGTTAAGCATGCAAAAGGGGATATAGTGGCTTTCTTTGATGCGGACAGCTTACCTGAGGAAGATGTCCTGATGGCTGCAATCGAATACTTCAAAGACCCAAAAGTTGCTGCTGTACAAGGTAAAACTTTATCCCTTAATCCCAAGAAGAACATGCTGACTCAGTTTAACTCTTATGAAGAAGCTGTTTGGTGTGAAGTTTTCCTTCGAGGTAAGGATATACTGAATCTTTTTGTTCACTTGAAAGGAAGTTGCCAATTCATACGTCGTAGCATCTTAGAAAAAATAAACGGTTTCGACGAGGCTGTACTCAGTGAGGATATGGAAGTTTCCGCCAAGCTTTTGGACAATGGGTATAAAATCAGGTATGGCTCAAACGTTATTTCTTGGCAGGAAAGTCCTTCAGATTTGAAAACCCTATTTAAACAGCGCACACGATGGTTCAGAGGCACAATGGAAGTAGCTCTTAAATATGGCCGACTAATGGCTAAGCTCAATAGGGTAAACTTTGATGCTGAGACGACCTTTTTTGCCCCCTTCCTTTTGGTTGCTTCCTTGCTGCCCTATCTGGTCAGTGTTTGGGCTATTTTTGAAATCCCAATCTTTAACATTTTATGGTCTCTAGCTGTACCATTGGCAACATTAACTACTGCCCTAAGTTTGCTTGTTTGTGGCATCGCTTTGGTCTATGTCACTAAACCAAGGAAACCTAAAAGTTTGCTTTGGCTTCCCTTCATTTACTTCTATTGGAGTTTTCAATCGCTAATTGCTTTGTATGCTTTACTGCTCATCATTTTCCGTAGACCCAGACGGTGGTCAAAGACGGAAAGACATGGTGCCGCTGCAAACTCCACAGTAGTTTCGGAAAAGGCGCAAGTGAAGCCGTAGCGAACGCAAGAGAACTGAGGTAAACAAATTGACTCAACTGATGATTAACATTTCACTCAACAGCTTTTTGGGATTTAGCTTAAGCGTAGTTATTCCCGTATTTAATGAGAGTGAGAATCTGCCAGAATTAGTTGATAGGGTAGAAACGTCATTGAATGACGCAAGTTTTGAGCTGGTAATAATTGATGATAACAGTCCAGATGGAACCGCCATTGTTGCAGAAGAACTCAACGTGGAATATGGTAATATAAAAATTCTGAAGCGCCCTGGTAAACTTGGGTTGAGTTCTGCTGTGATTGATGGATTTGCTGAATGCGCTCCTGAAACGCAAATTTTTGCAGTTATGGACGGGGACATGCAACATCCACCAGAGCTTTTGGCGGAGATGTACGCGAAAATTATTGACGGTGCTGATTTGGTAATAGCGTCAAGGTATACTAATGGTGGAGGTACCAACGGCTGGCGTCTTTCCAGAAAAATTATCTCCAGGGGCGCAACAGCTTTAGCACATTTGTTGCTGCCAGAAACTCGGAATGTCAGGGACATTCTTTCTGGCTTCTTTATGATTAAACGTGACGTAATTAGTGAGGCTAAGCTTGATCCAATAGGCTACAAGATTCTTCTTGAAATTTTGGTTAAAGGACATTATAGTACAGTATGCGAGATACCTTATGTTTTTGAAAAAAGAAAAAACGGCAAAAGCAATCTCAACTTAAAAGAAATATTGAAATTTGCAATTCACATATGCAGACTGTTCCGAAGTAAAATAGTTGCCCGTAAAGTCTCAATTAATTAACTAAATTACCTGTAAATTAGGTTTGTTTGTTCTTGACTTCTTTAATGTATTCTGTCTCATTGATAATAGTTAATTGGAATGGTGCCTCATACATAGAAAAATGTGTACGGTCTCTTCTAGAGATAGATTATGAGAACTTCGAAATAATTGTCATTGATAACAACTCTTCAGACAATTCTGTTGAGATTTTAAGAAAAAAATTTCCGAATCTCAAAATCATAGTAAATAATGAAAATTTAGGTTTCGCTCCGGCATGTAACATAGGCATTACAGCTTCAGATAGCACATTTGTTGGTCTCTTCAACAGCGATGCCACTGCTGACCCCAACTGGTTAAGGGAGCTAGTCACCGCTCTATCAAATTCAGATCAAGCTGGTGCTGCGATGGGACCAATTTATTATTATGACACGCCAAATAAAATTTGGTTTAGCGGTGGAAAAGTTGACGCTTTTACAGGTTTTTTCTGGCATGCCGGTCAGAATAGTTTTCAGTTTTCTACTGTGGATGAATTTGATGCTTTTACGGGTTGCGCGGTTCTTATAAAAAGGAGCGCCCTTGAGAGGATCGGTTTGCTGGACGAGGGTTATTTCCTTTATGGTGAGGATGTAGACTTGAGTATAAATATACGCCGGTTAGGTCTAGATTTGCTTTTCGTGCCGTCTGCAGTTTCATGGCATATGGTTTCTGCTTCAATGAAGAAAGTCCCTTTTTTCGCGTACGAGATGAAGATAAGCAATGACATACGTGTTATCTTGAAGAATTTTCCCTTAAAATATGTTTTTTCAGCGTTGTTTTGTAGAGGAGTTATCCTGCCTATTAGTGAAGCTTTGTACTTTTATAAGAATCCACGTTTATTGCTGCTTGTCCTCAGAGCCTTTATAAGGAATATGAGAGATTTGAGAAGGACAATCAGAGCAAGAGTGCAGATGGACAGTATTGGCAAGGTATCTTTGAAGAATAGATTCAAAGAGGTAATACATGAAGCTACAAAACGATTTGCGGAAAAGAGATTATATTGGTGAAGTTAACTTCTTTGTTCCAGAGTTTTAAGTCACAGCCATTTTTTGCGAATTATCGCAGAATAGGTAGCGCATTAATTATAGGTATGTTGTTGCGATTAGTTTTAGCTGCTTACACAAGTGATTCTGGTGATTTTGAAGTATGGTATATAGCTTTTTTGAACATGGCGTCGGGGCTAGGCTCTCCGTATTACACAATGCATTATTCATACCCTCCAATATGGGCCTATTTCATGTTACCATCAACTAGTGCTACTCTCCTATTTTTCAATCCGTATCAACTTGGTACACGAGCATACTTAGGAAGCACCCTCGTCAGTGCTACTTCTCCTTTTTTCAATATAGCGCACAAATTACCCATTTTCATAGCGGAAATATTTGTAGGTCTACTTATTTACGATCAAGTAAAGAAATATAGGAACGAAAATATGGCTCACAAAGCGTTTGTTCTATGGTTCTTTAATCCTCTTGTTCTCCTTATTGGTTCAATCGACGGCCAGATAGATATCTTGGCGACATTAATGTTAGTTTTAGCTTTCTGTTTTTTCTTGGAGAAGAAATATTTCTTAAGTGGAACTTCCATAGCTATAGGTGCCATGGTGAAAATTTTTCCATTGTATTTACTCCCACTTTATTTGATTTTCCCTCTTAAGCTCGTTTTTGACAAACATCTTAAAAGCAAAATTGAGGTAACCAAAGGGATATTATCCCGATATCTGTCACTCTTCTGTGGTCTACTTTTGGGGGCATCTGTTGCCATTATTCCGTTAATCCTTTTTGGTACGTTACCAAGTGCTATTAAGGCAGTAACGACACGTGGTAATTACGTTTCCGCATTGGGCGGTTTGTCTCTGTCGAATATAGCTTACTTTCTACCCTTTGACATCTTTGAATGGTTAAATGCATACGGGCGTCCACAATTAGTATTTTCAGCTCTGCAGTTTGTCTTTTTTATAGGTGCTTTGGGCGTAATATTCTATTATACCCTCTTTTCTAAGAAACTTACCACTTACAATCGTTTTCTTCGAGCACACATAGGCATAATTGTAACTGTTTACTTGACGTCATTAGTTGTCAATCCACAATATGTAATTTGGATTATTCCCTTCTTGATAATAAGCTATGGCGTCTATGGTACTTATTTCCGTAGACTTATTTTGTTATCAGTGTTCGCTGTAATAACTCAGTTGTACTGGGTTCAGCACTATGTCAATTCACTAGTATTCTTTTCAAGTTTACATCAATTTGGACTTTTGATTGACACGCTGTTTGTTCAATTCTTAGATTTTGTTGGTTACCCCTTGATGTTCATTTCAGGTTTTTTGGGCGTCCTTATCATAATATCCTTATATTTAGCAACGTTACCATCAAAACGCCCACTCCTAATTGCCAAAAACGGTGAAAAATTGTGAATCTTACTGAGAAAATCTTTGCTTTGATTTTATGCGCTATTTTAATTGGTGAAGTATTATTAGCATCGTATACTGTTTCGGTGGATAATGCGCCACTCGTAGTAATTGACGAATATACTTCAACTGAAATTGGCGAAAATTTCGAATTCAGCGTAACTTATTCTGTTAATCAAATAATTTACCCTTTAGTCCTGAAAGTTGTTCTAATTCCCGTGTATAACGATACAATAGACAAACGCATATACGTTTATTATGATGAAGATTACCCTTGTAGTGGTTGTACCAGAGCAGCTTGGATTGGCTTCATAGATCATATCGTGCCAACTTTAAAGTTGAAAGGCTACGCTGAAAGCGTTGAAGTTGTCAACGCAGACAGACTTAAAGAGGTGATGTTACGTGATTTTGACTCGATTGTGATAATCCCCTCAGGGGTTTTCCCAGAGACAGTTCACTCCAAAAACGAAACTATAGTGGGTACTTACATGAGAAATGGAGGAACTATAATTTGGATGGGCGACGGGTTTGCTTATTTTTCGGGTAAATTCAGGAAAAACGTAGTATGGCCATCTGAAGAAAATCCTGGTTGGGCAGGTCAAGAAACAATATTAGGCTATCCCTTATGTGGCAGTTATTCGCCTAAAAGAGCTTTTGACTTATCCCCGATTTCAGATGCACTGAACCTACAATATCCTGGAATTAACAAGGGAGTTACTATTAGTCAAGCAATACGAAATGGCGGTCTAATTCTTGGTAAAGTGTACGAAGATAAAACGTCAATAGCTGCAGTACCAGTTGGCAAAGGCTTTCTAATAGTTTTTGGAGGCGAAATAGGTGCGACACGGACTGATATTGGTGAAGATATTTTAGCTGATGATGTTGCGAATATCTTGCTTTCAAATATTCTTCAGTCTAACGGACAAGTATCTGTTAATATTATCTATCGCGAAAACATAGAAAGTGATACGATAACCATTAATATAGCAAAAAACGAGTTTAGTGGCATATCTTTTATTGTGCACTCGGTTGATGATTACAGTTACTTTTTCCAAAGGACATTTCTTCCAATAAACTGAAAAGAGGTTAAGTTACTAGATGAAAATTGCAGCGATTGTTCCTTCGTATAACGAAGCATGGAACATCCGAAGAATACTATATAATATGCTTTACTTCCAGCGATATGGAAAACATAAACTAGAAAAAGTGATTGCCATCTGTTCTGGCTGCACTGATGGCACCGACCATATCATAAACGATGTTGCTAGTAAAAATTCCAAAGTTTATCCAATAATAGAAAATGTTCGCCGTGGAAAAACACGTGCTCTTAACGCGGCTATAAAGACTTTGCAATCTGAAGCAATAGATGCTGAAGCTGTAGTTTTTCTATCTGGAGATGTAGTCCCACAAAGAGACGCAATAAGCAATTTGGTATCAGCACTTGAAGACAATTCCGTTGGTTGCGCTATTGCCTATCCAGTACCCTTAAATGATAAGAACAAATTCAACGGAAAACTTGTGAATATGCTTTGGGACCTTCACAATGAAATGAACAATCTTGGGTGGCACAAAGTAACTGGAGAAATGTTTGCCATAAGGAGGAACATTCTTGAATCCTTGCCAGAAAGTATTATCAACGATGATCTTTACATCGAATATATCGTGGAAAAAAACCAGTCTAACTACGCCTTTGTTCCCGAAGCCAAAGTTTACATGTGGGGTCCAAGGTCAGTAACTGAGCTTTTCGAACAAAGAAGAAGAGTTAACAGAGGACATTTTCAATTTTCCAAGCGCTACAAAGCCAAACATATGTCACTCGTGAACACTTTGAAACTGACCTCTATACTTATTTCAAAGTATAACCCTGCAGAAGCAATAACTTTTGGGTTTATTGAAGGCACCTCGCGATTAGCTGCTTATATCGATAGTGCTAAGGGCCACTACAATCCTGTATGGAAAATGATTCGAACTTCTAAAGGTGGAAACGAATGAATGAAAAGCCGCCTAAGAAATCCTTTTCTACTCCAAAGTGCATTCATCCCCCAAAAACGAAATTACGTCTTACGTAAAATCGGTTTCATAACTTATAGTAGACAATATTGGCGGAACTGAATAAGGTCCAGCCGCGTCATTCAGAGATATTGCAAAGGCAATAACAAAAATACTAATGAAATTTTATCCATAGCTACTCTAGCAAAATTCGAAGAAATTCCTGAGACCGCATTCGTTGGAATCCCAGCTCAACTTGGGCGGTCGCTAGGCGCATCCCTATCTGGTGATTCTTTCCTCACAAGAAAAAGATGGAATAAAAGAAGCTGCAAAAGCCATTTACCAAACGTATCAAATTGCAATTAACAGTTTAGAAGGATAAGCCTGCTTATCTGAGCTGGCTTGTTTCAAAAATATAATGAACCATTATGGCTGGCAGCTCAATTTTATGTTATTGACGACATTTACATTGCCAAAAACAGAATTATGCTTTTTGTTGCTGAAAATTGAACCAATTTACCTGACTTGGCTTTTTATGGGATTTATGTGCTTTTTCACTGGTTTTTGTTGGCAAGCGGCTTCGCGGCGGCAACATATTTTTTGAACGTGAAGATTTCCTCGAAGGAGGCGCCTAGCCAAACAACGCTTACGCAGCCGATGATTACAGTCGGTAACAACCCTGTCAAATGGCTTATCACTGCCATGGCTAGAAGCAGATCCGGTTGTGTCACGCCCAGCAAGGTGAAGATCAGCACCCAGAAGGCTTCGTAGGAGCCTACGTAACCTGGGGTTGCGGGTAAGATGTGCGAGGTAGACATGAGTACGCCGCCTAGGATGGCAGCCGTGAATGGTAGGGGGTAGTTGAAGGCTGTAAACGTGAGGTAGATGGCGGAGGTTTGGGTCAGCCATAAAATCCACGTTAGAGAGATGTTCGCAACGAACATCTTCGGGTTTTGGCTTAGTCCCTGCAATCCCTTGATTAGTGAACTCGTGAAATCTGCTACTCTGGCGGTGTATTTTTTGGCGAGGGGGATTTTAGATGTGATTCCAGTTACGAGTCTTATGATCAAAGCTTCTTTTTTGATGCCCACGATTATGACTGCGAGTATGACGGCTATGAGCACCGCTAACGCTTGGAAGATGTCTACGACTATGCTGGATAATCCCGCTTGGGCGGAAACTAGGAACATTGTAACTATGCCTATGCTGAGCAGTCCTATCAGGTCTAACGTTCGTTCCACAACTATGGAGGAAAAGCCTGGAGCGAACCCTGTTCCTTCTTTCTCGCCTAGGATGTAGGCTCTTACGAATTCTCCGAGTCTGATGGGAATTAAAGTGTTGACCATAAAGCCGACGGCGGTGGACCAGAATGCGGTGCTGACTCGGACGTTTTTCTTGACGGGAGAAAGCAAGAGTTTCCAACGAATCGCTCTCAAGACGTAGGCGGGTAGGATTATTAAAGCGGCTGCCGCAAGCCACAGAGGTGAAGCAGAACCAATCGCTTCCCCGATTTTGTCTATTCCTGTCCACCAGACCAAGACGACTAGTAGGAGGATGCCTATGGCTAGAGACGCGCCGATTCTGATTGTGTTCTTTTTGTTGGAACCCAAGAGCATCCACCTTAAGTCCTGAATAGATACAGAAAATTATTAAAGGGTTGTCCATCGCAGGCTTTTTTGGCAACTGGTAACAATAAAATTTGTTTTGCTGGATTTATTGAAGTATTCTTCGCTAAACGCTTAACAAACAACCGCGAATTGATGCATGAGGATGTTTTGTGCTTTTCAGTCTAATATCATTGGTTTTATTTTATCTAATCGCAGTAGGTCTTCACAGAAGCCAGCGTAAGCTCTTTGATTGGCTGTTCAGTTTTCTTTTTTGTTTTTAACAAGCTTTCTAAACCGTTTCAGCTCGTTTAGTTTTTGTTTAATCTCATTCTCAGCATCCAAGTCTTTCGCCTCAATTTTATTAACGTCTTCAGCTTTTTCGGTTTCACCCTTAACTTCAAGCTCTTTGTTGCTGTTCTTATCCACTTCTGCAGCTCCTTTCTTTTTCAGGTGTATCTTGCGCTGATGGGCTACTAGAGCATTTTCTATACGATGACGTAGCTCTGCGTCGGTAACCACCTTCAAAGAATCAAGCAACAACGCCTCAACAGATGCGTCACTGTCATTAACTGAGAACCAATACTTCTCATGTGTGTACCAATCTAGCAGCACGCGCGCATAAGCATCAAAACCTTCAACCCGCGATTTAGCTACGTCCCGCATCAAACTCAAAAGCCTCAAAACAGAGTCGTTCTCCAAGACAAGCCTGAGAAACTCCTCAATAGCCAAAGATGGCCGCAGCTTCTCACGACTGCAAAGCACCCGATAAGCCCGCCAAACCTCAGAATCAATCCGCACACCCGTCTGCACTTTCATAACTGTTACCAAAAAACATTACCAATAACGTTACTAATAAAAATATGGGTAGGGGGTCAAAAAAACACGGAGAGAAAACGAGCTGCCATAAGGCTAACATACGTTTAGCTACCACAACATCATAAGAAACGTTAGAAAAGGTGACGATTCTAGGGTGTCAGCCTCTTGTGTGAATCTGCTATGTGAAAGTCTATATTCGATGAATCGCCATTTTCAGCACTTCCTAAAACACGATTACAGTAGGGACAAACGTTTACGAGCTTAGTTTTTCCACCTTCGAAGTTCAGCATAACTAAGGGTCTGCTGAACACTTTTTTGCACGTGGGGCAAGAAATAACCATAGATCCATCTTCCCTGCTTTCATCGCTGCTTTTGATTTCTTCTTTCCGCGTTGGCGTTGGACAAACAACTCGTTTCGGCTTTTGTTGCCATTGCGGCTGCTTAGTAACACTAGCAGCAACTCTTTCTCTTGTCCTCCAGAATCCAACAACCATGGCTAAAAGGCTAAGAGCCATCGGCACGCCCAACAACACATAAATCAGACGAAAGTAAGTCCAGTATGAATTAGCCCATTCTGTGCTCATTTGTAAGCCATAATTGTAAAGATCACCATGAACAATCGAATCAATACTGTTGAGCAAAAAAATCATTACCACTGCACTTATGAGCCACAATCCTAAGACGACCTGGTAAAGCCTCTTTAGATTCATGTTTACACCTTAACCTATGAAATCACAGTCAGAAACAAAAGCGTTATGAACCGAGAATCCTAACTCTAGATTAGTCGCAGCCCGAATGTACACAGGTCAAAGCGAGATGCCAAAATGAGGTCTAACGCGAAGCAAATAGCCAAGCAGCGAATCCAAGTTCTTTTCCAACAGGCTAAAAAAGTCTACCATGATAATCCTCAGCTGTCTAGCCGCTACGTGGAGACTGCACGTAAAATAGCTATGGCCGCGAAAATACGCTTACCCTCAATGTACAGGCGTCAGATCTGCAAGAACTGCAACATGCTGCTTGTGCAGGGCGACAATTGCCGGGTGAGGATAAAGCAGAAAAGGGAGCCTCACATAGTGGTTACTTGTCTAAACTGCGGTCACAAAACGCGGATTTTGTTAAGAAAGAAAAAGGAGAAAACAAAACTTGAGCAAGATAACTACCCGAATGAAACGCCACGTTAGGCACGTACTGAAGGACGAGAAACCTACGATATGGATTGGCAAAGAAGGCTATACACCTCAACTGTCGGGCGAGATTGAGAATCAACTTTCAAAGCATAAGATGGTTAAGGTTAGAATTCTGCCGAGCGCGTTGCAAAGCGACACTGCTAAGGCTATTGCGACTAGGGCTGCTGAGGAGGCTGGCGCGGCGTTGGTTGAGGTTAGAGGGCACGTTTTCATACTTTACCGACGGCACAAGAAGCCACAGCCCTAATGCTGCCGCGTTTTGAAGATGTCAAGCATTTTTCTAGCGTTTACTAGCATTGCGGTGTCGTTGTTGAAGAAGACGTAGGCTTTTTCTGGCTTTGCCTTCACGATTTTCTCCGCCACTTCTTCCAGTTCCTTGTCGCTGTAGTGGTGCGAGTACCAAGCGGTTCTGCCATGCATTCTCTGATAGACCAAACCTTCTGTGTTGTACACGTCTAAGGGGAAATCTGGGGAGTCAACGCTTACCCATGTAATTCCCAGTTTCGAAGCCCACCTAATCCACTTATCATTGAACCATTCTATGTTTCTCACTTCGAGCGTAAATCTTCTCTGGAGTTCTGTTGCCTTGGCGAATTTTTCGATGGAATCAGCTGATTCTGGGGGTTATCCTCGGGTGTAGCTGGAACAGGTAGAAATCCACGTTCGCGTCCAGCGGCGAGAAAAGGTCGCGGAACTTCTGCCACGACTGAAAAGCTTTTTCGCTGAATTTGAAGCGGTGCGTAATAAAGCGGTTGACCTTAACTGACCATTTCAGTCCTGAGCCTTTCTTAACCCACGATTTGACCATGCTGCTGGAGGGGAACCTGTAAAAACTGGCGTTCAACTCGACCGCGTTCAAGCCCGAGTTTACTACAAACCAGTCTAAGCTGCGTTTCTCGTTCCAAGAGTAATACCAGCCTGAGGTGCCGACGAAGAAATCCATCTCAACCAGTATCTCTAGGTTTCTACGCTAAAAAATGCACGTTTCCAAATATTACTGCTTAGTTTTTGTGCTTCTTGAAGTAAAATAGTAGAGCTATGCCGATTATGACTGTTGACGCTCCAGAAGCAGTTGCGACAAAGGTTGTTGGAAAAAGGTTCTGGCTCTGGTTGAGGTAGTGGCTCCGCTATTATGGAAGTTGACTGTTTCTGATGTTCCAGTTTCGCCGGCCAAATCTCAAGCGTAAACAATCCCGTTGTGTGACCCAAGACACTAAACATATATAACAAAAAAGAACATACTGCAGCAATAAGCTGTGAAAGAAAAAAACGCTCGCAGGAAATCGAGCATTATGATCAAGCCAAAAGTAACTAGAAATACGCTTCTTTCTTTATTGATCACTGCGATAATCTTTTGTCTTGCTTTATTATATGTTGCACCAGCAATCACTGATGCACTTGCAGACACCTTCGCTGTGCCATGCACTATAGACACCTATGGAGACGCTTGGGATGGGTATTTGGCCTTTGGATTATGGGAGTATGATTCCACGTACGGCTACACCCAGATCAATAATTATCTGGTTATCATGAAGACCAACGGCGATCTGGTTAATTTTCGCAAAACCTCTCCTTCCTGGAATTATCTAATTGTAAAAGAAATGTCCGAAGACACGCTCATGTACCAAGGGGAACCAAACCAAGCCGTACATTTCTGGAACCTAACAACCAACGAAACCATCGACTTCGAAAACGTTTTTGGTCACCACGACGTCGAATACAATCCAATCACGGAAACTTTTCTTACACTCAGGAGCTACATTCGCGAAATCAACGGTAAGCAGATACTCTTTGACAGGATTGTAGAACTAAATAGCACTGGCCAAACACTTTGGACTTGGGACACATACGATTATCTCAACCTTGAAGATGCATGTCCATTCAATGACATTGATTTCGAAAGCGGTGCATCTGATTTCTCGCATTCAAACGCTCTGCAGTGGAACTACGACGAGAACACAATTTACCTGAACGTTCGAAATTTGAATACATTTTACGCTATTAACCAGACTTCGGGTGAGTTGATTTGGAGCTGTGGCGAACATGGCGATTTCAAGCTTTTTGACATAAATGGCACAGAGGTTTCGAGCCTTTGGTATCATGGCCATGCATTGAAAGAGGTTGAAGAAAACGTTTTCATCATTTTTGATAATGATTACCATAATCAAACTAACCCTGAAAACGCACATAGCAGAATTTTAGAGGTTACAATAGACGAGGAGAACATGACAGCTTGGGAAAGTTGGAGTTGGGCCGCTCCAAAGGGTTACTGGAGTCAATTTTGGGGAGATGCTGACAGGTTGCCCAATGGAAACAGGATAGGGGTCTTTGGAACTCAAGTGAAGCAGTATAATAGCAATATAGGTGCTGTGCTGGTAGAGGTGAATCCAGAGGGTCAAGTGGTCAGAACCTACACATTCCCGCGGAGTTGGGGAATTTACCGGGTAGAAGAATTAATCTCGCTGGTTCCTCCGCCTACCCCCACTCCTGTAGCTACTCCCACTCCTACTCCTTCTCCTACTCCTGTAGCTACTCCCACTCCTAC